>NZ_CP069396.1:3036428-3649285 GCF_016887565.1 Archangium violaceum
ATCGCATCCTGCGGGAGGTGACGCGTCAGGGAATCCAGCGGCTCGTCATCGACGGACTGACGGAGCTCGAGCTCTCCATCGCGGACCCGGAGCGGCGGCGTACCTTCCTGGCCGCCTTGAGCGTGCATCTCCGGACCGCGGGAGTGACGTCCCTCTTCACCAAGGAGGTGTCGAAGATCGCTGGCACCGAGCTGGATTTCAGCGACACGCCCATCGCGATCCTCGGTGAGAACCTGCTGCTGTTGCGCTACGTGGAGCTGCGCGGGCGCATCCACCGCATCATGTCCATCCTCAAGATGCGCGACAGCAAGTACGACGGGAACCTGCGCGAGTTCGAGATCAACGACGCGGGCATCCGGGTCCTGGCGCCGATGCGCTCGGTCGAGGGTCTGCTGACGGGCCAGGCCCGGCCTGTTGGAGGAAGCGCCGCTGGGGAGTCGAGATGAGCCTCATCCTCATCGCGGAGGATGAAGAGGCCATGCTCGAGATCTTCGCCCAGGTGGTGGAGGACCTGGGTCATCGCGCCCTGCGGGCACACAATGGGGAAGAGGCCCTCCTGCTGGCCCGGACGGAACGGCCGGACCTGGTGGTGAGTGACCACATGATGCCCCGGCGCACGGGCGTGGAGCTGCTCCGGGCGCTGCGTGCCGATGCCCGGCTCGAGACGGTCCCCTTCCTGTTGCTGAGTGCCGCGAACCCCAAGGGCCTGGAAGAGGCCGATGTCTTCCTCTCCAAGCCGGTGGAGCTCGAGACCTTCGAGGAGACCGTGCGGAAGGTGTTGGGCTCGCGTCCCGCCGCCGAGCCTCGCAATGAGGTCGTGCCCGGGGGGTCCCGCGTGGACCGCTCCAGCGGAACCGTGCGCGAGGAGATGCTCAACTGGGTCGCCCATGAGATCAAGACGCCCTTGAGCTCGGCGCGGCTCAACGCCCAACTGCTGCTGCGCAAGCAGGGGAAGAAGAGCACTTCCGATGAGAAGCGGTTCACGGAGACCATCCTCCGCCAGCTGGACCGGATGAATACCCTCGTCACCTCCATCCTCGATGCGGCGCGCCTGTCCGAGGGCAAGCTGGCGCTGCGGCTGGAGCCCGGGGATGTCGCGGCGTTCCTCCAGGAGGTGGTCCAGGAATGGCGCGAGCTCCAACCGCAGGTGGACTTCCTCCTGAAGGGGCCGGAGCAGCGGGTCGAGCTCTCCTTCGATGCCGAGCGCGTGCGCTACATCCTCAACAACCTGATCTCCAACGCGGTGAAGTACGGGGGAGAGGCACGGCGTGTCGAGGTGACGCTCTCCCTCTCACCCGGGCTGGCCATCGTCCAGGTGCGCGATTGGGGCGTCGGCATCGCGGCCTCGGAGTTGCCCAACGTCTTCGACCGGTTCCACCGCGCGGAGGTCGCCGGGGGGCAGGGCCATGGACTGGGCCTGTACATCGCCGGGGCGCTCGCGCGGCTCCACGGGGGCTCGCTCACCGCGCAGTCGACATTGGGTGAGGGTTCCACCTTCAGCCTCCGGCTTCCCCTCTCGCGTTGAGCCCTCGGGGCTACAGCAGCGCCACCACGAATGGCGCCGCCGCGAGCCGCACCGCCTCGACCCACCGCCCCCAGCGCCTGCCCTCCAGCACGCCTCCCAGTCCTCCCATGGAAGCCAGGAACCAGGCCGCGAACGCGAGCCGCGAGGGCAGGGGCAACGACGCGCCCCGGCCCAGGAACAGCACGGTGAGCAGCAGCGTCAGCACGCCCACGATGCCGACGTAGAGCGCCACCCGGCGCGGGATGGGCACGTCGAACCGGGCCCTCCCCGCCACGGGCTCCGAGGCCGGAGCGTCCACGCCCGCCGGGCGCCACTCGGGCGGCATGAACCAGACCTTCAGCTTGTCCAGCGGCCGGGGCGCCTTCCAGGACAGGGCCGCGAGCTCCCGGAAGGGGGTGATGGCGGCCAGCAGCGGGTTGAAGGTGCGGACCTGCTTCACCGTGCCGTAGGTGACCGGCTCCACCTCGGGCTCGAAGGTGCCGAACAGCCTGTCCCAGATGATGAGAATGCCGCCGTGGTTCTTGTCCAGGTAGCGGCCGTTGCAGGCGTGGTGCACGCGGTGGTGCGAGGGCGTGCTGAGCACCCATTCGAGGGGCCCGAGCTTGCCGATGAGCTCGGTGTGCACCCAGAACTGGTAGAGCGTGTTGAGCCCCGCCGCGGTGGCGAACATGACCGGTGAGAAGCCGAGCCACGCCAGCGGCAGGTAGAAGACGCGCGAGAAGAGCGGCTGGATGGGTCCCTGCCGCAGGGCCACGGCCAGGTTGTAGTCCTCGCTCTGGTGGTGGGGGGCATGCGCCGCCCAGGCCAGGTTCATGCGGTGCGAGGCGCGGTGGAACCAGTAGTAGGCGAAGTCGACGCCGAGCATCAGCCCCGTCCAGGCCAGCGCGGAGGAGGGGATGTCGAAGAGCCGGTGCTCGTAGAGGGCCACGTAGGCACCGGCCAGCAGTCCCACGGCCACGACGTTGAAGACCGTCTGGGCGGACCCCAGCGAGAGGTTCGCGAAGACATCCGGGCCTCGGAACACGCGCCGGTTCCGGAGACGCCCGGCCAGCCACTCGATGCCCATCAGGACGAAGAAGAGGGGGATGGAGAGTGTGATGAGGCGCATGGCGGGGTGAACTCTATATGGTGCGGGGGCTGCACTCTTCCAAGCGGAGACATCATGCGCAGAACGAGCCGATTGTCATGGGTGATGGCTGGAGTGGTATCCCTCGTGGGTGGCTGCCAGCCTGGGGAGGAGCCCTCCACCCCTGGAGTCTCATCGTCACTGGCGATGCGGGCGGACGCGGTCCCGGCCTGGGTGGGCAAGTGGACCTCCGACGCGCCCATGAGCACCGCGCGCAAGAGCCACACCGCGACGCTCCTCAACTCCACCGGCTCGGTGCTGGTGGCGGGCGGCAGCGCCACTTCCGGCCTCACCGCGAGCGCGGAGGTGTATGACCCGTACGTGAACAGCTGGTCTCCCACGGGCTCCCTGAATCTGGCACGCGCGAGCCACACGGCGACGCCGCTCGGCTCGGGTCAGGTGCTGGTGGTGGGCGGCCATGCCTCCGGTCTGCCCACGAACGCCACCACGGAGCTGTATGACCCGGCCACCGGCACCTGGAGCTTCACGGGGAGCCTGAACACGCCTCGTGCCTGGCACACCGCGACCCTGCTCGACTCGGGCAAGGTGCTGGTCACGGGCGGCTTCACCTTCACCTCCAACCCTGGCTCCACGAGCGCGGAGCTGTACGACCCGGCCACTGGCACCTGGAGCCCCACGGGCTCCATGATCAAGGCGCGCATGTGGCACACCGCGACGAAGCTCTACTCGGGCGAGGTGCTGGTGATTGCCGGCTTCAACGGCAACGAGGGCGCGCTCGCGAGCGCGGAGCTGTACGACCCGGCCACCGGCACCTGGAGGCTGGTGAGCCCCATGCCGTCGCTTCACTACAAGCACACCGCGACGCGGCTCTACTCGGGCTCGGTGCTGGTGACGGGCGGCACCTCGGGTCCGAGCCCCACCCATCTGGCCGCCATCTACGATCCCTTCAACGACCGGTGGACCAATGCCGTCCCCCTGGGATTTGCCCGCGAGGGCCACCACGCGACCCTGCTCTACTCGGGCCAGGTGCTCATCTCGGGTGGTGACAACGGCGAGGGTCTCACCGTGCCGGAAGCCGAGTTGTATGAGCCGGGCTCGAACTGGTGGCTCTTCGCGGGCTGGCTGCCGGGGAACGGCCCGGGTTCCGCCGAGACGCTGCTGCACACCGGGCAGGTGCTGCTGACGGGAGGCTCGCTCGGCGATGCGCCCCGCGCGTCCGTCTCCCGGTATACGCCACCCTCCTACTGAGACGCGCTGGCGGAGCAGGGGAGACCTGGCTCTCCCTTGCCTGCCCGACCTTTTCTGGAGAGGCTGGAACCCGTTCAGAATGTGACATGGGGTGATCGGGGGCTTCTCCACCGCCGGCCGCTCCTCCCGACATGGCGATTCATTCATCTCCCGCGACAAGCCAGGACATTCCCAGGCCCATCGTGAAGCCCCCGGGGCTCCTGCGCTGGCTGGACTTCTTCCTCTCGGAGTCCCTGCGCGATGTGCCGCCCTCGGACCTCGTCCGCCACCGGGTGCTCGTGGGCTCCGCGTGTTTCATGCTGGCGTTCGCCGTGTTGTACATGGCGTTCTCGCTGTTCTCGCCGCTTCCCACGCTCCCAGGTGTCACCGCGGGCCTGGGGTACGCGGCGACGCTGGTGACCGCGCGCAGGGCCACCACGCGAGATGCTCCGGCGATGCTCCTGTTGGCGACCCTCACGGTCGGCTTCGTGGGAGGCGTCTTCGGCAGCAAGCAGGGCTTCGAAGGGAGTGTGCAGGCCGCGAACATGTTGCTGCCCGCTCTGGCCGTGTACCTGTTGGGGCCGCGCCAGGGGCTGGTCTACACGCTCTTCTACGCCGTGGTCATGACCGGGGTGCACCCGTTCTACCGCACGCAGCTCGGCATCACCCCCGAGCCCTTCTCCCTCACACGCTATTGGGGCCGGCACGTCTTCGCGGGCATCTCCTACGTGGCCGCCTGGGGACTGGGCTCGCTGCATAGCACCACGCGGGAAGCGGCCCACCAATCGCTCGAGCGGATCTTGAAGGAGCTTCGCGGCAGCGAGAGCAAGCTGAGCAGCATCATCGAGAGCACCGATGACCTCGTGGTCTCGCTCGATACCGAGGGGCGCGTGGTGGCCGCCAACTCGGCCATGAAGAGCTTCTACCGGAAGCTGCTCGGCAAGGAGCTCGAGTTGGGGCAGCCGATCCTCCACTACGGGTCGCAGGAGCGGCTCGTGATCTGGAAGGCCCACTTCGACCATGTGCTTCAGGGCCAGCGTCTGCGCGTCGAGGAGACGTTCGAGCTGGAGGGCTCCCCCACCGTGCTGGACTTCAGCCTCCATCCCATCCTGGTCGAGGGCGGCCGGACGGCGGGGGTGACCCTCTTCGGCCACGACATCACCCTCCGCAAGGAGGCCGAGGCCCGGATGGGAGAGATGCACCGCTCCCTGGTGGATGTCTCGCGCCAGGCGGGCATGGCCGAGGTCGCCACCGGTGTGCTCCACAACGTGGGCAACACCCTCAACAGCGTGAACATCTCCACCAGCCTCGTCACCGACCGGCTCCGCAACTCGCGCGTCACCGGCCTGGCCAAGGCCGCCAACCTGTTGCGCGAGCACACCACGGACATCGCCCTCTTCCTCTCCCAGGATCCCCAGGGCCAGAAGCTGCCGGCCTACCTCATCGCGGTGTCCGACCAGCTGACGGAGGAGCGGCAGGCCATGCTCCAGGAGATGAACGCGCTGGGCCTGAGCGTGGAGCACGTCAAGTCCATCGTCAGCATGCAGCAGAAGCACGCGCGTCCCGCGGGCGCGGTGGAGCGGATGGACGTGCCCCAGCTCATCGACGAGGCCCTGCGGCTGCACGCCGTCTCCTTCGAGCGGCTGGCCATCCACATCGTGCGGGACTACGCCGATGTGCCCCCCATCTACGTCGACCGGCACAAGCTGCTGCAGATCCTCATCAACCTGCTGAGCAATGCCCGGCACGCGCTGGTGGACAGCGCGCAACAGGACAAGCGGTTGACCATCCACGTGCGGCGCGCGCCCGAGGGCGGGGGATTGCTCATCGAGATGACGGACAACGGCGTCGGCATCGCCCCGGAGAACCTGGCGCGCCTGTTCTCCCAGGGCTTCACCACCAAGAAGACGGGCCACGGTTTTGGCCTGCACATCAGCGCCCTGGCCGCCACCGAGATGAAAGGCCGGCTCTCCTGCAGCAGCCCCGGCCCGGGGCTGGGGGCCACCTTCACACTCGAACTGCCCATGGGCATGCACACATCATGACGACGGATACGATCAAGGAACAGCTCAGGCGTACGGTGCGGCGCGACCTGTTGCTCACGCTCGCGCCCACGGTGCTCATCATCGCCGCCGCATTCACCGTGACGTTCTACTTCGTCAAGCCCGCGCCACCGAAGAAGCTCGTCGTCGCGACGGCTCAGGACGAGGGGGGCTTCCGTTACTTCGCGCGGAAGTACCAGGAGGTCCTCGCCCGGCACGGCGTCACGTTGGAGATCCGCCCGACGAAGGGCTCGGTCACCAGTGTCGAGCTCCTCTCCGCGGACGACGCGGAGACGGACGTCGCGTTCGTGCAGGGTGGCACGGCGGGCGGGGAGAACGCGGCGCGCATCGTGTCGCTCGGCAGCCTCTCGTACGTGCCACTGTGGGTCTTCTACCGGGGCGAGCCCATCGAGGACGTGCGCGGGCTGAAGGGCAGGCGCATCGCGATCGGGGCGGCCGAGAGTGGGACGCACGCGCTGGCCCGTACGCTCCTGGCGGCCAATGGCGCGGACCAGGCTCCGACGGAGCTGCTGCCGTTGGAGCGCGACCAGGCCATCGAGCAGCTCAAGCAGGGCGGCGTCGACGCGGTGTTCCTCGTCGCCCCCGCGGAGTCACCGCCGATCCAGAAGCTCGCCGCGGCCCCCGGCGTGCGGCTGCTCAGCTTCGCGCGCGCCGATGCCTACGTCCGCAAGTACCCGTACCTGTCGAAGTTGGTGCTGCCACGGGGCGTCTTCAATCTCGCGGCGGACGTTCCGGAGCATGACGTGGTGCTGCTCGCGCCGACCGCGAACCTCCTGGCGCGGGACACGCTGCATCCGGCGCTCGCGTACCTGCTCATGCGCGCCGCGAGTGAGCTCCACGGCAGCGCCGGGTTGCTCGACCGCTCGGGTGAATTCCCCGCGCCGCTCGAGACCGGCTTCCCGCTCAGCGACGAGGCCCGCCGCTACTACCAGGCCGGCGTTCCGTTCCTGCAACGCTACCTGCCTTTCTGGGCCGCGAACCTCGTCGACCGGCTCTGGGTGATGCTCGTGCCGATCATCGCCGTGGTAGTGCCCCTTGGACGGGCCGTGCCGGCGCTGTTCCTGTGGCGGGTCCGCTCCCGCATCTTCCGGTGGTACACGCGCCTGAAGGAGATCGAGCTCCAGCTCGAGGAGAACCCCGGACGGCAGATGCTCGAGGACATGCTGAAGCGGCTCGAGGAGACCGAGCGCGCGGTGAACCGGATTCCCACGCCCCTGTCGTACGCGGAGAATCTCTACTTCTTCCGCGAGCACATCGAGGTGGTCCGCCGTCGGCTCGTCAGGCAGCTCTCGGAGGAAGCCGGAAGCGGCGAGGCCAGGACGCAGGTGACGGGCTGAGGGACTCCCTCCCTTTGGCTACGGCGCCTTCACCACGAGGCGCAGGCCGGTGGGGAGGCGGGTGGTGTCCTTGATGTTGTTCCAGCGCTTGATGTCCTCGACAGTGACCCCGTAGCGCTGGGCGACACTCCAGATGGACTCACCGGCGGCCAGCTCGTGCACGGTGCCGGGGCGGCCCGCGTTGCCGGCCGGGGCCCGCTGGGCGATGACGGTGCCCGCGCGCTCCTCCACCTGCTTGGGGGCGTTGTCCGGATACACGTACAGCACCGAGCCCACCTTCAGCGCCCGCTTGCTGGTGCGCGCCGACAGGTTGTTCCACTTGCGGATGTCCTCCGCGTTCACCTGGAAGCGCTGGGCGATGGCCCACAGGCTGTCACCCGACTGCACGCCGTAGGTGACGCGCTTGCGGCCGTTGATGACCTCCGTCTTGATGGGGCCCGTGGCCACCGGACCGCGAGGCGTGCCCGCCGGCACCTCGTCCTCGGGGCGCAGCACCGTCACGCCGCTGCTGCGCGCCTGCGCCACCTTGCGCGCCAGCGCGCTGTTCTGCCCCGTGCCCTCGCCGCCTCCGCGCCCGTTCGGCACGGGGATGACCAGCTCCGCGTTGAGCCGGAGCGTCTTCACGCTCTTGAGCCGGTTCATCTGCAGGATGGCCTCGGCCGCGCTGCCGTACTTGAGGGCGATCTGCGACAGCGTGTCGCCCTTGCGCACCTTGTGGACGCGGAAGGTGAGCCGCTCCTTGGGCGCGATGCGGGCGAAGTTCTCCGCGAAGCGCTCCGCCGAGCCCTTGGGCAGGCGCAGGGTGTACGGGTTCTTCGCGCTCGCCGGCGGGGTGCACCAGCGCCGCAGCTCGGGGTTGAGCTCCTGCACCTCCTTCACGTCCACGCCGGCCGCCCGGGCGATGACGTCCAGGTCGGTGGCGTCGTTGATCTTCACCTCGTCGAAGGAGAGGGCCGGCTCGTAGGCGAAGTCCTTCTCGTCGAAGCCGAAGGCGGTGGGGTGCTTGGAGATGAGCGCCGCGGCGATGAGCTTGGGCACGTAGTGCCGCGTCTCCAGCGCCAGCCCCTTCTCCTCGGGGGCGGAGATCACCCAGAAGTCCTTGGTGCCCAGGCGCTCCACCATCCTGCGCACCCGGCCGCTGCCCGTGTTGTAGCCCGCCCACGCCAGGTACCAGTGGCCCAGCTCGTTGTAGAGGTCCTTCAGGTAGCGCGCGGCGGCCGTGGTGGCCTTGATGGGATCCCTCCGCTCGTCCACCCAGAAGTCCTGGTGCAGCCCGTACTGGCGGCCGGTGCTGGAGATGAACTGCCAGGGCCCGGAGGCATGCGCCCACGAGTAGGCGTTGGTGGAGAAGCCGCTCTCGATCATCGCCAGGTACACCGTGTCGCGAGGCAGCCCGTTGGCCTCGAGGATGGGCTGCATCACCGGCAGGTAGCGGGTGGAGCGCTCCATCCACTTGCGGAACCACTTGCGGCCCGGGCCCTGGAAGAACTGGATGTACTGGGCCACCAGCGGCTGCATCTCCACGGGGATGTCGTACTTGCCCTGGATGCGCGAGACGTCGAAGCTGGCCACGTCGGTGATGAGGGACAGCTCGGCCTCGGCCTCGTCCTCGCGGAAGGTGGGCTCCTCCAGCGCGTCCAGCATGCGCTGGCGCAGCGGGTTGGCCAGGCCCAGGCGGCGCAGCGACTGGAGCACCTCGGCGTTGGGCCGGGCGCCCGGATCCAACGTGGCGCCTTCCAGGGCCCGCATCTCCTCGAGCTCGGTGGACTCGGGCTCCACCTCCTCCGGGTCCTCCTCGGGCGTGGCCTCGGGCTCCTCGGCGGAGCCCAGCAGCAGTTGCTTGTCCTCGGTGCCGAGCACCCGCATGCCGGGTGGCGGCGGGGGCATCGTCAGCGCGTCCTGGGGAGTCGGGACCGAGGTGAGGACCAGGAGGAGCAGGCTGAAGTGCGGCATGGTCACCTGGGGTTTCGGCTACCGGGAGGGCCGGGCGAGTGGTTTGAAGGTCAAGTATTCGACGCTTGGGGCGAACCTGGAACAAGCGTCCAGACAGCCTATTCTCTCCCTGGATGGTCCCGGCGGGAAGAAACGCACCCCCGTGACGTGTTCTAGGGCTTCGGCTTCACTTCCTGTGGCTGGCCATGGCCGGGGCCGAGGATCCTCGGCACGTAGGTGGCGAAGTCGAAGTGGGGAGAGTTCTCCCGGTTGTGGCAGGTGACGCACACCGCCTGGCCAGGGCGGGCGGTGATGTTGTCGGTGGAGGGGTCCTCCACATGGAGCGAGCCGGGGCCGTGGCAGCTCTCGCAGCCCACGTGCTCGCGGCCGGCCATCTTGTCCAGGCGGCACACGCCACCGGGCTGCTCCCAACCGGTGACGTGGCAGCCGGTGCAGTTGAGGTGGTGCTGCTTGCCCACCTCCTTCAGCGTCTCGATGGCCCGGTGGTGCTTGGAGGCCTCCCACACCGGGAAGGACTCCTTGTGGCAGTCGGCGCAGGCGGCGCTGCCCACGAAGGCGGCCTGGCCCTTCGCGGGGGCGGGGCAGTCCTGGCCGTGGGCCTTCGCCCATTCCAGGTTCATCTTCCCCACGTCCGCGTCATAGGCGTTCACCACCGCCATGGCCTCCGGGCTCGAGGCGAGGGTGGACTCCAGGGGGACGAAGCGCACGGAGAAGGAGTCCGAGTCGCCCGTGGCCGTCACCGGCGTGGTGAGGAGGGCCTGACGGCGCGCCACCAGCTCCTCGCGCTTCTGCTGCTTGAGGCGCTTGAGGTTGGGGTCGATGCCGGGGAGGTTGATCTCCTTGTCCAGCAGCTCCATGCGCCGGTCGATGGAGGCGGCCTCGCGCTCGGTGTCCTCGGCCGTCTTCTGCGGGGTGAAGGGGCCCGGCTTCGCGCCGTAGGCCAGGTCCACGCGCAGCAGCGAGCGGCCCTTGCTCTGCAGTCCGACGACGGGCACCGCGTCACGCGCCAGCCTGTTCTGCTCGCCGTCGAACTCGGAGGCGGTGTGGGTGGCGAGCACCAGGTCCACGCCCGGCTCCGGGGTGGCGGTGGCGCGCTGGGCCTCCTCGAGGGTGCCGTGGAAGAGGCCCACGACGAAGTCGGCGCCCTGGGCGCGCGCCCTGGCGCTGGCCTGCTTCAGTCCGGCCGCGTCCGAGGCGCTCACCACGCCCACCTCGCGCTTGCCGGCGGGCAGCACCTTCACCCCGCCGGGCTCCAGCTCGGGCAGTCCCAGGCCGCGGCGGAAGTCGGCGCCGCGCGTGTCGTCCAGCTCGCCCACCGCGCGCACCGTCAGGCCCATGCGCTTCATGGCCTCGGCGAGCGCCCGGGCCTTGCTCTCCTCCTGGGGCACCTGCTCCGGCTGGAGCGTGGGGGCGCCGAAGAGGCTGTCACCGCCGTCCACGTAGAGGACGGGCAGCGGGCCCTTGCGCGCCTCTTGAATCTGGAAGGCCGCGCGCGCGATGCCGCCGCGCATGTTCTCGCTGCAACCGCAGGGGCCCAGGTAGCCGCGGGTATCGGCGGAGAAGAAGAGGACGGCGCCCGGAGCCTCCGTGCGCGCCGGGGCCGACTCCTTGCGTGTGCATCCCGAGAGCGCCGCCAGCAGGACCAGTCCGGGGAGGAGCCGTCTCACCGCGTCACCAGATGATGCTCTGCACCAGCTCGTCGATCTTCTCGCCCATCTTCTCCAGCCCGTTCACCTTGGAGAGGCTGCCGTCGGCACCGACCTGCTCGGCCAGCTTGCTCAGCTCGTCGTCCGGGAGGCTGGAGAAGAGGATGATGGGGATGTCCTGGGTGCCGTACTCGTTCTTCAACGTCCGGCAGATGTCGGTGCCCTTGGCCTCGGGCATGTGGATGTCGGTGAGGATGAGGTCCGGCTTCCACGTCTGCAGGGTCTTCTCGAACTCCATCAACGTGGAGGTGGCGACGACCTCATAGCCGCGCGCCTCCAGCACGGCCTTCTCCATGGCGAGAGTGATCTCGCTGTCGTCAATGAGCAGGATTTTTCGCTTCTCTTGCACGGCGACCTCTTCCTGGGGGGCCTCTTCTAGCCTACGGATCCCTATGACACCAAGGGTTTCCCGTCCCATTGGAATCCAGGGGAGGGATGTTCCGGCAGGTACCTTGCAGGACGGGCGGGCTGCCGGAACATACACATAGGTGTTGCCGGATGGGTCAGGGAGGCGCAGTAAGAGGCGCCCATGCGTCGCGCTCTGACCGGACTGTGCGTGCTGCTGTCCCTCGTGCTGCTGCCGGAGGCCCAGGCCTTCAACGCCGGGCTGGGGGCTCCCCCGTCCACGGTGGACCGGCAGACACCCTACACCGCCGCCAATGGCTTCTTCACCGCGGCCCAGCGGGGCGACTACCCGCTGGCGGCGCACTACCTGGACCTGGACTACCTCCCCACGTCCGAGCAGAAGAAGGAGGGGGCGCGCCTGGCCTGGCGCCTGCGGCTCATCCTGGACGACAAGCTGGCGCCGGAGGTGCTCGACAACCTGAGCAAGGAGCCGGAGGGAGACCCGGAGGACGGCCGCTTCGAGAAGCTCACCGTCCTCACGGCGGGCAAGAACCGCTACCCCATCCAGTTGTCGCGCGTGACGGTCGACGAAGGTGCGCGGGTGTGGGTGTTCAGCCAGTCGACGGTGAAGGCGATCGACGCCATCTACGACTCGTACGAGCCGGAGGTGCTGGGGGTCCCGGTGCCGACGGTGCTCTTCGAGCGGGTGGTGCTGGGGCTGGAGCCCTGGAGGTGGCTGGGGCTGTTGATGACGGTGGTGCTGGCGGGGCTGCTGGCCATGGTGCTGGAGCGGCTGTCGCTGGCGTTGATGGCGAGGCTGGCGAGCTGGACGCGGGTGACGTGGGATGACGCGTTGGTGCCGGCGGGGCAGGGGCCGCTGAAGCTGCTGTACTTCGCGCTGCTGGGAGCGTTGGGGACGGCGCTGCTGCAACTGCCGCCCACGGCGCAGTTCGTGGCGACGCACCTGGTGACCTCGTTCATCATCGTGGCGGTGGCGTGGTTCCTGCTGCGCTTCCTGCGGGTGACGTCGCAGTTCGTCCAGCAGACGGTGACGAAGGAGCCGAAGGACGCGGCGCGAGCGCGAGGGCTGCACACGCAGCTGGTGGTGCTGCGGAGCGTCTTCGAGGCGGCGACCTACATCATCTCGGCGGCGCTGTTGCTCATGCAGTTCGAGACGGTGCGCAACGTGGGGGTGTCGCTGCTGGCGTCGGCGGGAATCGCGGGCCTCGTCATCGGTCTGGCGGCGCAGAAGTCCATCTCGTCGTTGCTGGCGGGCATCCAGCTGTCCATCACGCAGCCGATCCGGATCGGGGATCAGGTGGTGGTGGAGAACGAGTTCGGCACGGTGGAGGAGATCACCCTGACGTACGTGGTGGTGAAGGTGTGGGACGAGCGGAGGCTGGTGGTGCCCATCTCGCAGTTCCTGGACAAGTCCTTCCAGAACTGGAGCAAGGGGGGGCAGAGCATGCTGGGCCCGGTGCAGCTGCTGGTGGACTTCACCGCGGACATGGAGGCGCTGAGGGCGGAGCTGCGGCGCATCCTGGAGAACGAGGGGAAGGAGCTGTGGGATGGGAGGGTGGGCAACGTGGTGGTGGAGGACGTGCTGGACCGGACGCTGAAGGTGCGGGTGCTGGTGAGCGCTCCTCCGGGGGTCCTGTTCGATCTACGGGCCCTGGTGAGGGAGAAGATGATGGTGTACCTGCGAGCGAGGCCAGAGTGGCTACCGACCACGCGCACCGAGCCGAGGCAGGTGGTGCAGCAGCCGCCGGCGGGGGAGCAAGCCCAGTCGGCCCCCCCCGTCACGCCCCGGGCCTGATCTCCCTCTCCCGCCGGGAGAGGGTCGGGGTGAGGGTCGCTCGGGCCCCGGGTTGAACCCCGAGTATGCCCCCTCTCCCTCTGGGAGAGGGCTGGGGTGAGGGTCTACACCGTCAAGCCAGCGCCACCCCCCTACACTGGAGGGGATTCTGTGCTAGGTGTCGGGCCCCCCATGCCTTTCGCGGTAGCCCTCTCCTCCTATTCGTTGATCATCCTGCTGGGCGCCGTCGTGGGAGCGCTGGCGGTGGTGCTGACGCGGGCGCCGACGAAGCTGGTGACGTTCCTGGCGTTCGCGGCGGGGGTGATGTTCGGGGCGGCGTTCTTCCACATGCTGCCGGAGGCGTACCACGGGGGAGGGTTCTGGGCGTTCGCGCTGGTGCCCGCGGGGTTCGTCTTCCTGATGGTGCTGGAGCGGTACGTGCTGACGCATGCGTGCGAGGAGCCGCCGGAGTGCAAGGAGCACGTGCACGGGCGCACGCTGGGGCTGACGGCGTTCCTGGGGCTGTCGGCGCATACGCTGTTCGACGGCATCGCGCTGGGCTCGGCGGTGAAGGAGGGGGTGGGGCTGATGGCGTTGCTGGCGATCACCTCGCACAAGGTGCCCTCGTCGCTGTCGCTGGCGTCCATCCTCAAGGCGGAGGGGAAGAGCTCGAGGAGCATCCTGGGGCTGTCGGTGGTGTACGGGCTGATGGTGCCGGTGGGGGCGCTGCTGTACATCGCCTTCGACACGGTGCTGCGCTTCGAGGCGCTGGCGCCGAGGGCGCTGGCCTTCTCCGCGGGCACCTTCCTGTACGTGTCGGTGTCGGACCTGCTGCCGCACGTGAACCGGCACGGGAAGGACAACCGGGGGCGCAACCTGGTGGCGCTGGCGGCGGGCCTGCTGCTGATGTTGGCGCTGTCACAGGTGGCGGAGTTCCCCGGACACTGAGCGCACGCTCGCGGTCCAGCGGGGCCAACGGCCATGGTATGAGCGGCCGGAACGAGCAGCGCTGGGCCGCTCGGATGCCCCCACGGGTGCATGGGGCACCGCGAGGGTCCACCCTGTTCGTGGGAACGACAGGGAGGACACCATGCTGACCGTCGAGGAACTGATGACCCGGGACCTGGTCACCCTGAAGGAGGACGACGACATCGTCCGGGGGGATGACCTGCTGGCCGAGTACGACATCCGTCACCTTCCGGTGGTGAAGGACGGGAGGCTGGTGGGGCTGGTGAGCCACCGGGATTTGATTCGAGCACTGGCGCGTCAGGAGCGGGCGCCGGGAGCGCCGCCCCAGCAGGTGCGGGACATCATGACGCGCTCGGTGGAGACGCTGAAGCCGCGGAGTTCGGTGCGCGAGGCCATCCACAAGATGCTCGACCACAAGTTCGGGTGCGTGCCGGTGGTGGAGGATGGAGACCGGCTGGTGGGCATCCTCACGGAGACGGACCTCATCCGGCTCGCCGGGAAGCTGTTGGACCGGGAAGAGCGGTAGGGCGTGAGGGGAGCCGGGGCACGCGAGTGGTCCCCGGCTTGATTTTCAGCGGGCAGGGCCGAGGATGCGCGCCGCCGCGAGGGCGCGGCACCCGGCCCCATGGAACGACGCTCCGACTGGTACGACCACCCCGAGTATTACGAGGCCATCTTTGGAACGGACACCGAGCGGGAGCTGGACTTCCTGCTGGAGGTGAGCCGTCGCTACGGGACGGGAGGCAAGAGGCTGCTCGAGCCCGCGTGCGGAGCGGGCCGGCTGGTGGCGGAGGCCGCGCGCCGGGGCCTGCAGGTGGTGGGCTACGACATCTCCGAGAAGATGCTGGCGCACGCGCGCCAGCGGCTGACTCCGGCCGAGCGCCGGAGGGTGCGGCTCTACCCGTCACGGATGGAGGACTTCTTCCGGCCGGAGCTGGAGGGGCGGGTGGACCTGGCGTTCAACCTGGTGTCCACGTTCCGCTACCTGGACAGCGAGAAGGCGGCGCTGGAGCACCTGGAGGGGACGCGGCGGCTGCTCCATCCCGAGGGCCTGTACGTGCTCGGCTTCCACCTCACGGACTACGAACGGAGGAAGGCGGAGCACGAGCGCTGGGTGGAGAAGCTGGGGAAGGACACGGTGGTGTGCAACACCCACGAGGGGTTGCCGGACCGGCGCCTGAGACGCTCGGCCATGCGCAACCGGCTGCGGATTACCGGGCCGGGGAAGAACCTGCTCATCGAGACGCATTGGTACTTCCGCACGTATGACCTGACACAGGCCCGGCGCCTGTTCCGGAGGGCGGGGCTCCAGGTGCTGGAGGTCTTCGACTTCGACTACCAGGTGGAGGCTCCGCGGAAGCGAGGGGAGATCCGCCTCGACAGCATCTTCGTCCTCCGGCCCGTGTGAGAGACATGTCCCTCGAGACCCTCATCGACGAGCTGGCGCGGGCAGCCGATCCGGAGAAGGCGGCCTTCTTTCCGAGGTTCTTCAAGACGGGCCCGGGGGAGTACGGGGAAGGGGACGTGTTCCTCGGGGTGACGGTGCCGGAGCAGCGGCGCATTGCCCGTCGCCACAAGGACCTCCCCCTGGAGCAGGTGAGCGAGTTGTTGCGGAGCGAGGTGCACGAGCACCGGTTCACCGGCTTCGTCATCCTGGTGGAGCGGTTCGCGAGGGCGGACGAGGCGGGACGAGGGCGCCTCTTCGAGTTCTGCCGGGAGCACCTGTCGAGGATGAACAACTGGGACCTGGTGGACACGGTGGCGCCTCGGCTCATCGGCGAGTACCTGCTCGAGCATCCCGAGCTGAAACCGCTGCTCTACGGCTGGGCGGGCTCGCCGGTGCTGTGGGAGCGACGAATCGCCATCATGTCGACGCTGGCGTTCATCCGCGCGGGGGACTTCACGGACACGCTGAAGCTGGCCGGCGTGCTGCTGCACGACCCGCACGACCTGATGCACAAGGCGGTGGGCTGGATGCTGCGCGAGGTGGGCAACAGGGACCGGACAGCGGAGGAAACCTTCCTCGACCGACATGCGTGGGAGATGCCGAGGACGATGCTGCGCTATGCCATTGAAAAATTCAGTCCAGCGCGGCGTGAACACTACCTGAAAATCCGCTCCGCCCCCCCAGTTGCATGAGAGCCATTTCCAGCGGTTGAATGTCTGTGTTCACGCTTGGTGAACATGGAGGTTCTCATGAGCAAGAGACGTCCGTCGTTGGTGCTCTTCCTTCCCGCTGTCGGTGGTGACTCGACGTTCTGGGAACCGCAGGTGGACGCACTCCGGGGCTCCTACTCACCGTTGCCGATCGATCTGGTGCGGAGCGCGGCGCGGGTGTCGATGGCGGGTTTCGCCGAGGACGCGATGCGGGCCATCCTGGCGACGGGCCATGAGGACGCGCATCTGGTGGGCCAGTCCATGGGAGGAGTGGTGGCGCTCGAGCTGTACCGGCGCTACCCGGATCGGGTGCGCTCGCTGACGCTGGCCAACACGTGGGCCTTCCAGCCGGAGGGTGCGGCGCGCAGCCAATGGGTCGAGGAGCAGCTCGGGAAGATGACGCTGGCCGAGTTCTCGCGGATGAACATGCCGGACCTGTTCGCGCCGGACACGAGGAAGGACATCATCGAGCGAGCCGTGTCGGTGGAGAGCCGGAAGGAGCGGGAGACGTACCTGGCCTGCTGGCGCGAGATGCTCAAGGTGGACCTGCGCCCGATCATCCCGAGGATTCGAGTCCCGGTGTTGCTGGTGGGGGGAGAGAAGGATCGGCTGACGCCGACGCGTCCGTTGCTCACGGGCATGCAGAAGGCGCTGCCCTCAGCGAGACTGGTGGAGCTGCCGGGAGCCTCACACTTCTCGAACCTGGACCGTCCGGAGGCCTTCACGAAGGCCTTGCGAGAGCACCTCGACGAGGCGGAAGACAAGGGCCCGTAAATCCGCGCACGCACACTTCCCCTCTCCCCCTGGGAGAGGGACGGGGTGAGGGTATATCCACCCCGTCCTCCCACCCGTGGGACTCAGAACCGGGAGCGCCGGACCTCGAGCAACCACGCCTCCAGGTCCGCGGTGCGCCCAGGCTCCTCTGGGAGTACGGAGTGCGCATACGCCTCATCGAGCCGTTCGAAGGCACGGCCCACCTGACCGCGCCAGTGCGTGGAGAGCGCATCAGGCAACTCCCCGCGCTCGCCCCGCCGCTTCCAAGCGACGAGCTCGCTGGCCTCACCAAAACCATAGCGGTCCATGAGGGCGGTGAGGTCCGTCTCCACCTCACGAGTCAGCAGGGCATGGGTGCCGGTAAGCGCCGTGCGCAACACATAGAGGAGCTTCTTGGTGGAGCGAAAACCCGTCTTCTCCCACTCGCGCAACTGACTGGTGGCGAAGCCGCGGTAGTGCCGATGAAGTCGACGCGACAGCACCTGACGCACGAGGGGACGTACGGCCTCCAGCTCGGGAGAGCCGCGCAGGGTATGGGTCCCGAGCAGCCGCTCGATGTAGTTGCCATTGCCCTGGAGCACGCCCTGCAGCACGGGGCCGAGCTCGTTGGACGAGTAGTCCACCTCGACGCCGTCGAGCACCTCCAGACGCTCGGCGGGAGTGGGGTTGCGCTGCTCCAACCGGAGCAGCTCCGAGGTGGAGGCGACATGGATGCACTTGAGGTCCAGATCGCTATCGGGCGAGGGAAAACCATACGCGTGAGCGCCCGAGAGGGACACGACGAGGTGCCAGCGGCGGGTGGACTCCTCGTCGAGCACGCGGTTGGCCACACGCAGCTGGTGCTCCGTCATCAGGTGGTCCGTCATGACTGTTCCTCCGTCCATTCGACGGCCGGCGGCGCGGGGGCGTCGCGGCCGAGAGGCCCGGGCTCGCGCATCACCCAGCGGCGCGCGAGCTCCTCGCCCACGCGCCGAAGCAGACGGTCCGCGCGCCCGTAATCGGGGAGCTGCGGCAGCCGGCTGGTGCGGTGGGCCTCCTCCAGCTCGGGAGCGAGGGCCTCGGCGTCGCGCAGCACCTCCTCCAGGGGGACGTGCCCGGCCTTGATGTCGAGCATGCGAGCCTTGTGGTGGCCGGAGACCTCGAAGGTGGGGACACCCTCGCGAAGCCACCCGGTGGCGAGCACCACCAGTCGCAGCAGGTTGTAGGCGTTCTTCGGGCGCAGCTCGCGAGCGCTGGGGGGCCGGCCACCGCCACCGCGGGCGTAGCGGGTGAGGGCGGCGAAGTCGTTGGACTCGATGAGACCCTGGTCCGAGAGCGAGCGGTAGAGCTGCTTGAGGTACGTCTTGGCCGCGAGCAGCCCATCCTCGGGAGTGGGGGCGGAGCGCGGGGAGATGGCGGCGAGCCGTCGGGCCACCTCGTCGAGACTGGGCGCGGGCTCCTCGCACAACCATTCGAGCACCGAGTCACGGTGCTCGGCGAGACGCTGACTGCGCGTGAGCTTGTCGAGCTGGCTCATGGCGTACCGGCCGAAGCTGCCGAAGATGGCTTTGGAGACGAAGGCATCGCGCTCGGCGAGGAGCCACTCGCCGAGCGGGTCCGAGGCGCGGGCGCTGGGGACGAAGAGCATCTCGAGGGTGTTGGGGTCGGCGCGCAGGGCCTGCTCCACGGCCTTGGAGAGCTCCCAGTAGGTGTGACTGCCGTCGGCGCTGACGAGATCCCTCGGCTTGTCGGCGAGGCCGAAGTGCCAGGGGAGGGGGAGGCCGAAGACGCCGCGCAGGTCGACATCGGAGGACTTGTTGGCGAGGCCCCAGGCCTGCGAGCCGACCACGGTCTCCACGACGACGCAGGGGCGGAGGGCATCCCAGGTGGCGGCGCGTCGGAGGGCGAACTGGAGCTGACCCGGCTTGCGAGGCACCAGCTCGTCGCGGGCGTACCAGAGTTCGCCGACGCCGACGACCTGGACGTCGAAGCCGCCGCCACGGGCGCGCACCACGCGGCCCACGACGCCCTGGGGGATGTGCCGGTCACCGGCCACACGCTCCACGCGGGTGGTCACCTCGGTGCCGTGGGGGAGGGGGACGGAGAGCTTGTCGACCTGCTCATAACCCCGGGGGCGGGTGGTTCCCTCGGTGCGGTCCTGCTCGGGAGTCTTGGGTCCGCGGGTCATGGGGGCCTCCGGGTGAGACGGAAAGGATTCCCATGGACGTTACTGGCGCGGGGTCCTGACGGCCATCCGTCAGAAGGTGGCGAGCGATAGCACGGAGCTGCGGCGAGCCACGGCGTCGCGCGCGAAGGTCACCAGGCCCGAGAGGATTTCGCGCAGCTCCTCCGGCTCATGGTGTTCCCGGTCCATGCGCTCCGCCCACGCGTTGGCGAGGCCGGGCACGTTCTCGTCCGTGACCCGGGCGAGCGCCTGGATGAAGGAATCCTTGACGCGCGCGATGATCAACCCGTCCTCGTCCCGGAAGATGAGCGGATCCTCCGAGGTGGACTCGGACGTGATGTCTTCCTTTCCCTGGAGGGCGGCGGAAAGGGCCATGAGCTCCATTTCGATGAGTGGAAACTCGATGTATGTCCAATCCTCAGGGGAGTGTTCCTCGGTGGTGACGATCGATTCGATTGCCTCCGCCTCGTCTTCTCTCGCGATGAACCAGGTCGTGATCTGCATGAAGGGGCTCCGATGCTTTTGTCCGGCACGACCCTATCACCGCATGACCTCTTGAGTAGAACTCTTTATGCTGTCCTCCCAGGACGGCTGCCCCCATGTTCGGGGTCGCGGAGAGGGTGTCAGTCACCCGCTCAGCCCCCGCTTTGTGGGTCGTCAACCGTGTCCATCTGCCGGGATGCCCCCCATCGGCCAGGGAACATCAGCACGGGACGGGGCGTGCTCGGCTGGTCGCCTTCGACCCGTTCTGATAAGAGCTCGTTTCAAAAATGGACCTGAGAGGTCAGGTAACATGCCCTGCCTATTCAGGGCCATTTCGTAAATGGCGCTCAAGCACGCGATAGAGAAGGAGGCAGTGGCCAAGGCGAAGGAGTGCCAGGTGCATCTGTGGGTTCCGCTCTTCGCGAATCCGCAGGCGTTTCATCTGGTGGAACCAGTCCAGGGAGCGCTCCACCACCCAGCGATGGCGTCCCAAACGCTCCTTCGACTCCACGCCTCGGCGGGCGATGCGGGGAACGATGTGGCGCTTCCGTAATCCCCGGCGGGTATCGGCATAATCGTACCCCTTGTCGCCGTGCCCTTTCGCCGGACGCCTGCGTGGCCTGCCTCGTGGCCCCTTGATGGGGAGGATGGCGTCGAGGAGCGGCAGCGCCTCGCGCTTGTCGTGCACGTTGGCGGCCGACAGCAAGGTGGCCAGCGGCAGGCCCCGGCGGTCTACGACCAGGTGGTGCTTGCTGCCCGCCTTTCCTCTGTCCGTTGGATTCGGGCCTGTTTGGGCCCCCCTTTTATCGCCCGTAGGCTGCTGGAGTCGAACGAGGCCCGGCTCCAGTCAATGAGCCCCTTGTGCCCCAACTCGTTCAGCAACACCCGCTGGAGCTTCTCGAAGACTCCTGCTCGGCTCCACTTTCGCAGCCTCCTCCAGCACGTCGCCCCGCTGCACCCGAACACCTCGGCTGGCAGGTCTCTCCAGGCGATGCCCGTCCTGAGCACGAAGATAATGCCCCGCAGGCACGCCCTATCGTCGCGCAATGGACGACCTCTTCTCCCTTTGCGGCGATGTCGTGGCAGCAGCGGCTCCACCCTCGCCCACAGCTCGTCCGGGACCAGTTCGCGCCTCATGCTTGCGAGGATGAGCACCAGGTACGTAGAGGGAAGTCTGGATACCTCTGCGGTTCATTTATGAAACAATCCCAGGGAGGCAGGTCAGATGACCTAGGCTCCCTGGTCCATTTTTGAAACGAGCTCTAAGTTGTGCCGCGCTATGTGGAATCTCCTACTTCGCCGGTCTACTCTACTTCTCGCTCTTGTGGCATCCGTGGCCGGGGCCGGGGTACGCGAGCCCAACGAGCGGAACATCTACCTCTCGGACCATACGAGCCGAGAGGCACCTGACGTGTACGTCGTCGGGGGTATCGTGACCGTCCTCCGCTTGGAGCAGCCCTGCGATTCAGCGCGGACCAAGATGCTGGCCTGGGAAGGTCGCTTCGAGCCTGTGGAGTGTGTCGGGAAACGGGTGCTTATTGAGCCCCTCCGTGATCTCGATCCCGAAGACCGGCTCATGCTGCTGGTGACGCTCGCGGATGGAACGGAACTGCCCTTCACCGTGACATCACGGCAGAAGGCCACCAACGACCGGACGGGCGATCAGCAGGTCAACGTGTTCCGTGACCGCGAGGCCCCGAAAGCGGTGCTTGCGTCCCTGTATGATGCGCTCCAGAGAGAGGGACAGCTCAGGGAGGAAGTCGAGCGTTATCGCAAAGAGGACTCAGTCAATCACTCTCTTGCCGGCCTTCTGGCGAAGGGGGCCACGAAACAGACGCCGTTTCGGGAGCGGTACTCGGCGCTATTCAAGAGCCCCACGGGTGTGGAATTCCATGTCTCCGTGTTGGCCAGCAGGAACCGGGACAAGGCGGCGGTGGTCTTCACTGTGAAGAACAACAGCCCGACCGAGCCTTGGAGTCTGATGGAGGCCCGCTTGAGCACGGGTGATGGGCGAGAGCAAAGACCGTTTGCTCTGCGTGCCTCTCAGGAATACTGGGAGCCGGGTGGGCAAAGTGGGCAGATCGCCGTCGTCCTGGATGCGAGTGCCTTTGACTCGACGACTGGCCCCGACCGGCTTGTTCTGGAACTCTTCCGTCAAGGAGATGGTCTGCGGCAGGCATGGGTTCATCTGGATAAACAACTGCTGCGTTGGTAGATCCCGCCCTCATGGTTCCCGTTCGCTCATTGCTTGCTGCTTCTGTCCTGCTGCTTTGCGTGTCCTCCAGTTGCACGACGACTGGGGGCGTCTCCCTTCGCCCGGACGGAAGCCCCGGACCGGAAGCGTGCCCGGAAAAAGCGCTTGAGGCCATGCATCGCCTTGGTCTGAGCGTTGGGGACGCTTCGAATGTCGAGCTTGATGTGAACCAGACCGACGCCAGCCCCATCACGCTGTACGACGGTCCCGTGGAGAGCATGTTGAACAGCCCGCTGGGGACTCTTCCGGCAGTCACCCGTCTCTATGGACGGGTCTGGACAGGAGGCCCACAGGTCGTCATCCGGTATTACGAGTTGCATCCACCGGACGAAGAGCCGGTTCCGATTTGCGCCGTGGCTCGGCTCGCACGCGGTCAACTCAGAAAGAAACCCGAGTCCAAGCCAGGAACGGCCATTCTCGAATTCTCCAGCGCTGGGCTCTACATCGTGAACTCGTTCCGGTGAACCACCGCGCGCGCTGAGCCGACATGGGAAGTGTCACTGAGCGGAAGGGCAACGCGCTGCGCCTGGTCGACGTCCACAGCTACCGCGCTCAGGGCAGGGTGGCCGTGGAGGTGAAACTGGAGAATCCCGGTACGGCCGCCCTGGACGGCGGTGGGCGCGGTGCTGCGCGGGCCCAAGGGCGAGGTGGTGAAGCCTCTGCCCCTCTGGCAGCCGGAGCCCGTGCCTCCGCGAGAAGTGATGGCCGACGAGCAGGATAAGTGGCGCCGTGTGGTGGTGGCCAACCCTTTACGTCCTCCACTTCTCTCCCTATCCATTGGTTTGACGACCGCACCCGGCTTCCGTGTACTCCCGGAAACAACCCGCGCCAGCCCTCGCGGTTGGCAGCAAGAGGTGCGGCATGTTTCCCCGTCGGAAGAGTCCCCGCTCCGTGGGCCCGCTGCCGCCCCGCTGCTGGATGCTGCCCGTGCTTTTACTGCTCGCGGCATGTGCCACGGGCCACCCGCCGGGCGGCATGCTGATGGGGAGCAGGCGCCCCTTGTCGCGCACGCCCCCAGCGGCACCCAGACAGGCGTCCTTCGCGCAGGCGGGTGTGGGCCTGGAGGGAGCGGTGCGGTACGAGGTGGTGGTGCTGGAGCCGGGCTCGGCGGGCGCCAGCCGAGCCGTGCTGGTGAGCCGGGACGACTTTCTGCGCGCGGTGCGGGACAACGCCCGGAAGACACAGCTTGACGGCAAGAGCCCCCGGGAGGCCGCGCGCGAGTGGCTGAGGGGACAGGTGGAGCAGCACCCGGAATGGGAGCAGAGGAGTGGGACGTGGGTGGCCGAAGTGTACAAGGGCCGCGTGCTGTCGCTGGTGCCCATGGACGAGGACAGCGGCCTGGCGACCGAGGCGAGCGAGGCCCTGCGCCGCCACTACCTGGCGTGGTGCGCCCGGGGCCAGGGAGGTGGCGACTGCCTGCGCCTGCTGGACGACGCGCCCTACCTCAAGGCGGACGACCGGCGGACGCTGGCGCTCGCCTTGTCCTTCGGCTCGGTGCTGGAGGAGACGAAGCAGGCGCTGGGGCGGGAGTTGGACCCGCAGGTGGTGGTGGCCTCGTGCATGTGGACGCTCGGCGCGTACCTGGCGCTCTGGCTGGTGCCCGAGCCGACGACCAAGCTGGTGGCCGCCGGGCTGTCCGTCGTGCTGGTGGCGTGGCTGGGGGTGGAGACGTTGTGGGGGCTGATGGACGGCTGGGCGGCCATGGCGACCCGGGCGCACGATGCCACCACGTTCGGCGAATTGCGCGAGGCAGGCGAGGGCTTCGCCCGGGTGCTGGGCACGGACGCGGCGCGGGCGATGATTCTGGCGGTGGGGGCATTGACGGGGCGCACGCTGGGGGACGTGGCGGCGCGGGTGCGCTCACTGCCGGGCTATGGCATGGCCAATGCGCGCTGGCAGGCGCAGGGTGGGGCGGCGGTGCTGGAGCGGGTGGAAACCCTGGCGGCCCAGGAGGGCGCGCTGGCGCGGGCGGTGGAGACGGTGGCGGCCACCCCGCACGGCCCTCTGGCGGTGGTGATGCTCAAGAAGGGGCGGGGCGGTGGGGCGTCCTCCGGAGGCGGCGCCTCGGGCACCGTCGCCATCCGTCACCGGGGAGGCAACCAGCAGGTGCTCCTGCCCAATGGGCAGAGGTGGCACTTGCCTCCTGGCAAGTCCATCCACGACATCCCGGTCGAGGACGAGGTGGGTGACATGCTCCAGAAGGCGGTGACCGAGGCGGCCCGGCAATGGGGGCCCCACAGGCTCTCTCCGAGGGAGGCCAAGGCCATCGACGACGCCCTCAAGGAAGGCGAGTATTGGCTGGCGCACCTGCTGGAGCGCGAGGCCCGGGGCCGCTTCGTGCATGCTCAGGTGAAAAAGCAATTCGAGGGGATTCTTCGATTCCGTCACGAGGGTGTCGACGTGATTGACCCGAAAAACAATCGTCAGTACGAGATTCTCTCCGGGACGGTGTCGAATCTGGCGCGACATGGCCGGCGCATGGCGGGCGAGTTCTTCCGGATGCTCACCTTCTGAAGGGGACTGACATGGCGTGGCTCGAGAACGTCATTTACAAAAATCAGGAGATCGAAAACGAGCGGTTGGAGCTGACCGACAAGAACTCGCTCTATTACCTCAGCACCAACCTGACGCTGCGCCACTGCACCGTCGTCCTGAAGGTTCCCGCCAGTCGCCTGATCATCAATCAGGCTCGTTTCATTGATTGCACCTTCGAGGTGAAGCAGGAGTTGAAGAACCATCAACAGTGGATAGGTGCGTCCCTGAAGGGGTGCCGGTTCAAGGGGCGGTTGTCAGGGTGCGACTTCGGGCATTGGCCCGAATACGGGAGTGAGCCGGAGTACCAGATGGGCGCCATCGAGGACTGTGACTTCACCGAGGCCCGCTTGGACGAGTGCCGCTTCCACGGGGACAATCCCCGCACCCTCCGGTTTCCCAAGTGGCCCTGCTTCACCCTCCTGGATCCTGTCCGTCGAGCCGACGAGCTCCGCAACCTCAAGTGGCCGGACCGGTTTGGCAGATCGCTGGCATCCCTGTTGGATCAGAGTCCGGAGAAACGAATCAAGCACCCGCGCTCCACGATGGCCTTGAGCTACTACGCTCCCGCGGAGGCCAAGCGGTTGGGCATCACGGAAGAGGCGTTCAAAGCCGCCATCGAGAAGTGCGACTTCATCGTCTACTGATGAGCGCCAGGAAGTAGCTGATCCGTTGACCCACTCAGCGGAACCAGTCCGCAGAGCAAGAACCGTCCATTTGCTCCAGGTGCGGACTGTGCCCGGCCGGCACGCGCACGAGCCTCACATCGGGCATGACCTTCACCGCGGCCTCGGCCAGTGACACGGGCAGCACCGTGTCGTGCTCGCCCCAGAAGAGCAGGGTGGGTTGCTTCACTTCGCCCAACCGCGCGAAGCGGTGGAACACGCCGCCCGTGAGTGGCACCAGCGCGTTGAAGGCACGCGTAGCTTCGGGCCTCCCTCCAGGCATCGTCAGTAGCTCATAGGCCAGCGCCATCAACCGCCGGTTCACCGGCGTGTCCGGCAGCGGTGCGATGCGCCCGAAGAGCTTCGGTCCCAGCACTCGCGCCACCCGCTCCGGGCCCGCGCGGAAGAAGAGGCGCGCATCCAGCCCCATCTCCGGGCCCAGCCCCATCGCGTCCACCAGCGCCAGCCGCTCCACCGGCACGCGGCCCCGCAGCGCCAGCTCCAGTGACACCAGCCCGCCCAGCGAGTGCCCCACCATCGTCACTGGTCCCAGGGCCAGCGTGGACAGCACCTCCTCCACCGGCTCGACGAAGTAGCGCAGCCCGTCCTCGGCTGTCCGCAGCGGCCCTTGGGGCACCGAGGAACATCCGAAGCCCGGCAGGTCCACCGCCAGAACCCGGTGCTCCCGGGCCAGTTCCGGCAGGAGGGGGAACCACATGCTCGCCGCGTTCCCCCGCCCGTGGAGCAGCACCACCGGAGGGCCCTCGCCCCCCTCAATGACCCGCAGGACCCCACCCCCCTGGAGCGGGCACATCCGGGACACCCACCCCGGGCCCAGCTCCCCCAGCAGTTCCGCCTCCACTGGACCCGGCTCACGGGGGGCGACCGGGCCGCCGGCTGCCCGGAGGCGCGGTTCCTCCCCGGCAGAAGGTTGGCGTCCGGCGCCGCGATGTGGTTTGGGGTGTTCCTGCCGGTCCTTCCTGGGACTTTCCGGGGCCATGGAGCCCCGAAATTACTGGAATGTCCGGCGAGATGCGCTGTTGAGCGGCGTACCCCATCCCCCCTAGGCTGCCCGCCTCCTCAGGGACGGTAGAGACGGCACATATGAACACGGACATCCGAGCACTTACCGAGCGCGTCCAACAGGAGAGCAGCTTCGTCGAGCTCCTCAACCAGGAGGCCGGCAAGGTCATCGTCGGCCAGCGCTACATGCTGGAGCGCATCCTCATCGGGCTCCTGTGCAACGGCCACGTCCTCCTCGAGGGCGTCCCCGGCCTGGCCAAGACGCTCACCGTGCGGACCATCGCCGATACGCTCAGCGCCACCTTCATGCGCATCCAGTTCACCCCGGATCTGCTGCCGGCGGACGTGGTGGGCACCACCATCTACAACCAGCAGGCGGGCAACTTCTCCGTCCGCAAGGGCCCCATCTTCGCCAACATCGTGCTCGCGGACGAAATCAACCGCGCCCCGGCCAAGGTGCAGTCCGCCCTCCTGGAGGCCATGGCCGAGCGCCAGGTCACCATCGGCGACCAGTCCTTCCCGCTGCCCTCGCCCTTCCTCGTGCTGGCCACCCAGAACCCCATCGAGCAGGAGGGCACCTACCCCCTGCCCGAGGCCCAGGTGGACCGCTTCATGCTCAAGGTGCGGGTCGGCTACCCCACGCGCGAGGAGGAGAAGGTCATCATGGACCGCATGGGCGGCGGCAAGGTTCCGCAGGCCCAGAGGGTCATCGGGCTGGAGCAGCTCGTGCGCGCCCGCGAGCTCGTCCATCAGATCTACATGGACGAGAAGGTGAAGGACTACATCCTCAACGTGGTCTTCGCCACGCGCGAGCCGGGGCGCTACGGCCTCAAGGACCAGGCGGACTACATCCAGTTCGGCGCGAGCCCGCGCGCCACCATCGCGCTGAGCCAGGCCGCTCGGGCCCACGCCTTCCTGCGCCACCGGGGCTTCGTCACCCCCGAGGACGTCAAGGCCGTGGCCTTCGATGTGCTCCGCCACCGCATCGCCCTCACCTACGAGGCCGAGGCCGAGGAGCTCACCACCGAGAAGCTCATCCAGCGCGTCTTCGACCGCGTCGAAGTTCCCTAACCCGTCGCAGGAGAGAGGCCGAGGGAGCGCGCCGTGCTCGCCAAGGACATCATCCGCCGCATCCGCAAGCTGGAGATCCGCACCCGCAAGGTGGTGTCGGACATGCTCGCGGGCCAGTACCACTCGGTCTTCAAGGGCCGGGGCATGGCCTTCTCCGAGGTGCGGCAGTACCAGCCCGGTGACGAAATCCGCATCATCGACTGGAACGTCACCGCCCGAATGAACGAGGCCTACGTCAAGGTCTTCACTGAGGAGCGCGAGCTCACGGTGATGCTCCTGGTGGACGTGTCGGCCTCCAAGGAGTTCGGCTCTCGCGAGCGCTCCAAGTCGGAGGTCGCCGCCGAGGTGGCCGCTCAAATCGCCTTCAGCGCCATCGCCAACAACGACCGGGTGGGGCTCATCCTCTTCTCGGACCGGGTGGAGAAGGTGGTGCCGCCGCGCAAGGGCCGCTCGCACGTGATGCGGCTGGTGAGCGACATCCTCACCTTCCAGCCCAAGGGCAAGGGGACGGACCTTGCCGCCGGTCTCACCTACCTGAACCGCGTGGCGCGCCGGAAGACGGTGACGTTCCTCATCTCGGACTTCCTCACCCAGGGCTACGAGCAGCCCCTGCGCCTGGTGGGCCGCAAGCACGACCTGGTGCCCGTGGTCATCGCGGATCCGCTGGAGCAGGAGTTCCCCCGGCTGGGGCTCGTGGAGATGGAGGACCCCGAGACGGGCGAGCGCTTCGTGGTGGACACGAGCGATCCGCTCGTTCGAGGTCGCTTCGCCCGCGCCATGCAGGCGCAGCGCGAGGAGCGGCGCAAGCTCTTCAAGAAGTTCGAGCTGGACCACGTGGAGCTCAGCACGGCCGATGATCATGGCATGGCCCTGGTGCGCTTCTTCCGCGCCCGGTCCCGGAGGATGGCGGCATGAGGTGGCTGGCTCTCTCCGCGTTTCTCTTCGTCTCGCCGGCCCTGGCCCAGACCCCGGCCGCTCCCGCTCCGGCCCAGGCCGCGAAGCTGCCGGAGGTGGAGCCCTCGGGCTTCCAGGCCAGCGTGCAGCCCGAGCGGGTGCTCCTGGGCGAGCCCTTCACCTACGAGCTCGTCATCACCCACCCGGCCAACCAGCGCTACGAGCTGGAGCTGCCGCCGGACCTCGGCGACTTCGAGCTGCTGTCCCAGGCTCGCACGCCGCCGCAGGCCGGCAAGGAGCCCGCCGTCACCCTGTTCCGGTTGAAGCTGTCCGCCTTCAACCTGGGCATGGTGACGCTGCCGGAAGTGCCCTTCCTCGTGTCCACGCCGGACGGCCCCAAGCGCTTCGTGGCCCCGGGCCGCACCCTCGAGGTGGGCTCCACCCTGCCCGAGGACGCCGAGTCCAAGGGCGCCGACCTCAAGGACATCCAGCCGCCCACCGAGGTGGCCATCCGCTCCTGGATGCTCCTCTGGGGGCTGCTGGGGGCGCTGGCCGCCGCCGCACTCGCATGGGGGGCGTACCGGCTCTTCCAGAAGTACCGCAACCGCCCCCAGGCCGCCGCGGAGCCGCCCGCGCCACTGGACGTGCGCACCCGCCGGGCGCTCGAGGCACTCAAGGCCGAGAACCTGCACGCCCAGGGCAGGGTGAAGGACTTCTACTTCCGGCTGTCGGAGATCGTCCGAGGCTACCTCGGCGAGCGCTACGGCTTCGATGCCCTCGAGTGCACCAGCTCGGAGCTGATGGCGAAGCTGCGGCGCATACACACCCCCGGCCTGCCCGAGGACGGGCTGCTGCGCTTCGTCTCCGAGTCGGACATGGTGAAGTATGCCCGCGCCGAGTCCTCGCCGGAGTCGTGCGGCGCGGCGTTGGCCTTCGGCTACGAGTTGCTGGACAAGACCTGGCCCCCTCCACCGCCCCCCGGGGCCGCCCCCTCCGTGTCCCATGCTTCCGGACCTCGCGTTCCATAGCCCCGAGTACCTCTGGGGATTGCTGCTCGTGCCGGTGCTGCTGGCCTGGGCCTGGCGTGAGCGGCGCTCCCGTGCCGCGCTGCGCTTCTCCGCGGCGCACGTGCTCGCCCGCCAGGGCCGCGGCCTGCGCACGTACATGCTGCCGATGCTGCCCTTCATGCGCGCCTTCGCGGTGGCCGCCGCCATCGTCGCGCTCGCCCGGCCCCAGTCCCGCGACTCGCGCGTGCGGGACTTGAGCGTCGAGGGCATCGACATCGTCGTCGCGCTCGACCTGTCCACCTCCATGGAGGCCGGCGACTTCCGCCCGCAGAACCGCCTCCACGTGGCCAAGGAGGTGCTCGCCGAGTTCATCTCCAACCGCGTCAACGACCGCATCGGCCTGGTGGTGTTCGCCGGCGCGGCCTACACGCAGGCGCCCCTGACGCTCGACTACGGCGTGCTCAAGGAGGTGCTGCGGCAGTTGCGCACCCGCGTGCTCGAGGACGGCACCGCCATTGGCGACGCGCTCGCCACCGCGCTCAACCGCCTCCGGGACTCCGAGGCCAAGAGTCGCGTGGTGGTGCTCATCACCGACGGTGACAACAACTCCGGCAAGATTTCGCCGCTGGACGCCGCTCACATGGCGAAGTCGCTGAACATCCCCATCTACAGCATCCTCGTGGGCAAGGGCGGCAAGGTGCCCTTCCCGCAGGGCACGGACCTGTTCGGCAACACCGTCTGGCGTGAGACGGAGATTCCCATCAACCCCGAGCTGCTGCAGGACATCGCCGACTCCACCGGCGGCGAGTACTACCGCGCCACGGACCCGGAGGGCCTCAAGCAGGGCCTCCAGAAGGTGCTGGACTCGCTGGAGCGCTCCAAGCTGATGGAGGGCGGGGCCTCGGCCAACTACCGCGAGGACTACCACCCGTACCTGCTGCTGGCCTTCGGACTCGCCGCGCTGGAGCTCTTCCTGCGCGCCACCTTCCTGAGGGTGTTCCCGTGATGCCGACGGACCCCTGGCGCTTCACCATCCTCGGCTACCAGGTGGGGCTCGCCAGGCCCGCCTTCCTCGCGCTGTGCGCGGCGGGCGTGCTGGTGGGCACCCTGGCCCTCGTGTCCGCGCTGCGCCGCCGCGGCCGTGTGAGCGCGCTGCTCAACGAGCGGCTCGTGGACAAGCTGGCCCCCGGCATCTCTCGCTGGCGCCCGGCGGTGCAGGGCGGCTTCTACGGGCTGGGGCTGCTCCTCTTCGGGCTGGCGCTGGCCCAGCCCCAATGCGGCACCAAGAGCGAGCTGACGAAGCGGCGCGGCATCGACGTGGTGGTGGCGCTGGACGCCTCCAAGTCCATGCTCGCGCGCGACGTGCAGCCCAGCCGCCTGGAGCGCGCCAAGCTGGAGCTCACCACGCTGCTCGACGAGCTGAAGGGAGACCGGGTGGGCCTGGTGGCCTTCGCGGGCGATGCCTTCATCCAGTCGCCCCTCACCTCGGACTACTCGGCGGTGAAGCTCTTCCTGCGCGCGGTGGAGCCGGAGCAGATGCCCCAGGGCGGCAGCAACATCGGCGACGCGCTGATGCTGTGCAAGCAGCTGCTGGAGAACGCGGACCGTGGCGCCAAGGAGAAGGTGGTGGTGCTGCTGTCGGACGGCGAGGACCTGGTGGGCGAGGTGAAGGAGGCCGTGGCCGCGCTCAAGGAGGCCAACATCCAGGTGCTCACCGTCGGCGTGGGCTCGGAGCAGGGCGAGCCCATCCCCGTCTACAACCGCCGTGGCGAGTTCGTGGACTACAAGAAGGACTCCAGCGGGGAGACGGTGATTACGCGGATGGACCGTGGGGGCCTCACCACCATCGCGGAGGGCACGGGCGGCGAGTTCTATTACCAGCCTCGCGGCGTGGCGATGGCGCAGGTGCTGGAGCGCATCGAGAAGATGCAGAAGAGCGAGCTGGAGAGCCGCGTCACCGTCCGCTACGACGAGCGCTTCCAGACGTTCGCCCTGCCGGGGCTGGCGCTGCTGGTGATGGGGATGTTGCTGCTGCCGTCCTCGCGCCGGAGGTCGTCGTGAGCAGGGGAGTCATGGGCATGCGCGCGGGAGTCTGGGCGCTCCTGGCGGTGGCGCTGGCGCTGCCGTCCGGGGCGAGGGCCGCGGGGCTGCTGGAGAAGGAGCACCCGCTGATTCAGCAGGGGCGGCAGGCGTATGACGCCGGCCGTTTCGAGGACGCCCTGTCGGCCTTCGAGCAGGCGAAGAAGGAGCGTCCGAACGACCCGGCGGTGGAGTTCAACCGGGGTGACGCGCTGATGAAGCTGGGCCGCTACGACGAGGCGAAGCAGGCCTTCCAGGGCGTGTCGGAGGCCAACGCCAACCAGCCCGAGCTCCGCCAGAAGGCCACCTACAACCTGGGCAACGTCCACGCGATGACGGGCAACACGCGCGAGGCGCTGAAGGCCTACCGCCGCGCGCTCACCATGAACCCGTCGGACGCGCAGGCCCGGCACAACTACGAGGTGCTGCTGAAGAACCTGCCTCCGCCCCAGAAGGGCGGCGCCGACGGTGGCACGGATGGAGGCCAGGACGGCGGGCAGGACGGGGGCCAGGATGGCGGTCGCCCGGACGCGGGCCCGGATGCGGGTCAGCAGGATGGTGGTACGCCCAATGATGGTGGCTCCGACGGTGGCGGTGACGGCGGGATGGATGGGGGCCAGGACGGTGGGCAGGACGGCGGCCCTGGAGACGCGGGTCAGCAGGACGGCGGCGGGGGCGATGGAGGCCAGGGTGACGGCGGCCAGCAGGACGGGGGCACCGACGCGGGCGCGGACGGAGGCCAGGGGGATGCGGGCGCGGACGGAGGCCAGGGCGATGGCGGCCAGGGAGACGGTGGCCAGGGTGAGGACGAGGGCCAGGAGTCGGACGGTGGCACCGAGGGCGAGGCGCAGGAGGTGGGCGACGCGGGTGTCAACCCGGAGGAAATCGATCGCCAGGAGGCCGAGCGCCTGCTGGATGCGATGAAGCAGAACGAGAAGAATCTCCAGCTGTGGCGTTTCCAGCAGAAGAAGCGGCCGAGGAATCCCAATGAGAAGGACTGGTAGCGGCCACGCGGCGCTGGCCGCGATCGCCCTGTTGCTCACGGCGATGCCGGCGTGGGCGGCCATCGAGTTCTACCAGGCGGTGGACCGCAACGAGGTGGGCACGGAAGACGTCTTCCAGCTCACCGTGGTGGTGGTGGATCCGCCCGACAACGCCCAGGTGCAGTTCCCGGCGCCCGGGGACTTCGAGGTGCTGTCGTCCTCGCAGAGCACCCAGCGCTCCATCGAGATGAGCGGGAGCGGTCCGCCTCAAATCCAGACGGTGCGCAAGCACGTGCTGATGATGCGGGCCAACCGGGCGGGCAGCCTCACGATTCCCCCGGCGGTGCTCACCAGCGGGGGCCGTACCTGGCGCACCGAGTCCATCAAGATGACGGTGCGCAAGGGGCACGTGGGGCCTCCGCCCGGACAGGCGTCGCGCCAGCGCCAGCAGTTGCCGGATCCGTTCCGCAACTTCCCGGGCTTCGGCAACATGCCGGACCCGTTCGCGGACGAGGAGGACCAGGAGGATCCGGGGGACTCGACGCGCGAGGACATGCGGATTCCGCGCGGGGACTCGGACCTGTTCCTGCGCGCCACGCTCGACAAGAAGCAGGTGTACGTGGGCGAGCAGGTGACGCTGTCGCTCTACATCTACTCGCGCGTGGACCTGTCCAGCGTGGACGCGGTGACGATGCCCAAGCTGGAGGGCTTCTGGAGCGAGGACGTGGAGAGCCCCACGCAGCTGTCCGGCGAGCAGCGCATCGTCAACGGCGTTCCGTACCGCACCTACCTGCTGCGCCGCCGCGCCATCTTCCCGGTGAAGAGCGGCACCCTCTCCATCACCGCGGCCGAGGCGGACATCACCACCGGCTTCCTCTTCGCCGGCCACCGGGTGCACCGCGTCTCCAACGCGCTGGACGTGGAGGTGAAGCCGCTGCCGCCGGGGGCGCCCAAGGGCATGTCGGGCGCCAACGTGGGCGACTGGAAGCTGTCCCTGGACGTGTCCCAGACGAAGGTGGAGCTGGGCCAGCCGGTGACGGTGAAGATCATCCTCGAGGGCTCGGGCAACGTGAAGAACGTCACCCCGCCCCGGCTGGAGGCACCCGCCGCGCTCAAGGTGTACGAGCCGAAGACGAGCGACAAGGTGGTGCCCAACAAGTGGCGCATCCAGGGCAGCCGGGTGCAGGAGTACCTGGTGATGCCGCAGCGCACGGGCTCCTTCACCCTGCCGGCGCTCGAGTTCCCCTATTTCGATCCGAAGACGGGCCGCTACGCGGTGTCCCGCACCGAGCCGGTGGAGCTCACCGTGGAGCCCGGGGCGGGAGGGGTGGCGTCCGCGCCGGCGGCCTCGCCCACGCAACTGGCGGACGCCGCGTCCGAGCAGAAGAACGTGCTGACGGCGGGAGGCCTGCGCCCGCTGCGCTACCAGGCGCGTTTCGAGGAGCCCGCGGCGGCGGTGTGGCAGCGGCCCTTCTTCGTGCCCGCGGTGCTGACGCCGGTGGGGCTGATGGTGGCCCTGGGCGTGGTGGGGCTGGTGCGCGGCCGGATGTCGCGCGAGGACGAGGGCAGCCGCAACCGGCAGCGGGCCAAGGCCGCGCGCAAGCGGCTGGCCGAGGCGGAGAAGCTGCGCGGTGGCAGCTCCAGCGCCTTCTACGGCGAGGTGGAGAAGGCCGTGCTGAACTTCCTGGAGGCGCGGCTGAAAGTGCCGGTGGGTGGCCTCACCCGGGACGCGCTGGATGCGAAGCTGGCCGAGTCCGGGGTGGACGCGGAGCGCCGCCAGCGCGTGCGCTTCGTGCTGGAGGCGTGTGACGCCGGCCGCTTCGCCCCGGGCGCCGAACCGGCCGCCCGCGAGCGGATTCTCGATGATGCCGCGGCCGTCATGGAGGGCTGGGACAAGTGAGCGCCATCACCGCCATCCTCGTGGCCACGCTGTTGGGGCAGGGGTACTACTCTCCCGAGGAGGCCCAGACCCTCTTCCAGCAGGCCAACGAGGCCTTCTACAAGCAGGACTACGCCGCCGCGCGCGAGGGCTACGAGAAGCTCGTGTCCCGCGGTTTCGGGGGCGCGGACATCCATTACAACCTGGGCACCACGTACCTGGCTCAGGGAGACCTGGGGCGAGCGGTGCTCTCCTTCGAGCGGTCGCACCGGGCTGGCGGAGATGGCCCGGACCTGGATGCGAACTTCGCGCTCGCCCGGGCGCAGCAGCTCGACAAGGTGGTGGGCACCGCGCCCGAGGAGCCCTTCCTGCAGCGCGTGGTGGGCGCCACCAGTGGCAACCTGGTGGCGTGGGCCTTCCTGGGGACGTGGCTGGTGGGCTTCGCCTTCCTGCTCCTCTTCCGTTTCCTTCGCCCTGGCCGGCGCACCTGGGCGGTGGTGTTGGGGGCCGTGTTCCTGGTCGCGTCGTTGCCGTCCGGAGCACTGCTGGCCGCGCACGTCTGGGTGCACGAGACGCTGCACGAGGCCGTGGTCATCGCGCCCACGCTGCGCGCGCGTGAGTTCCCGCGAGACGAGGCCAAGGTGTCCTTCGAGGTGCACCCCGGCCTGAAGGTGCGCGTCATGGAGGAGACGGGACGCTACGTGCGCATCCGCCTGCCCAACGGCCTGGAGGGCTGGGCCGAGCGAGAGGGTGTGGCGGAGATATGATCGAAGCCGTCGACGTGGCGAAGGTGTACCGGCGCGGGCGCATGGAAGTGCGTGCGCTGGCGGGTGTGTCGTTGACGGTGCCTCGAGGGGAGTTCCTCTCGGTGATGGGGCCGTCGGGCTCGGGCAAGAGCACGCTGCTGAACCTGCTGGGCGCGCTGGACGTGGCGGGCTCGGGGTCGCTGAAGATCGACGGGCGCGAGCTGTCGCGGATGAAGGATGACGAGCTGTCCGCCTTCCGCCGCGAGCGGCTGGGCTTCGTGTTCCAGTTCTTCAACCTGATGCCCACGCTGACGGCGCTGGAGAACGTGATGCTGCCGGGCCTGCTGTCGGGCAAGGCGCAGACGGAGCTGCGGCGGCGGGCCGAGGCGCTGCTGGAGACGGTGGGCCTGGGAGGCCGTACGCACCACCGGCCGGACGAGCTGAGTGGTGGAGAGATGCAGCGCGTGGCGGTGGCTCGGGCGTTGCTGGCGGAGCCGGCGGTGCTGCTGGCGGACGAGCCCACGGGGAACCTGGACTCGCGCACGGGGGCCGAGGTGCTGCGGATGCTGCGCGAGGCCACGCGGGAGCGCGGGCTGACGGTGGTGATGGTGACGCACGACCCGAAGGCCGCGGCGGTGGGAGACCGCATCGTGCGCCTGGCGGACGGTCGCATCGTCGGAGACGAGCGGGTCCAGGCGCAGGCTGCCTGAATCCGTGTAGGTCCCCTCTCCCTCTGGGAGAGGGCTAGGGTGAGGGTATTGGTTCCAGTGCCCTCACCCGTGTGACAGCGCACAGGGGCAACCCGAGTGCTCCCCATACCCTCACCCCGTCCCTCTCCCAGGGGGAGAGGGTCTAACCTGATTGGCCACTGTGTAGGTCCCCTCTCCCTCTGGGAGAGGGCTAGTGGAGTGTCCGACAAGTCTTTCAACATAGTCGCGGAGCGAGAACGAGGCGGTCTCCGGGCGCGAGTTCAAGCAACTGGTCCGATGGTCAGACCAGTTCGAGCAGCGCGCGATCGGAAGGTGCCTCTGGGGCGGTTTCTGGCTCGAAGGCGCACTACCTTCGGTATCGTCTCCGCGAGTTGGGTAGGCCGCCGAGCAGCCGGCGTTCTCCTCGATGTGGTGCTGCGCCGATGTCTCTCCCGACTATGTTGAAAAACTTGTCGGACACTCCACTAGGGTGAGGGTCTTCGTCCCACGGTGTTTGTCAGTCCCGGCACGAGCGTGGCGTCTGGTGCGGCTCGCGAGGACCACGCCCATGTCTCAGGACAGATTCCAGACCAGCCGAGAAGTGTACCACCGCATCCGCTGGGACCCCCGGTTCGACGGGCGCGAGTTCGTCATCGGCTTCGACGCACACGGCGAGACCCTGGAGGAAATTCCCTTCGTGGCCTTCGTCCCGGATGGAGAGATTCCCTGGCACCGCGTCTGGTACTTCCGGCGGGGCCACGAAAAGGTGTGGGACCGCCGCGAACGTATCGACCGGCTGCACACCCTCTCCGTCGAACCGCAGCAGGAGCCAGCACCGCCGCCGGCTCCTCCTCCCCCGCCGGCCGAAACGACTCCCCGTTTCACTTCGCTGCCGTTCTACCGCTACGACACGCGAGCCAAGGCCTGGGTCGAGGCCAAAGGGACGACCGGAGGCCTCGAAGCCCTTCCTTCTCCGGCGGAGCTCACGGTCGCGACGTTCAACGTCTTGTACGACCTGTACGACCCGGAGTTGCTCGATACGGGTCGGCGGACCTCCGCGGCGATCTCCCTGCTGCGCTCGGTCGATGCGGACATCATCGCCCTGCAGGAAGTCACCGAGTCCTTCCTCCGTGTATTGCTCGAGAAGCAGTGGGTTCGTGAGCACTACTTCCTTTCGGAGGGACCGTCCGCCGCCACCGTTCAGCCCTACGGACAGCTCCTCCTCTCCCGCTTCCCGTTCGCTTCGCTGAGCCAGTGCGTCTTCTCCCGTGACAAGCGCATCATCGCGGGCGAGCTCGCGCTCCCGGACGGAGCGCTCTGGGTGGCCACGCCGCACCTGACGAGCAATCGCGCTCCATCAGGCGGCGCTGCTCGAGCCGCGCAGGTCCGGACGCTCATCGACTGGGTACGGTCGCTCGGGAACGAGCAGGGTGGGGTGCCCGATGTCCTGCTGGTGGGGGACTTCAACTTCGGCGACGACGCGCCCGAGGCCCAGGACTTCGAGAAAGCCGGTTTCGTCGATGCCTGGACGGCGCTGCGGCCGGGCGACGCGGGGTTCACGTTCGATCCTTCCCGCAACACGTTGGCCGCGCTCACGACCACCTCCGGCCAACGCCAGCGCTACGACCGGGTACTCGTGCGTTCGGCATCCGGTCGGCTCGTCCCGCGCGAGGTGAGCCTCTTCGCCGAGGCGCCGCTCTCGGGCCCACCAGCTCCCGGAGGGGATGCGCTCTTCGCATCGGACCACTTCGGCTTGAGCTGTATGTTGAGTCGTGGCACCGCGTCTGTCCGGGCACCCCGGGCGCTCACGGCACCGCCCGTCCACCAGGCGGCGGTGGTGCTCATCCCCCCCGAGGACGCGTGGGCCCCCATCCAATCCCTGCGCGCGGTGCATGACTCACAGTACGAGCGCTGGATGCCGCACGTGACGCTCCTCTACCCATTCGTACCGGAGGAGTACTTCGGCGAGGCGGAGGCGCTCATCGCGGAGGCGCTCCGGGACATCGAGCCCTTCGAGGTGACGCTCTCCGGCTTCGGGCACTTCGAGCACCGCGCCAGCGTGACGGCCTGGCTCCGCCCGGAGGACCGGCCACACGGCGCGCTGAAGGCGCTCCAATCCGCGCTCGAGGTGGCGCTTCCCCACTGCGACGAGCAGGGCCGTAAGTCCGAACGGGGTTTCACACCGCACCTGAGCGTCGGGCAGCTCCCTCGCGCGGCGGCCTCCGACACCCGGCGCACATTGGCCGCATGGGAGAAGGAATGGCGCCCGCTCCGGTTCGAGGTGCGCGAGGTGTGTCTCATCAGCCGGCGTGGGGATGAGCCCTTCGAGGTGCGTCGTCGCGTGCCGCTCGGCGGGGGCAGACGCCCCGTGGGGGACTCGCTCCGGGAGGCGTTATCGGCTCGCGGCGAGGATTCATCCGACGAGGTTCGTCGAGCGCGCCAGTCGGCGGTGGCCAGGCTCGAGTCCCTGTGCACCCGGCTCGGGACGGAGCTCCACCCGTATGGCTCATATCTGCTCGGCACGGACAATGCCGGGAGCGACGTGGACGCGGTGGCGATCGGGCCCGCGAGCCTGTCTCGCGAGGACTTCGCGCATGCGCTGGCCTCACTGCTGGCCGAGCAGGGCGGAGCCACGAGCGCGCGCTTCGTGGCCGATGCCGCCATCCCCATGGTGAAGCTGGTGCTCGACGGCGTGCACTTCGACGTGTCGTACGCGCGCCGGCCCGAGGGCGTGGAGCCCTGCCCTCCCGCGGAGTTGCTGGAGCTGCATGGCGCGCAGCTGGACACCGCGAGCTTCCGCTCGGTCAACGGCTGGACCGACACGCGGGCGCTGCTCGACTGTGTGGAGCGGGAAGGGGCGGGACCCGAGCGCTTCCGCACGGTGCTGCGCGCCGTGAAGGCCTGGGCCAAGGCTCGCGGCGTGTACTCGCACGCGCTGGGCTATCTGGGCGGATTGTCGTGGGCGGTGCTGGTGGCCTGGGCGTGCACGCGCGCGCCCCGTGAGGCCTCTCGTTCCGACAGTGGGCTGCTCGCCCATTTCTTCGAGACGTTCGCCTCCTGGCCGTGGCCCCGCCCCGTGACGCTCACTCCCGAGACGGCGCGCTACCAGCTCGGCAACCTGCGGGACATCATGCCGGTGGTCGCGCCCACGCTGCCGCCGCGCAACTCCGCTCGCAACGTGTCGCGCTCGACGCTCCGGGTGCTGGGCGACGAGCTGGCCCGGGCTCGCGACGTGGTCCGGCGGGCACGTACCGCGGACTCGATGGCGGCCTGGGACGCGCTGTTCGAGCCGGCGGACCTCGACGGGGAGATGCCCATACGCCTGGTGGTCTCCGTCGAGGCGCCTTCATCCGAGGCGCGCGAGGCGGCCGCGGGTTGGGTGCTCGGACACCTCACGGCACTGGTGTACCGGATGGAGTCCGACCGCAGGCTCTTCGCCCGGCCCTTCCCGAACGCGCGGCCCGAAGGCCCCTTCGTCATCGGCCTCTCCTCGAGAGGTCTTGATGGCGCCGAGGCCCTCTCCGCACGCCCTGGAAGCGCGCTCGCGCGGACGGTGGAGGATTTCCGCGCGTCCTTCCAGGAGTGGAGCCACCGCCCGCCCGGTGCGTCGCTCTCCGTCGAGCTCGCCCCGCGTTGACTATTCCCGGGGCTGCACGGCCGCCGCGATGTTGGCCTGTCCGATGCCCCGGATCAGGTTCTCGGGCTGCTCGGCGTCCGAGGCCAGCACGCGGAACACGACGTGACGGGTCTCGGTGGACTCGACGGGCAGCGGGATGATGGCGCGGAGGGTCCCGGGCGCATCCGCGCTGCCACCGGGCAGGATGGACTCCGCCTGCAGGGGCTTCCACGCGATGGCCTTGTCGAGGGGATCCCACATCAGATCATCGAGCGCGATCGGCTGGTCGAGGACAGCCCAGTCGAGCCGGCCGATGCGGATGGGCGTCGGGAGGGTATTGGTGAGGCGCACCTCCACGAAACGCTGGTCGTTGAGGATGACCGAGCCCCAATCATGTCCCACGGGAGTAATCCGGCCGATCACGCGGCCATCCCGCGTCCAGTAGAAAGGCGGGAGATCGGTCTTGCTGCCCACCGTCATTCCCGCGATGGGTTTGTCGCCGCACCACCCCACGTGCGTGAACTCCCCGGGATTCACGTAGATGCCCGAGGCGCTGTAGTCCACCGACCACGTGCCATTGGCGTTCTGCTGGTAGCTCGTGGGCAGCCCGAAATGCCCGCCCGTGTAGAAGTTGTAGACCTTCGTCGGGCCGCTGAGGGTGAAGTGCAGATCGTTGGCGGCCGTGCGCGTGGCGTTCGTGACGTCGACGTTGTAGCAGTATGCGGGGTCCACGGGAGGCCGTGGCAGGGGCGGAAGGTTCTGGCCGGGGGCCGGTGCGGCCGCGTGAGCCACGACGCCCGTGGCGACGGCGGCGAAAGCCAGGATGGATATGGCCTTGAGGGGGGATCCGCGCATGTTCATGCTCCTCGCATCGCCATGAAAGTAATTCATTGGCGTGAATTCATTGTCTTGCGATAGGGAGAAGAAATCAAGACGCGCTCGTGTCTGGGTTTTTGTGGCCTCGGAGGCAACAGGATGTCTGTCTTTTGTGGCCCTGGAGGCAACCCGGGGCGGCTCCCACATGTTCGGCATCGAGGACGAGCGCGGCCGGGGATGACGCAGTGTCTGTCGTCACCGACGGACGCCGCGCTCCCGCCGCTCAGAACGCCGCGAAGACGAGTACCTTGCCCAGTGTCTCCGCGCTTCGTCCCTCGCCCGCGAGTCCCTCGGCGAGCGTGAGGAAGCCCGGTGCTTGTTCCACGTGCTTCGCCAGGAGCTGGAAGGTCTCTACCGCCGCCCCGTCCAGTTGCTCCTGGGACCCGGCGGTGGGGGAGGGGGTGAGGCAGAGCTCAGCCACCCGGAGATGGCCCACGAGCGTCAGCCGGAGCAGTCCCACCCGCAGCGCCAGGCGGAACACGTACTCGAGCAGGCTTGGCGTGTCGGTGAAGGGGGCCCGCCAGAGTTGGTGAAGGGTGTAGTTGTGGAAGTAGAGCCGCGCCCGCTCGCCGTGCAGCGCTTCCAGGCGGTGCCACCGCTCGGCGTAGGTGCGCCAGGCCGCGTCCAGATCCGCCGGGCTGTCGTCGTCGAGCCGGAGGGACTCCAGCACGCCACGCACCAGGGTGGTGAACCGTTCTCCACGGCCGGTTGCCATCCGCGCCTTCAGCACCGAGGTGAACAGGCCCACGCATGGGCCACCGGGGAGGCTCAGTCCGCCGAAGTCCTGGTGCACGGCTTCCAGTACCTCCGGGGACTCGAAGCGCTGGAGCTCCTCGCTCAACCGTGCCTCGCTCTCGGCGCGGGCCTCACCCTGGAAGGACTCCGTTCCTCGGAAATAGAAGTCGTCCAGTCCGTGGGCCAGCTGCCCCAGCATCGCGAGCCGCGAGGCCAGTGGATACTCGCGCCGGTGCACCAGCCGCAGCAGCGCCGCGCGCACCGTCTCCGCGTGGAAGGTGTACGCGTCCTCCCCGTCCACCCGGACGTCCCTCGCCGCCTCCGGCCGGGGGACGTACTGTGACAGAGCGAGGGCGGGCTCCGGCTCCACCGCGTCCTCTTCCAGCAGGCACTGGCGCGCCACCTCTGGACAGGCGAGCGTCCCCGAGATCTCCACCCGCTCGCCCCACCTCGTGACGACACGCGGGAAGTTGGCGCAGATGTCCGGCAGCACGGCCTCCCCGTGGCGGCGCTGGAGGGCACAGAGCCGCTCCGTGTCCAGGAAGGGGCAGTGCCCGTCCGGACGCATCTGGATGAAGGCTCGCTCCGAGAGAGGCCCGCCGGGATTCGTGAGGAGGTGCTGGTGCAGGTGCGCCGCGTCTTCCGGGCTGTTCGCCACCGCCTCCTGCATCTTGCGCAGATGTGCCTCGCCCACCGGCACCTTGAGCCCCGTGCAGCAGGTGTCCTCACAGCGCTCCGCGATGCAGCGGAAACGCGTCATGTAGCGCAGCAGGGTGGGCTCGGTGGACATGGAGTGTCCGGAGTCTACCCTCACTCGGAGCCAACCCGGCTTCTGGCCCGGCGGGTCGGCTACTCTTCCCGCGGCTCCCATGGACGACATCGCCTATACCCGCGCCAGGAACCTGCTGTCGGACTCCGTCACCGAGGACGGTTTCCTGGCCAGCCTCACGCCCACCACCAACTACCGGCGCATCTGGGCCCGGGATGGAATCGTCTGCGGCCTCGCCGGTCTGCTGGCCGGAGAGGCCCGTCTGGCCGAGGCACTGAAACACACCCTCGAGACCCTCGCCGCCCACCAGTCTCCTCTGGGGCACATTCCCTCCAACGTCCACGAGGAGGCCGGCACGCGCCGGGTGAGCTTTGGCGGCCTCGCGGGCCGGGTGGACACGGTGCCGTGGTTCATCATTGGCGTGTGCCAGTACGCCCACTTCACGGGAGACGGCTCCTTCTCCCGTGCCCTGCTGCCCGCGTTGCGCAAGGGGTTGCAGCTCCTCCAGGCCTGGGAGTTCAACGAGCGAGGTCTGGTGTACGTGCCCCAGTCCGGTGACTGGGCCGACGAGTACATCCTCCATGGCTACGTGCTCTACGATCAGGTGCTGCGGCTCTGGGCCCTGCGCTGCTTCGCGGACCACTTCGAGGAGCCAGCCGTGGCCGAGCAGGCCGCCCGGCTCACCCGGCTCATCCAGACCAACTACTGGCCCGTGCCGGAGGCTTCACGAGATGCGGTGTACCACCCCAGGGCGTACGACCTGGCCCTGGAAGGGCAGGGGCCGAGGTCCTACTGGCTGAGTGCCCTGACACCGGGCGGCTACGATACGAAGTTCGATCTGCTGGCCAACGCGTTGTGTGTGCTGCTGCGGCTGGGCGAGGCCGGGCAGGACGCTCGGCTGTCCGCGCATGCGCGGCGACTCGCGGAGCCGCCCACGGGACTGTTGCCCTCGTTCTGGCCGAGCATCCTTCCGGGCGAGGAGGGCTGGAGCGCGCTCCAGGCCAACTGCCGCTATGGCTTCCGGAACACCCCGGGCGAGTTCCACAACGGTGGCATCTGGCCGGTGTGGAACGGCTGGTGGGGCGCGGCGCTGTGCGTCCTGGGCGAGCGGGAGCGGGCCCGGGAACTGCTGTCGTCCATCCACCGGCTCAACCAGCTGGATGCCGAGGGCTCCGAGTGGGGCTTCTATGAGAACTTCCATGCGCGGACGGGCCAGCCGCTGGGGACGCGCGTCTGCACCTGGAGCTCCGCCGGGGCCGTGTTGCTGCACCACTTCCTGGAGGGGAAGTCCCTCTACTTCGGTGAGGCGTCCTCCTGCCCACCCGGTCCGCGATCATGAGCACAGAGGATGGGGACGAGGTGTACGGCCTGGTTGCCGCCGGTGAGCTGCTGGTGGATCTCATCAGTCAGGAGTCGGCCGGGAATCTCGGGCAGGCACGCACCTTCGAGCGCTTCCAGGGGGGCAGTCCCTCCAACCTGGCCGCCAACATGGCGCGTCTGGGTCAGCGGGTCGCCGTGGTGTCCTGCGTGGGCAACGACTCCCTGGGCACGTATCTGCGGGAGCAGGTGGCCGCCACGGGCGCCGACACCCGCTACATCGCCATCGATTCCGTGGCGCCCACCAGTCTGGTGGTGGTGTCCCGCTCCGAGGGCACGCCCGATTTCGTCGCCTACCGGGGGGCCGATGCTCAGCTCCAACCCCACCATCTCCCCCAGGAGCTGTTGCGGCGATGTGCCGTGCTCCACACCACCTGCTTCGCCCTGAGCCGCGAGCCGGCGCGCTCCTCCCTCCTGGATGCGGCCCGTGGAACGGTGGAGGCCGGGGGCCAGGTGAGCCTCGACGTGAACTACGCCCCCCGCATCTGGCCCGATCGGCACGAGGCGCTCGAGGTGGTGTCCGCCTGGTGCTCGCGACGGGCGCTGGTGAAGGCCAGCGGGGATGACGTGGAGCGGCTCTTCGGAACGGGCGCGCTCACGCCGGAGCGGGCCCTCGATGCCTTCCACGAGATGGGGGCCTCCCTGGTCTGTCTGACGCTCGGAAAGGAGGGCAGCCTGATCTCCACGCGGTGCGGCGAGACGCCCATTCGCCTCCCGAGCAGGCCCGTCCAGGTCGTCGACGCCACGGGGGCCGGCGATGCGTACTGGGCCGGCTTCCTGACCGCGTGGTTGCGCGGTCATCCTCCGGAACTGTGCGGGAAGGCGGGCGGAAACCTCGCGGCTCTCAAGCTCGAGCGGCTCGGACCCCTGCCGGCGAGCCTCCCCGAGTCGGTCTTGTTCGGATAGCCGGTCACGGGCGCTTCTGGAGCGCGTCGAGCGCCGCCTTCGCCTGCACCAGCCCGTGGCCGGACTGCGGGTCGTGGCCCTGCTCACCCAGGTCCTTCGCCGTCTCCTCCAACAGCGAGCGCACCTCGGAGGCCTTCAGTGTCGGGCGCGCGCTCCACACGAGCGCCGCCACACCCGACACGTGCGGAGCGGCCATCGAGGTGCCCGGGAAATAGGCGTAGTCCACGCCCCTCAGGTTCACGTGCGTCTCCCGGCCCAGGTGCTTGAGCACGGACGCGCGCGACTCCCGGCCCACCGCCAGCGTCGGCACCCACTTCTTCCCCGGCCCGTCCAGGGCCAGCTGCCAGCTCAGTCCCTCGGACTCGTCCGCGCCGAAGATGATGGCCCGCGCCCCCTGTCGGATCACGCTCTGCGCGATGCGCGAGGCCGAGCTGGTCCCGGTGAGCCGCACGTAGGCCACGAAGCCATCGCACGTGCCTCCCTTGCACCCCTGGCCCTCGCCCACGCCGCAGTCGATGAGCTTGCCCGTGTACTCCCCCGCTGGCGCGAAGAAGAGTGAGCGCGAGGTGAACGGCTGCCCCTCCGCGTCGAGCTGCGCCACCGTCGCCCCCTGGAGGGTGACGGAAGAGAGCACTTCCACTCCGGGTGCCACCAGGCTCAGCCCCTCGCCCCCGTTGGAGAAGGCGGCCACCGCCTCCTGTGCGTCCACCGCGCCCACGGCCAGCACCGAGGGGAAGGCCGCCGGATAGCTGAGCGGCGCCTGGTAGCCCGGGCTGCTGTCGTTCCCCGAGGCCGCGACGATGAGCATCCCCGCGTCGCTCGCGGCCTGGAAGGCCTCCTGCGCCGTGCGTCCCATGTTCGCTGGCGAGCCGAGCGACAGCGAGGCGATGCGCGCCCCCTGTTGCTGGCACCACTCGAGTGCCAGCAGCACGTTGCTGACGGAGGCTCGCTCCTGCACGTTGAGCACCCGGGCGATCAGCAACTCCGCGCCCGGGGCCACGCCCACCATGCCGCTCGGGCTCGTGTTCGGGTACGTCGCGCCTCCCGAGGACAGCTGGGCCGCGATGATGCCCGCCACGTGCGTGCCGTGGCCGATGCCCCGCACGCCGTCCGTCTCGTCGCTCGGGTCCTCGTCGTCGTCCACGAAGTCGTGGCCGGCCGCGTAGGGAATGCTCAGCTCGGGGTGCCGCCGGTCGATGCCGCTGTCGATGATGCACACGCGGATGCCCGCGCCGACCGGTGCTCCCGTGTCGAGCACGCCGTCCTCGTTGGCGTCCCAGACCTTCGGCGCCTGCACCATGCGCACCGCATCGGTGTACTCCTCCACCGAGCCAGCCGACATGGGCGTGCCGAGCGCCCGCAGCTCCCCATCCGGCTCGATGCGCTCCACGTCTGGATCCGCGGCGAGCCGGGCGCGCTCCTCGTCCGTCAGGCGCGCGGCCACCGCCGGGACGGAGCGGTACTGCGCCTTCACCTGTCCGCCCAGCCGCTGGACCGCGGCGGCGCTCACCCGGCCGCCCTGGCGGTAGCGCACGATGAAGGCCTCGCGGCCGTCGCCGGACTCAGGCGTGGACCGGGGCGAGACCGGCGCTGGCTCGGGGAGGGCGCCCGCGGCCACATCCGAGCACGCCGCCTGTCGCTGCTCCGAGATGTCGTTTTCCGGGTTCGAACACGCCGTCAGGACCATGAGCCCGAGAAGACCCCACCGCCGCCCCATCGCCGACCTCCTTGGCCGCATCGGGAGGAGGTGGGACGCCGCACCCGTGGAGACCAGGGGCGGTCAAAGCTTCCAATTCCACGGAAGTACCCGGGTACACAGTGTCCGCGCCGAGTGTGGAGCACTCTCCAACGTGAGCGTCCCCTCGTGGACGGTTGGCGCTCGCACGGGCCTGGAGCCCGGCGGGACCGGGGCTCGCCGCTCCGTCGGCCGCGGGACGAGCAAGGAGCCTCTTCATGCTACACAGCCCGGGTGCCCGATTCCTCCCTTCCTCCGGAGCTCCCGCGCGAGCCCGAAGTCCTGATCGAATCCCCTCGCTGGTCCGTGGTGAAGCGGCGCGCGGACGGGAGCGTCGACTTCATCTCCCCGCTGCCGTGCCCCTACAACTACGGGTGCATTCCCGGGCTGGGCTCTGGGGATGGAGATCCGCTCGACGTGGTGGTGCTCGGTCCTCGCCTGCGCCGGGGCGAGCGCCTGCGCGTGCCGGTGGTGGGGGTGATTGGCTTCCTCGACGCGGGGGAGGCCGACCCCAAGGTCATCTGCAGCACCCGGCCGCTGCGCCCGGTGGACAGGGCGGGCCTGGAGACCTTCTTCCGCACCTATGCCCTCTTCAAGCGGGGGCTGCACCGGGTGCGCGGCAGGCGGGGAGGGGACACGCGCTTCCTGGGGTGGCTCGCCGAGTTCACGGCGCGGCCAGCATGAAGCGCCGCAGGAGCGCGGGCGGCACCGGGCCGAACGAGAAGAGCTCGTCGTGGAAGGCGGCCTCGTCGAAGCGGCTCCCGCGCTCGCGCCGGCAGTCCTCCGCCAACCGTTCGAACTCGAGCGCGCCGAGCAGGTAGGTGATGGCCTGCATGGGGATGCGCTTGTAGCGGAGCACCTCGCGCCGCGCGTTGGGTTCCGGCATGCAGGCATGGTGCATGAGGTAGCGCACCGCCTCCTCCTCGTTCATGCGCCGGGTGTGGAGGCCGACGTCCACCACCACGCGCACCGCGCGCAGGGCCCGGGCCACGAGCGCCGTGAGTGACTCGGGGGCGGTGTAGAAGCCCTCGCGCCGCATCCGCTCCTCGGCGTAGGTGGCGTAGCCCTCGATGTTGAGCATGGGGCCGAAGTTGCCGCGTGCCATGGCCACATGGTCCGTCACCAGGAGGAAGCGGACCGGGGCGGGGTGTTGGGAGAAGCCACGCTGCCAGGCGAGGCTCTGCAGGAAGTGGCCCGGGATGCCCTCGTGCACCGCCAGCAGCGCGGCCCAGACGGTGGGGTGCGCGAACGCCATGGGCGCCAGCACGAACCAGCCCACCTTGCGCGGATCCAACAGGGGCGCGGGCCAGTTGGTGCCTCGGACGTCCACCATGCCCGGGGGCATCGCCTTCAGGCCCAGCCGGCAGCCCGCGGGCACGTCGAACATCTCCCGCTCGTGGATGAAGCGCTCGGCGCGCTCGATGAGCCCCCGGTAGAGCGGGATGACGTCCTCGTCCCGCGCGGGGTTCTCCGTCTCCAACTGCGTGAGCAGCGCCCGGGCCTCGGCCAGGGTGGAGAGGGGCGCGCCGAGCTGGCCGGCGAGCTGGACGATGGAGGCCTGGGTCCGCGCCAGCACGTCCTCGGCCTGACGCACCAGCTCCTCGGGGGTGGAGGTGAGCCCGAAGGTGTTCCGCAGCCGCCACTGGTACTCGTCAGCACCGAGCACGACGCTCGCGCGCGCGTGGGGCAACACGCGCTCGAGGAGGAACCGATGGTGGATGGCGAAGGCCTCCCGGGCCTCCCAGGCCGCCTGCTGGAGCGCCCGGGCCTCGGCCTGGGAGAGCGTCACCGGGTGCGCTTCGGGCAGGGCCGGGAGGTGCTCGAAGTACCGCACGATGACGGGGAGCTGGTCGTCCGCGAAGTCCTGGACGACGTACACGTCGGGCGTCTCGCCCGTGGCGAGTCCCTCGGCGAGCAGTTGCTCCTGTTGCCGGAGGAAGGTGGGGATGCGCGCGGCCCGGCTGGCGATGGCCGCCCAGTCCTCGGCCGTCTCCGCCTGGCCGATCTGGTACTGCAGCATGGTGTGCGGATAGGTCGACAGCTCGATGTTCCGCCAGTGGCCGTGCAGCTCCTCGTGGGTGTGGACGTGGAACCGGGTGACGCCGAGCATCGCCAGCCGGTCGAGCTGCGCGTCCGCCGGGAGCGCCTCGGGTGGCAGGCGCTCGAGCTGGTCGAGCACGTCGCGATGGAGGGCGTACTCGTCCCCCAGCGCGGACTCGGAGAGGTCCTTCAGCCGGTCGTCCAGGTGGTGGAGCCCGAGGGTGGTGGCCTCCTCGGGCTGTGTCTGAAGATAACGCTCGAAGAACGAGGCGCGGAGCCGGACGAAGGCATCGAGGGTCGTCATTCTCTCCCCTGGGTCGTGATGAATCCGTGACATCCCGCCGTGTGACGAAAACGTGACATGGATTGCGTGACGAGAATGTGACATCGCTCATGTCACGGAATCGTGACTGGCTTCATCACTGTTCCGGTCAAGTCAATACATTGTGTCTGGGTCATCTCGACAGAGTGACGAAAACAGGTTATTCGCACGTCAATTATTGACGCCGAGGTAACAGGTGCCAGACGCCCAAGACAGTGTTTCGAACAGCCCGCGGCTGGGCCGGTACGAGCTGCTGGGAGAGCTTGGGCATGGTGGAATGGCCAAGGTCTACCGGGCGCGCGTGGCGGGACCCATGGGGTTCGAGAAGACCCTGGTGGTGAAGCAGATCCTCCCCCACCTGTCCGATGAGCCCCAGTTCATCGAGATGTTCCTGTCCGAGGCCCGGCTCGCCGCCCAGCTCAATCATCCCAACATCGTCCAGATCTTCGACTTCGGCGAGGCGGACGGCGCGTACTTCCTGGCCATGGAGTACATCGATGGCCCGAACCTCCGCGCGCTGATGCGCAGGGCCCATGCGGTGGGCCGGCCGCTGCCGCTGCCCCACTGCGCCAAGCTCGTCTCCGCCATCTGCGAGGGGCTCACCTACGCGCACGAGTTCGCCGACCCCTTCTCCGGCGAGCCGCTGGGTCTGGTGCACCGAGACGTCAGCCCCGACAACATCCTCCTGGCGCGCACGGGCGCCGTGAAGATCGTGGACTTCGGCATCGCCAAGGCGACCAACCAGGTGCACCAGACGCGGGTCGGCACGCTCAAGGGGAAGGTGCCCTACATGGCGCCCGAGCAGCTCCGGAACGAGCCGCTCGACCTGCGCATCGACATCTACGCGCTGGGGGTCGTGCTGTACGAGCTGGTGGCGGGGCGCAAGCCCTTCGAGGCCAGCAGCGAGGTCGCGTTGATGAACGCGATCCTCCATGAGCCCTTCACGCCCGTGTCCGTCAGGCGCGCCGACGTGCCCGAGCCCCTGTTGCACATCATCGAGCGGGCGCTGGCCAAGGATCGCGAGGCGCGCTACTCGAGCTGCCGGGAGATGCAGGCGGACCTGGAGCGGTTCCTGCTCGGCTGCGGGCAGCCGGTGAGCGCCTTCCAGCTCGCGGAGCTCATCTCCCAGCTCTCGATGCCCTCCGGGATGTCGGCGCCGCTCGGCACGCCTGGGCCCGGCAGTGGCAGCAAGCCGCGCCGGAGCCTGGCGGGGGTCGTGCCCTCGCTGCCGACGAGGCCTCCGCCGCCTCCTCCCGAGGACTCCCAGCCCGTGTCACGCTCCCTGGTGCTCGAGGTGGATCCTCCCACCGAGGCGCATATCGTCTCCGAGGCGCGGGTCCCCCCCCAGCGGCGCTGGGTGCTGCCCGCCGTGGGGGCGGCCCTGCTGCTGGTGATCGGAGGCGTGGCCCTGGTGTCCGTCTCCCGGCCGCGAGAGCTCGCGTCTCCGGCGGTGTCTCCCCCGTCGGTTGTCGCGGCGGCTCCCACGCCCGCGCCTTCCGCGCCGCTTCCTACTCCCCAGCCTGTGGTCCTGGCCGCCTCGTCCCAGGCCGTGGCCCCTCCCAGTCCCGAGGTGGTCGAGCCTCCCGCTCGCGAGGCGCCACCCGCGGAGGAGATCGAGCTCCACATCGAGGTGGTGCCACGAGGCGCCGTGGTGCAGCTGGACGGAGAGGTGCTGCCGTCCAATCCCTACACGGGCCGCTTCCCCAGGGATGGTGCCGTGCATCAGCTGCGCGTCAGCGCCGCCGGTTTCACGCCGATGGTGAAGGAGCTCCGCTTCGAGAAGGACCTGATGCTGGGTCTCAACCTGCAGCGGCGGAGCGTGGAGGTGCGCCGGGAGCGTGTCTCCAAGGCCCGTGCTCCCGCCCCGGCGCCGCAGTCCACCCCGGCGCCGGCCGACGATGGCTTCTCCGAGCTGCCGTCGAAGCCGGCGGCGGTCTCCGGCAAGGCCAAGCGCGGCCTCGACGCGGACAACCCCTGGAGCGGCGGCGACAAGCGTGGCCTCGATGGCGAGGACCCGTGGAGCGGCGGCGGTCGCAAGCTGGATTCGAACAACCCATGGAAGGAATGACGATGCGTCTGTCCAGGTCCCTCGCGCTCGCGCTCACGCTGGCGCTGTCGGGCGGGAGTGCCGGTGCCGCGGGGCGTACCAGGGGCCCCAGCAAGGCCAACCTCGAGGAAGCCCAGAGCCGCTACCAGCGCGCCAGGGAGCTCTACGAGGAGAACGACTACCAGGCCGCGCTGGTGGAGTTCCAACGTGCCTACGAGCTCGCGCCGAGCTACCGGCTCCTCTACAACATCGCCCAGGTGCAGTATCAGCTCCAGGACTACGCGGGCGCGCTCGGCAGCTTCCAGCGCTACCTCGAGGAGGGTGGAGGAGAGCTGCCCGCCCAGCGCCGCGACGAGGTCCAACGGGAGGTCGACCGGCTCCAGGCGCGCGTGGCCACGGTGCGCATCACCGTCAACAAGCCGGGGGCGGAGATCTCCGTGGATGACGTGCCGGTCGGCACCTCGCCGATGCGCACGCCCCTGCAACTCAACGCGGGCCGGAGGAAGATCTCCGCCTCGCTCCCGGGTGTCACGCCGGTGACGCGCGTGGTGGACGTGGCGGGGCGGGATTCCCTCGACGTGTCCCTGGAGTTCGCCGCTCCCTCGGCGCCAGCTCCGGTCGCGTCCGTCGCGCCCGCCCCGTCCTCGCGTCCCGAGGCCCCTCGGTCCGCCGTGGCCGCTCCGCCCGAGGTCGTCAAGTCCCAGCGGAGCACCCCTTTGGTGCCGTGGATCGCCACCGGTGGGCTGGCGGTGGCCACGGGTGTCACCGCCGTGCTCGCGCTGAATGCCTCGGGTGACCTGAAGACCCAGCGCGACACCTTCGGGGTGAGCCGTGCCCAGCTCGATCAGGCCAGTGGCCGGACGCGCACCCTGGCGCTCACCACGGACGTGCTCGCGGGCGCCACGCTGGTGGCCGCTGGAGTGTCCACCTGGCTGACGTTCCTGCGCGAGCCGGAGCCCGCGTCTTCCGCCGACGTGCAGGTGGGAGTGGGGCCGGGCGGCGTGGGCGTCGCCGGCTCCTTCTAACGCCAGGGCCCTGTTCCGGGCCCTCGGCTTCCCTCCTTCATCACGAGGCATGTGTATGAAACTTCGAACTGACAGCTTGCTGGCGGTGCTGCTGCTGCTGGCGAGCACGACGGGCTGCTCGCTCGTCCTCGATAGCAGTGCCGAGCAGTGCGCCACGGACGAGGACTGTGTCCGGTTCGGCTCCTATCCCGTCTGCCAGGAGGGCCTCTGCGTGCCTTCCGGCCTGGGCCCGCCGGGATGTTTCCGGGGAGAGCCCTCCTCCGAGGAGCAGTACCGCAACCAGTGCACCCTGGCGCAGTGCATTCCCTTCGACAACTGCGCGCGGTTGGGGCTGTGCGACGGCGCCGCCCTGCCTCCGCTCGTTCCCAAGCCCTGACCATGGAGATCCGCAGCATGAGATACGACCTTCGCCGGCGCGCGCCGGGGAGCTGGCTGGGTGTGCTCGCCCTGGCCCTCACGAGCGCCATGGCGCATGCGCAGACCAACACGCCCACCATCAGCTGCGCCGGGCCCAACACCATCTATGTGGCGGGCTCCTCCGCCATCCGTCCGTTCCTCGGGGTGGTGGCGCAGTTGCTCGCCAGGGAGTCGCCTCCCTGGAACATCGTCTACCAGTCCCAGGGCTCGTGCACGGGCGTGAAGGCCATCTTCAGCACGGATCCGAGCGCCCGCGTCATCAAGGACATCCCCGCCAGCGGTACCCGGGCGGCCAACTACGCCATCCTCTTCCGCGCGGACGGCTCGGCGCAGGAGTGCTCCCTGGCGACGGAGGGCAGCGTGGTGGACGTGGGGGTCTCGGACGTCTACGCCTCCACGTGCGACAGCACGGCGCCCGCCAACGTGCAGATCGCCGACTACGAGGGCCCCATCCAGCCGATGACCTTCGTGGTGCCGGCGGCCTCCTCGCAGCGCTCCATCAGCGCCGAGGCGGCCTACCTGGTCTTCGGCACCGGGGGCAACAAGGGGGCGGCCGCTCCCTGGACGGATCAGAACCTGTACTTCGTGCGCAACTCCAGCTCCGGTACGCAGCAGATGATCGCCCGGGCCATCGGCGTGCCCGCCGAGAAGTGGTGGGGCGTGGACCGGGCTAGCAGTGACGGCGTGCGCCGCAACCTGAAGGTCCTCCTGGATGGGAGCACGGCGGAGAAGGCCATCGGCATCATCTCCACGGACATCGCGGACGAGGAGCGCAGCAACCTGCGCATCCTGGCGTTCCAGGGCACCGGCCAGTCCTGCGGCTTCCTGCCGGACTCCACGCCCTTCGCCAAGGACAAGCAGAACGTGCGGGATGGGCACTACCCCATCTGGGGCCCGGTGCACTTCTACACGCGCACCGAGAATGGCCTGCCCAGCGCCGCCGCCGCCGCGCTCGTGAGCCGCTTCGCCGCGGCCCGGCTGGAGAAGGAGCTGCTGGACGTCATCATCCAGAAGCACCTGGTGCCCAAGTGCGCCATGAAGGTGAAGCGCTCGTCGGAGATGGGGCCGCTGAGCCCGTACTCCACCGACTCGCGTTGCGGCTGCTACTTCGATCTGGTGGCCAACGGGGCCAGCTCGTGCAAGGCGTGCAACGGGCCGGCGGACTGTCCGTCATCCGCGCCCGCCTGCAACTACGGCTACTGCGAGGCGCTCTGAGCGGAGTCCGGCGCGGAGGCTCGAAAGGCGGGCCTCCGCGGCGTACCCGCCCGGGTCACTCCTCTTCGATGGGCACGGTGAAGCTCTGCACGGTGTCGACCGGGAAGAAGGAGATGCTGCGGCCGACGCGGACCATGCGCTTGCCGTGACGAGGGAAGTCGGCGACCTCCATCTCCCGCCGCTCGCCGCCGGAGAGGTAGACGAGCTCCTCGGAGAAGGGGTTGCGCAGGTGGTGGCCGACGGACGGCGCGGAGAAGCCGAGGAAGTCGCCCGGGCCCACCTCGTGCTGCTCGTCTCCAATCTCCGCGATGCCCCGGCCGGAGAGCACGTACATCCACTCCTCCTCCAGCTGGTGCGAGTGGTAGACGAAGGACTCCTTGCCGGGCGGGATGCGCAGCAGGTGCACGCCGGTGCGGCGCAGGCCCACGAGCTCGCTCAGCGAGTGACCGCGGATCTCCGAGTTCGGATTGAACGGGTGCTGCTGCGCCTGTTCGGGAAGCTTCGCGCGGTCGGCGGCGCGGGAGAGGGGCGACTTCGGAGCGGCGGGCTTCTTCTCGGACATGGGAGGCTCCAGTGAATGGCGCGGCTCAGCGCCAGTACATGTCGAAGGTCAGCATCACGGGCCCGATGGATTCCACCAGGATGACGCCGGGCCGGTGACGGTAGCCGATGCCGAAGCGCACGTGGCCCTTCTTGTCGAAGAGGTGATCGCGCGCGAACATCACGCTCCACGAGGAGACGTCATCCAGGGCGAGGGTGCCCTCCAGGATGCGATTGCCCAGGACGCTCTCGGCGCGCACGCGCTGGAGGTTGATCAGGGGAGCCTTGGCGGTGAGGAGGAAGGCGCCGCGCGAGTCGTGGCGCACCAGGGTGGTCTCGACGTGCAGCAGGTTGCGGTTGAGCGACGTCCCGTCGGTGTCGAGGGCGAGGTGCTGGTAGCCCGCGCCCAGGTTGAGCTGCAGGTTGTCCGAGAGGGGCACCGTGCCGCGGGCGGCCAGGGGGAAGGCGAGCACGCTCACGCCGAGCAGGCGTCCGGCGGCGAGCCAGTACGCCCCGCCCTCCACGGAGACGCGCAGCTCCGGCCGGTCGAGCACCTGGGCCTTGGCGGAGACGTTGAGGAGCGTGAGCAGGATCGGCGTGAGGTGGCTGGAGACCTGGACGCCCGGCAGGATGCCGCGCGAGTACTGGCCGAAGAAGACGTTCACCTGGGACTCGCCGGGCTCGAGCACGTCCGCGCTCACGTCCAGCAGGGCGTTGCGCGGGGTGGCGGCGAGCACGGGCGAGCACAGCAGCAGCAGGACGAGGGCGGAGGCCTTCATGGTGCCCCTCCGAAGGAGAAGAGCGCGCCGAGGCCCACGGAGACATCCATCCTGCGGGCGGCCCACACCACGTCCACGCCGGTGCGCAGGGTGAGGGGCTCGAGGTGGATGTCCACCGCGGCGCCGCCGGAGATGCCCAGGCGCGTATAGGTGGTGGAGACGCGCGCTCCCGTGCCGCCCAGGGTGGTGTGGAGCAGGGTGAGGGCAGGGCCGGCGGCGAGCACGAAGTCCGTGGTGCGCACGGGGAGGTGGAGCTCCGGGCGCAGGCTGGCGCGGTGGTACTGCGTGGTGGCGCTGGCGACGGTGCCCTCGGAGGCCCAGGCGAAGCGGTAGTCGGCGGACAGCGAGAGGTAGCGCCCCAGGTCGAGGGACACGCGCGGGCCCCCGCTGACGAGGCCCGAGCGCTGGCCACCGGCCTCCTGGCGCAGCAGCAGGGCCACGTCCAGGCCCGCGCGCACGGGGGTGGCGCCGGCCGCCCCGGCCAGCAGCATCACGATGAGGAAGAGGAAGCGGCTCACGGGAGTCATTCGCAGGAGGTGAGGCGGGTGGCCAGTGGCTTCATCCGGGTGCGGAGGACGGTGCACGCGGCACCGCGCTCCTCCGCCGTCAGATGGGTCACCAGCGTGTTGGGGAAGGAGGCGAGGGAGAAGGAGTCCTTCTCGAACTCCAGCTCACGCAACGTGGCGAGCGTGGCATCGAGCAGCCGCGAGCGACCCTCGGGGGTGATGCGGCCCTGGGCGTCCTTGGGCCACAGCTCGTAGACGGCCCGGGCCATGAGGGAGCCGTGGAGGTGCGGGTCGAAGTCCGCTCCTCCCTGGAGCAGTTCCCCCAGGTTCTCCGCGGTGTAGTCACGCGGCTCGGCGAGGTTCCGGTCGACGTCCGCGGTGGCCTGGATGAAGTCCGGATCTCCCGTGGCCACCAGGCCGATCAGGTCCGCCACGCCCTCGTGTATGGAGGACAGATGACGGTGGGCGGCCTCCCAGTCCTTGTCGCCTTCGTGCGGCGCCTCCTTCGCGTCGCCGAACAGCTCCTGGTGGATGACGGCGTGCCCGTACTCGTGCGCCACCACGCCCTCGTTGAGCAGCATGGGCAGGTCGCTGAGCATGAAGGTGGGCACGAGCAGGAAGCACGGCACCAGCGAGACGTAGGCCGCGTTGTCGGTGAATTCGGCGCGGCCATCCCCGGTGAGGATGTTGTCGAAGCGCGGGTAATAGAAGATGTCCAGGCGCTTGAGCGGCACGTGCCCGTGGGCGCGCAGCAGCGAGGCCGTCCTGTCCAGGTTCCGGTACAAGCTGAGTGCGTACAGCGAGTGCAGGTCCCCCGGGACGATGGTGCCGTCCGCCTCGCGCGTGTACTCCAGCGCGAAGGGCGAGCCGCGCACGACGTCGATCTCCCCGCCGAGGCTGAGCTGATTCAGCTCGGCGCCCATGCGGAAGTCCATGTCGCGCCCGCGCAGCTCGCGCAGTGACTCCATGTTGTCCACGGAGTGCCGGCCGAGCGCGTACTGGCCGGTGGCCTCGTCGCGCGCGAAGACGTATGCCGTCACCGTGCCGGAGGTGTCCTCGGGGGCACACGCCAGCGGTCCCAGGCACAGGAGCGCCGAGCCGAGGACGCCCCTCCACTTTCCTCTGAGAGCATCGTGCATCACGGGGCAGCGGCATTAGCACGCTCCTTCGCTCGGGGAGAAGAGGGCCGGCCCGCCTGCCCTGCATCCGAGCGCCCCATCCCCCCGGGGCAGGCGCGGAGCGGTTAAGGTGCGAGGGACATGTTCGCGTTGCTTCGTCTCGTCTCCCTGCGACACATCCTGGGTGCCCCGTTGCGCACCGGCCTCACGGTGCTGGGCGTGGCCGTGGGCGTGGCCACCATGGTGGGCGTGATGTCCATCAACGGCTCGGTGCTGGAGGCCTTCCGCTCCACGGTGGACGCCATCGCTGGGAAGGCGGACCTCACGGTGGCGGGCGCGCAGGTGGGCTTCGACGAGTCCGTGCTGGAGCGGGTGCGGGCGGTGCCCGGAGTGGCACATGCCTCGGGCTCGATGACGACGATCGCCCCGGTGAAGGGCGCTCCGGGCGAGCGCTTCTATGTCATGGGCGTGGACCTGCTGGATGACGGCCACTTCCGCACCTATGAGGGCGTGGACCGGGAGCTCGGCGCGCTGTCGGACGACCTGGAGTTCCTCAACTCGACGGACCGGATGCTCGTCTCGGAGCGCTTCGCGCGCGAGCGCGGGTTGAAGGTGGGGGACTCCTTCCAGCTCATCACCGGGAGCGGACCGCAGGACTTCGTGGTGCACGCGCTGATCCGCGAGGCGGGGCCGGTGAAGGCCTTCGGCGGCTCGGTGGGGGTGATGGACGTGGCGTCGGCGCAGGCGGCTTTCGGGCGCGAGCGGACGCTGGACCGGATCGACGTGGCGGTGGACCCGGCGGTGGGCGTGGACGCGGTGCAGGCGGCGCTGCGAGCGGCCCTGGGCGGCGCCTTCGAGGTGGAGCGCCCGTCGCGCCGGGGCGGCTCGGTGGCCACCATGGTGCGCAGCTTCCAGATGGGGCTGAACCTGGGCTCCGGGGTGGCGCTGCTGGTGGGCGTGTTCCTCGTCTACAACACCATCGCCATCAGCGTGGTGCAGCGGCGCAGGGAGATTGGAACGCTGCGCGCGCTGGGGGCCACGCGCCTGCGCATCCGCGCGCTCTTCACGCTGGAGTCGCTGCTGCTGGGCGGGGTGGGCACGGTGCTGGGATTGCCGCTGGGCGTGCTCGTGGGACGGATCGCCATCGGCTGGGTGTCCAGCGCCATCTCGAGCCTCTACGTGCAGGTGAACGCGAGGGACGTGACGGTGGGCCCGCTGGAGCTGGGGCTGGGCGTGGCGCTCGGGGTGCTGGGCAGTGGCTTCGCGGCGCTGCGCCCGGCGGTGGTGGCGTCGAGCGTGGTGCCGGTGGAGGCACTGCGCCGGGATGCCGCCCAGGGCGCGGAGGTGGGCGGGGCGCGCTCCCTTACCACGGTGCTCGGGGTGGGGTGCCTGCTGCTCGTCTACCCGGTCTCTCTGCTGCCGCCGCCCCTGGAGAACCTGCCCGTGGGGGGCTACCTCTCGGTCTTCCTCGTGCTGATGGGGACCACGCTGCTGGCCCCGTTGGTGCTGCGCGTGCTGTGGCGCGTGTACCAGCGCCCGGGCGAGGCGTTGCTGGGCGTGAGCGGCCGGCTGGCGGCGGACAACTTCGCGCGCGCACCCGGCCGCACGGCGGTGCCGGTGTCCGCGCTGGCCATCGGCGTGGCCATGTCCGTGTGCCTCTCCGGCTTCGTGGGCTCGTTCCAGGCCTCCTCGCACCGGTGGCTGGAGCAGTCGGTGCCGGCGGATCTCTTCCTCACCTCCGCGGCCCGCACCGCTGGCAGCCGCAACCAGCCCATGGCGCCGGACCTGGCGGAGCCGCTCGCGGCACTGCCCGGCGTGGCCCAGGTGGACCTCGTCCGCGTGCTACCCCATGACGTGCTCGGCCTGCGCGCCTACGTCATCTCCCTCATCCCCGAAATCTACGAGCGGTACGGGCGGCCCGAGCTGCTGGAGGGCCGCCTGCCCACGCGCGAGGAGCGGCTGGCCGGGCGGGTCATCATCTCGGAGAACCTCTCGCGCCGACGCGATCTGCACGTGGGGAACACCTTCGAGATGTCCACGCCCACCGGCGCGCGCACGTACACGGTGGGGGCCGTGGCCGTGGACTACACCTCGGACCAGGGCGTCGTCTTCCTGTCCCGCGAGGTGTACCAAGCGCACTTCCAGGACGACCGGGTGGACACCTTCGAGCTGTACCTGGCGGACCCCTCGCGGCTGGACGAGCTGCGCCGCACCATCACCGAACGGTGGGGGGAGCGCCACCAGCTCTACGTGTTGAGCAACGCCGACCTGCGCGAGGAGGCCACCGCGCTGATCGACGATGCCTTCGCCATCTCCTACGCCATGGAGGCGGTGGCGGTGCTGCTGGCGCTGCTGGGGGTGGTGAACACGCTGCTGGCGGCGGTGCTGGACCGGACCCGGGAGATCGGCCTGCTGAGGGCGGTGGGCGCGGCCCGGTCCCACATCGTCCGACTCTTCGTGGGAGAGGCTGCCTTCATCGGCCTGTCAGGTGGACTCATCGGAGCGCTGGCGGGCCTCTGGATGGGCGTCCTCATCACCCAGGTGATTGGCAATCAGGCCACCGGATGGAGCTTTCCGTACATTTTTCCTGTCCGCCTGGCCGTGACGATGGGGATCGCTTCCTCCCTGTGCGCCATCCTGGCCGGGCTGTATCCTGCGCGCCGTGCCGCCACCCTGAATGTGGTAGAGGCGCTCGCATACGAGTGAGTCCCATGGTCGCCAACCCGCAGAAACCCTTCCACATCCTCCTGGTCGAGGACGAGCCCGTCATCCGGGAGCTCGTGCGTTCCATGCTGAGCGACGGGGCCGTGGAAGTGGTGTGTGCGGCCAATGGCGTCGAGGGCCTGAAGCTGGCCAAGAGCCGTCCCTTCCAGCTGGTGCTGATGGACGTGGTGCTGCCGCAGCTGGACGGCATCTCGGTGTGCCGGATGCTCAAGAGCGATCCGACGACGTCGAAGGTGCCCGTCTACATGCTCACCGCCAAGTCCAAGAAGTCGGACATGGAGAGCGCCACGCTGGCGGGAGCGGACGGCTACATCCAGAAGCCCTTCAAGGGCGCGGAGCTGATGGCGCTGGTGGAGCGGCTGCGCAAGACGGCCTGAGGTGAGGCACCGGGGCGAGGCCCCGTGGAGCCCGGCTCAGGGCAGGCGCGGGTGGAGGTAGCGCGCCAGCAGCAGGAAGTGATCCCAGTCCATGTCCTCGAACTCGAGCGCCACGCCCTGCGCCTCGCGGCGGACGATGGTGCACGTGGCGGGCACGTCCCCGATTCCGGGCAGCGGCAGCGTGAGGGTGAGCCGCCGGGTGGTGTCCGGGGGGTGGCCATGCAGGAACAGGCCGGCCATGGACAGGTCACGCGCCTTGACGAGCACGATGCGCTCGCCGAGGTGCACCTTGACCATCCAGTTGGCCTCCACGCGCGGGTGGTAGCGCGCGGGGGGTTTGGCGGGGGTGGTGGATGGCGTCATGAGGGAGCTCCTCGGGGTGCGACAGGGGACTACGAGTGTGGAGCAGCCCCCGGGGGTCGCAACTTTTCGTCCGGGTCCGGAGCCATCCACCCGACCGTCCACGCGCGTGGATGCGCACTCCGCCGCGTGGAGTGTCGGGGGAGGGGGGCTGACGCCAAGTGCCCGAGATGATTCCGCCCGGCGGTTGGCATGCCGGCTGAAAAGCCCCTGGCGCAACCCAAGCGCAGGAGGCTTCACATGGAGAACGGCAATCGAATTGGCTCGCTGTCCATCACCCCGACGGTGGGGCGGCAGACGCCGCAGAACGACTTCGGCACGGTGTTCGCGCGCACGGCGCAGGAGGTGGTGCGGACGGGCGCCGGAGTGGTGGCGTCGCTGGTGCCCGGGGGCCCGGCGGTGAGCGCGGCGGTGTCGAGCATCAGCAGGGTGGTGTCGACGGCGGCGACGGCCCGGGGTGCCTCGGCGATGCCGCTGCCCGGGGGCGCGGGTGGGGCGGGCAGCGCGACGGGCACGGTGGGCACCTCGGGGCAGGGAGAGCAGTGGGACCTGCTCGCGGCCCAGAAGGAGATGCAGGCCGAGGGGATGAAGATGAACCTGGCCTACATGGACCTGCAGAACGACATGCAGAAGGAGAGCCGTGCGCACAACGCCATCTCCAACATCATGAAGGTCCGCCACGACACCGCGAAAGCGGCCATCAACAACATCCGCTAGGGGCGCGCCATGGCCATCGACAAGGTGGGGGCGATTGGCGGGGCGGGAGCGACGCCCGCGCTGGAGCCCTCGGGGAAGGCGCGGTTCGGCGAGGTGCTGGAGGGAGTGAAGGGCCCGGGGAAGCAGCCCGGGCCCCGGGTCGCCAGCGAGGGGGCTCCGCAACTGGCTCCGGCGGACAAGGCCGAGGCAACGCGCGGGACATGCAAGGTGGAGGGCGTGGGGCGGGCGACGGCGGGGACCTCGGAGGTCCAGGCCGGCGGCCGGGTGGACTCGGTGCAGTCGGCGCGTGCGCAGCAGGCGGTGCAGGTGCTGGACCGGGTGGGCGAGGCGCAGAAGCGGTTGGACCACATCCTGGCGCTGGCCGAGTCGGGCAGGTCGTTCTCGCCGACCGAGCTGCTGGCGCTCCAGGCCCACGTGTACCGGGCGAGCCAGGAGCTCGATCTCGCCGGCAAGGTCGTCGAGAAGGCGACCGGCGGCGTCAAGCAGGTGCTGCAGACCCAGGTGTGAGGAGCTCACCATGTTCATCCGACGCTGTCTTTTCGTCCTGCTCCTGTGCGCCACCGGGTGCGGGGAGCGCATCCAGCACGGCCTGGACGAGCGCCAGGCCAACGAGTTGCAGACGGTGCTCGTCGAGCGGGGGCTCGACGCGCGCAAGGTGCCCGAGGCGGGCAAGAAGCCCACGTGGGCCATCGAGGTGGCCGAGGAGCAGTCCTCGGACGCGGTGCGGATCCTCGCGGAGCTGGGGTTGCCGAGGCCCGCGGCGGAGGAGGGCTGTGACGTCTTCGGCGGAGCGGGGCTGGTGCGCTCTCCGGTGGAGGAGCAGCTCTGCCGGGTGCGGGTGATGGAGCGGGACATGGAGAAGACGCTGCAGACGGTGGAGGGGGTGATCCTCGCGCGCGTGCACCTGGTGGTGCCTCCGCCGCCGAGGCCCGGGCAGCAGCCGGTGCCCGCGAAGGCCTCGGCCATGCTGCGCGTGGCACCCGGCTACGCGGACCAGGTGAAGGGCTCGCGGGAGCTGCTGCGGGCGCTCATCGCCGGAGGGGTGGAGGGGCTCGCCCCCGAGTCGGTGTCGCTCATGGTGGACGAGGTGTCCACGCGGGTGGTGGCGCCCACGCCGAGTGGCTCTCCGCTGATGAGGATGCGGATGCTCCTGGCGGCGCTGTCCGTGTTGGTCACGGGGCTGTCCGTGGGGCTGAGCCTGATGACGCTGCGTCTGCGGCACTACCGGGCCAGGGCGGAAGCGAAGCCCGCCGCGCCGCCGGCACCCGCGCGTCCCGTCGTGGCGCCCGGGCCCGCTCGCAAGGTGGCGTGAGCCCGCTGGAGGATGAGCCATGGAGGCGACGCGTATCACCCGGAGCCCTCGGCCCGGTGCGAAGGCGCCGGGAGACCAGCGGACGGTGGTGGTCCGGGCTCCCGTGAAGCCACCGCCCGGACATCCGAAGAGGCCGCCGGGTTCGGAACCCGTGAGGACCCCACCTCCGGTCTCATTGCCCCTGGAGCGGATTGCCCTGGTGGCCCTGGTGTTCGGGCGGGAGCGGGCGGCGGTGCTGCTGGAGGGCTTGACGGAGCCCGAGGCGTCACGGGCGAAGGTCTATTTGGCCGGGTTCGCCGCGCTCTCCTCCGCGAGGAGGCAGGCGCGGGTGGCGGTGGAGTTCGGTGTTCGGCCCGATGCCGCGGCGCGGCTGAGGGCGCTGATGGAGGAAGCGCCAGAAGTGCTGCGGCGGGAGATCTTCCGGAGGTTGCCGCCCTATCACCGCAGCCTCTTTCCGGAGCGCGAGGTGGAACCGCCCGGCGCGGCGGCCACCCCGGCGGTGTGTGCGCTGGCCGAGCGGTTGATCCGCGAAGCCACGCGTTGAGACCCGCCGTCCCGACCCGGGACGCCCCTTGACATCCAACCCCTCGATTTCACGTGCGCGGCCGCTGGCATCGGCCGTGAACAGGAGGGGCTCGTCCGAAGCACGGAGCGAACCATGCGGAATCTTGTTGGAGAGGGCACCCAGTCCACGACGTTGAAGCCGATGCGGCTGCGCCGGCTCGGTACGCGCCGGCTGTCCCGCGCCCACGTGACGTTGAACGAGCGGCCCGAGGCGGTCCGGCTGGCGAGGAAGGCGCTCGAGGGGGTGTGCGAGTCGCTTGGCCAGGAGCTGGGCTGTCCCGTCCGGGTCGAGGCGCGGTTGTTGGAGGCGGTGGTGACGCCAGCGACGGGGTTGGCGCACACGGCGGCCTTCGCCCTGGTGGACCTGTCGGCCACGGGAGGAACGGCGGTGCTGGAGCTGGAGCCGCCGGTGCTCTTCGCGGCGCTGGAGCGCCTGGCGGGGGCGGAGACGAGTTCCGGGCCCATCACGGGCCTGACGCGTCTGGAGGAGGCGTCCTTCGCCTTCCTGGGGTTGTCGGCGCTGTGCGCGTTGCGTGAGCAGCGGGAGCTGCAGCGGCGGTTCGGTCCGCGCCTCACGGGGGTGACGATGAATCGCACGGAGGCGCTGGCGCGCCTCGATGCCCGGCAGCGCCACCTGGGAGTGGAGCTGACGGTGACGGTGGGTCGGACGACCGCGGGAGGGCGGCTGGTGCTCCCCGCGGTGGTGCTCGAGGGCGCGTTGAAGGAACTGCCGATGGAGCGTGACGCGGAGCTCGCGCCCGAGGTGCGAGCGGCCCGTCTGGGCGCGCGCTGTCTCGTGGGCCGTACGTCGCTGCCGCGCGAGGCGCTGGAGTCGCTTGGACAGGGGGACGTCGTCCTTCTCGAGGGACTGCGCCAGGCGGGCACGCACCTGCTGGGTCCCGGGCGGCTGGTCCTGCGCGGCTTCGAGCTGATGGGGGACTTCACCCCCGAGGGTTTCTCACTGAATCGCGCGCATGGGCGCGCACTACTCCAGGAGTCGGACATGGCGGACGTGAACGAGCGGAGCGAGGGAATGCCCCCGCTGCCGGTGGATGTGGAGATCGAGCTGACGCGGCTGCTGTTGCCGATCTCCGAGCTGGCGGGGCTCAAGCCGGGCGCGCTGTTGCCGCTGCGCATCAACGCGAGCGAGCCGGTGCTGCTGCGAGTGGGGGACCGGGTGGTGGCGAGGGCGGAGCTGGTGGACATCGATGGAGAGGTGGGGGCGCGCATCCTCACCCTCATGCCGTGAGTGCTCCCATGAAGACCCTGTTCGACTCCGCGTCTCCGCGGACCAAGATGCTCCTGGCGGCCGGGCTTCTCCTGGGTCTGGCGGCGCTCGCCCCGTTGGGAGGGATGTCGGCGACCTCGGTGGCCCGGGGGCTGCTGGGGGCCATGGCCCTGGTGGGGCTTGGCTGGTGGCTCCTGCACCGTGGCCGGACCGAGTCCCGCTTCGCGCTCTCCGAGCCCATGCGGGTGGTGTCCCGGACGGGGTTGTCCCAGCGCTGTGGACTGGCGCTGGTGGAGGTGGAGGGGTGCCGCTACCTCGTGGCCTACGGGGACTCCTTCGCGGAGATCCGCCGCACGCGTGCTCCCGTGCGCGTGAAGGCCCGGTCGCGCCGGAGCGCGGTGGCTCTCATTCGGGAGAAGGAGACCCTGTCATGAGCCGCACGTTGCTCGTGGTGGGAGTCCTCGCTCCCGGGCTGGCCCTGGCGGCGGAGCCGTCGCTCTCGCGGATGTCCTTCGCCGGCAGCCCGGTGTCGATGATGGGGATGCTGGCGTTGATGTCGCTGCTGCCCTTCGCGGTGCTGATGCTGACCAGCTTCTCGAAGATCGCCGTGGTGCTGTCGCTGGCGCGCTCGGCGATGGGAACGCAGCAGGCGCCGCCGACCATCGTCCTCACGGGGCTCGCCGCGGTGCTGACGGGTCACATCATGGCGCCGGTGATGGAGCGCATGTACGACGTGGGGCAGGCCGTCTACCAGGACGTCGGCACCGGTGCGCAGATGATCAGCGCCGCGGGCAAGGTGACCGAGCCGCTGCGCACTTTCCTGGTGAAGCATGGCAGCGCGGAGGAGCGGGCGCGCTTCCTGGACCTGGCGCGCGAGCTGCGGCCGCCAGAGGAGGCCGACCAGGTCCACGAAGAGGACCTCTTCGTGGTCATCCCGGCTTTCGTCATCACCGAGCTGAAGGAGGCCTTCCAGATCGGCTTCCTCGTCTTCCTCCCGTTCCTGGTGCTGGACATGGTCGTGGCCAATGTCCTGCTCGCGCTCGGGATGCAGTCGCTGTCACCGAGCCAAGTGAGCCTGCCCTTCAAGATCCTCCTCTTCGTCGCCGTGGATGGATGGTCGCTGCTCGCGCGCGGCCTCATCCTCGGTTACCGGTGATGCCATGACCCAGGACGTTCTGCTCTCGCTGGGCCGCGAGGCGCTGCTCTTGATGGTCCTCGCCTCGCTGCCGCCCGTCGGGGCCAGCCTGGTGGTCGGTTTCCTGATGAGTCTCTTCCAGGCCACCACGCAGTTGCAGGAGAGCACCCTCACGGTGGTGCCCAAGCTGTGCGCGGCGGTGCTGGCGCTGGTGGTGGCCGGGCCATGGATTGCCGGCCAGCTCACCCTCTTCGCGCAGCAGGTGCTGCGGGTCATCGCGGAGGTGGGCGGATGAACCTCGAGCTCCTTCACGCCCGGCTGGACCTGCTGGGCCCGAGCGTGGTCGCGGTGGCCTTGTGCTCCGCGCGTCTGCTGCCGGTGGCCTTCCTGTGTCCGCTGTTGGGAGGACAGGCGGCTCCGACGACGGTGAAGCTCGCCTTGGTGCTGAGCCTCGCGCTCTTCCTGCACCATGTGGCGGGAGTGGCCCTGCCCGCGCCAGTGGAGACGCCGCTGCAACTGGCCGCCCTGGCGATGAAGGAGCTCACCTACGGCACGTCCGTGGGTCTGGTGGCGGCGCTGCCCTTCGACGCGGCGCGGATGGGCGGGCGCTTCATCGACCTCTTCCGGGGCACGTCGGCGGAGGCGAGCCTGCCGGTGGCGGGGACGCGCGAGTCGGCCACGGGAGATGCGCTCTACCAGCTCCTCGTCGGACTGGTGGTGACGGGGGGATTCATGCCCGTCGTCGTCTCGGGGCTGGTGCGGGGCTTCGGGTGGGTGCGGCTTGGTACGTACGTGCCCACCGAGGCGGCGGTGATGCACGTGGTGGGGCTGGCTGGGGGGGCGATGGCCACGGGGCTCGCGGTGGGAGCTCCCATCGCCGCGGCGGTGATGGCGGTGGACTGCCTGCTGGGAATGGTGTCGCGCGCCGCGCCCCAGGTGAATCTCCAGGACGTGGGCGCGCCGCTGCGCATCCTCGCGGGAGGGGCGTTGCTGTGGCTCGGACTGGGCATCCTCTGTGAGCGCTTGCTGGCGAGCTTTCTCTCGGTGGACGCCGCGCTGCTCTGGCTCGGGGAGGTGGCGCGGTGAGCGAGAAGACGGAACAACCCTCGGCGAAGCGTCTGCGCGATGCACGCCGCAAGGGACAGATTCCGCGCAGTCGGCTCCTGTCCTCCAGTGTGGTGACCTTCGGAGGGCTGCTCGGCCTGAGCATGTCGGCGCCCATGGGGTTCGCGCGGCTGAAGGAGTGGACGGCCCGGCTGATGCTGCACCAGGAGCCCTCGGGGGCGTGGCAGGAGGCGGGTTGGGTGATGGTGCTCCTGTCTGGGCCCGTGCTCGGCGGGGCGCTGATGGCGTCTCTCGGGGTGTCCGTGGCCACGGTGGGCTTCGAGCTGAACGCGGAGCACGTGATGCCGAAGCTCGAGCGCATCAATCCAGCGGAGGGCTTGAAGAAGCTCTTCAGCGTGAAACCCTTCATCGAGGTGGGCAAGGCCCTGCTCGTGGCGGCGGTGGTGGTGTGGCTCGTCTGGAGCGCGGCCGTGGATGCGGGACCGGACGTGCTCCGCACGGCCTGGCTGGAGGGAACGCGGGGGCTGGAGATCGCCCTGGGCCTGCTCGGGCCGCTCGTCATCCGGCTCGCGTGCATCCTCGTGGTGCTGGGCGTGGGGGACTACGCGCTCGCGCGGCGGCGTCACGTGAAGGACCTGATGATGACGCGCGAGGAGGTGAAGCGGGAGCACAAGGAGAGCGAGGGCGACCCGCACCACAAGAACCAGCGCAAGGCGTTGCACCGTCAGTTGGCCGCGGGAGGCGCGGCACGCGGGGTGCAAAAGGCCAGCGTCGTGGTCGTCAACCCTACGCACATCGCAGTCGCGCTTCGCTACGCCACGGAGGAGTGTGAGGCGCCCTATCTCGTCGCCAAGGGGCGCGAGCAGGACGCTTTCAGGCTGAGGCGCGAGGCCGAACGGCTCGGAATCCCGGTGGTTCGGGACGTGCCGCTGGCCCGCAGCCTCATCCACTACGACATCGGGGAGGAACTCCCCGAGGAACTGTACCAGGCCGCCGCGGCGGTCCTCCGGGTGGCGCAGGAGTCGCAGGACGTGGACGACCGTCCACGGAGGCAGACGTCATGAACCAGTTGGTGAAGCTTCTCATGAGGGCTCGCAAGTCCTCGGACGTGGTACTGGCCGTGGCGATGGCCGCGGTGTTGGGTGCGCTCATCATCCCGTTGCCGCCCTGGCTGCTGGACATGGGGCTGGCCATCAACCTGGCGGCGGCGGTGGCGTTGCTGGTGGCGGCGCTCTATGCCCGGGACGCGCTGAAGGTGACGTCCTTCCCGACGCTGCTGCTGTTCACCACGTTGTTCCGGCTCGCGCTCAACGTGTCGTCCACGCGGCTGGCGCTCGCGGAGGGACACGCGGGAGAGATCATCCAGGCCTTCGGTGAGTTCGTGGTGCGGGGGGACTACGTCGTCGGCGCGGTCATCTTCGCCATCCTCACGCTGGTGCAGTTCCTCGTGGTGGCCAAGGGGGCCGAGCGCGTGGCGGAGGTCTCCGCGCGCTTCACCCTGGACGCGATGCCGGGCAAGCAGATGTCCATCGACGCGGACCTGCGCGCGGGGGCCATCGATCAAGCGCAGGCCCGTCGGCGGCGGCGCGACCTGGAGCGCGAGTCCCAGATGTTCGGCGCCATGGATGGCGCGATGAAGTTCGTGAAGGGAGACGTCATCGCGGGCCTGGTCATCGTCGCGGTGAACCTCTTGGGTGGCATCTGCATCGGCATCCTGCAGAATGGGATGACGCTGGCCGAGGCGGCCTCCACCTACGCACTCATCGCCATCGGTGATGGACTGGTGTCGCAGATTCCCTCGCTGTGCATCGCGGTGGCGGCGGGCCTCGTCGTCACGCGCGTGGCCTCGGAGAAGGAGGAGGACTCGCTCGGCTCGGAGATCGGCTCGCAGCTCTTTGGCGAGGCCAAGGCGCTCTGGGTGGTGGCCGCGCTCTGCGTGGCGCTCGCCGCGATGCCGGGCATGCCGCACCTGACGTTCCTCGGGCTGGGAGCGGCCCTGGGAGGCCTCGCGCATGCCCTCAAGAGCATGAAGGCCGCCGTGACGGAGGAGGAAGCCGCCGCGGCCCGTGTCGAGGGCAAGCCCGAGGCAGGTGCGGCGGCCCAGGGGGGAGCGGGTGCGCCTCCGGAGAGCGCGGTGGCGCCGGTGGGGGTGGCTCCGTTGACGGTGGATCTCGCGCCGGACCTCACCCCGATGGCGCAGGAGCAGGGCGGTGCGTTCGTGCACCAGGTGCTCAATCGGGTGCGAGACGAGGTCTTCTACGAGCTCGGCGTGCGAGTGCCGGGCATCCGGGTGCGGACCGAGGCCGCGTATCTCCCCGCGGGGACCTACCGCATCCTGGTGGATGAGGTGCCCGCCGGAATGGGACAGGTCGTCCCTGGATCGCTCTACGCGGTGGCGCAGCCGGAGGAACTGGCCTTCCTGGAGCTGAAGGCGGAGCCCGCGGTGGACCCTTCCTCCGGCAAGCCCATCAGTCGTGTGCCGGCGGACGGGCGCGCGCGTCTGGAGATGGCGCAGGTTCCGGTTCGGAGCGCCGGGGAGCTCATCGCCGAGCACCTGCGGAGCATCGTCCGTGGCCGCGCGGCGGGGCTCCTGGGCATCCAGGAGGTGCAGGGGCTGCTGGATGGGCTCGAGGCGCAGGCTCCCACGCTGGTGAAGGAGGCGCTCCAGAAGGTCCCGCTGCCGCTGCTCACCGAGGTGCTGCGCAAGCTGGTGGAGGAGCAGGTGAGCATCCGGAACATGCGCGCCATTCTCGAGGCGCTGGTGGCTCCCACCACCGAGGGGGATGCCACGGCCCTGGCCGAGCGCTGCCGCCAGGCGCTGTACCGCTACCTCAGCCACAAGTTCGCCCCGTCAGGGCCGCTCTTCGCCTACCTCGTGGATCCGGAGATCGAGGAGACCCTGCGGGCTGCCGGACCGCGCGGACCGGCACCCTCGCCGGAGCGGGTGGCGGAGATTCTGGAGGGGGTGAAGCGCATCGCCTCGGGCGGGCAGACCGTGCTGCTCACCGCGCCGGATGTCCGGCGCACCCTGCGCAAGCTGTGCGAGGGCGCCTTCCCGGACATCGCGGTGCTCACCTACGGCGAGCTGGACATGAACCTGCAGATTCGCCCGCTGGGACGGCTGTCACCCGCCGCCCTGGGGCGCTGAGCGGAGGCTAGTAGCTGGTGCCGCTGCCGCTCTTGGGGTCGAACGAGATGTCGGACTGCGGGGTCTGCGGGGCCGGGCGGTTGACCCGGTCGCGCAGCTCCTTGCCCGTGCGGAAGAGCAGGCCGCGCTTGGGCTTCACGGGGATGATCTGCCCCGTTTTGGGGTTACGGCCCTGGTAGCCCTGGTAGTTCTTCACGTGGAAGGCGCCCAGCCCGCGGATCTCGATGTTCTCTCCGCGGCAGAGGGCTTCCTTCATGGACTCGAAGATAGTCTCGACCGTCGCCTCGGCCTGCTTCTGGGTCATCCCCTTCTTGGAGACGAGGACGTTGATCAGATCGGACTTCAGCATCGCATGCTCCCGCAAACCGCGTAACCCCTCGGAAACAGGGCGCATGGCCCGTGGTCGAATCCCGGAAAGATAACAGAACGAATCCCGCGTGCAAGCCACGAGGCCCGCCAACCTCCCAGAAACGTTACGGATTTCCGCTTCCCGTCGCCGCCACGGCCTGCTCCGGGGGGGCGGCCGTCGCCACCTCCGCGAGCCCGGGGCGCACCAGGATGGCCAGGTCCAGCCACCGGGTCCGGCGCAGCACGTCCAGGCCGGCCCTGTCCGACTCTCCGAAGAAGGCCTCCAGGGGCTCGAAGCCCGGAGCGCGCGGGGTGTTCCAGGCCTGGGGCTCGACGGGGTTGTAGACGCCGTGGACGGCGAGCGTCAGGTCGGCCAGGGTGAGCTCCGCCGGGGGTCGGGCCGGCAGGATGCCTCCCTTCCGCTGACGCTCGAGGAGTCCCGCCCGCTCCATGTCGTCCACCACCTCGTGGACGAGGGACTCGGCGACCCGGAGGCGGAGGGCCAGGTCCCGGGGCAGGGGCGGTGTTCCTCCGTCGAACCACACCAGCGTGGCTTCCTGGGCCACCCGGGCGGCCACCAGCTCCCGGGCCCGGGGATGGGTGCCAAAGGCCCACAGCGAGTCCCGGTAGGTGGCGTGCTCCACCGCGTACGAGACGCGTCCGCCGGTGAGGATGAGGAGCCAGTCCACGTACAGCCACGCGAGGAACATGGGCAGGGCACCCAGCGAGGCGTAGAGCGGGTTGTGGCGGAAGCTGTACGCGGCCGCCCCCGTGTACACATGCCGCGCCACCCACCAGGCCAGGCCCGCCACCAGCCCGCCCGCAAGCGCCGACCGGAAGCGCAGGTGGGTGTTGGGCGTCACGTAGTAGAGCACGGTGAGCCCGATGACTCCCGTGAGGGGCGACAGGGGCCCGAAGAGCTGTTCGGAGAGGCGCAGGAAGACCGGAGCATGGGTCTCCTGCAGGAAGGAGCGCACCTCGCCCGTTCCCGCGAACGAGATGGCCAGCAGCAGCGGCCCCAGCAGCAGCAGCCCCGCGTAGATGAGCGCGCGCAGCAGCCACGGGCGGTTGTTCTTCACGCCCCAGATTTCATTCAGCGACTCGTCGATGTTGTGCAGCAGCGAGCCCGCCGAGAAGAGCAGTCCGAGGAATCCCGCGCTCCCGATGGCCGTCGTGTGACCCGGTTGCAGGAAGCGCTGGAGAAAGGCCGCTGACTCCTCGCGCACTCCGGGGGCCAGCACCGCGAAGATGATCTCCCGGAGGCGCTGCTGGACGGCCTGCTGGTGGTAGGCCCCCATCAGTGCCACCACCACCGTCAGCAGCGGCACCAGGGAGAAGACGCTGATGTAGGTGAGCGCCGCCGCGCGCAGGCGGATGTTCTCGCCCAGGAAGCCCCGCGCCAGGGAGCGCACCGCCAGCAGCGTGTCCAGGGCGAAGCGCCCCGTGCGGGTCCTCGCCACGGGCTCCCAGGTGCGGCGGGCCCACTGGAACGCGCTGGCGCGCAGTCGCTGCACGGAGAGTGGGGAGAAGGACCGCATCCGGTGGCGTCAGGGTAGCCAATGCCGGGACGGCACGGCAGGGGGGGAGGGTGCTCGAGATCCAATCAGTTGGGTCCGGTACCCTCACCCCGTCCCTCTCCCGGAGGGAGAGGGGAGAGTGGGATCTCAGGTGTTACTGCCCGACCCGTTGCCGTTCCCGTTTCCGGACGGCGTCGAGGGCGTGCTGGCCGCGGCCGGCTGCTCTCCGCCGGACTGCTGGGCCTGGGTCTGCTGCCCCCCGCGTCCCTCCCGCTGCTCGGACCGACGCTGCTGCTCGCCCCGGTTGCGGTCACGGTCGCGGTTGCCGCCACCCCGGTCGCGGTCACGGTCGCGGTTGCCGCCACCCCGGTCGCGGTCACGGTCGCGGTTGCCGCCACCCCGGTCGCGGTCACGGTCGCGGTTGCCGCCACCCCGGTCGCCACGCTCACGGTCACGGTCGCGGCCACCACCGCCCTCGCGGAAGCCACGCTCGCCACCGCCACTCTCGGGCCGGCGCTGCATCGACAGCTCGCCATCTCCCGAGCCCGGTGACGAGGCCACCTTGTGGTCCCCTCCCTGCGCGCTGCGGCCGTAGATGTCGTACTGCTCGCGGTGGTAGTTCTGCTGCGCCTTCACCTGGATGGACTTGTTGTAGCGGTCCATCAGGTGCCGCAGCTCCTGCCGCTCCTCGCCCTGGAGCAGCCGCGCCACCTCGGCGTTGCAGTTGATGACCAGCGTGGGGTCCTTGTAGCCCGGCGCCTCGCGGCGGATCTCCCCGAAGATTTCGTAGGCCACCGTGGTCGCCGTCTTCACGAAGCCCTTGCCGTCGCAGTACGGGCAGTCCTCGTGCAGCACCCGGCCGATGGACTCGCGCACGCGCTTGCGCGTCATCTCCACCAGGCCCAGCTCGGAGATGCGCAGCACGTTCGTCTTCGCCTTGTCCCGGCCCAGCGCCTCCTGCAGCGACTTGAAGACCTTGTCCCGGTTCTGCGGCTTCTCCATGTCGATGAAGTCGCAGATGATGATGCCGCCGATGTTGCGCAGCCGCAGCTGGTAGACGATCTCCTTGGCCGCCTCGACGTTGATCTTGGTGATCGTCTCCTCGAGGCTCTTCTTGCCGACGTAGCGGCCCGAGTTGACGTCGATGGCGGTGAGCGCCTCGGCCTGGTCGATGATGAGGTAGCCGCCGCTCTTGAGCCACACCTTGCGCTGCGTGGCGCGCTGCAGCTCGTGCTCGATCCCGTAGGCGTCGAAGATGGGCTCTTCCGACTCGTGCAGCACCACCCGGTCCTTGAGCGCCGGGTCCTGCGCGTTCACGAAGCCCAGGATGCGCTCGTACTCCTCGCGGTCATCGACGACGAGCTTCTCCACGTCGTGGGCGAAGAGGTCGCGCGTGGCGCGCAGGATGAGGTCCAGGTCCGGGTGCAGCAGGCCGCCGCCGCCGCGCTTCTCGTTGCGGCGCACCACCTGGTTCCACACCTCGATGAGGAAGCGGATGTCGCTCTCGAGCTTCTCCTGCGGCACGTTCTCCGCCACCGTGCGCACGATGAAGCCCGTCCCGGGTGGGCGCAGCCGGTCGACGATCTCCCGCAGGCGCTTGCGCTCCTTCTCGTTGGAGATGCGGCGGCTGATGCCCACGTGGTCCACCGTGGGCATGAACACCAGGTGGCGGCCCGGGATGGAGATGTGCGAGGTGAGGCGCGCGCCCTTGGTGCCGATGGGATCCTTGGAGATCTGGACCACGACCTCCTGGCCCACCTTCAGCAACTCCTCGATCTTCGCCGTCTTGCGCGGCTTGGACTTCTCCTCGTCGCGCTTGCGCTGCTGCTCCTCGCGCTGCTTGCGGCCCTTGTCCTTCTCCCGATCCTTCTCGCGCTCGCGGTCCTTGTCCTTCTGCTCGCGGCGGGCCTCGCGGGCCTCACGGGCGGCCTCGCGGTTCTCGCGAGGGGCGCGGCGCTCACCGGCCGTCTCGGAACGCTGCTGCGGAGCGGCCTGCGCCGGAGCGGGGGCGGCCACGGCACCCGGCTCGTTCTCGGTGACGAGGGCCGGCTCGGGCGGCAGCGCCAGGGCCACCGAGCCGTCGGTGGTGGGCAGACCAGAGGGGGTCTCGGGGGCCGCCTGGGCCGCCACGCTCACGGGCGCGGACTCCACCGGAGCCGTCGTGACCGCGGACAGGCTCACCGGCTCGGGCGGGGCCCCGACGGACACGGGCTCGGCCGACCCGGTCGCCGTGGCGGCGATGGGGGCGGGCTGCTCGGCGGGGGGCTGCGGCGCCTCGGTATGGGACGCGGGCTCCTCGACGCGGGGCGCGGGCTGCGGCTCGGCGTGACGCTCCGGCTCCTCGGCACGCTCCGCGGGCTGCTCGGCGCGTACCTCGGGAGGGGCCGCCACGGGGTCGGGCATCTCGCCACCACCCTTGGCGGCATGCTCGTGCACCTCGGCTTCCACTTCGGCGCCGGCCTCGTGAGCGGCCTCGGCGGCCACGGCCTCGGACTCCTCCGGCACGTCCGGAGCGTCCTCGTCGTGCTCGCCCTCGGTCAGCTCGAACTGGGCGCGCGCGAAGTCCGGGTCGTAGACGACGTCACTGACGTAGAGGAAGGCCGCCTTCTCGAGTCCGATGTCCACGAAGGCCGCCTGCATGCCCGGGAGTACCCGGACGACACGGCCCTTGTAGATGTTACCGACGATTCCCTTGTCCTTCTTACGCTCGAGGTAGAACTCCGCGATGTGACCGCTCTCGACGAGGGCCACGCGGGTCTCCCGGCCCGCCGCGTTGATGACGAGGATGCTGCTCATTGACCAGTCCTGGGCGCGCGCGCGGATGCGTGAGCTCCGGCGGACGGGAGGCGACGGCGTCTCCCGCTTCCGAGCGCGCTGCGAGGGGAGAGGCGGGCCCGGCTCCTCCGCGCGCGTGGACGGAGGACGGCCCGGGTGTCCGGGAGCCGGCTGTGTCCGCGCGGGTGGGGGTTGAGGGGACCACGACCTGCTCCTCCGAGTTCATGTCGCCCCGCATTCTCCGGCACCCTGCCAGGCGGGGACTCACTTCCCAATCGAGCGCTCCGAGGGCCCCTGGCGCTCGTGCCGCCCCGCCTCTTCCTTCCTCACCCGGTCGGTGCCCATCCGCGGGCGCCTTGGGGGGGCGATAGAAGCTCGGTGCAGCCGGCGCGCCCTGGTGTCCCGGGAACGCACCCGTCTCAAAAATCAAGATTCCATGGACCCCAAACGCCCCGCCCCTGGCGGAACGTCCCAAGGTCCGAAAACACCAAAAGGTTTTCACGCCTGATACGACCTGTAAAGGCGAGACATGGAAAATGTCGGCCGGTCGGCAGCTCGGGAACTCCTCCGGACGGAGGGCAGGGGCCCGGGCTCGGGGGGGGTCAGGCCTGGGCGGTCGGCATCCGCTTGCGGTTCTCCGGCTTGTCCAGCCGGCCCCGAGGGCGGCGGACCAGGCGCAGGCCAGTCCAGGTGCTGTCGATGAGGCACAGCTTGTTGTCCACCATGCCGATGTCGAGCGCGGCCTGTCGGATGAAGTCCTCGGAGAGGGACGTCTTGATGCCCTCGCCGCTGGGCCAGCACACCCAGATGCCGCCGGTGAGGGCCATGGCGCGCGACAGGGCGGGCAGGCGCTGGACGAGCTCGTGCGCGTCCTGGGTGAAGAAGAGGATGACGTCCAGGCCCGTCTGGGCGGTGATGAGGAACTCCACGCCATCGGGAAGGGGGTTGAGCCGCTGGACGAAGCCCCGGGGCGGATTGATGACCGAGACCTTGCTGCCCGCCTTGATGCCGAGCATGGCTGGCAGAGAAGCCATCGCGTAGGGGTTCATGAGCTGCGCTCCACGGTGAAGGTGCTGAACTCCCCGCGCGCCTCCGAATCGGCGCGCTCCACGTCCGTCACCCGGGCCTGGGGCGGACCCCGATGACACCAGGTGACGAATGCCTCGAGGGCCTCGGGCGCTCCCTCGACCACTGCCTCGACCGACCCGTCCGAGAGGTTGCGCACCCAACCCGTCAGCCCGAGACGCACGGCCTCGGTGCGGGCGCTCTCCCTGTAGAACACCCCTTGCACCTTTCCTCGAATGCGGAGGCTTGCTCGCCGCCTGTCCATGGTGCCGGCCCCTACCCTCTGGCGTCCGTCTGAAGCAGCTGCAGGAACGCCTGCTCGTCCAGGATTCTTAGCCCGAGTTCCTGGGCCTTCTTCAGCTTGCTGCCAGCTTCCTCACCCGCCACCACAATGTCAGTCTTGCGCGAGACACTTCCAGACACCTTACCGCCCCGGCGCTCGATTTCCTCCTTGGCCTGCTCGCGGCTCATGCCGTTGAGGCCGCCGGTGAGCACCACCGTCTTGCCGGCGAAGGTGCCCGTCTTGACGACGCGGGGCGCGGCGGGGGTGACTCCGGCCTCGAGCAGGGCGTTGATGGCGTCGCGGTTCTGCGGCTCGCGGAAGAAGGCGTGGAGGACCTGGGCCATGGTGGGGCCCACGTCCTTGACGCGGGTGATGTCCTCCAGGCTGGCGTCGTAGAGCTCCCTCACGTTGGGGAAGGACTCGGCGAGCGTCTTGGCGGTGGCCTCGCCCACGTGGCGGATGCCGAGCGCGTAGAGGAAGCGGGGCTGGGTGGTCTGCTTGGAGCGCTCGATGTTGGCCAGCAGGTTGTCGGCGCTCTTCTCGCCCATGCGCTCCAGCTCCAGGAGCCGGCCCTTGGTGAGGTGGTAGAGGTCCGCGAACGTCTTCACCAGCCCCTTCTCCACGAGCTGTCCGGCGAGCTTCTCGCCCAGGCCGTCGATGTCCATGGCGGTGCGCGAGGCGAAGTGGCGCACCTTCTCCACCATCTGCGCGGGGCAGGTGGCGCCGGTGCAGCGGATGATGGTGCCCTCATCGTCCCGTACGGCCGCCGCGTGGCAGACGGGGCACTCGCGGGGGAACTCGAAGGGCTGGGCGCCCTCGGGCCGCTTGGACTCCACCACCTTCACAATCTCGGGGATGACGTCACCGGCGCGGCGGATGAAGACGGTGTCGCCCTTGCGCACGTCCTTGCGGCGCAGCTCGTCCTCGTTGTGCAGGGTGGCGCGGCTGACGGTGACGCCTCCCACCTTCACCGGCTTGAGGTGCGCCACCGGCGTGAGCGCGCCCGTGCGGCCCACGTACACCTGGATGTCCTCGACGAGCGTGGCCTCCTCCTCGGGGGGGAACTTGTAGGCCACGGCCCAGCGGGGGCTCTTGGAGATCTGCCCCAGGCGCTGGCGCAGGTCCTCCTCGTCCACCTTCACCACCATGCCGTCCACCTCGAAGGGCAGGGCATGGCGGCCCTCGACGGACTTGCCGTACTGCTCGCGCACCCCCTCCACGCTCTCCACGCGCACGTACCGGTTCACCGGCAGCCCGAGCGACTTGAGGTACTCGAGCTTCTCCGTGTGCGAGCGGAAGGCGGGCACGCCCTCGCCGGGCACGCACTCGTACAGGTAGAGGGAGAGCGGGCGCGTGGCGGTGATGCGCGGATCCAACTGCCGCAGGCTGCCGGCGGCGGCGTTGCGGGGGTTGGCGAAGAGCGGCTCGCCCTCCTGCTCCCGCGAGTCGTTGAGCTTCTTGAAGTCCTTCTTGGAGATGAAGACCTCGCCGCGCACCTCGAGGCCCCCGGGCACCTTCACCCCGTCCTGGGGCAGCAGCTCCATGGGAAGGCTGCGGATGGTGCGCAGGTTGGCGCTGACGTCCTCGCCCTCGGTGCCGTCGCCGCGGGTGGCGCCCCGGACGAAGCGCCCGTGCTCGTAGTGCAGGGTGACGGCCAGGCCGTCGAGCTTGGGCTCGCACACGTAGGCGACCTGCGCCAGCCCCGTCTGGCGGCGGATCCGCTCGTCGAAATCGGAAAGCTCTTCGTGGTTGAAGACGTTGGCCAACGAGAGCATCGGAGCGCGGTGGACCACCTTCTCGAACTTCTCGGCCGGGGCACCCCCCACCCGTTGGGTCGGCGAGTCCGGGGTGATGAGGTCGGGGTGGCGGGCCTCCAACTCCTGCAGCTCCCGTATCAGCCGGTCATATTCCGCGTCGCTGACCTCCGGAGAATCGAGCACGTAGTAGCGGTGGTTGTGGTGGGCGAGCTCGCGGCGGAGCTGCTCGGCTCGGGTGGCGTCGGCGGTCTTCGAGGAGTTCACGGATGAAGGCTCGGCGGATGAACTGAAATAATTCGAGGCGTCGGCTGCCTGACTGGGCAGGAAGCGAGGATGCCTTGACAGCTCCGGAGGTGGTCAATAACCTCTTGCAGCGGCTCATGAGGGTTGTTGTCACACCTCAGGCGCCATCTCTTCCCTGTACATGGTTCCACCACCCGTGAGGTCCCGGCAAGAAGGGATCCAGGGTGACCCGCCGAGGGCGTTTCGCGCTTCGCGTACCTCACGGACATCTTTCACGACATTCCCGTGCGCGCCCCACATGCCAGGGCGCCCGCCCGTAGCCCCCCAAGCACATGGCCAAAGCCCGTTCCCCCAAAGAGAAGGTCCTGGACACCGCAGTCATCGAGGCCGAAGAAGAGAAGCCCAAGCGTCGCACGACGCGGGCCAAGGCCGCGGACCGGGACGACACCGAAAAGCCCTCGCGCCGCCGGACGGCCGCCCGTCGAGAGGAGGACACCGAGCCCGAGGCTCCCTCGGAGTCCGTCTCCGAGACGCCGCGCCCGGTGCTGACGCCGATTCCCTCCCACCCTGTGAGAGACGAGGAGTACCAGGAGGTCCGCGCCCACGCGACGCACGAGGAGCCCGCCGCGCAGCCGGCGGCCCCCGAGCCGGCCGAGGCGCCCGTGGTCACCGAGGTGACGCGCGACGGCGCTCCCATGCAGGTCATCAAGCTCAATGACCTGAAGCGGATGAAGATCACCGACCTGGCGAAGATGGCCCACGACTTCAACATCGAGGGTTATCAGGGTCTCAAAAAGCAGGATCTCATCTTCGCGCTGCTGTCGGGCATCGCGGACAAGAAGTTCGAGGTGCACGCGGAAGGCGTGATGGAGCTGCTGAGCGACGGCTTCGGCTTCCTGCGCAGCTCGGACAGCGACTACCAGCCGAGCCCGGACGACATCTACGTGTCGCCGTCGCAGGTGCGCCGCTTCAACCTGCGGCCGGGCGACACGGTGACGGGGCCCATCCGCCAGCCGCGCGAGGGCGAGCGCTTCTTCGCGCTGCAGAAGGTGGACAAGGTCAACTTCGCCGACCCGCTGTCCGAGGCGGCGCGCGAGCGCATCCTCTTCGACAACCTCACGCCGCTCTACCCCACGCGCAAGCTGAAGCTGGAGCACGAGGGGTCGGAGATGACGACGCGCATCATCGACCTGTTCTGCCCCATCGGCCTGGGCCAGCGCTGCCTCATCGTGGCGCCGCCGAAGGCCGGTAAGACGGTGCTGCTGCAGAACATCGCGCACGCCATCTCGAAGAACCACCCGGACGTCTACCTCATCGTGCTGCTCGTGGACGAGCGCCCCGAGGAAGTGACGGACATGGAGCGCAACGTGCGCGGCGAGGTGGTGAGCTCCACCTTCGACGAGCCCGCCACGCGCCACGTGCAGGTGGCGGAGATGGTCATCGACAAGGCCAAGCGCCTGGTCGAGCAGAAGTACGACGTGTGCATCCTCCTGGACTCCATCACCCGTCTGGCGCGCGCCTACAACACGGTGGTGCCGGCCTCGGGCAAGATTCTCTCCGGTGGTGTGGACGCCAACGCGCTGCACAAGCCCAAGCGCTTCTTCGGCGCCGCGCGCAACATCGAGGAGGGCGGCAGCCTCACCATCATCGGCACCGCGCTCATCGACACCGGCAGCCGCATGGACGAGGTCATCTTCGAGGAGTTCAAGGGCACCGGTAACTCGGAGATCGTCCTGGACCGCAAGCTGATGGAGAAGCGCATCTTCCCGACGCTGGACATCAACAAGTCCGGTACGCGTAAGGAGGAGCTGCTGCTGAGCCCGTCGGACCTCATCCGCACCACGGCGCTTCGTCAGGTACTGCACCCGTTCACGCCGATCGACGCGATGGAATTCGTGCTCAAGCATATGCGTCCGACCGCTTCGAACGCCGAATTCCTCGGCTCGATGAACCGGTAAGGAGTCGACATATGCACCGCACCCGCTCTGTTCCACTCGCCGCCCTCGTGTTGGGAGCGGTGCTCGGATGGGCCGCCGGGTGCGGCCCGGTGGAGGGGGACTTCGGTGTTGCTCCGGAGCCCCTGTCCAACCGCGTCTGCTACAACGACTCGGACTGCACGGGGAACGCGTGCTGTGGCGAGGGGACGAACCCCACCCACGTGCAGGACGGGCCGAACTGCTCCAACGTGCGGTGCAGTGGGACGTGCCCGGTGAACGGAATCGAGTGCGGGCGCTGCCTCGTCATCTGCCGGGACTCGCGCTGCGAGGCGGCCTGCAGCGGGTGAGTCCGCATCGTTTCCTACTCTTCCCGAACGTGGGCCCCGGGTCAGACCCTCTCCCCTTGGGAGAGGGGACACACACGGATGCAACCCGTGTGGCTCAGGACTACTTGGACGTCTCGACCTTCTCGAGCTGCACCTCGGCCAGGGTGGGCTGGGCCTTGAGGCGGGCGTAATCGAAGCAGGCCACCACCAGGGAGGCCACGGGCACCGCGAAGAGCGCGCCCACCAGTCCGAACATCTTCTCCCCGGCGATCAGGCTGAAGGCCACGATGACCGGGTGGATGCGCGCCGCCGAGCCCATGATCTTCGGGTTGAGGAAGTACGCCTCCAGCGCGTGAATCCCGATGATCCACAGCAGGATGGCGAACCCCTTCTGGAAGCCGTCCGCCAGCGCGATGAGCACGATGGGCACCGAGCTGAGGATCGTCCCGAAGATGGGGATGAGGCTGAAGACCGTGGCCACCGTGGCCAGCAGGAAGGCGAACTTCACGCCGAACAGCAGCAGCCCCACGAAGGTGAGCACGCCATTGACCAGGCAGATGGTCACCTGTCCGCGCACCACACCGGACAGCGAGCGATCGATGCGCTCCAGCAGCAGCTTCGCGTCGGTGCCGTACTCGGCCGGCACGAGGCTGAGGAAGTAGCGGACGATGGCCTGCGCATCGATGGAGAAGAACGCCGCCACCATCAGGATGAAGAACATCATGAACACGCCGGCCACCACCGACGTGATGATGTTGCGCGACACGGTGACGATGTCGCCCAGGTGCTCGCGCGTCAGGGCCGTCAGGCTCGCGGCCACGTCCTGGATGACCTGCTCCAGGTTCAGTGAGAAGCCGGTGGAGGGCACGCCGGTGCGGATGTCCTCGGGCGTGGCGATGGCCACGGGAATCCCATTGGCGCGCAGCCAGTCCTCGGCGCGGTCGGCGAGCACGTGGACGCGCTCGGGGGTGAGCGAGTTGATGAAGGCCACTCCATCCCGGCTGATGCGGGCCAGCTCGCGGTAGAGCTGCGGCACCATGGCGATGAAGAAGAGGTACAACGCCAGGAAGAAGAGCGCGTAGATGAGCAGGATGCCCACCCAGCGCGGGATGTAGTGCCCACGTACCTTCACCTGGGTGATGCGTGTCACCAGCGGGTGCACCAGGTACGCGATGAGGGCGGCGCTCGCGAAGGGCAGCAGCACCGAGTGGAAGAGCGCCAGGATGAGGGCGACGGTCAGCCACAGCCCCGCGAGGATGTAGAGGCGCTTGCGGCGTTCCGCTGGAACGTTGAGCTCGTGAGGCTGCAGCATGCGCGGCTTATCGCAGAGGGACCGTCCGGGCTCAAGCGGAGGGCGTCTGAACCAGCCGCAGGCGAGCCTCCAGGCGGTCGAGGCACTGCTGCATGAGCCGGCGGTTCACCCGGCCCTCCGTGGCCTCTCCCAGGCCGAGCATCTGGTCGACGATCCACCGGTTCAGGAAGAGCAGGGTGAGACGGTCCGTCGGAGCCAGCCCCCGCGCCAGGTAGCGCTTGTTGCGCATGTAGTCGTCGTAGGCCTCGTGCTCCCGGGCCAGCTCCCAGCGCGACAGCCGCAGGGCCTCCTCGTAGACGGCCGGGGCGGGGCGCGGGGGCGGCTCGGTGAAGAGGGACGCGAACTGGCCGCCCACCTCCAGATCGATTTCCTGCACCGGCGGCGGCCACTGCCCCAGGTCCTTCGCGAGCAGCTTCGCCACCTCCTCCAGCAGGTGGTCGATGAGGGGGATGGGCTTCGTCTCGAAGAGGTAGTCCCAGCGCGAGGCCATGCCTCTACCTACTTCAGCCCCGCCCTCAGGTGAACCGCTCGACGAAGTTGCGCAGGATGCGCTGCCCGGCGGGCGAGGGAGCGAGCCCCGCCAGCAACCGGGGTACCCGCTCCCCGCGTCCATGGCCCCGGGCCGTTGCTTCGACCTCCAACTTCTCCGCGCGGGCCAGGATCAGGGCTCGCATGGCGGCCGGGTGGACCTCGGGGTGGAACTGTACCCCGCGGATGAGGGGCCCGAAGGCGAGCGCCTGCACCGCGGTGTTCATGTTGCCCGCCAGCACGGTCGCCCCGGTGGGGGCCTCCTCGACGATGTCCTCGTGGGTGGCCTGGACCGTGAAGCGCTCGGGCAACCCGTCGAAGAGTGGATCCTCGCGTCCCTCCTCGCTCAAGGAGACCTCCACGGTGCCAATCTCCCGGCCGTGGTGGTTGCGCACCACGCGCGCCCCGTGGGCGTACGCGAGCAACTGGTGCCCGAAGCACACCCCGAGCACCGGCACGCCGTGGGCCGCCGCACCCAGCATGAACTCCGCGGCGCGCTCCATCCACGGCTCCGGCTGCGTCACCGAGGCGGGCGAGCCGGTCATCATCACCGCATCGTAGCCCGTGGCACTGTCCGGCAACCGGGCGCCCCGGTGCACGTGGAGGATGTCGAACCGGCAGCCTCCGGGAGCGAGCGACTCGACGAACCAGTGCTCATAGTCACCTACGCCGAGTCTCACGGAGTGGGCCGCATCACCCGCTTTCAACAGGAGAACGTTCTTCATCGTGCCTCTTGGTGGGTTGGGTTGCCGCGTTGGATGCCGCTCCCTAGCTTCGGCTGCCGCTTGCTGTTCCGAGGTGTCTTCATGTCCGACGCTTGCACGCTCCCTCCCCAGCTTCCGCTGCTCAAGCTGCGCATTGAGGGCCCGCATGTGGACCCCAGCAAGACGCCTCGCGAGGCGATCCTCGGCGGTGACTTGTCGCATCACATCCTGGAGGAGGGCTCTCTCCAGGTGAAGGCCGTGTGGATGAAGTTGCCCTCCGAAGTGTGAGGGGAAAGGTCCGGGCGCGCACATGGGCGTCGGGCGAAGGAGGAGGAGGAGGCCAATGGCGAACCGTTCCAAGGCGAAGGTCATCACCCTGCCGCAGCCAGCCGGGAGGCGTGCGCGCTCGAAGGACAAGGGCGACACGGTCAGGCACCTGCGCGAGCCCTCGGGCACGGACCTGTTGCACAAGTGGTTCGAGGAGAAGGGCGTCAAGCAGGTGAAGATCGGCGCGGTGGACGTGGACGGCGTCTGGCGCGGCAAGTACGTATCGATGGACAAGTTCTTCTCCGCGTGCAAGAGCGGGCTGGGCTTCTGTGACGTGGTGTTCGGCTGGGACATCACGGACGAGCTGCTCGACAACACGCGGGTGACGGGCTGGCACACCGGCTACCCGGATGGGCACGCCAAGGTGGACCTGTCCACCGGCCGCATCATCCCGTGGGAGCCGGACACCGCGGCCTTCCTGCTGGACTTCATCAACCCGGACGGCACGCCCTTCGAGCCGAGCCCCCGGCAGCTCTTGCAGAAGATCGGCCAGCGCGCGCGCGACATGGGCTTCATGCCGAGGTTCGGCGCCGAGTACGAGTTCTTCATCTTCAAGGAGACGCCCCAGTCGCTGAAGGAGAAGGGCTACGAGCGCCTGACGCCGCTGACGCCGGGCATGTTCGGCTACTCGTGGCTGCGCACGTCGCTCAACGCGCCGCTGGTGCACGCCATCATCGACGGGTGCCGCGACTTCGGCGTGGAGCTGGAGGGCTTCCACACCGAGACGGGCCCGGGTGTCTTCGAGGCCGCCATCCGCTACGACGACCTGGAGAAGGCCGCGGACAAGGCGGCGCTCTTCAAGACGGTGGTGAAGGAGATCTGCGCGCGCCACGGGCTCACGGCCTGCTTCATGGCGAAGGTGGATCCGAAGCTGCCGGGGTGCTCGGGGCACATGCACCAGTCGCTGTGGACGTTGAGGAGCGACGAGAACGCCTTCCACGACGCCGAGTCGGCCGATGGCATGAGCACGACGATGCGGCACTACATCGGCGGGGTGATGGAGCTGATGCCGGAGCTCACGGCGCTCTACTGGCCCACGGTGAACAGCTACAAGCGCAGCGTGGAGAACACGTGGGCGCCGGTGACGGCGACGTGGGGCCGGGAGAACCGGACCACGGCGGTGCGGGTCATCGGGGACAGCCCCAAGTCGATGCGGCTCGAGTACCGCCAGACGGGCGCGGACATGAACGCGTACATCGGCATGGCGGCGAGCCTCGCGGCGGGTCTGTGGGGCATCGAGAACGAGGTGACGCCCCCCGAGCCGTGCGCCGGCAACGGGTACTCGGTGGATGCGCCGCGGCTGCCGCGCTCGCTGCGGGAGGCGGTGACGCTGCTCAAGGGGTCGAAGCGGGCGAGGCAGATCCTGGGCGAGGAGTTCGTGGACCACTTCGTGCGCACGCGCGAGTGGGAGGCGCGCCAGTACGAGCGAGCCGTCACGAACTGGGAGCTCGAGCGCTACATGGAGCTGATCTGAGCAAGCCCCCTCTCCCCCTGGGAGAGGGCTGGGGTGAGGGTCTTCATTTGTTGTCACGGGAGTACCGATGAAACCGTTCGACATGCCGAGCGAGCCGCGCATCACCGAGCTGTCCTGGCCCACGAAGATCGTCCTCGGGGCGGGAGCGCTGCAGCGGCTGCCCGCGCAGGTGGCGAGGCTGAACATGAAGCGTCCGCTGGTGGTGACGGACGCGGGCGTGGTGAAGGCGGGGCTCGCGCAGCGGCTGTACGAGGTGCTGAAGGCGGCCGGAGTGGGCTTCACGGTCTTCGACCAGGTGAAGCCCGACCCCACCGAGCGCGATGCCTTCGCGGGGCTGGAGATGTACAAGGCGGGCCGGTGCGACGGCATCATCGCGATTGGCGGAGGCAGCCCGCTGGACGCGGCGAAGCTGGTGCAGGTGCTCACCACGCACGAGCCGCCGCTGTCGCGCTACGACGACGCGACGGGCGGTGACCAGTACGTGCTGGACAACATGCCGCCGCTCATCGCCATCCCCACCACGGCGGGCACGGGCTCGGAGGTGAGCCGCTCGGGCGTGGCGACGCTCTCGGACACGGGGCGCAAGACGGTCATCTTCAGCCCGTTCCTCATGCCGAAGGCGGCCATCTGCGACCCCGAGCTCACGCTGGGGCTGCCGCCGGGGCCCACCGCGGCCACGGGCATGGACGCCTTCACGCACTGCCTGGAGGCGTACCTGTCCAACGGCTTCCACCCGCTGGCGGACGCGGTGGCCATCGACGGCATCGGCCGCGTGGCGCGCTCGCTGCCCCGGGCCGTGGAGGAGGGGAGCAACCTGGTGGCCCGCACCGACATGATGGTGGCGGCCATGGAGGGCGCCATGGCCTTCCAGAAGGGGCTCGGGGCCTGCCACTCGCTGGCCCATGCGCTCACGCCCATCTCCGGCGTGCACCACGGTCTGGCCAACGCCATCGTCCTGCCCGTGGTGATGGAGTTCAACCGCCCCGTCAGCACCGCGCGGCTGGCGCGCGTCGCCCAGGCCATGGGGGATACGTCGAACTCGCGGGAGGAAGTGCTCGCGGGTAATGCCATCGAGCGGGTGCGCAAGCTGAACGCCACCATCGGCATTCCCTCGCGCCTGCGCGACGTGGGCGTGCAGGAGAAGGACCTGGTGCGCATCGCCGAGAAGTCCTTCGTGGATGCCTCGCACCGCGGCAACCCGCGCCCGTGCACCCTGGAGGACCTGCTCGGCATGTTGCGCGAGTCGTTCTAACGGGCTCGGATACCCTCACCCCGACCCTCTCCCGAAGGGAGAGGGAAGGGGGGCGGACACGGTCACTTCATGGTGTCCGTGGCTGTCGCCGTGCCGCTGCCTCCACCGTTCGGCGGCGGCGTCAGCTTCGAGCTTTCATTCGGCGGCGGCGGCGCCGTGTTCTGCGTCGGCTCCTCCACCTCGGCCTCCTCGGTCTGGCTCTCCTCGGGCTGGTTGCCCTCGGTGGGGATGTCCGTCGTGCCCACCACCGCGCCCGTCACCGGCTCTCCTCCCGGCTTCGGCGTGAACTCGAGCATCTCCACCGTCACCGAGCCCGGCAGCCGGAAGTCCATCGCCGAGACGCGCTGCTTGTCGCGCAGGTCGTACAGCTGCTGCGCCACCGAGCCCGCCTGGATGCGCTGGTCCGAGAAGAAGATGTACGCACGGATCTTCCCCTCCTCCACCGGAATGCGGAAGCTCGAGTTGTAGATGCGCTTGCCGGTATCGCATTTGATGGACCGGTTCTCGCGCGTCATCGTCAGCTGACGGATGACACCCTTCTCCGACACCGTGAACAGCATGCAGTACGGGTGCTGTCCCTCCTTGGGAATGAACTCCACCGTGGAGCCCCCCAAGGCCTTGATCTCCGCGCGCGTGGGAATCGCTGGTTTCTGCTCGTTCTGGCAGCCCACCCCACCCAGCGCGACCATCGTCACGGCCCACATCCACCGAGTCATGTGTCCCTCCTCGAGACGTCAACCACGGTCGTGACCCGAGCCTAGCCCGGATACCCCGGGCTCCGCCCCTGGGGGCATCCCGCCGTCTCCGCCTGAACAGTCCGTTCCGTCTTGGCGCACCGCGCCATGACTCAGCGTCGCCGCTGGTAGACGACCACCTGAGGCGTCTCGTCCAGGTACAGCCCCGTGGCCGGTGTCTTCGTCCCGTAGGACTGCCACACCTGGAACTCGTGCTCGCGGAACTCCTGGTGGTACTGGTACGCCGCGACGTCCGAGTCGAACGGGCCACCCGGCTGCAAGTCGCCTCGCAGCATCCCGTTGCGCTGGTAGTCGCGGAACGACAGGCCGTTCACCTCGTGCAGGAACACGCGCCCGTTGCGCGGCGCGTGCTCGTTGATCCACGGCAGCACCGCCGTCACGTTGCTCGACCAGAACTGGCGCTGCATCCCCAGCGACGCCGCCCCCGGCACGCCGCCCGCCAGCTCCGAGTAGAAGCTCGTGCCGTAGGGGAACACGCGCACCAGCGCGAGGAGAGCCGGCAGCATCAACAGCGCGAAGACGGGGGCCGCCACCGCCGCCAGGGACAGCCCCGGCCAGCGCGCGCGCAGCCGCTCCACGAGCGCCTCGCAGCCCCGCGTCACCGCCACGCCCGCCAGGATTCCCAGGAAGGGCATCGCCGGCAGCCAGTGCTTCACCCCTCCGAAGTGCGGCACGTTGGGGTGGCTGATGATGAGGATGGAGGCCACCGCCTGGAATCCAATGAGCCCCTCGGCCAGGGACGGCACGCGCACCAGGGCCCGCGTGCGCTCGAAGAGGCTCAGCACCGCGCGCCCCACGAGCGCCAGCCAGCCCGTCACCATGGGCACGAAGAGGCTGGTGGGCACGGTGAGCGCCGTCTTCACCAGCACGTAGTCCAGGGGGAAGGGCGGCTCGCGCAGCAGCTTCCCCAGGTAGAACCAGGCGTAGTGGTTGTGCGTGGCGTGGAAGTTCAGGTACCAGGCCGCCCGCTCCACCGGCTCGTGCCAGAGGTAGGGCCAGTGCAGGTAGAAGGCCGCCGGCCCGCACACCACCATGGTGGCCATCGGCAGCAGGGCGAGCGCCGTGGGCGCGCTCACCTCGTTCAGCTTGTGCATCATCCCCAGGCTGCCCACCGCCAGCACGACGAAGAGCAGCGTGTGCGGGCTGAGCAGGAAGAACTTCCGCTGGAAGCCCACCGGCCCCAGGCTCACCCACAGCAACCCGTACAGCACCACCACGGCGGCGACGAGGCCCAGGACACGCAGCAGGCCGGTGCGCGCGGCGGGCTGGCCCTCGCTGGCCGTCCACGCACGCCACAGCGCGAAGGGCCCGAGGAAGAAGGGGAGGAAGAGCGCGTTGTGCTTGGTGCACAGCGCCAGGCCGAAGAAGACGCCGCACAGCACGCCCCAGCGCCTGTCCTCCAGCGCCCGCCAGAAGGCGTAGACGACCAGCAGCCACATGGCCGCCACCGGCATGTCGAAGCAGGCCAGCTCCGCGTTGAAGTACTGGCGCGGCACGAGCAGGAAGGAGAGGGCGGCGAAGAGGCCCGCGGTGCGTCCATACACCGCGCTGCCCAGCAGGAAGGTGAGGGCCGGCACCAGCGCCGCCATGGCGAAGGCAGGCAGCCGGAAGGCCGCCGCCGAGCGCATCCACCCCAGCGTCTCGTGGAAGAGCAGGTGCGACAGCCCGAAGAGCACCTTCATCAGCACCGGGTGCTCGTGGTTGTAGTCCCAGGCGCGGACGATGGCGCTGTCGGTGAGCGCTCGCGCCGGCTCGCGGAAGAGCTGCTGGAACCAGCGCGCGTAGCTCTCTCCCGCGTAGAAGTAGACGCTCTCGTCGCGCGTGAAGCCCACCGCGGCCTCGGTGGCCCACAGCGCCACGAAGGCCAGCACCCACAGCCCCAGCGCCAGCCAGCGCTCGTCCCGCGTCGCCGCCCGGCCCGCCGTCATGTGCCCTCCCTGGAGACGACGGCTCCGTCCCCGAGCGCGAAGACGTCCAGGCACACCTGCCGCGTGTCCGCGTTGTCCGCCTGCACCCAGACCTTCACCGTGCGAGGCTCGCCCGGCGGCAGCGCGCGAGAGGCCTTCTGCACGCCCTCCAGGCCCGGTGGCTGGGCCACCTGCACCAGCGACTCGTGGCTGGCCGCGTCCTCCACGCCGTAGTGCGTGGTCCTCAGGTGCGGCGCGCGCTGCACGGCGTACTCGAAGATGATGCCGCCCTCGAGCCGCAGCTCCGTGCCTCCGGGCACCCCGTCGAACTCGGCCACCAGCCGCTGCTTCCCGCCGGGGGCGTGCATCCACAGGCAGTGGCGCGGCTCGTAGAAGATTTCATGCCACTCGGGGGCCACGTAGAGGTGCGGAGGCCCGGGGCAGCGGTGCACGCGCCCGTCGAAGGGACAGTCGACGCGCGAGCCCTCCGGCGACTCCAGGTAGACGCGGGCCTTCGCGTACGCCTCCGAGGCCACGAAGCGCCGGGGCCGGTAGCGGCCGTTCTCGTACAGCGTCAGCTCCAGGTTGCCCGTGCGGCGCGGAGCCCCCACGGCGGTGCGTCCGGGCAGGAAGGCGGCGCGGAAGTCCGCGACCTCGGCCCGAGGCAGCTCCGGCTGGCCCAGCACCCAGACGCGAGGGTGCGCGCTCAGGTCGTCCTTGTCCGAGCCGAGGTAGCCGTACACCGGCAGCTCCGGCGGCAGGTAGAGCCGGGCCCTCTCGGTCCACCAGGGGAAGAGGAGCACCGCGTCGCCGGGGCGGGCCTCGGCGCGCAGCTGGTCCGCCACGGCGCGGTAGTCCGCCTCCGAGGGAAGCCGGCCGGGCAGACGGAGCTGGAAGACGAGGCAGGCGAGCGCGACGAGCAGCAGTCCCCCCAGCTCCACCAGGGGGAGGGCGCGCCGGATGGAGTCAGGACTTCGCAAGGCGGAGCTTCTGCTCGCTCTTCTCGCGGCAGAAGGTGCAGAAGTTGGCCTCACCCTGGGAGAAGGACGGCGTCCAGGGTGGATACATCGAGCAGCGCGGATCCAGGCAGTGGTGCAGGCCCCAGAGGTGGCCGAGCTGCTGCAGCGCGTTGCGGGCCACGGGCTTGAAGGACGTCTCGAGGTCCTTGTACCCGTGGGTGCTGATGATGGCCCGGCCCTTGTTGTAGATGGCGTAGCCCGGGGTGGGGGCCTTGCCGGAGGCCAGCTCGCGCTCCTTGAGCTTGCGCGAGGTGATGAAGAGGACCTTGTCGTCCTCGTAGGCCCGTACGCCCTTCATCTCCGCGAGCAGCTTCTCCGCATCCAGGGGCTCGGACATGCCCGCGGGCACCTCCAGCTGGCCGGAGTGCTCGCTGCCCACGCCGAACGCCGTATAGAGGGTCTGGCAGAGCTTCGCGATCTGCTTTTCGTCGAAGGAGTCCAGCGTCACGACGCGAATCACGGGGCGTCACCTCGAAGGGGGGACCACGGAGTCCCTGGGGGTGTCACTCATCGGCCTCGATGTCCTCATCGAGGTCGGAATCCAACTCGCTCTCCTCTGCCTCCTCGGGAGCCTTCGCCTTGGGCGGACGGCCGCGCTTCTTGGGCGCGGCGGCCTCGGCACCCTCGGGCTTGGGCTTGGGCGGACGGCCGCGCTTCTTGGGCGCGGCGGCCTCGGCACCCTCGGGCTTGGGCTTGGGCGGACGGCCGCGCTTCTTGGGCGCGGCGGCGGCAGCGGCCTCGGCGCCCTCGGGCTTGGGCTTGGGCGGACGGCCCCGCTTGCGCTTGGGTGCCTCCTCGCCCTCGGCTCCACCCTCGGCGGGAAGCGCCGCGGCCTTCTTCCGGGCCTTGGGCTCGCCCTCCTCGCCCTCCTCTTCGCCCGCCTCCTCGGAGGACTCCTCCTCCTCGGCGGGGGCCTCCTCCTCGTCCGGAGGCAGGTCCAGCTCGCTGTCGAGCCCGAGCAGGTCGGCATCCAGCCCGAGCTCCTCGTCGCCCTCCTCGCGCGTCTTGAACTCGGCGGCGGTGCGCTTGGGGCGCTCGCGGCCGGGCGGGAAGAGCACGAGGTCGATGGAGTCCTCGGCGTTGCAGTCGCTGGTGTTGAGCGCGGCGGCGATTTCAGAGACGAGCAGGTGGCGCGCGTTGTCGTACAGCTCGCGCTCCTTGGCGGGCAGCGGGCGCAGCTCGCTGAGCACCTGTAGTCCCTTGACCACCTCGGCCAGCCCCACCAGGCCACCCTGGGTCATACGGTCCAGGTTGGTCCGGGCGCGCTGCTTCCAGTCCAGGTCGGCCTTGTCACTGTCGGAGCGCAGGAACTCGAAGACCTGGGTGACGTCATCAGGTCCGGCGATCTTGCGCACACCGATGGTGAGCACCTTGGCCTGGGGGACCATGACGACGGCCCCATCTTCTTCGCGGCGCATGGTGACGAAGGTGAGCTTCTGCCCAGCCACCTCCTTCACATCGATGGCCGAGACGCGGCAGACGCCCTGGTTGGGGTAGACCACCCGGTCGCCAACCGCGAGCTGGAGTGACGCGGAGCCTTCTGGCATGTCCCCCTCGAGAATGCGAGAGCAGTAAAGGGTCGTAGCATCAAGCTACACAGGATGCCACGACTTACCTGAGGCGGTTGTCCGTTCTCCAGAGGTTCGTGCATCCAGCCGAGCGCATGTCCCGGGGCCAGCAGGGGAGGGGAGGGCGGATTTCCGCTACAGGACGTCACGGGTCCGTAGCGCCAGGGGCCTCCGGAGCAGGGGTCGCGGCTATCATCGCGCCCCGGGTGGAGAAGGACACGCCATGCGCATGAAGCGGATACTGTTGACGGGATGGCTCTGGCTGCTGGCGGTGGGCTGCAAGGAGGAGAAGCCGGCCGAGCCGCTCTCGTCGCTCGTGCCCGCGCCGCTGCCGAGGGTGGGCGCGCAGACCCAGGGGGAGAAGACGCGTGAGGCGCTCTTCGAGGTGACCCCGGCCGAGGTCCACGGCGAGCCCGTGCCGGACAAGGCGCTGCGGGTGGAGCTGGCGGGAGAGGTGGTGCGGCTCGGAGCGGAGCGCTTCACGCCCTCGCGGCCCGAGGAGCAGGCCCGGTTGCGCGAGCGCGTGAAGGAGCAGGTGGTGCTGGTGGTGCCCGACGCGGACACGTTCCTCGCGCAGACGTCCGAGCTGTTCGCCACCCTGCGCGATTCCGCGCGCGAGGTGTGGCTGCTCCACCCGGAAGCCCCGGTCGCCTACGGGTTGGTGCTGCGCGACGAGCAGGGCTTCCAGGCGTGGCTGGCCGAGGTCGCCCCCGGCAAGCTGCGCATCATCCAGCGCCAGGACGGCTTCGAGCTGACCACCAGCGTGGGGAAGCTGCCCGGCCCCGATGCCAATGGCCCTTCCGTCCCCGTACGCGGCGGGAAGCAGGACATCGCCACGCTGCGCAAGGGGCTCGGGAAGCTGAAGGGGCGCTTCACCACCTCCGAGGACATCTGCCTGGTGCCGTCCTTCGGCACGGAGGTGGCCCAGGCCGCGCGGGCGCTCAGCGGTGTGTACGCGGCGCCCGGCGAGCCCTTCTTCGAGACGCTGTGCTTCGTCTACCCGACGCCCCGGGCTCCCGTGGCCGGGGCTCCGGCGGGACAGTAGGGCTACTCGACGACGACGGTCACCTCGACCCTCTTCCAGAGCTCGGCCGTGCAGGAAATGAAGCCCTCGCACGCCTCCACTCCAGCGCTGCCCTGGCCGTACACGCTCACGACGTAGCGGCCGGGCCGCATCTGGGGAAGGGTGTAACGGATGTGGTTGCCCTCCACCTGGGTGGGGTTGCCCTCCACCTGGAGGTCCTCGCGCGACCCCGAGGCCTGACCGGGGCCCGCCACCTCCAGGGAGACATCCACCTTGGAGAGCCGGTCGGTCGCGGGCAGCCACTCGATGTCGATGACCGCTCCCGCGTGAACCGTGGCCTGCTCCTGGCCATTCACCCGGATGCGCCGCTCGGCGCGGAGCTCCTGGAAGACAGCGCGCTTGCTCGAGTGGCCATCCGACAGGACGATCTCGGTGCGCGCTTCGCTCGCCGGACGCAGCGGGCCCTTGAACGAGGGCTTCCGGCAATAGAAGGCGCCATCGAAGCTCAGGACCGATTCTCCCCGCTCCTCGAGGGAGAAGGTGTCTCCGTTGACGGTGAAGCGGGTGTCCTCGGGGATGCGGTAGCAGGGGGAGTCCCGGTCCCAGTCGAATCCGAAAGAGAACGAGTCGTGGTCACTGACCGAGCTGACCTGCGTGTAGAGCGTCGGACCCGGGATGTCCTTCAGGTCCCGGTCGAGGGTAGCGGGTCCGCAGGCCGTGGTGAGGATCGCGAAGAGAGGGACGAGCTTTTTCATGTGCGAGCCCCTAAGCACGCGCCGCGCCAATCCCTCGGAACAGGGGTTTACGCGGCGCGTCGTGCAGGGGGGTGCACAGGGACGGCACACGAGGGACGCACGATGCACAGCGTGTGTCCCTCGCTTCATGAGACGAGAGGGGGACTCAGTCCTGGTTGACGCAGACGGAGTTGGCGTTGCCCTTGAATCCGCCCACGCAGCGGTAGCCACTGCGGCAGTCCGCCTGCGTCTCGCACTTGAGGAAGCAGGCCGACACGTCGTTGGAGGCTCCCTCGCTCACGCAGGTGCTGCCCGAGGGACAGGTGTCGTCCTTGCCGGGCACGCAGCTCTGGGAGCAGTAGCCCCCAGGGGTGTAGTCCTTGTTGGTGATGCAGAAGCCCATGTCCCCACAGTCGACATCCGTGGTGCAGGCATCGCCCACCGTCGAGCCACAGCCCACGAGTCCCAGTCCCAGCAGCACCGCTCCCAGTACGTTCCAGCGCAGCTTCATGGTGTCACTTCCTCCGGAGTCCGAATCAACCACGGTTGAGAAGGGGCGGGCCTGTCGCTACTACCGCCCTGATGCACCGCGCCATATCTTGCCCGGCGCGGTGGCACAACTGCCTCCCGAGCGGGGAGGCAACCTCCTGGAGGATTCCGAATGGCCGCAGTGCTCGAGCAGGCTCGTCCCGGTGAGGTTCCCGTCGGTGGCGCCTTCCTCTTCAGTGACGTGGGCTCCGTTCGCATCATCACGCCCGAGCTGTTCAGCGAAGAGCAGCGTCTCTACCTGAAGACGGCGCTCCAGTTCTCCCAGGAGCAGGTGCTCCCGCAGGCGGACAAGATCGAGGCCAAGGACAACGCGCTGCTGCGCGACCTGCTGCGCCGCGCTGGCGAGCTCGGTCTGTTGATGATCGACATTCCCGAGGCCTATGGCGGCCTGGGCCTGGACAAGACCACCTCGCTGCTCATCGCCGAGGCCATGAGCCTCAATGGCTCGTGGTCCGTGTCCTTCGGCGCGCACACGGGCATCGGTACGCTGCCCATCGTCTGGTTCGGCGACGACGCCCAGAAGCGCAAGTACCTGCCGAGGCTGGCCACCGGCGAGCTCATCGCGGCCTATGCGCTCACCGAGCAGGGCAGTGGCTCGGACGCGCTGGGGGCCAAGACGAAGGCCGTGCTGTCCCCGGACGGCAAGGAGTGGATCCTCAACGGTTCGAAGCTCTACATCACCAACGCGGCCTTCGCGGACGTGTTCGTGGTGTTCGCCAAGGTGGACGGCGACAAGTTCACCGGCTTCATCGTGGAGCGCGGCACGCCCGGCTTCACCGTGGGGCCCGAGGAGCACAAGATGGGCATCCGCGGCTCCTCCACGTGCCCCCTCTACTTCGAGGACGCGCGCCTTCCCCGGGAGAACCTGCTCGGGGAGGTGGGCAAGGGGCACAAGATCGCCTTCAACATCCTCAACTATGGCCGGCTCAAGCTGGGCGCGGGGGTGATCGGCTCCATGAAGCTGAACCTGCGCAACGCGCTGCTCTTCGCGCAGGAGCGCAAGCAGTTCAAGACGCCCATCGCGAGCTTCCCGCTCATCCGCGAGAAGCTGGCGCGGATGACCACGCTCATCTACGCGGTGGAGAGCATGACCTACCGCACGGCGGGCCTGGTGGACGCGGCGCTCGCCGGGGCGGACAAGACGGCCGCGGACTACGAGGCGCGCCTCATCGCGGCCATCGAGGAGTACGCCATCGAGTCCTCCATCATGAAGGTGTACGGCTCGGAGGCGCTCGGGTACCTGGTGGATGACGCGGTGCAGATCCACGGTGGCGCGGGCTACATCGAGGAGTACCCGGTGGAGCGGGCCTACCGGGACGCGCGCATCAACCGCATCTTCGAGGGCACCAACGAGATCAACCGGATGCTCATCGCGGGCATGCTGCTCAAGCGCACGCTGAAGGGCACGCTGCCGCTCTTCGAGGTGGCGCAGGCGGTGGACGAGGACCTGGTGTCGGGGCGGCTGCCGAAGGCGCGGGTGCGGGACGAGCTGGCGGCGGAGGAGCAGGCGGCGGAGAACCTCAAGAGGCTGGCCATCTACACGCTGAAGGTGGCGGCCGAGGCGTTCGGTCCGAATATCGAGGAGCAGCAGGTGGTGCTGGCGACGGTGGCGGACATCGTGATGGACGCGTACGCGCTGGACTCGATGGTGACGCGCACGCGCCAGGCGGAGGTGGATGGGAAGCTCGACGCGGCGCGGGTGGCGATGACGCGGCAGTACAGCACCGAGGCCAACGCCCGCTCCTACGATCGAGCCCGCATCGCGCTGTGCGCCGCCGCGAAGGGGGACGCGCTGAAGGAGCACCTGAAGAAGGTGGCGCCGCTGGAGCTCTTCACGCCGTACGATCCGGTGGAGCTGCGCGAGACGGTGCTCAAGTCCGTGGAAAAGGCCACCGGCTACCCGCTCTCCGCGGTGTAACCCCCCTCCCTCTCCCTCTGGGAGAGGGTCGGGGTGAGGGTATACAGCCCCGTGTCCGTTACCCTCGGCTCACGGCATCTTCATCACCGCATCCATGCCGAAGCAGATGCGGGCGCGCCAGGGAGGCGGAGGCATGGACTCGAGGGAGAGCAGCTTCTCCAGCCGCTCGACCGTGTCCGGGCGCAGGGTGCCGAAGGTAACGCCGAAGGTGGGAAGCACCTCGGGGCCACCGGCGGAGGTCCAGGCGATCTCCCCGTGCAGCATGAGGGTGCCCAGGGTCAGCTCCATCTCCAGGAGGAAGGGCATGCCGACCTTCACCGAGGTGGGCAGGGCGGGGGCCTCCACCTCGAGCCCCACGCCGCCGCGCGACAGGTCGCGCACGAAGAAGGGGGGAGCGAAGGGGGTCTCCTCCTCCATGGCGGGCAGGTGCAGGGGGATGCGCGGGTAGCGGCGCAGCTTCTCGAAGGCCTGCATGTCGAAGACGCGCTGCAGCACCGCGTCCAGCCCGCCCCGGTCCTGGCCCGGGTCGTACTTCACGGTGATCATGTACCGCTCGCCGGGCTGGGGCGTCACGCGCACCACCTCGCCCACCACCTCCACCGGCGTGGTCACCCCGGGGTTGTGCATCTCGAACACGAAGCGCGTGCCCACCGGCAGGCTCTTGCGTGTCTGCAGCGTCACGCCTCCCCGGCCGATGCTGCGGGTGTACTCACTCAGCAGGGCCTCGGGCTTCTTGTAGGCCACCTTGAGGCGGACCTCGCCGAGGGCTTGTTTCGTCGCGGTCTGGCTCATGGGTACTTCTCCCCTGGAAGGGCTGGGTCCCTGATCATAGGACAAAAACGAGGCCGGGCCTCCAAAGTGGAAGTCCCGGCCTCGGGAAGACGACAGCACGCAGAGCGACTAGGCCTGCGGCAGCTCACCCGCGATGAGGGTGAGGGTCTCGTTGCTGTAGGTGTAGCTGCCTTCCGAGGTCTTGATGGTGCCGTCGGTCACGATCTTCACGCTGCCCGAGTGCAGCGAGGAGGCGGTGAGGTCCATGGTCAGCTTCACGTCCGCGTCGACGAAGTCGGAGACGTCGCCCTCGATGGTCAGCTTGCCCTTGAGGGTGGTGATGAAAGAGAAGCTGGCGCTGCCGTTGCCCACCTGCGAGGCGAACTGGAGCGTGGTCACCATGGTGCCGTTGTACTCGTTCTTCCCGTCCTCGCTGCAGGCGTCGTAGGTGACGCTGTACTTGAGGCTGCCGACCGGACCGGGATTGCTCAGGTCCAGCGTCAGGCCCGCCGTGCCGCCCTCGGAGCACTTGGCGGTGATGGTGATGTTGGTGGCACCGCTGGCCAGCGCCTGGTCCAGCAGCCGCTGCTCGGTCTTGCCGTCACGTCCCAGCGGCTTCGAGGCCTGGTACGCGGCCTGGGCGGCGCCCTCCTTGCCACCCCCCAGCTTCGCACCACCACCACAGGCCGCCAGGCCCGCCGCCATCGCGGAGACAACCATCAGACGAGAGAAGCGCGTCATGCGTGTACCTCTTCCTTACCTTGGGAGGGCCCTTGGGCCGCTCCGTTGGGAGTGCCTCGCCCACCGGCCAGGGCTCGAGGCGTGAGCGACCCCCCTCCGGGGTGCTCAACGGGCGGCAGTAATGCAGAGCCGCTCCTCCGGGGTCAATTCCGCGCTCTCCGCTCCACTTCTTCCCACTTCTTGAGTGCGCCCCCGTCTTTCCCCCGGACGACACGGGGTTGTACGCGCCTGTTGCATTTCTTGACCGGGTAGGGGGCCGCGCGTATTTTCCGCCGCCCAAAGTGGATCGGAGTGGGAAGGGGTGGCGTAATGTGGATCGGCCGGGCTGACAGGGTGGACCTCTCCGCGTGTTCCGAGGCGTCTATGAGCACCAGATCGACGCGAAGGGGCGAACGAGCCTCCCGGCCAAGCTGCGCGAGACGCTCGTGGGCGGGTACGACGAGCGCCTCATCATCACGACGGCGTTGGACCCCTGCCTGCACGCCTATCCGGTGCGGGAGTGGGAGCAGCTCGAGGCGGCACTCGCCAAGCGCAACCCGATGGAGCCAGGGGTGAAGACGCTCATGCGGCTCTACGTGGCCAGCGCCCAGGAGTGCCCGCTGGACAAGCTGGGGCGCGTGCTGATTCCGCCGTCGCTGCGCGCCCACGCGGGGTTGGACAAGGACGTGGTGTGGGCGGGGATGGTGAAGGTGATTGAGCTGTGGAGCCGCGAGGGCTGGGCCAGGGCCCAGGAGGAGGCGCGCAAGGAAGCCTCCAGCGCGGACGTCATGCGCGTGCTCACGGAGCTGCGCTCGCTGTAGCTGGCTGTAGCGCGCTGTAGCCAAAATCTGGACGGGACGTGGAAATCCCGGGAAGGTGGCGACATGAACCAGGCAGCCGAGTCACAGGGCATTCGCGCGGTCTCCAGCGGGCGCGTGGAGACCCTCATGCTCGAGGGGGAGCTTCTGGAGAAGGACCTCGCCCAGGTCTGCGAGGAGCTCGTGCGCCGCATGCAGCGGGGGCTTCGCAACGTGGTGCTGGACTTCAGCGAGGTGGACCACCTGGACTACCGCGGCGTGCCGGCCCTGGTGGCTCGCGCCGAGGCCTTCCGCAAGGCGGGCGGGGACATCAAGCTGGCGGGGCTCTCGCCCTACCTGGCCGCCATCCTGCGCGCCGCGGGGGCTCATGACGTCTTCGAGCTCTACCCCCATATGAACGATGCCCGGGCCGCCTTCGCCATGGCGCGGGCTCCCTTCGTCTGATGCGGGCGTCCCTTGGCTGACTTCAGCCACCAGACCGTCCTCCTCCAGGAGACGGTGGATGTCCTTCGACCGGGAGCGGGGAAGGTGATCATCGACGGCACACTGGGTGGGGGTGGTCACACCGAGGCGCTCCTCGCCCGGGGTGCGACCGTCCTCGGGGTGGACAGGGATCCGGTGGCGCTCGGCGCCGCCCGCGCCCGGCTCGCCGGCTACCCGGGCTTCAGCACCCGCCAGGGCAACTTCGGGGACCTGCTGGACGTGGCCGCGGACGTGCTGCCGGTGGACGGGGTGCTGGTGGACCTGGGCGTGTCCTCGCCCCAGCTGGACGTGGCCGAGCGCGGTTTCTCCTTCCAGAAGGACGGGCCGCTGGACATGCGCATGGGCGACACGGGCCGCACCGCCGCCGAGCTCATCGCCGAGGAGGACGAGGCGGAGCTGCGCCGCATCCTCGAGGAGTACGGCGAGGAGCCCTTCGCCAGGGCAATTGCCCGCGAGCTCAAGCGCACCCCGCCCGTGCGCACCCTGGAGGCCGCCGAGGTCGTCAAGCGCGCCGTGCCTCGCAAGGCCTGGCCCAACAAAATCCACGTGGCCACCCGCACCTTCCAGGCGCTGCGCATGGCGGTGAACCAGGAGCTGGAGTCCCTGGAGTCGCTGCTGGCCGCGCTGCCCCGGCTGCTGAAGGTGGGGGGCCGCGCCGCCGTCATCTCGTTCCACTCGCTCGAGGACCGGAAGGTGAAGGAGACCTTCCGGGAGCTGGTGGGCACCTGCAAGTGCCCGCCCGGGCTTCCGGTGTGCGTGTGCAAGGGCCAGGGAGACTTCGCCCTGGTGACGCGCAAGGCCATCGCCCCCTCGGACGAGGAGATTTCCGCCAACCCCCGTGCCCGCAGCGCGCACCTGCGCGTGGTGGAGAAGGTACGATGAACCACAGCAAGCCCAGCTCTCGTGTCGGTGGGAGTGGCGTGTCGGTCGCCAGTGTGCTGCTGCACCTGCTGCCCGCGGTGCTCCTCTTCGCCCTCTTCGCCGGCGTGGGCATCCTCCACGTCACGAGCCGCGTGCTGGTGGTGGACATGGGCTACCGCCTCTCCAAGGCCGAGTCCGAGGAGCGCGCCCTCACCCGGGAGAACGACCGGCTGAAGCTGGAGCTCGCCACGCTGAAGAACCCGGCGCGGCTGGAGAAGCTGGCTCGTGAGAAGCTGGGCATGGCCATGCCCGCGGGCCCGCTCGTCATCGCCCTGCAGCCGGAGCTGCCGGGCAACAAGCGTCCCGCCCGTGTGGAGGCCCGCGAGGCCCGCACCGTGCGCGTGGCGGAACGCGGCTCGTCGCACTGAGGGGACTCGTCGTGAGGGACTTCAAGACGGCGCGGGCTCCGGAGCCCACCACCAACGGGAAGTGGCTGCGGCTGCGCGTGCAGCTGCTCGCCTTCTTCTTCGTCGGCCTGCTGCTGGCCGCCCTCGGCCGCGCCGTGTTCCTCCAGGTGTACGAGCGCGACAAGCTGCGCGGGCTCGCCCAGGACCAGTACGTCCGTCAGATTGAAATCCCCGCCCGCCGCGGTGACATCTTCGACCGCCGCGGTACGCCCTTCGCCCAGAGCGTGGAGGTGGACTCCATCTGGGTGGACCCCTCCATGCTGCCGGACGTGAAGCAGGCCTCGCGCTCGCTGGCGAAGGTGCTCAAGCTGGACGTGGAGGACCTGCACGCCCGGCTCTCGAGGGCCAGGCGCTTCGCCTGGGTGAAGCGCCAGGTGACGCCCCGCGAGGTGGAGGCGGTGAAGGCCCTGGGTCTCCCCGGCTTCGGCTTCACCAAGGAGCCCCGGCGCTTCTACCCGCAGAAGGAGCTGGGTGCGCACGTCATGGGCATGGTGGGGCTCGACGGCCATGGCCTCGAGGGCCTGGAGCTGGCCTTCGAGGACGAGCTGTCCGGGCAGAACTCGCGCCTGTCCGGCTTCCGTGACGCCAAGGGCCGCAAGCTGCTCGTCACCGGCGCCCCGGACACCCTGGAGCGGCAGGGCGCCTCCGTCACCCTCACCCTCGACCGGCACCTCCAGTACGTCTCCGAGAAGGCCCTGTCCCGCGCCGTGGAGGAGTCCAAGGGCGTGGCGGGCATGGCCGTCGTGTTGGAGCCGAAGACGGGCGAAATCCTGGCCATCGCCAACCACCCGCGCTTCAACCCCAACACCCCGGGCCAGGAGGCCCGCGCCCACATCCGCAACCGCGCCGCGCTCGACGCCTTCGAGCCCGGCTCGACCATGAAGGCCTTCGTCGTCGCCGCCGCGCTGGAGCAGAAGGCCATCAAGCCCGACGACACCTTCTTCTGCGAGAACGGCGCCTGGGACATCGGCAAGCACACCATCCACGACACCCACGAGTACGGCTGGCTCACCCCGCAGCGCGTGCTCCAGGTGTCCTCCAACATCTGCGCGGCCAAGATTGCCCAGCAGCTGGGGCGCGAGCGGCTGGTTAAGGCCTACCATGACTTCGGCTTCGGCGAGCGCACCGGGCTGGCGCTGCCCGGCGAGGCCCGTGGCTCCATTCCCTTCCCCAAGGCGGAGGTGTCACTGGCCACCCAGTCCTTCGGCCAGGGCATGACGAGCACCGCCGTGCAGCTGGCCTCCGCCTGGGGCGCCCTGGCCAACGGGGGCCTCCTGATGCGGCCCTATCTCGTGTCCAAGGTGGTGGACCCGGACGGGGTGGTGCTGCTGGAGAACCGGCCCACCGAGGTGCGCCAGGTCGTCTCCACCGCCACCGCCCGGAAGGTCGTCTCCATGCTCGAGAGCGTGGTGACCAAGGAGGGGACCGCCCCCAGGGCCGCCATGGAGGACTACCGGGTGGCCGGCAAGACGGGCACCGCCCAGAAGGCGGATCTGGTGGCCCGGGGGTACTCCGACAAGCGGCTCGCCTCCTTCGTGGGCGTGGTGCCGGCCGAGAATCCCCGCGTCGTCATTCTCGTGATTGTGGACGAGCCGAAGACGGACGTGTACGGGGGACTCGTGGCCGCCCCCGCATTCAAGGAAATCGCTACCGCCGCCATGGCTCACCTGGCCGTCCCACCCTCCCGTGAGGTGCCGCTGCCGCCCACCGCCCTGCCGGTGGCGGCCGCCCAGCTCCCTCCCGCGAAGGTGGCGCCGGCCCGGCCCATGGTGGAGGAAGCAATCACCGAGAACGTGGAGCCGGGCTCCATCCGCGTTCCGGATGTCGTGGGTCAGGCAGGGCGCGAGGCGGTGACGAAGCTGCTCTCCTCGGCCCTGGAGCCACATTTGTTGGGTAGTGGACGCGTAGTCTCGCAGAGTCCCGCCGCCGGTTCGCTGGTGGAGAAGGGTGCGCGGGTGACGCTCGAGCTGGCAGCGCGGCAATGAGGCCGCCCCTGAGCTCGGCCTCGCGCTTGCGGCAGCATGTGAAGGGGAAACGATGAAGCTGACGGATGTCCTCGCAGGGTGTGGTGCCGAGCAGACCTCGGGGGGCAGGACCTCGGTCGACGTGACGGGGGTATCGCAGGACTCGCGCAAGGTGAAGCCGGGCGACCTCTTCGTCGCCGTGCCGGGCTCGAAGGAAGATGGTGCCCAGTTCGTGGGCGAGGCTGTCTCCCGCGGCGCCGTGGCGGTGGTGTCGGAGAAGCCGGTGTCCTCGCAGGTGCCCTTCTTCAAGGTGTCCAACGCCCGCAAGGCCCTGGCCCTCATCGCGGCCAACTTCTACGGCCGCCCCGCCGACCAGCTGACCCTGTTGGCGGTCACGGGCACCAACGGCAAGACGACCACCACCTATCTGCTCGAGGCGATGGCCACCGCGGCCTACTCCTCCACGGGCGTCATTGGCACGCTGGGCTACAAGGTGGGCGGCCAGTTCCATGCCACCGCGCACACCACGCCGGATCCGCTGGAGCTGCACCGCATCCTGCGCGAGATGGCGGACGCGGGCGTGGAGACGGTGGTGATGGAGGTGTCCAGCCACGCGCTGATGCAGGAGCGCGTGCACGGCATCACCTTCAAGGCGGCCGCCTTCACCAACCTGACGCGCGACCACCTCGACTACCACAAGGACATGGAGGAGTACTTCCAGGCCAAGCGCAAGCTGTTCCTGGAGAACCTCTCCCAGGGCGGCGTGGCCGTGGTGAATGGCGACGACACCTACGCCATCCGCATCTACAACGAGCTGCGCGGCCAGAAGCGCATGGCGTGGAAGTTCAGCCGCCAGGGCAACGGGGAGATCTCCTCCGCGGACGTGTCCTTCTCCCTGCAGGGCATCAAGGGCGTGCTGAAGACGCCCGCGGGCGACATCCCGGTGAAGAGCCGGCTGCTGGGGCCGCACAACCTGGAGAACATCCTGGCGGCGGCGGGCTTGGCGCTGGGCGCGGGCTTCGCGCGGCGCAAGGACGTGCAGCTGGGCATCGAGCGCATGGGCGGCGTGCCCGGCCGCATGGAGCGGGTGGAGAACCACGGTCCCGCCCAGGCGCCCTCGGTGTTCGTGGACTACGCGCACACGGATGACGCCCTCAAGCGCGCGCTGGAGGCGGCGCGGGCCATGGCCAAGGGCCGCGTCATCGTGGTGTTCGGCTGCGGTGGCGAGCGCGACGCGGGCAAGCGTCCGCTCATGGGCTCGGCGGCCGCGGAGAACGCGGACCTCGCGGTGGTGACGAGCGACAACCCGCGCACGGAGGATCCGGAGGAGATCATCTCGCAGGTGACCCCGGGCCTGGAGAAGGGCGGCCTGCGGCGCATCTCCGCCGGCAAGGCGAAGAGCGGTGAGAAGGGCTACCTCGTGGACGCGGACCGCAAGGCCGCCATCGAGACGGCGATCTCCCTGGCCAAGGAGGACGACGTGGTCCTCATCGCTGGCAAGGGGCACGAGACGTACCAGATCGTCGGTACCGAGAAGCGCGCCTTCGACGACCGCGAAGTCGCGGCCCGGGCGCTCGCCATCCGCACCTGAGCACGGGGAACCGCTGAGCCTCTATGGCCGCACGATTCACGGACGAGCAGGTGGTGCAGGCGACCGGGGCCACCCGTCGCGGCGCAAGGCCCGCGGCGGAGTATCCGGCCGTCTGCACCGATACGCGGGCCCTGGTGCCCGGGTGTCTCTTCGTGGCGCTGCAGGGCGAGCGCTTCGATGCCCATGACTTCCTCGCGCAGGCCGCCAGTGGTGGCGCGGCCGGCGCGGTGGTCAAGAAGGGCAGGGCGCTCCCCCAGCTCCCCGAGGGCCTCGCCCTCTACGAGGTGGAGGACACCCTGGCGGCGCTCGGTGCCCTGGGGCATGCGCACCGCGAGCGCTTCCGGATTCCGGTGGGCGCCGTGGGTGGCTCCAACGGGAAGACGACCACCAAGGAGATGGTGGGCGCCATCCTCGCCACGCGCGGCCCCGCGCTGAAGACGGAGGGCAACCTCAACAACGAGGTGGGGGTGCCCCTCACGCTCTTCCGCCTGGAGCCCTCGCACGTGGCGGCGGTCATCGAGACGGGGATGAACCAGCCCGGCGAAATCACCCGGCTCACCCGGGTGGTCCGGCCGGACGCGGGCATCATCACCGTGGTGCAGCCCGAGCACCTGGAGGGCCTGGGCAGCATCGAGGGCGTGGCCGAGGCCGAGGGCGAGATGTTCCGTGAGCTCCCGCCCGAGGCCGTGGCCGTGGTGAACGTGGACGACCCGCTCATTCCCGGGCAGGCCGCGCGCAGCCGGGCGAAGAAGCTGTCCTTCGGCCGGGCCGCGAACGCGGACGTGCGGCTCGCGAGTGTCACCCCGCGCGGCCGCGAGGGGCTGTCCCTCACCATCCAGTACAAGGGGAAGGACTGGCCGGTGAAGCTGTCCTTCATCGGCGAGCACAACGCGCTCAACGCCACGGGCGCCTTCGCGCTGTCGGTGGCGCTCGGCTACTCCCCCGAGGAGTGCGTGAAGGGACTGGAGGCGGCGCGGCCGTACGCACGCCGGCTCAACGTGGTGGATGGCCTGCACGGCACCACCGTCATCGACGATTGCTACAACGCCAACCCCGCCTCCATGGGCGCGGCGCTGGACACGCTGCGCTCACTGATGCAGCCCGGTGGCCGGGCGGTGGCGGTGCTCGGCGACATGCTGGAGCTGGGGCCCGGCGAGCTGGAGGAGCACACCAAACTGGGTGCGCTCGCGGCGAGCAAGGCGCAGCTGGTGGCGTTCTTCGGGCCGCGCTCCATCAAGGGGCACGAGGCGGCGGGCCTGGGCGGAAACGCGGCGCACTTCACCGAGGTCGAGCCCCTGTTGGCGTGGCTCCTGCCGCAGCTGAAGGCGGGGGACGTGGTGTTGGTCAAGGCGAGCCGTGGCATGAGGCTCGAGCGGGTGGTGGCGGGCCTCACCGGCGCCGCCTCTGCTGGAGGGGGCCACTAGGTGCTGCTCCTCATCTACGAGTGGATTCAGGGCACGGAAGCGGCGCGGTTCCTGAACTTCCTGCGCTACCCCACCTTCCGCATCGTCGCTGCGGCGGTGGCCTCGCTGCTGCTGGGCATGTTCGTCGGCCCGAGGCTCATCGCGCGGCTGCGCCTCAAGCAGCACGGGCAGAGCAACGTGCGCGAGGACACGCCGGACACGCACCAGAAGAAGAAGGGCACGCCCACCATGGGTGGCGCGCTCATCCTCATGTGCATCGCGGCCGGCACCTTCGTCTTCGCGGACCTGAAGAGCCGCGCGGTGTGGGCGGCGCTGCTGCTCACCCTGGGCTACGGCTTCATCGGCTTCCTGGATGACTGGCTGAAGCTGTCCAAGCGCAACTCCAAGGGGCTGGCCGGCCGGTACAAGATGGTTCTGCAGACGGTCTTCTACTTGGTGGCCGTCTTCGGGCTGATGTGCTCGTGGACGGGGCCGGATGGGGCCTTCACCGGGCCGAACCTGCTCATCGACACGAAGCTGACGCTGCCCTTCGTGCCCACGCGCCACTTCAACCCGGACTTCGGCTGGTTCTACGTGGTGTTCGGCTGGGTGGTGGTGGTGGGCACGTCCAACGCCGTCAACATCACCGACGGTCTGGACGGCCTGGCCATCATGCCGACCATCATCGCGGCCACCACCTTCACCATCCTCTGCTACGTGGCGGGCTCGCTGACGCGCATCGCCGACGTGGAGACGGTCAATGGCGTCGCGCAGGTGGTGGGCGTGCCCCTGTGGCGCTACCTGGGTGTCCCCGAGGTGCCCGGTGGTGCCGAGCTATCCGTCTTCTGTGCCAGCATCGTGGGCGCGGGCATCTCCTTCCTCTGGTTCAACGCCTACCCGGCCTCCGTCTTCATGGGCGACATCGGCTCGCTCGCGCTGGGGGGCGCGCTCGGTGGGCTGGCGGTGCTGTCCAAGAACGAGGTGGTCTCCGCCATCATCCACGGCGTCTTCTTCGCTGAAATCCTCAGCGTGATGATCCAGGTGACGTCCTTCAAGCTCACCGGCAAGCGCGTCTTCAAGATGGCGCCCGTGCACCACCACTTCGAGCTCAAGGGCATGGCCGAGCCGAAGATCATCGTCCGCTTCTGGATCGTCGCCATCCTCTGTTCGGGTGTGGCGCTCCTGTCACTCAAGCTGCGCTAGGTAGAGGGGGGGAGGCGCGCATGACGCCCGACCTGAAGGACCGCGATGTCGTGGTGTATGGGCTCGCCAAGAGCGGGTTGGCCGCCATCCGCCTCTTGCAGGCGAAGGGCGCGCGGGTGACGGCGCTGGACGCGCGCACCGAGGAGGCCCTGGGCGACACGGCACGCGACCTCAAGGCGCGCGGCGTGACGCTCGTCACCGGCCCCACGCCGCCGGGGCTGCTGGAGTCGAAGCAGCTGGTGGTGGTGAGCCCGGGCGTGCCGCTGGCTCTGCCCGACCTCCAGAAGGCGCGCGCCGCGGGGGTGCCCATCTGGGGCGAGGTGGAGCTGGCCTGGCGCTACCTCTCGCACGTGCCGCTCATCGGCATCACCGGCACCAACGGCAAGAGCACCACCACGGCACTCACCGGCGAGCTCTTCCTGAAGGGCGGGCGGCGCACCTTCGTGGGCGGCAACCTCGGGCGGCCGTTCGCCGAGGCGGCCCTCACCCCCGGAGACTGGGACGCGCTGGTGGTGGAGCTCTCCAGCTTCCAGCTCGAGGGCATCGACACGCTGCGGCCCCGGGGCTCCACCATCCTCAACCTCACGCCGGACCACATCGACCGGTACGAGAGCCACGCGGCCTACGGCGCGGCCAAGGCCCGCATCTTCCGCAACCAGGCGCAGGGCGACTTCGTGGTGGTGAACGCGGAGGACGCGGACGTGATGCGGCTGGCCGAGGCCGCGAAGGTGCCCGTCTACGGCTTCAGCCTCACCGGGCGCCCCGTGGCCTTGAGCCCCACGCTGGCCGGCCTGGCGGTGGCGAGGCCCGGGGGCTTCCGCTTCGAGGGAGTGGGGGAGAAGGGCGAGTCCTTCACCCTCACCAACCGCGCGCTGCGTGGGGGCCACAACGCGCAGAACGCCATGGCGGCGGCGCTGCTGGCGCGGCTGGCGGGCGTGCCGCACGAGGCGGTGCAGGCGGGCCTCGACAGCTACCCCGGCCTGCCGCACCGGCTGGAGAGCGTGCGCGTGCTGGACGGCGTGGAGTGGGTGAACGACTCCAAGGCCACCAACGTGGACTCGGTGCTGGTGGCCCTGCGCGCCTTCGAGAAGGACGTGCTCCTCATCGCCGGGGGCAAGGGCAAGGGCGCTCCCTACAAGCCCATGGTCGACGAGGGCCGCGGCAAGGTGAAGGGCGTGCTCACCATCGGCCAGGACGCCGACACCCTCGCCCAGGCCTACGAGGGGGCGGCCCCGGTGTACGCCTGCGGGACGCTCGCGGAAGCTGTACGGCGGGCCAAGGCCCTGGCAAGATCCGGTGACACTGTACTTTTGTCACCTGCATGTGCCTCGTACGATCAGTTCCAGAACTTCGAGCACCGGGGCGACACGTTCAAACGCCTCGTCGGGGAGCTCTGAATCCATGAAGGCCACCGCTCCCTCCTCCACCGCCCCGGTGCGGTTCGATGCGCTGTTGCTGTGCGCGGTCCTGTCGCTCGTCTCGCTCGGCCTGGTGATGGTGTACTCGGCCAGCGCCGTCATGGCGCAGGACAAGCGGGGTGACAGCCTCTACTTCCTCAACCGGCAGCTGCTGGCGGCGGGGATGGGCGTGGTGGCGATGGCGGTGGGGATGAAGGTGGGCTGGCGCCGGCTGGCGCGGCTCGCCTACCCGCTGCTGCTGGTGACGCTGGTGCTGCTGGTGGCGGTGCTGATTCCGGGCATCGGCTCCTCGGCGGGCGGCGCGCGGCGGTGGATCCGCCTGCCGGGCTTCGGCCTCCAGCCGGCCGAGGTGGCCAAGTTCGCCTGGGTCGTCTACCTGTCCTACTCGCTGGCCAAGAAGCGCGAGAAGGTGGCCAGCTTCTCCGTGGGCTTCCTCCCGCACCTGCTGCTGTGCGGCCTGCTGGTGGGCCTTTGTATGTTGCAGCCGGACTTCGGCAGCTCGGTGCTGCTGGTGTTCCTGCTGTTCGCGCTGCTGTTCGCCGCGGGCACGAAGCTGAGCTACCTGGTGGGCTCGGTGCTGCTGGCGCTGCCGCTGGCCTACGCCGCCGTCGCCAGCAGCCCCTACCGCATGAAGCGCGTGCTGGCCTTCCTGGACCCCTGGGCCCACCGGCACGACATCGGCTACCAGGTGGCCGAGTCCCTCATGTCCATCGGCTCGGGCGGCCTCACGGGGCTGGGCCTGGGGGATGGTCGGCAGAAGCTCTTCTTCCTCCCCGAGGCCCACACGGACTTCATCTTCGCCATCATCGGCGAGGAGCTGGGCCTCATCGGGGTGGTGCTGCTGGTGTCGCTCTACGCCATCGTCATCTGGCGGGGCATCCGCGCGAGCCTCGCCGCGCCGGAGACATTCGGCACGTACCTGGGTCTGGGGCTCACCTCCATCATCGCGTTCCAGGCCACGGTGAACATGTGCGTGGCGATGGGGCTGTTGCCCACTAAAGGACTGACGCTTCCCTTCGTGTCCTACGGAGGCACCTCATTGGTGGTGCTCATGGGTTCGGCCGGTGTATTGCTCTCGCTGAGTGCCAGCGCGGAACCCGCTGGCAACCGGACCCTGCGCTCCGGCGGTGACATGAGGGAGGTGGCGGCGTGAAGGTGCTCATCGCGGGAGGCGGTACGGGTGGTCATCTCTACCCCGGCATCGCCCTGGCCGAGGAGGTGGTGACGCGCCACCACGCCAACCAGGTGGTGTTCGTGGGCACCGAGCGCGGCCTGGAGGCGAGGGTGGTTCCCCGCGAGGGCTACCCGCTGGAGACCATCCGGGCGCAGGGCCTCAAGGGCAAGGGGCTGGTGGGGCTCATCAAGGGCCTGCTCGCGCTGCCCATGGCCTTCATCGAGTCCTTCCGCATCCTCCAGCGCCACAAGCCGGACGTGGTGGTGGGCGTGGGGGGCTACGCCAGCGGGCCGGTGGTGCTCGCGGCGGCCATCCTGGGCATCCCCACCGCGGTGCAGGAGCAGAATGCCCTGCCGGGGCTCACCAACAAGGTGCTCGGCAGGTTCGTGCGCGTCGTCTTCACCGCCTTCGAGGAGGCGGGCTCCTTCTTCCCCTCGCAGAAGGTGCAGCTCGTCGGCAACCCCATCCGTCGCACGCTGATGGAGAACTTCCTGCGCTCGCGCGTGGCGCACGAGAAGTTCGCCCTGCTCGTCTTCGGCGGCAGCCTCGGGGCGCGCGGCATCAACCAGCGGATGATCGACGCGCTGGACTACCTTCAAGACCTCAAGGACCAGCTCCACATCATCCACCAGACGGGGAAGAACGACCTCGAGACGGTGCGCAAGGGCTACGCGGACAAGGGCTTCGAGGCCCAGGCCCAGGTGGTGGAGTACATCGAGGACATGTCCAGCGCGTACGCCAAGGCGGAGCTCGTCGTGTGCCGGGCGGGCGCCACCACGCTGTCCGAGCTGACGGTGGCCAAGAAGGCCAGCATCCTCATTCCCTTCCCCTTCGCCACGGACAACCACCAGGAAGTGAATGCCCAGTCGCTGGTGAAGGCCGGCGCGGCGCTCATGTTCCGCGAGTCGGAGCTGACGGGGGAGAAGCTGGCCGCGGAGATCCGCCGCCTCAAGGAGGACCCGGAGAAGCGCCGCCAGATGGAGAAGAAGGCCGGCCTGCTGGGGCGTCCCGAGGCCTCCAAGGAACTGGCGGACGTGCTCGTGGACCTGATGGTGAAGACGTATGGCCCCTCGGGCCGGGCCGAGGCCCGCGGCGAGGACCCCAACCCGAAGAAGCCCTCCAAGAAGCCCGAGGGTGGCGACAAGCCCCCGAGCGGCGGCGAGAAGCCGGCGGGTGGCAACGAGAAGCAGGCCTGAGGAGACAATACACCCGTGACGACCCAACGCCCCGCTCGGCCCGCGAGCCTCTTCAAGACGCGTCATGCCGCGCACGTGCACTTCGTGGGCATCGGCGGCATCGGCATGAGCGGCATCGCCGAGGTGCTGCTCAACCAGGGCTACCGGGTGTCCGGCTCGGACCTGAAGGCCAGTGAGATTACGCGCCGCCTGGAGCGCCTGGGCGCCACCATCTTCGAGGGCCATCGGGCGGAGAACCTCGTCCACGCGGACGTGGTGGTCATCTCCTCGGCGGTGCGCAAGGACAACCCCGAGGTCGTCACCGCGCGCCAGCGGAAGATTCCCGTCATCCCCCGCGCGGAGATGCTCGCGGAGCTGATGCGGCTCAAGTACGCCGTCGCCGTCGCGGGCAGCCACGGCAAGACGACCACCACCTCCATGGTGGCCACCGTGCTGTCCGCCGCGGGGTTGGATCCCACGGCCGTGGTGGGCGGCAAGGTGAACGTGCTCGACTCCAACGCCAAGCTGGGCAAGAGCGAGCTGATGGTGGTGGAGGCCGACGAGAGCGACGGCAGCTTCCTGCACCTGCACCCGTCCATCTCCGTGGTCACCAACATCGACCCGGAGCACATGGACCACTACGGCACGCTGGACAACCTGAAGGACGCCTTCACGGCCTTCTGCAACCGCGTGCCCTTCTACGGCCTCAACGTGCTGTGCCTGGACAACCCCAACGTCCAGTCGCTGCTGCCGCACATCGAGAAGCGCTTCGTCACCTACGGCAGCTCGCACATGGCGGACTACCGGCTGGAGGGCGTGCGGCTGGAGGGCTTCACCACCCGCTTCGAGGCCTTCCGGCGCGACGAGCCGCTCGGTGAGTTCCGCGTGCGCATGGTGGGCGCGCACAACGCCCTCAACGCCCTGGCCGTCATCGCCGTGGCCGAGGAGATGGACATTCCGCTGGACGTGGTGCGCAGCTCGCTGGCCGAGTTCGGCGGCGTGCAGCGGCGCTTCACCGTGCGCGGCGAGGTGGCCGGCGTCACCGTGGTGGACGACTACGGGCACCACCCCACCGAGGTGCAGGCCACGCTGGCGGGCGCCCGGCGCGCCTTCGGCAAGCGGCTGGTGGTGGCCTTCCAGCCCCACCGCTACACGCGCACCCATGACTTGATGAAGGAGTTCGCCACCTCCTTCAACGACGCGGACGTCGTCTTCGTCACCAGCGTCTACGCCGCGGGCGAGGAGCGCATCCCCGGAGCCACGGGCGACGCGCTGGCCGAGGCCGTCCGCGCCCACGGCCACCGCGACGTCACCTTCGTGGAGAAGCGCACCGACATCGCGAAGACGCTGCTGCCCCGGCTGCACGAGGGCGACATCGTCCTCACCCTGGGCGCCGGCGACATCACCCAGGTGGGGCCGGAGCTCGTCGAGCTCCTCAAGCAACGCGGCGTGGCGAAGGGCGACTAGGGCATGGTGGCCGTCTTCTCATCGTCCCTGTCCGAGCGGGTGGGGCGTCTGTCCGGCTGTGAGGTGACGGCGAACGCGCCGCTCGCGCCGCTCACGAGCGTGCGCGTGGGAGGCCCCGCCGAGGCGCTCGTCCGCCCGCGCTCCGCGGACGCGCTGGTGGCCCTGCTGCGCCTCGTGCGCGAGGAGGGCGTGCCCCTCACGGTGCTCGGCGGCGGTGCCAACACCCTGGTGGGCGACGGAGGGATTCCGGGCGTCACCGTGAAGCTGCCGGGGGACCTGTTCCCCGAGCTGGCCGACGTGGGCGCGGAGGAGGGGAGGCTCACCCTCGGCGCGGGCGCGGCCATCGTCCGGCTGTGCAACCAGATGCGCTCGCACGGGCTGGTGGGCGCCGAGTTCCTCGCGGGCATCCCCGGCACCCTGGGGGGCGCGGTCACCATGAACGCGGGCACCAAGAACGGCGAGTGCTTCCGCGTGGTGGAGGCGGTGGAGGTGGCCACCGCGGACGGGATCGGCTGGCTCGCCAGGGAGCGGATTCCCCACCGCTACCGGCACTCGGAGCTGCCCCCGGGCGCCGTGGTGACGCGGGTGCGCTTCCTCCTGCGCAAGGGCGACCTCGAGGCCTCCAAGAAGGCCATGGACGAGGACCTCGCCTACCGCAAGCGCTCGCAGCCGCTGAGCCAGCCGAACTTCGGCAGCGTCTTCACCAATCCGCCGGGCGACTTCGCCGGGCGGCTCATCGAGAGCGTGAACCTCAAGGGCCACGTCATCGGTCGCGCGCAGGTGTCCACCCTGCACGCCAACTGGATCGTCAACCTGGGCGGTGCCACCGCCCACGACGTCCTCTCGCTCCTCACCCTGATGCAGTCGCGGGTGCGCGAGGAGCGGGGCGTCGAGCTCCAACCCGAAGTCAAGCGTGTAGGGGTCTTCCAGCCATGAGCGGCTTCACCCAGGACGAGCTGAAGCGGAAGAAGGTGGGAGTGTTGCTCGGGGGCCTGTCCTCCGAGCGCGAGGTGTCCCTGCGCACCGGCGCCGCCGTGGCCAAGGCCCTGCGGGGGCTCGGCTACGACGTGGTGGAGATCGACGTGGGCAAGGACCTGCCCGCGCGCCTGGCGGCGGAGAAGGTGGAGGTGGCCTTCATCGCCCTCCACGGCCGCTACGGCGAGGACGGCTCCGTCCAGGGTCTGCTCGAGTGCATGTTCATCCCCTACACGGGCAGCGGCGTGCTGGCCTCGTCCCTGGGCATGGACAAGGTCTTCGCCAAGCAGGTCTTCATCGCCCACGGCATCCCCACGCCGCCCTACCGCGCCTTCACGAGCGCGGAGGAGGCCCGGGCCGCCGTGGACTCGCTGCCCTTCGGCCTCCCGGCCGTCGTCAAGCCCTCGCGCGAGGGCAGCAGCGTGGGCGTCCACATCTGCAAGACGCGCGAGGAGTACCTCGCCGCCGTGGAGGCCGCCTCCAAGCTGGCCGGTACGATTCTGGTGGAGCAGTACATCAAGGGCCGCGAGGTGCAGGGCGGCGTCCTGGACGACGAGGCCCTGGGCGTCATCGAGGTGGTGGCCGCGCGCGAGTTCTACGACTACGAGGCCAAGTACAAGTCCGGTGGAACGACGAAGTACCTCTTCCCCGCCCCCCTGCCGCCGGATCAGTATGAGCGCGTGAACCAGGTCTGCCTTGCAGCCCATAAAGCGCTCGGGTGCAGTGGAGGCTCCCGCTCGGACGTCATCTTGACGCCCTCGGGCGAGGTCTTCCTGTTGGAGATCAACACGTTGCCGGGAATGACCGAGACCAGCCTGCTGCCGAAGATCGCGGCGGGCCGGGGCATCGACTTCCCCGCCCTCTGCGAGCGACTGCTCCAAGGGGCCAGTCTCAAGGCCTGAGAGGGACCGTTTCCCCATCCGAAGTGGGAGGAGGACCCGGTCCCCTGTGGAGCCGGGAGCTACAGCCACGTGTCTGTAGCGAAAAACTGGCGTGGAGATCCAACCGCGCGCAGCATGCGCCGACGCACACCATGGCTTTCGGTAAGTCCAAGAACCGTCGTCGTCAGGACACCGCCCAGCAGAAGGAGGCGGTGAAGGGGGCCGTGCGCACGCATGGCCCCGGCCTGCTCAAGGCCATCCTACTGACGGGTCTGACAGTGGCCCTGGTCTGGGGCGGAATCGAGCTGCGGCGCTGGGCGCTCAGCTCGCCGACTTTTCTGTTGAAGGAGACGACCTTCAGCGGGCTGCAGCGGGCCAGGCCGGCCGAGCTGCTCAAGCTGTCGGGGCTGACGGTGGGGCAGAACCTGTGGACGCTGGACGTGGGGGCGCTGGAGCGCACCATGTCCGCCCACCCCTGGGTGCGCACGGTGGAGGTGCGGCGCCACTTCCCCTCGAGCGTGTCGGTGGAGGTGACCGAGCACGTGCCGGCGGCGCTGGCGGTGCTGGGAGACCTGTACCTGGTGAACGAGGAGGGCGAGCCCTTCAAGCGGCTGCAGCCCGGGGACACGTTGGACCTGCCGCTGGTGACGGGAGTGGACCGCGAGGGGTACCTGGGGGACGAGGGGCGCACGCGCGAGCAGATCCGCCGGGCGCTGGCGGTGGCGGAGGCCTACGCGGCGACGCAACCGGCGAAGCGCGAGCGGCTGAGCGAGGTGCGGGTGTCGCCCGAGGGGATGGTGCTGGTGACGGCGGATGGGTTGGAGGTGCGGATGGGGGAGGGGGAGACGGACGCCAAGCTGGAGCGGCTGTCGCGGGTGCGCGGGGAGCTGCGTGCTCGCGGGCTGTCGGCGCAGGTCATCCACCTGGACAACCGGGCGAGGCCCGGCTGGGTGGCGGTGAAGCTTTCGAGCCCCGTGTCCGAGAGGAGCGGGGCCTCGGCGCAGTAAGGTACGCGCCCCTTTCACGAGAGTGGGGGGCCTGGGAGGGTTGTCATGGCGAAGCAGAAGTCCGGGGAGATCATCGTCGGCCTCGACATCGGCACGACGAAGATCTGCGCCATCGTCGGGGAGCTGACCGACAATGGGATCGACATCATCGGCATCGGGACGCATCCCTCGAAGGGCCTGCGCAAGGGCGTGGTGGTCAACATCGAGGCGACGGTGTCCTCCATCCGCCGGGCGGTGGAGGAGGCCGAGCTGATGGCCGGGGCGGAGATCTCCCACGTGTACACGGGCATCGCCGGTGGACACATCAAGGGCTTCAACTCGCAGGGGATTGTGGCGGTGAAGGACAAGGAGGTGCGCGAGGCGGACATCGCGCGTGTCATCGACGCGGCGAAGGCGGTGGCGATTCCGCTGGACCGCGAGGTGATTCACGTCCTGCCGCAGGAGTTCATCATCGACGACCAGGGCGGCATCAAGGAGCCGCTGGGGATGGCGGGGGTGCGCCTGGAGGCGAAGGTGCACATCGTGACGGGGGCGGTGTCGAGCGCGCAGAACATCGTGAAGTGCGCCAACCGCACGGGCCTGAACGTGGCGGATATTGTCCTGCAGCCGCTGGCGTCGGCCGAGGCGGTGCTGGGCGAGGACGAGAAGGAGCTGGGCGTGTGCCTGGTGGACATCGGCGGAGGGACGACGGACATCGCCATCTTCTCGGGCGGGTCGATCGTGCACACGGCGGTGATTGCGCTGGGCGGCAACAACCTGACGAGCGACATCGCGATTGGCCTGCGCACCCCGGCGCACGAGGCCGAGCGCATCAAGCAGAAGTTCGGCTGCGCGCTGGCGTCGATGGTGAACAAGGACGAGACCATCGAGGTGCCGAGCGTGGGCGGCCGGCAGCCGCGGGTGTTGGGGCGGCAGATTCTGTGTGAGATCCTGGAGCCGCGGGTGGAGGAGATCTTCCAGCTGGTGCACCGGGAGATCCAGAAGTGCGGTTACGAGGACCTGCTGGCCTCGGGGGTGGTGATTACCGGTGGCTCGACGCTGCTGGCGGGGATGCCGGAGCTGGCCGAGGAAGTGATCGGGCTGCCGGTGCGCCGGGGCATGCCGAGGGGCATTGGAGGGCTGGTGGACGTGGTGAAGAGCCCCATGTACGCGACGGGCGTGGGCCTGGTGGTGTACGGGGCGAAGCACCTGGACCGGCGGATGTTCCGCATCCGCGAGGAGAACGTCTACAAGAAGGTCAAGGGCCGCATGCGCGAGTGGCTTGAGGAGATCTTCTAGGCAGTTCCGTCAGTTTTTGCAGTGACCCACCGGGGCCGCGTTCCTCCCAGAGCGGCCCCGGTTTTTTTCGTGGGAGCGCATCGTCAGGTGTGCTCTGGCATAGAGAAGTGGTGTGGTGAATCGACTAGTGCTGTAGGCAAAGGGGAGAATCGCGTGAGTTCTGACAGCACAACAGATTGGGACGTACTTGAGCGCCAAGTCCGGACCTTGGCGTCTTTTATTTGGAATCGGCCGGCAGATAGAGAACTGGTTGCCGGAGTTGCATTGGATTGCGTGCTCAAGGTTGAGCCAGATTATTGGGTTTGTGTCGAGGTCACGAAGTCAAAAACTCTCCAGAAGCTGAGGGAAGATCTCGCTAAGTTTGGTATCGTCAGACCGGCCCTTCATGCGAAAGGCATAGCCCTCAAGTCTTTGTTTGTCACGGAATCAGATCCGTCAAACGACTTGAAGGAATCCGCAAAGGCGCTTTTTGTAGAAGCACTTTCGCGTGAGGAATTCTCAAAGAAGTTTTTCGATTTTGCTTCTTACAGGTTTGTTCGTACGGATAAACCGTTTGGTAGTGCCGTACGGCCTGATTCTGGCCAGAATGATGCCAGTACTTATGTGCCGGTTCGATATCGATCCCAAAATGGCACCGAACTGGGAATCGACGATCTAGTGTCTCGCGTAGCCACCGGCCGCAAGGTGGTGCTTGTAGGCCAGTTCGGCACAGGAAAGAGCCGCTGCGTCAAAGAAGTTTTCTCGCGCATTGCAGAGTTTGCTGCCGGATCGCTGCAGTACCCGATTGCTGTCAATCTTAGGGACAACTGGGGTGTGCGGCGAGGGCATGAGATTATCCGACGCCACTTCGATGACCTTGGCTTATCGGAGTTTGCTGACCCGATAATTAGGGTGCTGGATAGAACTAGTGTGGTTCTCCTGTTGGACGGCTTCGATGAAATGGCGTCGCAGTCCTGGAGCGATGATCAAGCGCAAATCCGCAAGTTGCGGTCAGATGCTCTCGCTGGCGTTCGAGATTTGCTTGGGCGTACCAAAGGCGGAGCACTTATAACGGGAAGAGAACACTATTTTAACAGTAACGAGGAGATGATGTCTGCGTTGGGGTTGAATGCATCCAGTGCAGACATTGTGTTCTGTCGAAGTGAATTTACTGATGACGAGATGAAGGCGTTTCTCGGGGATGCAGCGAATGACATTCGCTTCCCAGAGTGGTTGCCCAAGCGCCCGCTTTTGTGTCAGACGATTGCGTCTTTCCCGCGAGACGAATTGCGATCGATTTTCGGCGACGTCGATGGTGATGCTGAATTGTGGGACAGATTGATGAACGCAATCTGTTCTCGCGAAGCTCGGATTAACCCTGTTCTTGATGCTGAAAAGATCCGCGAAATACTTAGACTGATTGCGCGAGCGACACGGAGTAAGTCTCATGATGTAGGGCCGGTTTCGATTTCCGAGATAAACGATGCTTTTGAAGAAGTGACAGGTACGCCACCGGTTGACGAGAGTGCGGTTATCCTTCAGCGTCTTCCAGGTTTGGGGCGGACGAGTTACGAATCGTCAGACCGGGAGTTCATTGATAAATACATTCTGGACGGCCTGCGCGGGATTGATGTGGTTCGTTGTCTGGACGAGCAATCGCGCGGGATTGAGAGGGAGTCTTGGTCCAATCCTCTCCAGACGCTGGGGCAGCGAATCGTTGCTTCCGACATTCAGGGAAGCGAGAACGATCTGGAGCGAATGCACTCGTTTCTTAGACTGGCGAAACGCTGTGCACAGGCTTCCAATCGAGTTCTTGCTGGCGATATCGCTGCAAGCATTCTTCGAGCGAATGATTCCCTTGAAGAGGTAGATTACGGGGGATTTTCGCTTGAAGGAGCTTTCATCGGCGCGCTGGATTTTTCATCAGTCCTGCCTGTGAATCTGTTTATATCTGATAGTGTCATTGAGGAAATTGTCCTCCCGGCGGCTCAGCCTAAGGGAACGCGAATCAGAAAATGCCAGATTGGCATGGTGCGCAAAGTTTCCTCCGTGGAGGGCATGCCAAATTGGATCGAGGACTCTTCGGCGGAGAAATTTGAGTCGATTAGTACGGTTTCCAAAATCAAGGAAGCAGAGCTAACACCGAAGCAGAAGGTGCTGGTAGCAATTGTTAAGAAGACGTTCTTGCAAAAAGGATCTGCCCGAAAGGAGGAGGCATTGGTGCGTGGTTTGGGGCGGGTAGTGGATTCTGGTGAAGTTTCGAAGATCCTAAATATGTTGGTTCGAGAGCAGGTGTTGGAGCGGGTTCGTGGCGATGAAGGCGCTCTGTACGTCCCTGTTCGCTCGCAAACGAGTCGGATGAAGAAAATGCTTTCAGAGCTATCTTTGTCTGCCGACCAGGTTTGGAAGTACGTTTCAGAAACGAAGAAGTAATTCATAAAATGTCTGCGAAGTTGCTCGGCAAGTAGAGCCTCTTGGTAGATGCGCGAGTGATGCGCTGCCAGCAGGAATTGACTAGATGCTGGCGCTTAGAGAGTGTTGAACTGGAGCGAGCAGGCACTGCGATGCGACTACAAGCGGGTTCAGAAACGGTGCCGCTCGGTGATGCAGTAGGCAAAACCTGTGTCTTCGCCATCTCACATGATGGAGGATTTCATGGATTGGAATTGGCTTACGGGAACGTCACGCCATCGAAGAGCTCGGGCATAGTGCTGCCATCCTGACTCCACAGTTTCAGGGTGAAGGTGCCGCGCGCCTGTCGCTCCGTTGCCTCCAACTCCACCACGATGCGGCCCTTCTCACCCGGAGCAATGAGATGCAGCGGCCACACGCCGAGCACCTTCAGCTCCACGTGCTTGGGCCCCAACAGCACCGCACCGGCGGGCCTCCAGGGCGTCTCGTCGTTGTTCTTCAACTCTAATTCCACGGCCAGCCGCACGACCTTCTGCCCTCCCTCCGTGCGCTCGGTGTCGGAGCGGTAGCTGCGCGCCCAGGTTGGAGTCAGGGTGTTGCCCGGACGCGCGGTGGCGTCTAAGTCGAGTGTCTTGACGGCGACACCCGTCTTGCCCAGTCCCTCGGCGATGAGGCCCGTGAGCCCTGCCTGCCCAGCGCACTCCGCCTGGAGGCGTGCCTTTTCCTCCTGGCATTGCCGGGCCTCCGCTCGTGCCTGCTGCTCGCCCTCCTGGTAGGAGGCGAGCGTGCGCGGTTGGCGCGTCACTTCCACCTGGCCTTCGGCCTGGGTGGGGTGCACCACCAGCCAGAAGGTGACGCTCGCGGGGGCCGCACCGTCTTGAAAATAGACTGTCACTGGCACGCGTTCCCTATCCTCCAGCGCCTTCGTGGGGACGAGTATGAGGGCCGTCTCTCCTTGCAGCACCACGCGGAACCGCTCTGGCCCGGCCAGTTCCACGCGCGCCAGCTTCGAGTCGAAGAGCAGGTTGGTGGACAGTCCCGGGTGGATGCACACCGTGAGTCGTTTGTCGGCGGCGTCTGTGGTGAGCTCAATGTGGCGCACGCCCGTCTCACAGGTGGGGAGCGGGGATTGTACGGTGGTGTCGGCGGGCACGGCGAACAGGACCCATCCCACGAGGGCGGTGGAAGACAGGGCGAACACGGAGCGGGAACCCCCAGAGGACGTGGAGGAGACTGGAAACGTGGTCCTCTACCACACTTCCCACGCGGTAGTGTAGGGCGGCTCCTGGCGCCGTGTCGCTGGCTGTCCCTAGTCGAAGTGGTCCACCACTCGCACCTCCGCGAGGGGGCCGACCAGCATGTTCCCCGGCTCGCTGCCGGGCTGAATGGGAGTGCCGGGTCCGTCGAAGTAGTACAGGTCCATGCAGACCCGATACGTCTCCCCGCCAGGCGTGCGTGCCTCGGTGAAGCGGCCGTACACCTTCTTCTCTCCGAAGTGGAGCCGCCCGGAGAGGCGGGTTCCGTCCGGTAGCGCGAGCTGGCCGGTGGAAGTCCTCCAGTGGCCAGGGATGATGACCGGGGTGTCTTCGCGCACTTGGACGGGCCTGCCCCGCACGTCGGACCACTCGACGGACGTCCTTTCTCCAATGCGCAGGCCCAGCGTCTCGGTCATTGTCCTCACGGCGCCCGCCGGGCACTCCTGGGGTGGAGGCTCCGAGCGGACGGGTGGCACCTGCTGCTGCGCGCTGAGGCAGGCCTGCAGGGCGGCTCCCGTCAAGCCCAGACACACGTTGCGCGCGGCGGCCTGCGTGAGCTTGGGCTGCGTGTCCCGTTGGGGGCCGGTTGTCTTCTGCTGCTTCTTCACGGGGGCTGCGTCCTTTCCGGACGCCGCGGGCGAGGCGGCGGCCGCGAGGGGTGGCTCCACAGGCGGCGGAGTCGCGGCCCGAGCAGACTCCGGCGGCGACTCCGGGGGCGCCACTTCCTGGCCAGCGCTGGCCTTCCGCGTTGGCTGCTCGGCGGGCGACGTGATGGGTGATGGGAGGGTGGCCACCTCGCGCCCGCCCCTCCACTGCCCCACCAGCCACCCGCCGCCCAGCACCAGCCCCACCCCCATGCTCGCCCAGGCCGTCGCACGGAGCACTCGCGTCCGCCTCCTGCCGGCCACTTTCACTCCGCCGTGCAGTGGCACCTTCCAGGACTCGTCCGCCTGGGTCCTCAGCGCCTCCAATGCCGCGCACAGCTCCACGGCACCCGGGTAGCGCGCCTCGGGCGTCTTCTCCAGAAGCCGCAGACACACTTCTTCCACCGCCCGGGGTACGCGCGGGTTGACGAGGTGCGGCGGCAGCGGCGCCTGGTGCAGCACGGCCTCCACGTCCACGCCCGCGCGCTCGCCTGGCAGGAAGGGGTCTCTCCCCGTCAGCAGCCGGTAGAAGACGACTCCCAGCGCGTACAGGTCGTCTCCCACTCCGGCCCGGTAGTGCGCGCCCGGCACGCCCTTGTTCTCCCGGCCGAAGCGCCACGCCTCGGGGCTGCGGTACAGCGGCGTGTCCGGGGGAAACAGTCCCGCGGTAATGGTGGGCGCCCCGGCGTAGTAGCTCACCCCGAAGTCCACCAGCACCGCCTGCCCGTCACCGCGGCGCACCAGGATGTTGGCTTCCTTCACGTCCCGGTGCACCACCTTGGCCGCGTGTACCACCGCCAGGGCCCGTGCCACCTCCAGCACCCTGTCCACCACCTGGCCTGTGTCCACGGCGTGCTCTCGTGCCCAGACGTCCAGCGTCACCCCGTCCACCAGTTCCAGCTTCAGGTAGACGAAGCGGGGGTCCTTGGCGGGCCAGCTGCCCGCGCCCAGCACCCGCGCCAGGTTGGGGTGGTGCAGGTGCAGGCGCGAGCCGATGAGGGCCTCGCGCCAGGCTCTCTCCTCGCCTCTCTCCACCGGCACCATCTTGAGGGCGGCGCGGCGTCCCTGGGGGCTACGCACCTGGTACACGGTGCCGAAGCCGCCCGCGCCCAGCACGGCCTCCACCACGTCACCCGCGATGAGTGTGCCGGGCGGCAGTGGCGGCATGTCGAACGCATTCATGGCGCCCTCGCGCCAGAGGTATCAGGAACAGGGGAATGCAGATGTGGGGTCATGGGCCTACCTCCCAGGACCTCAACTTAGCAGGTTCTGCGCCAGGAGCGCCTCTCCTGAAACATGAGGGGATGGCTCAGGGCGCCGCCCCGTCAGAAGACGATGCAGTCGAACTTCTCGATGACGGCCCGGATCTCTTCGGGTGTGGCCTTGAGTCGCTCCGCCAGGATAGGGGCGTAGTAGGTCAGTGCCTTGGTAGGAGTCGGATGAGTGTGGAGGTCGTCCACGATGACGGCACCGACCATGCCGGGCCACTTGACCCTGCGCAGTTCGGGAGCTCGCGCAATGGGGTCCAGGATCGTGAAGCAGGGCCACTTGGGAAAGCGAAGGGTGGCAGGGTCGGAGCCCATGATGCGGCAGGCATCCAGGCGGGCCTCGGTGAAGTCGCAGTCCTCGATGGCCCCGTACTCCGCACCCGTCGAGTAGCTGGGCCAGTGCCCAAAATCGCACCCCGTCAGGCGCCCCTTGAATCGGCACCCCTTCAGTGTTGCGAACACCCACTGCTGGTGATTCTTCAACTCCTGCTTCACTTCGAAGGCGCAGTCGATGAACCGGGTTCCTTGATCGAAGATCAGATTTCTGCCGGAGACCTTCAGGACCAGCGTGCAATTCTTGAAAGTGACATTGGAACCAAGGAAATAGAGCGACCCCTTATCGGTCAGCTCCAGCCGCTCGTTTTCGATTTCCCGGTCCTCATAGAAGACCTTGTTGTAGAGCATCCGCCACCCTCTCAAAAGGTGAGCATCCGGAAGAACTCGCCCGCCATGCGCCGGCCATGCCGCGCCAGATTCGACTCCGTGCCGGAGAGAATCTCGTACTTGAAGCCCCCAGGAACTTCCACATCGACTCCCTTGCTCCGGCTGAAGTTGTAGAGGTGCTTGAACTGGCGGGAGACCTGATCTTCGACCCAGCGCCCGCGGGCTTCGCGCTCGAGCAGCCGTGCCAGCCAGTACTCGCCGTTCTCCTGTGCCTTCCCAATGGCTCGCTTCTCGGCGCCGGAGAGCTTGTCGGGCCCCCACTTGTTGGCGGCCTGGGTGACGGCCTCCTGGAGCATGTCGCCTACCTTGTCCTCGGCGGGAATATCCGCAACGGACTTGCCGCGAGGCACGTGCCAGCGCTGGCCGTCGCTGAGCTCCACCTGCCAGTTGCCGCCCCGGTGGCGAATGGCGGTTCGAGCGGAGCGGCCCCCTGGGGCCTGTCCCGCCCCACTGCCCGTCCCCTTCTTGAGCATCACCACGGCCAGGGGGCCCTGCGGTGAGGTGGCTACCGTTTCCGCCGCCGCCACGGCCCTGGCCAGGGCCCCCTCCGTCGCGAGCGCCGCCCCCACGGCCTCCGCGTGCGCCATGACAGCGGCGCCGCCCTGGGCCTCGAACTGCGCTCCCGCGAGGTTGAAGCCCGGCAGTGACTTCAACCGCGTCAGCACCTGCCCCAGCGTGTGCCCGCTGAGCGCGGCCACCGCGAGAATCATGGCCCGCGCCGCGTCCTCGCCCAGCACCTTGCCGAATTGCTCGCCCGCCGCGCGCAGCTCGTCGAAGGTGGTGGCCTCGTGGGCCGCATGGGCCAGGCGGGCCCAGCCGTCCATGAGGCCGTACACCGTTTGGAGGCCCAGGTAGCCCATGAGAATGACAGTGAGGCTCGCGGCCAGGAATTTCGTCGTGGGCTCTGGCACCAACCACATCGTGCAGTAGAGGGCGACCGTCCAGACGACCATGGAGACGAGCGCCTGCACGCTGAGCAGCTCCCGGCTCAGGGCCGCGCGTGTCTCGTCGAGCACGGTGCCGAAGGCCAGTGCCAGGGCGAACGTGCGCCGGTCATCCGTGCGGAGGTAGGGCCCGTCGTCCAGCAGGCCCAGGCAGTCGCCTCCTCCGCGCGGCTCGCACCAGCGGAGATAGCTTTGCTTGAGGGCTCCATCCGCCTCGGGGGTGAGGGACACCGGGCCCTGCTGGCGCTCGGGCACCAGAGTGTAGCCCCGTCCCCGGTACATCTCCAGGTTCCAGTCTCCCGTGCTCGCCACCGTCTCCACCTCCTGCGGCGGCTGGCGCGAGAGGCGCAGCAGCTCGAGGGCGGCTGCACGTGGACGGAGGTGTCCCAGCCGCACGTGCTGGGCGAGCCATTGGAAGGCCCGCTGGAAGTCGGGCCTGGGGATGGGCACCGGCCGGGTGGCGGCGGCACCGGGCTCCAGGAAGTCCACCTCGTAGGCGGTGGCCGATTCCAGGCCGGGCTCCACCATCCGCTCCTTGGGCGCTGGTGGGGGCGTGAGCGAGTTGTCGCGGTAGGCCACGAAGCTGCCCCGTGGGGTGCTCGTGGCACATGCGAACTGGAAGAGGATGAGGAGGGACCAGGCGCCAATACAGGGGACCCGTCTCTCGCCCGTGGGGCGCACGCCGGGAAAACGGTTGGACACGGCGCACCTCCAGAAACGATACACCCCAAAAACCGTTACCCTGGAATTAGACGGAAATGCGGGTGTGCTCGTCAAGCCACCGAGTCGGCCACGGGCGGGAGGACATAACAGGTGGGCTGCCGGGGAAGCAGTGACTCCACGCGGGGCGACCTGGCCTCACGGGCTGGATGGACGTGCCAGCCCGCCTCGGTTCAACACGCTCTGCGCGCTCTGGACGAGCCGCCGCTTTTGAATCACCTCGGCACTTCTACTGAGCCAGGTCATCCAGGACATCGGAGAGGGAGGTGGCGCGCAGGGCCCGATCGAACCAGCGGTCGAGGGTGTCCAGGTCCGAGCAGGAGAGGATGCGCCGCCGGGCCTCGTCGTCGACGTGCACGCCGCGCGCGGTGAGAATCCGGACAACGCCCTCGGCGTAAGCGCTCGGCGGACCACACCTTCCGAGAGAAGGGAGAGCCGAGCAGCGTCGCGTGCCAGGAGGAATGGACATGGGACGCAACACGGCAGAAGTGGAAGCAACGCTGGCGAGGGCAGCGGCGAGCAGCTACTGGTCGGAGTCCGAAGCGCGAGCGGTGCTCGAGGCGTATGAGACGAGCGGGTTGTCGGTGGCGGAGTTCGCCCGCCGGTATGGGCTTGGGCCGCAGCGGCTGAGGTGGTGGAAGAAGCGGAGGAGAGAGGAGGAGAGCTCGAAGCTCTCGTTCATCCCGGTGCACGTTGCCGCGCCGCCGCCGAGTGTTGCTGGAAGGGATTGATTTGAAGGCCAGCGTCCGTCGGCCGCGCTGGCAGCCCCCACCTCTGGAGTCACCTGTGTGAGAAAACCTCTTGCGTTGAGGGGCCGGGCCGTGGCTCATGTCGCGCGTCATGAGCGGCGAGGCCCCCGGCAAGAAGAGGACGGACGTGCACGGCGTGGCGGCGCTGCTGCGGGGGCTGCTGGCCGAGGGCCAGGAGGAGCAGGCCATTGAGCTGGTGGTGGGGCTGCTGACGCAACTGGTGGAGAAGAACGCCGAGTTGGAGCTACGCCTGCTCAAGGCGATGCGCCAGCGGTTTGGCCGCACCAGCGAGAAGCTGTCGGCCGAGCAACTCTCGCTGTTTCTGACACAGCTGGGGCAGGAGGACGCCAGTGCCCAGCAGGCGCAGGCGGCGACGCTTGGTGTCGGGGACGCTGGCATCGCGCAGGGCGCCCTACCCCCGTCCGAGCCGCCCAACAAGGAGTCACGAAAGAAGGAGCGCAAGGGACACGGGCGCCGCCCGCTGCCCTCCCACCTGCCGTGCGAGCAGCGCGTCCACCAGCCTCCGCCCGAGGCGCTGCGGTGCGAGGCGTGCGGGCGGGACAAGACGCGCTGTGGCGAGGAGAAGAGCGAGACGCTGGAGTGGGTGCCCGGCCACTTCAAGGTGATTGAGGAGGTGCGTCCCAAGTACGCCTGCCGGCCGTGTGGCGACGGGCTGGTGGTGGCACCTCCCGCCGACAGGGTGATTGAGGGGGGATTGCCAGGGCCGGGCCTGGTGGCGCACGTGCTGGTGTCCAAATACAAGGACCACCTGCCGCTGCACCGGCTGAGCGGCCTCTACGCGCGCCACGGCGTGCAGCTGCGCACCTCCACGCTCTCGGATTGGGTGGCCGCGGGAGCCGACCTCCTCCAGCCGCTGGCGCGGGAGGTGGGCCGCAGGGCGCTGGCCTCGCACGTGCTGCAGAGCGACGACACGCACCTCAAGGTGCTCGACAGGGAGCACCCCAACGGACTCAAGCGCGGGCACATGTGGGTATACCTGGGGGACAGCACCTGGGCGGCCTTCGTCTACACGCCGGACTGGAAGCAGGAGGGGCCGCTGTCCTTTCTGGAGGGGCGTGAGGGCTGGTTGCTGGTGGACGGGTACAAGGGCTACGACAAACTGTTTGCTCGTGAGGGTGCCACCGCGGTGGAGGTGGGGTGCTGGAGTCATGCCCGGCGCTACTTCGTGGAGGCCTTGGAAGCCGGGGACACACGCGCGGCGCTGCCGCTCTCGCTCATCGGCCGGCTCTTCGAGGTGGAGCGCGAAGCCGACGCGCGGCAAGTGGACGAGGCCGAGCGGCTGCGCAGGCGCGACACGCTCTCACGCGCTGTGACGGAGCAACTGGGGCGCTGGGTAGCCGAAACCTACGACCGGGAGCCGCCCAAGAGTCCGCTGGCCCAGGCGTGTCGCTACACCATCAATCAGTGGCAGGCGCTGACGCGCTTCATGCAGGACGCGCGCCTGCCGCTGCACAACAACGCCTCGGAACTGCGGCTACGGGAAATCGCCGTCGGCAGGAAGAACTATCTGTTCGCCGGCAGCGACGCGGGAGCCGAGCGCGCCGCGTGCGTGTACACGCTGGTGGCCACGTGCGTGCTGGCCGGAGTCGAGCCGTGGGCGGACCTGGCCGACGTGCTGGAGAAGCTCGCCCGCGGCTGGCCCCAGCGTCGGCTCGAGGAACCGCTCCCGCGGCGACCTGAGCGCGGCCCCTCCCGGTCAGGGTGGGTGGAGCGCCCGTTATCACATCCTCGCCGTCCCTCTGCACCGCTCCGCCGAGCGGATACTGCGCGGTGTTGAGGATGGACGCCGGTGAGGCGCTGGGCCTCGAATCCACGGGGACGGCGGCTTGGCTGAAGGAGTCCGCTCCCGCGGCCACAGAATCACCGCGAATGCTCCGACTGATGCGCACCCTGCGCCAGATGGACGACAAGAAACTGGCGGCCATGAGCGTGGTGGCGCGCACCCTGGCGTCGGCCGGGGACGAGTAGGCGCTCGGGTCGAAAAAGCTCCCGGAGCGCGGGCGTTCACTTGGAGAAGTGGGAGTGGGCCGTCTCCAGCAATTTGCGAGCGAGGAGCAGTCGTTCTGGGGGCCAGTCACGCAGGAGGTGGATGATGCGGCTCAGCTCCGGAGGCTCAGCCGCCTCGTAGGAGCGTTTGGCGGCCGACCCCTTCTCACCCCGAGGCGCCAGTGACAGGAGCAGGTCCGAAGAGAGGTCCAGGACCGTGCAGATGCGGCGCAAGGAGGGCACGCTGGGCGTCATCTTCCCGCGCTCAATCCGACCATAAACGGCGGGCTTGAGGCGGACCTGCTTGGCGACCTCGGCCTGCGTGAGTCCCAGCCGCAGGCGGGCAGCCCGGGCCGCCTCTCCCAGGTGGCGTTGCATCTTCTCATCCATGAACTGCGTCTACCGCAAAGAGATGGGGGACGTCCGACGCTTCTTTCTGGCGGTGGCTGCGCCTACCGGCTCCAGGGCCTCTTGCGGCTCTTGTCAGACCCAATGGGTATCAAACTGGGCTTGCTACCCATCAGGGGGGAGTACGCTCGGAAGGATTCCCATGAAGCAGTGCTGCATGGTGGTGATGCTGGTTCTCCTCGTCGGCTGTGGCACGTCCTCTCGCGTCGTGCGCCTGGAGACGGGTCCTACCGACTCCCTCGTCTTCACTCCTCGTTCCGGGGCCAAGCCCGTGGCGATCGGCCACGGCGAGTTCGCGCAGGCGGTGTCGGCGCTGGCTCGGGAGGTGAGGCCCCCCACTCGGCCTCAGGAAGCCGCCCGGCGGCTGTTCGACGTCGAGAAGCGGAGCGGCTCGTACGCGTACGAGCCACGCAGCCGCCGCCTCACGCCGCTCCAGTCGGGCGAGCACCTGGAGGGGCCGTCCACCACACCAGAGGTGGAGTTGACGCGCGATTACCTGCGCTGGTGCGAGCGCACGGGCCGGCCCGGGGACTGCCTGCGCCTGCTGATGGACAGCCCCACCATTGACGGGGATGGCCGTTTCGCCCTCGCCCTGGCCCTGGCAAAGGGGGTCGTGCTGGACGAGATGCTGGAGGCGTTCAAGGACATGGCCGACCCCCACGCCTTGGTGGCGGCGGCACTTTGAACCTGGACCACGTACCTGCTTCTCGTCTCTATTCCCGACGTGACCATCTCCAAGGGCCTCGCGGCGGTGATGACCGCCACGCTCATTTCCTACGTGGGCGTGGAGACCTTCTGGGGCCTCGTCGTCGGCTTCAAGCGCCTAATGAACGAGGCGGACCGGGCCCCCACGTTCAACGCGCTGCGCGCAGCGGGCGAGCGGTACGGCAAGCTCATGGGTCGTAACGCGGCCCAAGCATTCGGCATGCTGGCCCTGGCGGCCATTGGCAACACGGCGACGGGGCTGGCCGCGAAGGTGCCGAAGCTGCCCGGCTCCGCGCAGGCGGCATTACAAGCCGAGACGCAGGTGGGCTTCAGGCTCGCGGCGGTGGGAGAAGTGGAGACGGTCGCCGTAAGCGCCGAGACCGTCACCATCGCCCTCGCTCCAGGTGCGGTGGCCATGACCGCAAGAGGCACGAGCGGTGACGGTGCTCAGAAGACGGATGACCTCCCGGAGCTTGAACAATGGCATGAAGGGAGTTACGAATCTCCATTGGACTCACTCCAAGAACACTTCGCCAAGCATGGAGCAGAGGTTGGTGCCAAGGATGTCGCACAGTATTTACGGAAGGCCAGAGCCTTCGCACAGAACCTCAGGGGCGCACAAAAGTTTCCAGTTGAAGGTGCCACTGAGGGTGTGGCTCGCTATGTCAAAAAAGGCCAGTACATTGATCGCGCGCCGGACGGACGAATTGTATCTTTTGGTGCTCGCTAAGAAGGCTGATGACTAATGGACTGGAGAACAGTCAATCTGCGTGGAGCCGCAAGCATTTCGCGAGTAGTGGGCCTCTTCGAGGTCTGCGACATGCGAGGCATTCCATGGACTAAATACAAGATCAAGGTTCTTGAGCAAGGCTCCCAGGATTTCCTCGCGGTTCCCAATGTATGCGTGAAAGACGCCAATGGAACCCCTGATTGGATAGCAGGGCTCGGACGGACAGAAACCGAAGCCCTCCAAGATCTCATCACTCGACTGGGCGAAACATTGAGTTCTCGCACGGACTGGCAAGTGGAGGACTTTGAATGGAGCGACCCGCAGGATTTCTGAGAAACGGAGCAATAGCGAACCCCGTGCCCGAACATGGATGCTTAATCGGCTCCGGGTTCACCCCTTGAGGGTCCAGCTTTCCGACCTACGACGGGCGACAGATGCCCTGTTCGAGCATCTGGAGCGCACAGGCCGCACGGAGATCGACCTGACCGAGGACTTCTACTGGAGCATCCCGGAGAAGCGGTTGTACTCGGTGTACTCCCCCCTCCTCCCGAGGCAGAGCTGACCATGGGACAATTGTTGCGTGCACCGGACCATGTGGAACACCGATTCCGGGGCAAGTGGAACACTGATTCCGGCCATGTGGAACACCGCTTCCACGCCCAGGGGCACGCGCGGATTGACGAGGTGCGGCGGCAGCGGTGCTTGGTTCAGCACGGCCTCCATGTCCACGCCTGCGCGCTCGCCGAGCAGGAAGGGGTCTCTCCCCATCAGCAGTCGGTAGAAGACGACTCCCAGCGCGTACAGGTCATCGCCCACCCCGGCCCGGTAGTGCGCGCCCGGCACGTCCTTGTTCTCCCGGCCGAAGCGCCACGCCTCGGGGCTGCGGTACAGGAGCGTGCCCGGGGGAAACAGTCCCTCGGTGAGGGTGGGTGCCCCGGCGTAGTAACCCACCCCGAAGTCCACCAGCATCGCCTGCCCGTCACTGCGGCGCACCAGGATGTTGGCTTCCTTCACGTCGCGGTGCACCACCTTGGCCTCGTGCACCACTGCCAGGGCCCGGGCCACCTCCAGCACCCTGTCCACCACCTGGTGCGTGTCCACGGCGTGCTCTCGTGCCCAGACGTCCAGCGTCACCCCGTCCACCAGCTCCTGCTTCAGGTAGACAAAGCGGGGGTCCTCGGCGGGCCAGCTGCCCACGCCCAGCACCCGTGCCAGGTTGGGGTGCTGCAGGCTCAGGCGCGAGCCGATGAGGGCCTCGCGCCAGGCTCTGTCCTCGCCTCTCTCCACCGGCACCATCTTGAGGGCGGAGCGGCGTCCTTCGGGGCCACGCACCTGGTACACGATGCCGAAGCCGCCCGCGCCCAGCACGGCCTCCACCACGTCACCCGCGATGAGCGTGCCGGGCGGCAGTGGCGGCATGTCGAGTGCATTCATGGCGCCCTCGCGCCAGAGGTGTCTGGAACAGGGGAATGCAGATGTGAGGTCATGGGACTACCTCCCAGGACCTCCACTTAGAGCTCGTTTCAAAAATGGACCTGAGAGGTCAGGTAACATGCCCTGCCTATTCAGGGCCATTTCGTAAATGGCGCTCAAGCACGCGATAGAGAAGGAGGCAGTGGCCAAGGCGAAGGAGTGCCAGGTGCATCTGTGGGTTCCGCTCTTCGCGAATCCGCAGGCGTTTCATCTGGTGGAACCAGTCCAGGGAGCGCTCCACCACCCAGCGATGGCGTCCCAAACGCTCCTTCGACTCCACGCCTCGGCGGGCGATGCGGGGAACGATGTGGCGCTTCCGTAATCCCCGGCGGGTATCGGCATAATCGTACCCCTTGTCGCCGTGCCCTTTCGCCGGACGCCTGCGTGGCCTGCCTCGTGGCCCCTTGATGGGGAGGATGGCGTCGAGGAGCGGCAGCGCCTCGCGCTTGTCGTGCACGTTGGCGGCCGACAGCAAGGTGGCCAGCGGCAGGCCCCGGCGGTCTACGACCAGGTGGTGCTTGCTGCCCGCCTTTCCTCTGTCCGTTGGATTCGGGCCTGTTTGGGCCCCCCTTTTATCGCCCGTAGGCTGCTGGAGTCGAACGAGGCCCGGCTCCAGTCAATGAGCCCCTTGTGCCCCAACTCGTTCAGCAACACCCGCTGGAGCTTCTCGAAGACTCCTGCTCGGCTCCACTTTCGCAGCCTCCTCCAGCACGTCGCCCCGCTGCACCCGAACACCTCGGCTGGCAGGTCTCTCCAGGCGATGCCCGTCCTGAGCACGAAGATAATGCCCCGCAGGCACGCCCTATCGTCGCGCAATGGACGACCTCTTCTCCCTTTGCGGCGATGTCGTGGCAGCAGCGGCTCCACCCTCGCCCACAGCTCGTCCGGGACCAGTTCGCGCCTCATGCTTGCGAGGATGAGCACCAGGTACGTAGAGGGAAGTCTGGATACCTCTGCGGTTCATTTATGAAACAATCCCAGGGAGGCAGGTCAGATGACCTAGGCTCCCTGGTCCATTTTTGAAACGAGCTCTTAGCAGGTTCTGCGTCAGGAGTACCCCTCCTGAATCCGGGCATGCGGAACGCACCCTGGAGGTAGGCAACGGGATGAGCGACACAGTGGAGCGTTGACGGTGCTGGAAGTGACCCGGAGGCACATTCTCTTTCGAGTCACCTCGGCACTTCTACTGAGCCAGGTCATCCAGGACGTCGGAGAGGGAGGTGGCGCGCAGGGCGCGGTCGAACCAGCGGTCGAGGGTGTCCAGGTCCGAGCAGGTGAGAATGCGCCGCCGGGCCTCGTCGTCGACGTGCACGCCGCGCGCGGCGAGAATCCGGACAACATCCTCGGCTCGTCCCTCGGCTCGTCCCCGGGCCAGCCCTTGCTGGAGGCCCTGCTCGATGAGTTCCTCTCCAGAACTGCGCATCAATTCCTCCGCGCGTTGCGTACCCAAGACCGAATGTAGCACCTGCCCCGTGGAGCCACGCAGTGACGTCAGTCGAGGAAACGCCGGGCCCAACTCATGGCTTCTTCTCGAGTAAAACCTTCGATGCGAAACCTGGGAGCATTGAAGGGCTTGTCGAGCCAGGGCTCCAGCACGCGGCCCAGCTCCCGATAGGAGGAGAGCGCGTCGCCTCTGGTGAGATCGCCCGCTTCGGGCCAATCCCCTAGCGTGACGATGGCCCGTGCTCCGTCGATGGCTTGCACGGTTGTCTCAGGTGAGTGCAGGCGGGAACGAAGTGTGGACACGCCGCCCAACTCCTGAAGGGCGGGAGGGCCCAGGAAGTTGAGCCAGTGCACACCGTCCACGCGCGTGCTCATCCATGCCGGAGGGGAGCCGTGGTGGAGACTGATCCCCGGGTAGCGAAGGAGCTCAGTGCGGATCCTGCGCGTGAAGAACACGTCCCCGACGACGGAATCGAAGCTCAGCCCCGCGTGACCACTGGCGAAGTGAAGGCCCGACGCCAGGTCGAGCATCAGCTCCTTCACCGCGGCAGGTCCGCGTTCCTCGAGGTACTCGGTCGGCAACATGCCTTCGAGGTAGCTCACGTCGTAGTCGGAGGGACTCCGCTCTCGTGACGGGATACGGGCCGAGTAGGTGAGTTTGAAGCCCGTGAGCCTGTCGTGCTCGTTGCCCAGATGAATCCACGTCTCGTTGCCGCTCTTCTCCATCTCCCTGAGCCGGTACGGGTCAGTGCAATCCTCGGCGTAGCGGTAGGGCCGGTCGGCTTGCAGCAATTGGCGGATGCGTTTCCAACGCTCGTCGGAGAGAGGGCCGTGCGTGGAGGAGCCAAAGGCACAGGAGTTGATGGTATCGGGTCCTTCGCCAACGGCTTTCATGTAACAATCGAAGGCGTGGGACACTCCTGCTGCGATGTCTGGGTGATCATGCGGTATGTAGAAGGCGAAATGAATCACCTCTCTCGCGAGGAGGCGCTCGCCGGCCTCTTTCTCGGGAGGGTAGAGCCCATGGGGGCGAATCCGGGGGTAGTGCTGGGTCATGGGGAGGAGAGCCTGCTGATTCCGAGGGTGGGGGTAACGACGGCTGGCAGGCAGTCCTCGTTGCCGAGGTCCTTGTATTTGCGGAGCTGAGCCTCGGTACGCGAGTCGGCGAGGGGATTGCGACGGTCAGCGGTGTCGCAGGGAAACTTGAAATCGTAGATGCACTGAATCCGGGTCGCGTTCCGGGTGAAGTGGAGGACTACGTCCGGTCGTTGTGAGCCGAGCCACCTGTCGGTCAGTAGGAGCTCTTTCGTTATCTCATCCACGCGATAGCGCGGCTCGATAGCGAAATTGTTGGGAAACTCCGCGGCCAGGCGCTCCTGCACACAGATGAAGGCAGCTGCGTGCTTGAGATTGCCAAGGTGTTGCCTCCAGGTGTCGGCGGTCTTGTTCTTGACGTCGGGCTCTTTGTCACACTCGGATTCGGGCAGGGACTTCCCTTGGCCGAACAGTTCCTCGTTCACCTTGAAGTTGGCCTCGCTGGCGCACGAGCTGAGGATATCCTCGACCTTCGCCTTCTGGGCCTCGTCGAGGAACCGCGAGACGGTGAGGAGCCCGTGGAGGGTCTCGGCGGCTTGGACGACTTTTTCGAGCACCTGACCGGCCCGAGAGGCCGCTGGCGCGAGAATCTCCCCGGTGCTTGGAACGACGGGGGCTGCGCAGGCGGCTCCACACGACTGGTTGAAATGAGAGGGGATGCCGCCGTGGGGTCCGGCGAAGCCGGCGCCCGTGGTGGGTGAACCGGAATGCACACGGAGGACGGTGGAGCAGGACAGGCAAGAGAATGCGGCCACCAGGACGGCAAGGAGGCGCCGGGAAGGTGTCAAAGGTCCCAAGCGCGCCTGGGATTTGAGCGGATTCATGGGCGGGGGGTGTTGGGCTTATCGAGCAGGCCGATGGGAAGCAGCCCACCGTGCGCGAGGTTCGAGTCACCTCGGTACTTCTACTGTGCCAGGTCGTCCAGGACGTCGGAGAGGGAGGTGGAGCGCAGGGCCCGGTCGAACCAACGGTCGAGGGTGTCCAGGTCCGAGCAGGTGAGAATGCGCCGCCGCGCCTCGTCGTCGACGTGCACGCCGCGTGCGGCGAGAATCCGGACAACATCCTCCGCCCGTCCCTCCGCCCGTCCCTCCGCTCGTCCCTTCGCTAGTCCCCGGGCCAGCCCCTGCTGGAGGCCCTGCTCGATGAGTTCCTCGCCATAACTGCGCATCAGTTCCTCCGCGCGTTGCGTACCCAAGACCGAATGTAGCACCTGGCCCGTGGCGCCACGCACCGTCCTGTCTCCAACCAGGAGCAGATAGCGCACGACCATGAGCAATTCCTCCTGCCCGTTGGGGCTGGCCTGCACCTGGGCGAAGAGCGCCGTCCAGTCCGGCAATCTCTGGGCCAGCTCCTCGGTGCGCCCGTAGCGCAGCACGAGCAGGGCCAGCCGGGCCAGAGGCGGACCTGGACGCGCCATCAACGCCTCCGCTCGCTGGGTCGTCAGATCATCGAGCAGGTATTCGAAGCGCGGCACCAGCGAGCGCCACTGCTCCCGCCGTGTCGTGTCCTCTGGCAGCTCGAAGAGGTCCTCCACCCGGCGCGGCGCCGTCCAGACTCCCTCTGGCCCGTGGTACATGACGAGCGGGATGATGATGGGGAGCAGAGCGTTTTCCGGGTGCTCCTGGCGCCAGCGTTCCACCTGGCGCACCACGTAGCGCAGCATTCTGAGCGCCATCCACCTGTCCACCGACGATTGGTGCTCGAGCAGCACATAGAGGAGCAGGGGTTGACCTGTGCGAAGGCGGGCCGAGAAGAGCAGGTCGCTCTCGGTCTCCCGCAGCTCCGGGTCCACCACGCTGCCGGGCTCTCGCCTCAGGGACGTCCAGTCCACTTCGGAGACGACAGGCGGGGGCAGGACGGCACGCAATTCGGCCGCGGCCCGCTCGGGATGGCCGAAAGTATAGCGGGCGAAGAGGTCATGGGGTCCGGACATGCGGAGTGGCCCCAAGCACGTGGCGAGCCAATCCACCCGCCGGTCCGGCGCGCCCTTCGGGAGGGCTCTCTACGTGCGCTCCTGCCTGACGAGGAGGCTGGCCTCCGCGCCGGGATCATGCGGCACCGAGCGTCGCATCCAGCGTTTCCGGACTCATACCTTCCAGGGTGGACCGCTGTTCGAACGACGTGGCGGCGGCGTTGCTGGGAGAGCGGATGAGCATGCGCGAGGACGGCACGTGGGAGGAGGCACACGGGAGGGCGGCCTCCTCGGGTGCCTCGGACTTCGAGGACTCCTTCCTGAGGGCGCTGCGCGAGTCCGAGCCGTTGCACGGGCTCCCGCTCGCGGGGGCGCGGCTCGGGGGAGCGGATGGCCGCCGGTATCTCATCCTCGCCTGGATGGGCGGCGGGGGAATGGGCCAGGTCTTCCGCGCCCGGGATGAGACCCTGCAGCGGGAGGTGGCGCTCAAGTTCCTCCTGCCGCGCCCGGGCTTCGAGGCCGAGGCGCTCGCGGAAGCGCGGGCGGTGGCCCGGCTGGACCACGAGAACATCGTCCGCATCTTCGACGTGTCCGAGTGGCGGGGCAGTTCGGACGAGCCGGGCCTGCCCTTCCTGGTGATGGAGTGCCTGGAAGGGGAGTCGCTCGCCACGCTGCTGAAGCGGGGACGGCTGGAGCCGCGGCGCGCGCTGGAGGTGCTGGACGGCATCGCCGCGGGGCTGGCGCACGCGCACGGGCGCGGCATCGTCCACCGGGACCTCAAGCCGGGCAATGTCTTCCTCACCCCGCCAGGGACGGTGAAGCTGCTGGACTTCGGCCTGTCGCACCTGATGGCGTCCAGCGACCCGCGGGTGCCGCACCATGCGGGAGCGGGGACGCCGGCGTACATGGCGCCGGAGCAGTGGGGCGGCGGGCTCCAGGACGCACGCACGGATGTGTGGGCGGCCGGAGTCGTGCTCTACGAGATGCTCACCGGGGAGTTGCCCTTCCCACGCCTCCTACTCCCGGAGCTGCGCGAGCGGGTGGTGTCGGGGGCGCCGATGCCCCCGGTGCGCGCGCGCAACCCGGAGGTGCCACCGGAGGTGGAGTCGCTCCTGGCCACGGCGCTGGCCAGGGAGCCGGCCCGGCGTTTCCCCTCGGCGCGGGAGCTGCGGCACGAGCTGCGCGAGCTGCGGGCGCGCCTCGCCAGTCCCGGCTTCGAGGAGCCGGAGCCGGTGAGCAGTCAGCGCCGGCAACTGGTCCTGCTCTGCTGCCGGCTCACGGGTCTCTCCGGGCTCGTGGGGCGGCTGGATGCGGAAGACCTGGGAGAGCTGGAGGTGGCCTTCCAGCAGGGCTGTGCGGAGGTCATCCGGCAGCGCGGCGGCGGGAACCTGTCCATGGGGGGCGAGGTGTTCGCCTGTTTCGGTTGCCCGCGGGTGCGGGAGGACGACTCGGAACAGGCCGTGCGCGCGGCGCTGCACCTGGCCCACGCCGTGCCGGAGCTGCTCCAGCGGAGGCTGCCACACCTGCCCCTCTCGGGGCTGGGGGCGAAGGTAGGCCTGCACACGGGCCGGATGGTCCTGGACCTGCGCGCCATGCAGGGCGAGGCCCCCAGGGTGGTGTCCTGGCTCGCGGAGCAGGCCGGGCCCGGGGAGGTGCTCGCCAGCGAGGCGACGTGGAGGCAGGTGCGCGGGGCCTTCGAGACGGAGAGCCTCGGGGCTCGTGACTTCATGGGCCTGGCGGGGCCGGCACCCATGGAGGTCCACCGCGTGCTGCGTGAGCGGGAGGTGCGGGTCCGTTTCGACCGGACGCTGATGGCCGGTGGCCTCACGCCACTGGTGGGGAGGGAGCCCGAGCTGCGGCGGCTTTTAGAGCTCTGGGACGGGGCGAGGGACGGGCGGGGCGCCTTCGTCCTGGTGCGCGGCGAAGCGGGCATCGGCAAGTCCCGCCTCCTCCAGGAGCTGCGCGAGCGCGTGCCCCCGGAGACCGCCACGCGCTGGCGGTTCCAGTGCTGGTCGCGGCTCGGCGCCAGCGCTCTCCCTCCGGTCGCCGAGATACTCCAGCGCCTCCTGCGCTTCTCCCCGGAGAGCACTCCCCAGCGGCACCTGGAGGAGCTGGAGGCGCAGCTGGGCGAGAGGGGCCTGCCGGAGGAGGACATCCAATTGCTGGGACTGCTCCTCTCGCTGCCCGTGCCCGAGGGCTCTCCGGTCTACCGCTTCACCCCCGCACGGCGGCAGGAGAAGACGTACGAGGCCCTGGTGAACGTGCTGCTGTGCATGGCGCGCCAGCGCCCGGTGCTCCTCGCCGTCGAGGATCTGCACTGGGCGGACTCCTCCTGGCTCGAGTTCCTCGCAACCCTGCTCGAGCGCATCGAGAGTGCGCACCTGCTCGTCGTGCTCAGTGCCCGCCCCGAGTTCCAGCCCGCGTGGCCCTCCCGCGGCGGGTTCCATCGGCTCTTCCTGGAGCGCCTGCCGGCCGGGCTCGCGACGGAGCTGGTGAGGCAAGCGGCCGGGGAGCGTGAGCTGCCAGAGGAAACGGTGCGGGAGCTGGTGGGGAAGACGGATGGCATTCCGCTCTTCATCGAGGAGGTAACGCGCAGGGTGCTGGAGGGAGGGGAGGTGGCATCCATCCCGGTCACCCTGCACGAGCTGCTGCTGGCGCGGTTGGATCTGCTCCCCTCACGACAGAAGACGCTGGTCCAGCTCGGGGCGGTGGTGGGGAGGGACTTCTCACTGACCCTGCTGGCGGCCGTCACGGGGCGCGAGGACTCCGACCTGCGGCGTGAGCTCGGGGGGCTGGTGGAGGCGGGATTGCTGCGGGAGGAGCGGGAGGAGGCGGACGAGCTCCAGTACCAGTTCCGGCACGCGCTCTTCCAGGAGGCGGCGTACCAATCCCTGCCGCGCGGCGAGAGGAGACGGCATCACCAGCACATCGCGCGAGTGCTGGTGGCGCGCTTCCCCGCGGTGGTGGAGGCAAGGCCCGAGGTGCTCGCCTCCCACTACACGGAGGCGGGAGAGCCCGCGCTGGCCATCCCCTCCTGGTATCAGGCCGGGATGCTCGCCTACAAGCGTCTGGCCATGCCGGAAATGGTGAGGCACCTCTCGCGGGCGCGGGCACTGCTGCGCGGCCTGCCGGAGCCCTTCGGCCACCCCGTCCAGGAGCTGCAGCTGTTGACGGCTCTGGGCTACGCCCAGGCAGTGCTGCGAGGGTTCGTCTCGCCGGAAGTGACGCGGACGTATACGCGGGCCCGGGAGCTGGTGCGGCGGATGGACGAGCTCACGCCCCAGCTCGACTCCAGTCTCTGGATGATCTTCTTGTTTCACCATCACCGGGCGGAATTGCCTTTGTGCCACGAGCTGGCCGAGAAGGTGGTGCGCCAGGGAGAGCGCCAGCGGAGCCCGGAGCTGCTCGTGATGGGCCATGGGATGAGGGCGAGCGAGTTGTATTCCAGGGGCCGTGCGCGGTCCTCTCTGGAGGCCACCGAGCGCGCGATGATTTATGCGCGCTCCCTCCCCGAGGCGCACCGACGGCGATTGTTGGCGAGGTCGCTGGCCCAGGCTTCCATCATCCAATCCGTGACAGGCAGGCTGGAGCAGGCCCGGGAGTCCGCGCGGGAGGCGCTGTCCCTGGCCCGGAGCATCGGCGAACCCCTCTTTCTGTTGGTGGTGCTGACCTACACGGGCTGGGCCTGCGTGTGCCGCTGGGATGTCCAGGAAGCCTCGAGGTTGGTGGACGAGGCCCACGCCATCTCCAGCGAGCGCGGCGATTGGCTCTGGCCGATGTGGACGAATGCCACCCGGGGTGGGTTCCTGGCCGAGCTGGGGCAGCCGCGAGAGGGTCTGATGCTCGTGCAACAGCAAGTCACACGCTGCAGAGCCTGGGGGATCCAGGACCTGCTGCTCTACTGCCTTGTCGTGCTCGCGCATGTGTACCTGAAGCTGGGTCAGGCCGGCGAAGGGCTGAGGACGGTGGACGAGGCCTTGGGCGAGGTGCGGGAGAAGGGAATGCTCGGCTACGAGCCGGAACTGCACCGCCTGCGTGGAGAGTTGCTGCGCGTCGGGGGGCGGGAGCGCGAGGCGCGGAGTGCCTTCCTCCGTGCCCTCGCCGTGGCCCAGGAGCAGGGGGTGCTCCTCTACGAACTGCGCGCGACGGTGGGATTGGGGCGGTTGTTGAGAGACACGGGTCGGCCGGAGGTGGCTCGGAGGCTCCTGTCGCCCATCCTCGGCCGGTTCGAGGCGGGTGTGGAGTCGGCCGACCTCGCGGAGGCACGGATGCTGCTGGAGCAGCTCTCCGGTGGTGAGATGCCGGGAGTGGTGAGTCCTTAGGGAACATCTTGGCGACGAGGCCAGGTCACCACAGCACCTTGGCGACGGCGATGGTGGCGTCGAGACGGGGACCGGCCTCGTAGAACATGTACTCCACGCCGTTCTCGTTGCCGAACGACGGCGCCGCCGCCCGGCCATTGTCTGGCCAGCCGCCCAGCGGCGTGTGGAACACCCCGAGGTGGAGCTCCTTGTCGAAGTTCAGCCCGACCTCGGTGATGTACATCCTCCCGCTGCCTCCGTGGTAGATGACGTAGGCCGTGCCGTTGCGGAACACCACATGCGGCCCGGAGATGTCTGTCTCACCATCCGCGGCCGGCGAGATGAGGGGGCGCTGCTGGATTGACCAGCTCTGCGCGTCACCGGTCGCGGACCAGCCCCAGAAGATCCGGCGTCTACCGTTCTGGTTGCCCATGAACACCATGACGTAGTGGCTGCCCTTGGCGGGAATGTCGTGCTCGAACACGCGCGCGTAGGACGTCTCGGTGACGGAGCCATCCGTGAAGAATCGCGTCGAGACGCACCCGCCCTGGTAGGTGAAGTGGATGCCGTCGGTGGACGTCGCCACGCGGGTGACCGTGTTCTCGCCGTGGAAATACAGGTAGAACTGATTCACCCGCGAGTTCCAGAGCACGTGCGGTGACGAGACGTGGGTGATGTCGGGTGGGCCCCCCGGCCACGTTCGCGAGAAGATGGGGTTGTAGGGGTACTCGGTGAACTGACCATCGAGGTGGTCGCCGTAGGCCAGACAGATGCCACCGGGCGCATCGTGGGGCGCGTAATACAGGTAGTAGCGCGCCAACGGGTTGGCGACCCGGCCGATCGTGCCGCGGATGCAGGGGAAGATGAGCTCGCCCGTCGGGTTGTATCTCAAATTCACCTTGTTGAACGGCGTGCCGATGTAGGTGTAGTTCGGAAAGCCGGCGGGTGCCGCGTTGGCGAGACCTGACGCGAGCCCCGTTCCCCCTCCGAGGACGAGCCCTCCCGACGTTGCCAGCGACCCCTGGAGGAACGCTCGCCGGCTCACCTCAGTCCGAACCGCGTTCATGCGCTTGGAATCATCCCTGACAGTCATTTCGGCTCCTTTGTCAGGTCATGAGGAAGGGCTTGGTTTTTTCGGGTTTTCTGGATTGAACCCGGGACCCGGTTCGCGAGGCTGCGGAGCTGGCTCAGCCAGCCCAGACGAGCGCCAGCTCGAGCTCCACGGCTTCGAACGGCTCGGCACGGACCGGCTCCTCTCCGGCGAAGGCCTCGACCAGGAGCCAGTGGCCTCCCTCGAGCCGGAAGATCTCGAGCGTGCGCGCGAGCGGGTCCACGTGCCAGACGTGGCGTACCCCTTCCCGCGCGTAGATGCGCATTTTCTGGACCTTGTCGATGCGCCGTGTGCGCTCGGAGAGGACCTCGCACACCCAGTCCGGAGCGAGGTCGTAGTGCGCGGGGGCGTCGTCCCCTCCGACGGCATCCGGCAGGCGCTCGCGCCTCCATCCGGCGAGGTCTGGCACGAGCTTGTCCGGGCGGGGACCGAGGTGGAGCTCTGGCTCGTCGAGGATGACCCATCCACCCGGTCCCCCCTTACCGAACAGGAAAGGCATCGAGAGGAGTGCGCCCAGTCGCGACGCCGCGTTGGTGTGGGGGCGGGTTGGGCGGGGGCTGAGGTGCAGCTCCCCGTCGAGGAGCTCCGCCACCATCTCCGCCGGAGCCGCTTGGAAGGCCGCCTCGATGGATGGAGCGTTTCGCTCGGTGGACTCGGATTCGGGAGGGCGGCGGGTGGCCATGAGGGGAGATTTCCGCATGACCCTCGTCTTGTGCAATGCCGAGGCCGCTCGGAGAGGTGTCGTCAAGGGGCTGCTGCCGCGTCGGCGTCGGCGAGCGCGAAATCATCCATGGTGAGCGTGCCGACCTGGTCGATGGACAGTCCCACGCTGAGGGCCCGGGCCTCGGCCGGAGCGGGAGGCGTCGTCCATTCGGCGTGGGTGTAGTTGCTTTGCGCTGGGAGCAGCGGCCCCTGTGCCCAGAAGATCCACGCGCCCGAGCTGTTCCGATAGTACGCCTTGAACCGGACCGACGTGGTGGCTTTGTACCAGGCCGAGATGCGGTAGTGGTGCCCCGTCGTCGTGGGCGGCGCGCACGTGCCGGAGTCCTGCAGGGTGATGAGCTTGCGGTCGCCGCTGGTGATGCTGGTGATGCGCACCTGCTGAGCCCAGCTCCCGCCGTGGGCGTCCGACGTCCGCGTCCACGTGAAGGAGTTGGTACCGAAGCCGCCGCGCTGCCAGCAGTCCGGTGTCCCGTCTCCATTGCTGTCCGCCTCGAGCGACGGGTTCTTCAAGATCTGGACCCCGGGCGATGGAACGACCGCGTCCATGGTGGCGACGAACGTCCCGCGGGAGGCGCGGGGGACCAGCCAATCGAGGAACGCCGTCAGCGTGGCCGGCGCGACGGAGTAGGTCTGGGGCGGGTTGCACGGGGCGCAGATGTGGTGGAAGACAATCGGCACCCAGCCGCCGCCGGCCTGTTCCGCCCGCAGCACGTAGCCCTGGAGGTCCGCGAGCGTGGTGGTGGACTGCACGGAGCCGTGCGTGCGCACCGCGTACGGGTCCGAGGGAGGCACGGGTTCGGCCGCCGGGCAGCTGCTGCAACTGGGGGTGCGCAGGCCGCCGCTCTCCCGGGCCGAGTTGTAGTTGCAGTCGATGACGAGCTGCCGGGTGACGGAGTTCTTGTCGCCGAACGGGTAGGCGAACGAGGTGACCCGGAAGCCCGCGTTCAACAGGGCCGCCCGATCGTCGCAGATCTCCCGCCGCTGCTCGTCCGGCGAGAGGCTGGTCAGGTGCGGATGGGTCAGCGTGTGGCCGCCAATCTCGTGCCCGGCGTCCTGGAGTGCGCGCACTTGCGCGAGCGTGAGGAAGCCAGACATCCCCAGCCGCCCGCTGTTGATGAAAAAGGTGCCACGCATTCCGCGCGCCACGAGCATCGCCGCCGCCGACGACTGGGTGGCCAGTCCGTCATCGAAGTTCAGCGACACCGCCACCTGGCCAGGAGATAGGACGAGAGCTTGAGATGTGGTTGCCATGATGACGCCCCTCCAGATGCCGTCGAATGAGACGGACAGGGCACCGGGAGCTGGCGGGAGCACCGGCACGGTACCCGCACAGGGAAGCTATGCATGACAAGCGCCAGGGAAAGGTCACTGCCAAAGCACGGGTCGGATGCCCGGCCGAGCAGAGCCCAGACGAGCGCCAGCTCGAAATCCACGGCTTCGAACGACTCCTCTCCGTTCGTGCAATGCCGGGCCCCGGGGGATCGCTCCCGCGGGGCCCTCGCCAGCGCCGGGTGGCTCAGCAGCCGGTGTTGCCGCCGGGGTTCACGCCGAGCCTGCTCGTGAAGTCCAGGTAGTTGTTCACGCGGCTCTGCACCTGGGCGGGGTTGCGGCCATTGCACTCCAGGGCCCCGTTGATGGTGCGGATGGTCTCGCCGAAGCCGACGTTGTTGACCATGGCGTCATGCCCCGTCATGTAGCCCGCGCCCGTCTGCGTCATCCAGAACCAGAGGCCGGTCCGCCAGGCCACGACCGCATCCCGCGAGATCAGGTCCGGGTCGTTCTTGAGGTCCAGCCCGAGCGCGTTGCCAGCGGCGCAGTAGTTGCCGTTCCACGACAGCTGGATGGGACCCCGCCCGTAGTACCACTTGCCCGGCGCGCAGCCGCAGCCCGGCGGGCCCCAGCTGGTGTCGCACATCACGCTCTTGTTGATCTCCTCGATGTAGAAGAGGCCGCCCGTCTCGTGCGAGATGTTGGCGAGGAAGGCCGCCACCTCGCGCTTGCGGGTGTCGACGTCACCCGTGGTGGCGAACCCGGGGAAGGTCGACGCCGCGGTGAAGAACGCGCTGAACGAGTAGAACGGGTTGCGGTTGGGGAACATGCTGTTGAACATGGCCTCGCTGAGCACCCCTCCCACTCCCGGGTTGGTGCCACCGCCGCCGTTGCCGCCACCACCATTGCCACCGCCACCATCGCAGTTACCGCCCGTCGACCACAGCGACGGGGCCGCCACGGGATTCCAGCCGCAACCGACGCAGGCGGTATGAGAGATGAGCGCCGTGTAGTTCGCGCCGCTGTAACTCACGACATCGCCCGTGCTGTAAGCCGTTCCCTCGGCCCATGCGCCTCGACACGCCGCCGCCGCGATCTGCGGAACAAGTACCGTCGCGATGGAAGAGAACAGCAGCGCTGCGAACATGAACTTCTTCGAAATGTCACACAGTCCCTGTGGCCGCATCTCGAGCTTCTCCTCTGTTGTTGAGTGTGGGTCTGTCTACGTCCAGCAAGTGCAGACGCTGTTCATGGAGCGGCTCACTCATTTTTTCGGGTTTTATCGCGTCATCGAGCCCGACCCCCCGCGGTGTCATTCCCCTCTCCACGCGTGGTCCTTGTTTTCTTATGTTTTGACCGTTCACGCGTCTGGCTTTGGCTCGAGGGAGGCAGGAGGCTGTCTGGCAATCCCATGCACCGAGGATGCGAGGACGGGAGACGCTACCGGAGGTATCCGTCGAGGAGCGCGAACCCGGGCCCCTCGACGGGAACTCGTTTCCGGAGCGATGCGAGGAAGGACCACGCGTGGTCCGACAGGAGGACCACACCGACGTCCGCCTCCGCCGAGAAGCCGATGAAGCCCGCGTAGCCGCCCGTCACCGAGGAGCGCCACACCAGCGGCTTTCCACCCACGTCGGTGATGTTCCACCCGAGCCCCACGCGCATGCCGCGCGCCTCCACTCGCGGTTCGTGCGCGAGCCGCAGGGCCCGGCCGAGCCCGGCATCCCGGTGTCCGAGGTTCGCGTCGAGGAAGCGCAGCAGGTCGGGCACCGTCGAGCGGACCGCCCCCGCACCGGGCAACGCCGGGAAGGTCCAGCCCGGCACCGGCACGCCCCGGGCGGTGTGGCCGGGAATCAGCCTCCGCTCCTGTTCCTCGGAGAGGCGGACAGCGGTGGTGTCGCTCAATCCCAGCGGCGTGCAGAGGTGGTCCCTCAGGGCGTGGCCGTAGTTGAGTCTCAGGCGGCGTGAGAGGACGTGGCCGAGCACGCCCATGCCGATGACGGACTCGGCGTACTCGCGCGGCGGCGGGTGCTGGGGGTGGTAGCTCCTCAAGAAGGCCCCGAACAGCTCCGCGCCGAAGTGGCCGTAGGGGTCGGCCGGGTTCCGCTGGGGAGTCCGCAGGTTCGGCGGGTCGTACGGCATGCCGGACGTATGCGTCGCCAGCTGCTCGAGCGTGATGCGGCCGGCCACTTCATCCGGGAGGAGGGGCAGGGGGAGCACCTCCTTCAGCGGCGTATCGAGCTTCGCCTCACCCCGGTCCACCAACAACCCGAGCAGGGTGCCGGTGAAGACCTGGGTGAGGAAGCCCAGCTCGTACAGGGCCTCCGCGGCGGGCGGTGTCCCCTCGCGGCGAAGCGCCTGGACGTGGTGCTCTCCCCGGTGCGTGATGCCCACGCACAGCGCCGCCGAGGGGTAGGCGCGCAGGTAGCGCCGGGTCGCGCGGAAGATCGCCTCGGAGGGCGAGCCAGGGGAGGCTTGGTGGGTCATGGGGGGAGCCCTATCCGCGAGGCCGGCTCTCCTCTTCCGCCTGGGAGTCACGCGGCGCCTCCACGCGCAGCCCTCCGGGACGGATGTGCATCGTGTAGGAGTCCTCCGCGTGCGCCGAGCCCCGCATCTTCACCACGCTGATGGTGCGGGAGAGCTTCTGCTCCTTCCGCTCGTAATCGAGCGCGATGATGGCGTCGGGGATGGTGGAGAGGAACGGCGCCGTCGAGTCGTCTTGGTGGGTCGTGAGCGTCTGCGTGAGGAGCGCGCTGCGGCTGTGCTCCCGGACCAGGGACGCGAAACCGACCATGAACTGCCGGAAGCCCCTCGCGGACGTCGAGTGCGCGATGGACGAGATGCTGTCGAGCACGATGAGGGACGGATCGAACTCATCCAGGCTCCTGCGCAGCTCCACCAGCAGATCCTCGGGGCTGGTGGCCTCGGGGTAGCTGCAGTCCATGCGCAACTTCCCCTGCTGCACGAACTCGTCCATGGGCAGCCCGACGCTCGCGAAGTTGCGCAGCAGGATGTTCCGCGTCTCCTCGAAGCCGTAGTAGGCCACGCGCTCCCCACGCGTCGCCCCGGCCCTGGCGTACATGCCGGCCAGGGTCGTCTTCCCACTGCCCGAGGGGCCCCGCAGCAGCGTGATGGAGTCCCGGAGCCAGCCCCCGTTCATCATCGTGTCCAGCCCCGCGAAGCCGCTCGAGAACCGGCTCGTCGTGGGAGGCGCATCGTGGGCCCCCTGCACCCCGAACGGGAACACCATCAATCCCTTGCTGGTGATGGTGCAGGGGTACTCCCCCTTGTAGTGCGCGCTGCGCCGGTACTTGTGGACCTCGATGGTCCGCCGCCGCCGCTCGTCGTCCACCAGGTTGCGCAGGACGAGCACCACATCACACAGGAAGTCCTCGACGCCCAGCGTCGTCCGGGGGCCGTAGTCGTCCGGCGCTTCCGCCGTCACGAGCGCCGTCAGCTCGAGCCTCCGGAAGGTCCGCACCAGCTCGAAGAACTGGTGCCGGAGCCGCTCCTCGGACGGCTTCGGGCTGAACAGCGCGGTGGCGGAGTCCAGGACGATCGCCTGCGCGCCGAACTCGCTGACCGCGGCCTCGATGCGGTGCACCAGCGCGACGATGTCGTAGTCCCCCGTGACGACGGTGCTCGCGTCCATCGGGAGGGTGAGGTCCGTGAACCGGAGCTTGTCCGTCGCCAGCAGCTCCGAGGTGGCGAAGCCGAGCCCCTCTCCGGTGTCCTCGAGGTCCGCCGGGGTCTCCTCGATGGTGAACACCATCGTCTTGAGTCCCGAGCGGGCCAGGTGGCTGGCGATCTGCAGCGCGAGGATGCTCTTGGCCGCACCGCTCTTTCCCGTCAGGAGGGTGGTTCGTCCCCTCGGAAGGCCGCCGTTCGTGATGGTGTCGAGCCCGGGTACGCCTGTTGGCACCTTCTGCATCGTGGTCATCGTCTCCGTTCGACCTGTACGTCATGCAGCAGGTCGGTCACCGCCTGGAGCTGGTCCAGGGCTCCCAGGTAATAGGCTCGTGGCGTGGGAAAGCGCTTGACGAGCGTGGGGGTGAAGGCAATGCGGTCCTCGTCGAACGAGACGGGGCGCTCCTTCGAGAGGTCCACGACCGTGAGCCTCACCTGCGAGCGCTCGTAGCCCGCCAGCAGCGTCTCGAGCTTGCGGAGCGCGCGCAGCGAGGCGGGAGAGGCCTCGCTGATGTAGAGCGTGAGCTCGACCTTCACGCCTCGCTGGCCCTCTTCCTTCTGCTGGGTCCGCTGCAGGTGCTCCTTGGTCCTCACCAGCTCGCGGTCGCGTACCGGGGCGAGGATCTCGTGGATCCTGAAGAGGAACTTGTCCACGTCGATGGGCTTGCGGATGACGCGGTAGCCCGCCGTGCCTTCCAGGTGGGAGGCCCCCGTGAGCACGAGGGACTCGCAGTTGAGCAGGCCGTTCTCCGCGGCCTGGGCCAGCATGCGCGCTCCGTCGAAGTCCGGGAGGTTGTAGTCCGTGATGACGAGGTGGAATTGCTCGCGGCGAAGCGCCTCGAGCCCCTCGCCCGCCGTGGCCGCGACGGTGACGTGGTAGCCGGCCGCCTCGAGCACCTCTTGCAGTGCCTCGCGGATGTCCGGGTCATCCTCGACGTACATCACCCGCAGTCCTAAAGACGCCACGTTCTCTCCCAACGGGGTGCCATGACGGTGTCGCCAGCGCGGCGCTGGCATACCAGAATTCGGGGCGCTGTTCGCTTGGCGCTGGGCGGCGTTCCCCCACCGGACCGCTTCGGGAGGAGTGTGCGGATTTCAACAACTCCTGCCGTGTTGGAGGCCCCGGAGAACGGTGATGGTGTGATTCTCGCATGAGCCCGTACTCGCGAGGAACTCCGTGATTCCGGGTGCATGAAGAGAATCGCCACCGATGACGATGTTGTGCGCTGATTGGCGCCCCCCTGACGTGCGCGCCGTGTCCGCGTGCGGTCCATCGTGATCGGAGGTCAATGATGCGCCAGCCCCTGCGTTCCTGGGTGCCAACGCTTTGTCTGGTGGCCTTGCTCGGCTGTGCGCCTGGCAACGAGCCATCGGATGGGAACCCCCCCCAGGCCAGGGTGGGCCTGGAGCCAGCGACGGCAGCGCTCCTCACGGGCGGGACGCAGCGCTTCACCGCGACGGTGACGGGCTCGAGCGAGACGGCGGTGCGCTGGACCTCGACGGGTGGGGACATCACGGGCGAGGGCGTGTACACGGCGCCAGCGATCGCGGGCACGTACACGGTGCGGGCCACGAGCGTGGCGGACGCGAGCTCCTACGCGGAATCCTCGGTGACGGTGACCGCGCCGCCGGTGCGCTCGCCGCCGATGATCGGGCATCTCGTGGCGGCGCCCTCGACGATCGACCCGGGGCAGAGCACGACCCTGAACTGGGAAGTGGTGGGGGCCACGAGCCTGAGCCTCGAGCCGGAAGTGGGCACCGTGACGGGCTCGCGTGTGTCGGTGAGCCCGGCCAAGACGACGACCTACACGCTGCGGGCCACCAATGACGTGGGGAGCGTCACGGCGAGCGTGACGGTGACGGTCACCGTTCCCCCGGACACCTGGGCGTCCCTGGGTTGGGCCCACGAGCTGCCCGGGAACTACGACTCGGACGTCTATCGCTGGCTGGATTCCGGAAGGCAGCAACGGACGGCCGTGCTCACGCGCAACGACAGCAGGGATCCGGGCGGCAGCTACGGCGGCATGCTCCGGCAGTTCCGCTTCCGCGTGGGCACCCAGGAGCGCGTGTCCACGGGCACGGGCGCCAGTGGCTTGTGGAACGGCTGGGGCTACGTGGTGAGCCATTACGGCAACACGGTGGCCTACTCCGCGAACATCCCGGGCAACCACCGCCGGGTCTTCGTGGGCCGGCACCATGCCGTCCACGAGTTCTCCTGGTCCATTCCCATCAGTGGCATCCCCGTCAAGGTCACGGTGCACTGGTTCTTCTCCACGGGGAGGGATCATCCGGTCTACGCCGTCACCTTCGATACCAGCGCCGCCGGACCCGGTGGATTGCCCACCAACGCGGACTCGCGGACGCCCTATGGCGACATCGCCTGGGATGGTGATGGCACCAACGCGTGGGTGGATGGCGTGAAGTGGGGAGACAAGTACAGGTTCTTCTCCCGCGACGAACCCCTCACGGACCAGAGCCGCTGGGACTACCGCCAGCTCAACGCGGTTCCCTACACCCTGACGTACTCCCGGAGCGCCGACGCGGAGATGGGCATGGTGCAGACGCTCGACTGGCTCCAGCACAACACGGGCGGCACCTGGTTCCACGACAACTGGGGTCATGCCTCCGAGGACCGCGTGAATGCCAGTCAGTTCGGCTCCTGGCTCATGCCGCCCAACTGGAACTGGCCCTACCAGATGTGCCAGTACGAGATGGGTAACACCCAACCGACCCGGAGCAAGCGTCTGGCCTGGGGCTTGATGTACGGCGCCGTGGGCTCTCTCCTCTATGGGGCGTATGGCAACGGGGGACAGCTCTCGGGGCATCCCCACCAGAGCTACTCCGTCTTCATGGTCATGGGCCGGCAGAGCGCCGAGACGGTGCTGGCGCAGGCGACCCAGGTGGAGCGCATGCTCCGGGCGCAGCTCGTCGCCATTCGAGGCTCGCTGGTGAGCGAGGGTCCCCCCGGCGTGGCCCGCGCCGACACCGCGCGCTATCCGGTGGCTGGCTACAACAGCACCTACGCGGCCTACGAGCTCCAGCCGGACGTGACGGGCCAGTTCACCGTGACCCTGAATGCCGCCGGTGGAGACATCCAGAATCCCGTCTTCCTCGTTCACAAGGAGGGCGGAGTGCCCGGGCGCGTCTACCTGGATGGCGTGCCGCTGATCGCGGACCTGGACTACTTCGCGTCTTCCGATGCCAGCACCGGTGTGGTGTGGCTCACCCTCAACCGCGTGTGGAGCGGCAGCCATACCCTGTCCACCGGTCCGGGCAATGGCTTGAAGTGACCGGTAGTGGAACGCGGCTCCCAGGAAAGGCGGAACCCTCATGCTCGAACGGAGTGCGGTGGTGGTCGGCTGTCTATCGGCGTTGTTGGTGGTGCTCGCGGCTCCAGGAGCACTCGCCCAGAGCGCTCAGGCGCCGGGGGACACGGTGCCACGGCGGGAGGATGCGCCCTCGCGGGTGATTCCGCCCCTCCACACCTTCTACCGGGTGGGCGTCGCCGCGCGCGCGAACCCCACGGGCCTCTTCACCCAGCTCTCCTTCCAGGTGCGCTACCGCCTGTACGAGAGCCCGTCGCTCGCGCTGAAGGACAACTTCATCGGCGTGGGGCCGGTGGCCTTCGTGAGCCCGGCCTTCGTGCGTGGCGGCATCGGCGTGGAGCTCCAGCCGCTCTCCGTGCTGAACCTGTCCGCCTCCTACGAGGGCACCCGCTGGTTCGGCAACTTCAACTACCTGCAGTCCTTCCCTGGCCCCAACGCGGACGCGAGCGACCGGCGCCTGGCGGAGCTTGGCGGGGAAGGGGGGACGAGCTACACCTCCAGTGGCACCCTGCTCACCCTGGCCGCGATGCTGCAGTTCAAGGTGGGCCCCCTCGCGGTGCGCTCCAACCCGCGGTTGGTCCGCTTCGACCTGCGGCTGCGCGAGGGGGACCGCGTCTTCTACGAGCCGGTGCTGGACGTGGTCGTCCCCAATGGGGGCTGGGTGGCGAGCAACGACGCGGATCTGCTCTACGTGGCGGGCCGCCTGGCCGTGGGCCTGCGCTACACGGCCACGGGCAGCTTCTTCCGGCCCCGGGACTACCCGGCTGGAGAGATGGACCTCGGACTCAACCCCACCATCCACCGGGTGGGACCCTTCCTCGCCTACACGTTCCATGACGAGGTCGACCGGCGCTTCAACGCTCCCACCCTGGTGCTCGTCTCGCAGTGGTTCCTCAGCCACCGCTATCGGACGGGCATGGAGGTGAGCCAGGCCCTCCCGTGGATCGCGCTCGCCTTCCAGTTCAAGGGCATCCCCTGAGTAGGATGCCACCCCTTACCGTCGCCTGTTCCTCCAAGTAGGCTCGGTGGTCAAAGCCGCGAGAGGAGTGGGTATGGACAGCTCGGGTTCCGATGATGCGTTGCCGCTCGGTTCGGACGAGGAGATGCAGCAGCGGCTGGCGTTCACGACTCCGGAGGACACCATGCGGGGTGTCTTCTACAACGGGATATTGGATGCCGTGCGGCAACTGGGGAGCGAGGATGCGGTCCGGCGCTGTCTGGAGGCGTGCGGAGAGTCGGGGTTCCTGGACTTCTTCAACTACCCGTACAGCAGCTTCATCCGGCTGCTGTACACGGCGGCCCGGCTCCTGAGCGACAAGTATGGCGGCTTCGAGCAGGCGCTGGCGGCGATGGGCCACTACGCGGCCACGCGCTACTACACCTCTCCGGTGGGACGGGCGCTGCAGCTGATGTTCATGAACGACCCGAAGCGGCTCATCTCCAACCTGCCGATGGCCTCCAAGATGGCCGCGGCGGGCTCGCAGTGCGAGGTGCGGCTGACGGATCAGAAGAGCGGCGTCGTCATCTACCGGCACGACCTGCTGCCCCGCCCCTACATCGTGGGGGGGTTCCTCGGGACCTTCGAGTCCATTCATACGAAGGGCCTGAAGGTGGACGTGCGCGTCCTGGGACCGCTCGACACGGAGTACACCTTCTCCTGGGAGTGAGGGCCTCGCTTCCCCCCGTAAGTCAGGGTCTCCTGTAAAAGTCAGAGGAGACGGCTTGTGCCGTCCGCTCCATGCCGGTAGAGCGGCATGCGGATGAGTGCGTCCACCCGGCGGCGAGGTGGTCGCTTGCAGAGGGGGATGACCGAATGAGCAGGAATGGCAGATGGACCTTGGTCCTCGTCGCCGCGAGCACGTTGCTCGGCGCCGTGGGCTGTGGTGGAGCACGTGAGCCGGAGGCCGCACCCGAGGAGCCGCGGGCCCTGGCACAGGCATTGAGCGGGGGTCCGGACTTCTTCATCCAGCAGGTGAGCGCACCGCCGAGCGTGTTGGGCGGCGGCTCGCTGCGGGTGGGCGTCACGGTGTGCAACCGGGGCGGTGCGGTTGGCAACCCGGGGATGGTGGAGCTCGTCCTGTCGAAGGACGCGATCATCACCGCGGGGCAGGATATGCCCATCGGGACGGTCTCGTTGGCCACCCTGGTGCCGGGCGAGTGCGCCGCGCGCGAGGTGCTGGTCACCGCCAATGCGGCCACGGGCTCCTGGTTCGTGGGGGCGATCGCCGACCGGGCAAAGCAGACAGCGGAGCTCTCCGAGACCAACAACACGCTGGCCGGTGGTCAGGTGGGGGTTGGCTCCCTGCCGGACTTCGTCATCCAGGAGGTGCGTGGTGTGCGCGCCAGCGCGCAGCCCGGCCAGTCCATGCAGGTGAGTGTCGTGGTGTGCAACCAGGGCACCAAGCCCGACAGCACGACCTTGACCCTGATGCTGTCTCCGGACGAGGCCATCACGACGACCGACCAGTCCATCAGCGGCAGCGTGTCCATTCCGACGATGAATCCAGGGGTGTGCGGCGTGGTGAGCATCACTGGCACCGTCCCATCGGTTCCCCCGGGAGCCTGGTACCTGGGCGCCTACGCGGACCGGAGCAATGCGAGGCCGGAGCTCATCGAGACCAACAACGGGCGCGGCACGCTCCTGGGCGTGGGCCTCCGGCCCGACTTCGTCGTCACCGCGATGACGGAGGTTCCCCAGGTGGTGGCGCCGGATGCGTCCTTCACCACGTTCGTCACGGTGTGCAACCCAGGCACCGCCAGTGGCAGCGCCCTGGTGGAGCTGTTCCTCTCCAAGGACGCGGTCCTCTCCAGGGACCAGGATGTTCACGTGGGCTCGTTCCCCACGAGCACGCTGGCTCCCGGTGCGTGCACTTTCATGCCGGCCAAGGTCATCGCCACCGTGCCCGCGGCCTCGCAGGGAGAGCTCTACCTGGGGGCCCTCGTCGACCCCTCCAACTCCGTTCCGGAGCTCATCGAGAGCAACAACACCTTCACGGCCGGCACGCTGGCCGTGGGAGACAGGCCGGACTTCGTCGTCGCCGCGTTGACGGGGCCGGTCTCCGCGACACAGGGCGACCCCCTGGGGGCGACCGTGACGGTCTGCAACCAGGGCAGGGTGGGAGGCTCCACGGAGGTGGAGCTCTACCTGTCCAAGGACGCGGTCATCCTCCCTCCGGCCCCAGTGGCCGGTGATGGGGACGTCTTCGTCGCCCGGGCTTTCGTGGAGCCGCTGAATCCGGGCCAGTGCCGGACGCTCGCGGTGGCCGGCCCGGCGTCCTTCCCCTACTCGTTCCCGGATGGTGAGTACCGCCTGGAGGCCATCGTCGATCCGCGCAACACCGCGCCGGAGCTCTTTGACGGCAACAACTCCCGGGCCGGTGACCTCCTGGCGGTGGGGACGGGGCCGGACTTCGTCATCCGCGAGGTGAGCGCGCCCGCGAGCGTGAGCTCGGGGGCGCCCTTGTCCGTCTCCCTCACGGTGTGCAACCAGGGCACCGTGCCGGGCAGCTCTTCCGTGAGGCTGGTGCTGTCTCCCGACGCGCGGCTCTCCCCTCCCGGGTCCGCGATGGAGGCGGGGGACCAGTCCCCGCAGGCCCTGCCAACGGGCACCCTGCCGCCGGGCCAGTGCGTCCCGCTGGTGACATCGTTCCCCGCCAGTTTCCCCTCGGGACCGTGGTACCTCGGCGCCCTCATCGACCCGAACAACGACGCGTGGGAGCTCGTCGAGAGCAACAACGTGTCCATCGGTGGGCTCGTGGGCGTGGGGACCCGTCCGGACTTCGCCGTCACGAAGGTGGTGGGGCCGGCGAGCGCGCGGCCGGGTGAACCCCTCTCCGCGTCCGTCACGGTGTGCAACCAGGGCACCGCGAATGCCGAAACAGAGGTGAGGCTCCTGCTGTCGCCCGACGCGGTGCTCGACCCGCTGTCCTGGCAGCTGGTCACGGTGGTGGAGAGCGCCACGGGTGTGCTCGCGCCGGGGGCCTGCAAGGAATTCCCGATGAATGGCACCGCCCCCGCGCTCGAGGGCCCGTTCTACCTGGCGGCGATCGCGGATCCGCTCGGTCTCTGGCCGGAGTTCATCGAGAGCAACAACTCCCGCGTGGGAGGCCCGCTGGGGCTCGGCAATCAGCCGGACCTCGTCGTCACGGAGGTGACGGGGCCGGAGCGCGTGCGGCCGGACGAGACCTTCACCGCGTCCATCACCGTGTGCAACCAGGGGACGGTGGGGGTGAGCACGGACGTGGCGCTCCTCCTGTCCAGCAACGAGGCCGTCACCCAGCCGGGGACGCCGGGACAGGATGGGGACGTGGAGCTCGGGGGGGTCTCGGGGCCCCTGGTGATGCCAGGGGCGTGCATCAAGGTGCCAGTGCAGGGCACCTACCTCGCCAGCAGCGGCCTTCCGCCAGGGGAGTACCACCTGAGCGCCATCGTCGACCCGGGCCAGAAGCTGGTGGAGTTCCTCGAGAGCAACAACGCGTTCGCGGGGAACCGGGTGGGGGTGGGGGACGCACCGGACTTCATCGTCAAGACCGTGACGGGAACCCAGCAAGCGAGGCCGGGCGACTCCTTCCCGGCCTCCGTCACGGTGTGCAATCAGGGCACCCTGGCCGGTGACGCGGAGGTCGCGCTGGTGCTGTCGTCCGACCCGGTCATCACCGGACCCCGGTCTCCCGGTGGGTCGGATGTCTCCGTGGGCCGGGTGTCCCCTGGCTACCTCCCTCCCGGGCAGTGCACGACGCAGCGGCTGAATGCGTTCATCGAGTCCTCCCTGCCCGAGGGCTCCTGGTACCTGGGCGCCGTCGTGGATCCGCTCGACGTCCGGCGTGAGCTCTTCGAGCGCAACAACACGCGCGCGGGAGACGTGATGGGGATTGGCGACCGGCCGGACCTCGTCGTCACGAAGGTGGTGGGGCCCGCGAGCGCGCGGCCGTACACGACCTTCACGGTGTCCGCCACGGTGTGCAATCAGGGCACCCAGCCGGGTAGCGCCGACGTGGGCTTCCTCCTCTCGCAGGACGAGATCCTGACCGTGTCGAGCTCCTCGGCCGACCTGCCGATCAGCAGCGCCTCCGTGGACGTGCTCCTGCCGGGGGCGTGCGCCTCGGTGTCGGCGCAGGCCTACGCTCCGATCGCCGGTGTGGCCTGGCACCTGGGGGCCGTCGTGGATCCGAACAACTCCCTGCTGGAGCTGTCCGAGAACAACAACGCGCGCGTGGGGGACCTGATGGGGATCGGCGACGGGCCGGACTTCATCGTCACGAAGGTGACGGGCCCGGTGAACGCGAGGCCGGGGGAGACCGTCACGCTGTCCGCCACGGTGTGCAATCAGGGCACCACGAGCGGCAGCACGGACGTGATGCTGCTGCTGGACACCTCGCCGAACCCGCCGCAAGGGGGGGGCCTCCCGCTCGGGACCGTGTCCGTGGGGATGCTGGAGGCGGGGAAGTGCACCACGGTGTCCCTGCGGACCAGCTTCCCCGAGGGCTCCTGGTACCTGGGCGCGAAGAGCAATCCGTTTCTCTCCCAGGCGGAGCTCGTCGAGAGCAACAACGTCCACATGAGGGGCCCCCTGGGCGTGGGGACCGGGCCGGACTTCGTCATCCAGGAGGTGACCGCGCCGTCGAGCATGATACCGGGCCACTCCTTCTCCGTGTCCGCCACGGTGTGCAACCAGGGCTTCGCGGAGGGCCTCACGGACGTGGGCTTCTTGGTGTCGTCCGACACGGTGCTCACCGGCCCCGGGGAGACGAACGAGGGGGGAGACATCTTCCTCGGTTCGTCCTCCCAGGTCTTCCTGGCGGCGGGACAGTGCGCCCCGGTGTCGCTGTCCGGCTGGTTGCCCTACGCGCTCTACGACTTCCCGGGGACGTATTACCTGGGAGCCGTCGCGGACGTGTTCAAGCAGGAGCTCGAGCTCGTCGAGCTCAACAACGCCTCCGTCTCGGCCCCGATGGGCGTGGGCTTCGACCCGGACTTCGTCGTCCAGGAGGTGACGGGTCCGGCGACCGTGCGCTCGGGGGAGTCGTTCCGCGTGACCGCCACGGTGTGCAACCAGGGGACCTGGGACGGCTTCACGGACGTGATGTTCGTGCTGTCGTCCGATCCGGACATCTCCCTGCCCTCGGGGTCTCCGTCGCAGGGGGGAGACGTGTTCCTCGGGAATGTGTCGCTGGGCGTCCTGCAACCGGGACAGTGCGTTCCCGTGGAGTGGGCGGGCGGCAGCTCGCTCCAGGGGCCTTGGTACCTGGGCGCCATCGTCGACCCGGGCAACTTCCAGCGGGAGCTCATCGAGAGCAACAACGCACGAGCGGGCGTCCGGATGGGGTTCGGTGATGGGCCGGACTTCGTCGTCACCCGGGTGACGGGACCGGGGAACGTGAAGCCGGGTGACGCCTTCACCGCGTCCGCCACGGTGTGCAACCAGGGCAACACGAGCGGCGCCACGGACGTGGCCGTCCTCCTATCCCGTGACGAGGTCATCCTTCCGCCGGGCACGCCGCTCGCGGAGTGGGACGTGCTGCTCGGGAGCGCGGGCGTGGGCACGCTGGAGCCGGGGCAGTGCGCCACGGTGCCGGTGTCCGCGCAGGCTCCCTCCTCGGCCGAGGGGCTCTGGTATCTGGGAGCCATCGTCGACCCGGCCAATGGTCAGCAGGAAGTGCTCGAGCACAACAACACGTCCTCGGGCAGCCCGCTGGGCATCGGCGATCGGCCGGACTTCTTCGTCACGGCGGTGAAGGGGCCCGCGAGCCGAGTACCGGGAGTCCTCTTCACCGCGTCCGCCACGGTGTGCAACCAGGGCACCGTGAGTGGTTCCACGGACGTGGCCCTCCTGCTCTCCCCGGATGCGGTCATCACCCTGCCGGGGCAGCAGGGTGGGGGAGACACCCTCGTCGGGAGCGCGGTCGTGGGTCCGCTGGAGCCGGGGCAGTGCGCTCCGGTGCCGATGTCGGCCCAGGCCCCCTCCCTGCCCGATGGGGCGTACCACCTGGGCGCCATCGCGGACCCGGCCAACGGTGTGCAGGAGTTCGTCGAGAGCAACAACGCGCACGCGGGTGACCTGATGGGGGTGGGTCATGCGCCGGACCTCATCGTCACGGCGGTGACGGGGCCGGTGAGCGTGAGGACGAGTGATTCCTTCACCGCGTCCGTCACGGTGTGCAACCAGGGCACCGAGTGGGGTCATCCGCGCGTGGCTGTCTTCGTGTCTCCGGACCCGGTCATCACCGGACAGGGGCCGTCGTCCGATGACATCCCCGTGGGCACCTACTACGTCGGGAGCCTGGGACCCGAGCACTGCGACACGGTGCAGGTGCAGGCCATCCTCGACGCCATGCCCGAGGGCACGTACACGCTGGGCGCGGTGGTGGACCCGGACAACGAGGCGTTGGAGTTCATCGAGAGCAACAACGCGCACGCGGGCAGTCCGGTGAGGATCGGCAACGGGCCGGACCTCGTCATCCAATCGGTGACGGGACCGGCGAGCGTGGAGCTGGGGGCGTCCTTCCAGGCACTCGTCACGGTGTGCAACCAGGGGACCGAGGCATCCAGCACGACGGTTGTGCTGCTCGCGCTGTCAGCGGACGAGGTCATCGCCCCTCCGGGTCAGGGTGACTTCTGGCCTGGCAATACGTCCGTCGGTCCGTTGCCTGGAGGCCAGTGCGTCACGGTGCCGGTGTCCGCGCAGGCCTCCGTCGCCCACGGGCTGAGCGAGGGCGTGTATCACCTGGGGGCCTTCGTCGACCCGTATGAACAGCAACCGGAGCTCTCCGAGAGCAACAACGCGCGCGCGGGAGGACTGTTCGCCATCGGCGTCGGGACGGACTTCGTCGTCACGGCGGTGACGGCGCCGACGAGCGTGGCGCTGTGGTCGAACCTCGCCGCGTCCGTCACGGTGTGCAACCAGGGCACCCGGTACGGGAACGCGAGCGTGAACCTCGTCCTGTCGAAGGACACCTCCATCGACTGGCCGGGCTCGCCCGGAAGTGACGACCTCATCCTCGGCGGCGCGTCCGCCTATCTGTCTCCCGGCGCGTGCGACACGCTGTCGCTGACGTCCTATGTCTCGGTGCCCGAGGGCATGTACCACGTGGGGACCCTCCTCAGCGCTGGCGGCTGGGAGCAGGAGCTCATCACGAGCAACGACTCGTACCGGAGCGGCCGGGTGGGCGTTGGGTACCAGCCGGACCTCGTCATCGAGACCGTGTCCCTCCCGGCGCGCTTGCAGCCGGGTGAGTCGCTCAGCGGGTCCGCGACCGTGTGCAACCGGGGCGTCCAGGACACCTCCTCGGACGTGGTGCTCGTGCTCTTCAACGACGCGTCGCCCACCGCGCCCTATGCGCCGTACGGGGACGTGTGGCTCGCCAGCGGGTACACCGGGCTGCTGCCCGCGGGGCAGTGCGTCCCGGTGCAGGTGTCCGGGAGCGTGCCCTACCTGTCGGGGGCCTGGCGCATGGGTGCCTTCGTGGACCCGGACGGCGACACGCCGGAGTTCTTCGAAGACAACAACGTGTTCGTGGGCGGCGAGGTGAGCATGGGGACGGGAGTGGACTTCGCCGTCACCGCGGTGACGGGGCCGGCGAGCGTCCGGCCGGGGTTCTCCTTCGATGCGTCCATCACCGTGTGCAACCAGGGGGACGAGGCGGCCAGCACGAGCGTGGAGCTCGTCTTCTCCTCGGACACCTCCGTTCGTTCGTCGTCCCAGTACCCTGGGGATGTCTACGTCTCCAGTGCCACCACGGACCTGATGCTTCCGGGGCAGTGCAGGACGATTCCGCTCTCGGACCAGGCCCCCTCCCTGGCGAAGGGGAGCTGGTACCTGGGCGGCATCGTGGACCCGGCCGGGCAGCATGTGGAGCTCCTGGAGGGCAACAACGCGCTCGTGGGCGGTACCGTGTTGTTTCAGTAGTCCCGTAACGTGCTCGCGCGGTCGGGTGAAGAGACCTCATCGCGCGAGTCAAGAGGTGTGATGCACCCACCGCGCCGCACCGACGGCGCGGTGGTCCTTCCGCGTAAGTGCCTGTGACGACTTGGCACGGCAACGTCGCGCTACATGTTCGTAGCTGAGAACTTGCCAAAGATCGCGACTTGCTGAAGATGGTGTCTGCAGGGGCGCGCGCGGGCACGTGCGACCTGCGCTGAAAGAAGGAACAACATGGACCAGTTCGACCAGAACAAGCAGGCCGCAAAGATTCGTGTCGTCGGCGTCGGGGGCGCTGGCTGTAACGCGGTCAACACGATGATCATGGCGAAGCTTGAGCGGGTCGACTTCATCGCCGCGAATACCGACGTGCAGGCCCTGGCCGCCAACAAGGCGCCCGTGCGGTTGCAGCTCGGCCAGACCCTGACCAAGGGCCTCGGCGCGGGCGCCAACCCGGAGATGGGCCGCGAGGCCGCGCTCGAGTCGCGCGATCAGATTGCCTCCATGCTCGAGGGCGCGGACATGGTCTTCGTCACCGCCGGCATGGGCGGTGGCACCGGCACGGGCGCGGCGCCCATCATCGCCGACATCGCCAAGAGCCTCGGCTGCCTCACCGTGGGCGTGGTCACCAAGCCCTTCCTCTTCGAGGGCAACAAGCGCCGCAAGCAGGCCGAGCAGGGGCTGGTGGAGCTCAAGGCCGCGGTGGACACCCTCATCACCATCCCCAACCAGCGGCTGCTCACCCTGAGCAACGAGCCCATGCCGCTGCTGGAGACCTTCAAGCGCGCCGACGAGGTGCTCCTCAACGCCGTCCAGGGCATCTCGGACCTCATCCAGTACCACGGCTACATCAACGTGGACTTCGCCGACGTGAAGACCATCATGAGCGACAAGGGTCTGGCGCTCATGGGCACCGGTCATGCCTCCGGCGACAAGCGCGCCCTCAACGCCATGCAGCAGGCCATCTCCAGCCCGCTGCTGGAGGACGTCTCCATCGACGGCGCCACCGGTCTGCTCATCAACATCACCGGCGGCCGCGACATGACCCTCCAGGAGGTCAACGAGGCCCTCACGCTGGTGCACGACGCGGCCGACGGCGAGGCGGAGATCATCTTCGGCTCGCTCATCGACGACAACATCCGCGACGAGGTGAAGATCACCATCATCGCCACGGGCTTCGTGTCGCGCGATGCGAAGGTGCGTCAGGTGCCCCAGGTGGTGCAGGTGCCGGTGGTGTCCCGCCCCACGCCCGCCTCGCTGACCGCGGCGCGCGAGGAGGTCGCCAGCCTGGTGCCCGCCAAGGCCGGTGCTCGGACGATGGCCTCGGTGGATGGGCGCTCGCTGGCCAACCGCACCGCGGTGGTGAAGGACGCGGCGCTGCCCCTGGACGAGGACCAGTTCGACATCCCCACCTTCCTGCGCCGCCAGGGCCAGACGGAGATGCCGTGAGGCGAGGGCCCCGGTCCGCGAGGGCTGGGGTCTTCCCGAGCTAGCGCCCGGGCAGACGGGCCACGTTCGCCGCCCGGTGGTGGCGCCCGGAGAGGGCGTCACTGCGCGACAGCAGCGTGTCCAGCTCGCGGTAGAGCTCGTCGATGCGCTCGGGCAGCCGCGGCGCGGGCACCACTCCGTCGCCGGAGAGCTGCTCCAGCAGGGAGTCCGCGCGCTGCAGCAGTTGGTGGGCGCGCAGCAGCGCCCGGCCCGCCCGAGTCCCCTGGGGCGAGAAGAGCGTGCCCCCCTGGTAGAGGGCCTCGACGGCCGCGCGGTTGGTGCGAAGGCGCTCGGCCACTCGCGCCCGGTACATCTCCAGTCGCCGCTCTCGGCGCGCGCCCTGGAGATCCACCACTGTTCCTGTCGTGGAGGGCTTCACGGCCAGGGACGCTACGCCATTTACCTACATGCCCGCAACTTCCCGGCGGGAGGCACGTTGTCTCCTTGTCAGGTCGAGGGTGGGGGTTTAGGTTGCCCCGCCTCACACGGAGGGGTTGCCAGCCATGTTCAAGAAGCTGCTCATCGCCAACCGGGGTGAGATCTCCCGGCGCATCAACACCGTGGCCAAGGGGATGGGGTTGTCCACCGTGGCCGTCTATTCGGACGCGGACGCGGAGCTGCCCTTCGTGCGCGAAGCGGATCAGGCCGTGCGCCTGGGCCCCGCTCCGGCCAAGGACAGCTACCTGAACATCTCCGCCATCCTCGAGGCGGCGAAGTCCACGGGCGCCGACGCGGTGCACCCCGGCTACGGCTTCGTCTCGGAGAACGCCGAGTTCGCCAACGCGTGCAAGGACGCCGGCATCACCTTCGTGGGTCCGCCCCCCGAGGCGATGCTGCGGATGAAGGACAAGAGCCAGGCGCGCAAGCTGGTGGCCGCCGCCGGTGTGCCCATCGTCCCCGGTACCGAGGACGTGCTGCCGGACGTGGCCTCCGCGCTGGCCGCCGCCGAGAGCATCGGCTACCCGGTGCTGTGCAAGGCCGCGGGCGGTGGCGGTGGCATCGGCATGGCCGCGGCCAACAACCCCGCCGAGCTGGAGAAGGTCTTCCGCCAGTGCACGGACCGCGCGAAGGCCGCCTTCGGCCGCGAGGGCGTGTACATCGAGCGCTACTTCCCGGCCCCTCGTCACATCGAGGTGCAGATTCTGGGTGACCACCACGGCCACCTCATCCACTGCCTGGAGCGCGAGTGCTCCATCCAGCGCCGGCACCAGAAGGTGGTGGAGGAGGCCCCGTCGCCGCTCTTCGCGGACGGGCGCAACGCGGAGCTGGCCCAGAAGCTGTTCACCGCCGCCACCACCGCGGCCAAGGCGTTCGGCTACGCCAACGCCGGCACGGTGGAGTTCCTCTACTCGGACGGCAACATCTACTTCATCGAGATGAACGCCCGGCTCCAGGTGGAGCACCCGGTGACGGAGCTGACAACGGGGTTGGATCTCATCGGCTGGCAGCTGCGCATCGCCTCCGGCGAGAAGCTCACGGTGAGGCAGGAGGACGTGAAGCGGCGCGGGGCCGCGCTCGAGTTCCGCATCTACGCGGAGGACCCCGTGAAGTTCTTCCCCTCGCCGGGCCCGCTCAAGGTGTACCAGCCGCCCACGGGCGAGGGCGTGCGCTTGGACTCGGGCTACGCCGAGGGCAACACCGTCACCCCGAACTACGATCCGATGATCGCCAAGCTCATCGTCTCGGGCGCCACGCGCGACGAGGCCATCGAGCGCTCCATCCGGGCGCTGGAGGGCTTCCGCATCGAGGGCATCAAGACGAACATCCCCCTGCACCTGCGCATCCTGAAGGATCCGGTCTTCCGCGCGGGCGACCTGAACACGCGCTTCCTGGAGCAGCACGCGAAGCCGTAGCCAGGGGCGGTGGCACCCTTTCCACTCAACACGCAGAGCACACGCAGCACCCCTTCAGAGGAGCACAGCGTATGGCGGACGTGGCGGCGCACATCACCGGGACGGTGTGGAAGATCGAGGTGACGGTCGGGCAGCAGGTCAAGTCGGGCGACACGCTCGTCATCCTCGAGTCCATGAAGATGGAGATGCCGGTGGAGGCCACAGAGGACGGCACGGTGAAGGAGATCCGCTGCAAGGAGTCCCAGCCGGTCAACGAGGGCGATGTCCTCGTGGTGCTCGGCTAGCGGGACGCGCGGTGCAGCCGTCCGCCCTGCATGTGGAGGATCGGGACGACGGCGTCCGCGTCCTCACCCTGTCCAACCCGGCGCGGCGCAACGCGCTCGATGATGGGCAGGTGGCCCGCCTGGACGAGGCGCTGGCTTCGGCTCCCGGGAAGGTGCGCGCCGTGCTCATCCGGGGCGAGGGTGGGGCCTTCTGCTCGGGCTACGACCTGAACCTGCTGTCGGCGCCCACCGGGGACCGGCTGCCGGACGACGCGCTGATGGCGTGCCTCTCGCGGCTGGAGTCGCTGCCACTGCCCAGCGTCGCGCTGGTGCGGGGCGCGGCCTTCGGGGCGGGCTTCGACCTGGCGGCCTCGTGTGACTTCCGGGTGGGCGCGGAGGACGCGCTCTTCAGCATGCCCCCGGCGCGGCTGGGCATCGTCTACTCGCCGGACGGGCTGACGCGCGCGGCCCGGCTGGTGGGCGTGGCGCGCGCCAAGAACCTCTTCCTCACCGGACGGCGGCTGGACGCGAAGGAGGCGCTGGCCTGGGGGCTGCTGGACGAGTGCCTCCCGGCGGCCGACGCCGAGACGCGGGCCCTGGAGCTGTGCCGGACGCTCGCGGCGCAGGCTCCCCTGGCGGTGGCGGGAATGAAGGAGACCTTCCGGCTGCTCACGCGCCCGGCGCTGTCCGACGAGGAGCGGGCGCACCTTCGCGAGGTGCGGGCCCGCGCCTTCGCCAGCGAGGACGCGAAGGAGGGCAGGGCGGCGTTCCTCGAGAAGCGCACGCCCCGCTTCCGCGGCCAGTGAGGCTGGCCGCCCCCTGACGGCTCAGGTGTCGCCGAAGAGCTCGCCCATGCGCAGCTGCAGCGCGGAGGCGATCTTGTACAGCGACGAGATGGACGCCGAGGACTCGGCGCGCTCGATCTGCGACAGCAGCGACACGGACAGACCGGTGCGGCGCGCCAGCTGCTTGAGGGTGAGGTCCTGCGTCTTGCGCGCATCGCGGATGGTGCGGCCGATGGCGCGGTGCAGGTCCGCCTCGGGGTCCTGCGACAGACCCTTCTTGGCCAGCGCGTTGCGCACGGCACCGAGGAACTGGTCCGGCTCCATCGGCTTCTTCACGTAGTCACTCGCCTGGTTCTTCAGCGAGGCCACGGCCGTGTCGACGGTGGGGTACGCGGTGGCGACGATGACGGCCACGTCGGTGTCGTACTTGCGAATCTGCTCCAGCACCTCGGTGCCGGACATGACGGGCATCATCATGTCCAGGATGACGAGGTGGAAGTCCGCACTGCGGAGGATCTCCACCGTCTTGGTGGGGTCCGTCGTGGTGACGACGTCGTAGCCCTCACGCATCAGCACGAGCTTGAGGTAGTCGCAGTTGTCCTGCTCATCATCGACCACCAGGATACGAATCTGCACGAACCTTCTCCTCCCGTGTGGGGTGGAAGCGAGCGGCCCGGGGTCGTACGCCATGGGGGTGGCGCACGGAGGATTCCCTCGGGCTACTTGCCGCCGCCCTGTTGTTTTCGGCTCTTCTCGTATTCCTCGAGCATGTTCTTGACGGTAGGCGCCATCTGGTGATCCGGCGCGAGCCGCAGGAAGTCTCGGTAGTACTGGGCGCCTTCATCGAAGCGGCCGAGCTGGGCGGCCGTGGAGCCCTTCAGCATGTAGCAGGGTGCGTAGGTGGGGTCGGTGTCGATGCACTTCTTGAAGAGCCGATCCGCCTCCCGGTACTGCTGCTTGCGGTTGAGGACGCGACCATCCTCGAAGAACTTCTGGGCCTGCTCCCGGGCCGGGTTGGGTTTGGCCTCGTCCGGCGTCGTGGGGCGGCGCGCCGTGCCCGTGTCGGGCTTGTCGCTGGCGGGCTTGGTGGAGCCGAGCGCGGCGTCCACCTTGGCCTTCAGCTCGGCGTGCTCCGGGGCGAAGGCGAGCGTGCCCTCGGCGGCCTCGAGGTGCTTCTGGGCCTCCGCGTGGCGGCCCGCGTCGAACTCCTTCTGCGCCAGGTCCAGGCTCTGCTTGGACTGCTGCTCGGCACGAGCCTGGGTCAGCAGCTCCTCCGCCTCGGTGGGGCGCTGGCCGTTGGCGTCCTTGATGGTCTCGAGCGTGTCGACGGCCTTGTCGAAGTCACGCGCGTCGATGGCCTCGCGGGCGCTCTGGAGCTTCGCCGCCAGCTGCTGGGCGGGATCGGCCGGCTGAGTGCCCGTGCCGTTGGCCGGGTTCTGCGCCTGGGTGGGCTCGGTCGGCTCGGGCCGGGTGTCCACCACGGCGGGCTTGTTGGGCTGGGTCGTGTTGCCGTTGCCCGAGGACTGGCCGAGCACGAACCAGACCGCGCCACCGCCCCCGAGCAGGGTGACGGCCGCGACGGCCACCAGCAGCGACTTCTTGGAGCCCTTGGCGGCGGTCTCGTTCGCCAGTCCCTTGGCGTTCTGGCCGGGACCGATGAAGCGCAGCTTCACGTGGCCGAGCTCGATGAGATCGCCATGCGCGAGCGGGGCCTGCGCGTAGCTCTCGCCGTTGACGCTCATGCCGTTGGCCGACTGCATGTCGATGATGCGCCACTCGCCGGAGTCCTCGCGGACGATCTTGGCGTGCGTGCGCGACAGCGACCGGTGGTCGAGCACGATGTCGTTGTCATCGGTGCGGCCGATCCGCATCTCCGTGCGGATGCAGGCGAACTCCTGGCCCTTGAACTCGGCGCTCACCCCCAGCAGGCGCGGGGCATCGTCCGCCGCCACCGCCTGGACCTTGCGCGGCCGGTTCATCTCCACCTGATCCAACCGGATCACCGCGGTGGAGTGACGGCGCTGGTCCTCCGGGGAGGGCGTGGTGGAGGTGTCCTCCTCCTGCTCCTCCTCCTCGGCCGGCGCGGAATGCTCCGCTTCCTCCGGCTCGACGTCGGACATGGTGGGGGGCGGCTTCGCGCTTTGAGCCTCGGCCATGGCCGCCTGCAATGCCACGGCGGGCATGCGCACGGTGGGCGCACCGGCACCGGGAACGGCACCGGGCTGCGCGCCCTCCTGCTGCAGGGCCAGATCGTAGTCACCGATCTGGATGAGGTCTCCATCCGCGACCTGAACCTGGCCCTGGATGCGCTCTCCGTTGATGCGCACGCCGTTGTAACTGCCCAGGTCCTCCACCAGAACGTGGCCGTTCTGGCGTAGCAGGCGCGCATGACGACGCGACACGTTTCGTTCGGTCAGGCGGATGGTGTTTCCTTCCTGACGGCCGATCGTGATCTCGTCGCGTGCGAAGGGGACTACAGTCTTTCGCCCCTCGTCGTCTTCGATGATGAGCTTCAGCACGGGTTGGGTCCCCTTACAGCTATAGCAGAACGTCCCCCGGTACCTCAAGGAGGGCATCCACCCCAAATGACAGGGCTTTTCCCGCACGAAGCGGCCTCGCCCGGTCGGTTGTCTATCGGACAGATGGCCGAGGGGGTCGGATCAGGGCTCCCGCATATAAGGAGGGAAGAGGCGTCCGGGAACCCCCCGCGTGGAAGGGGCTGGCGGCCGGAGTGGGTGGGATAGAGTCCGCCCCCATGCGGAAGATCATCAGCTGCCTCCTGTGCGCCGTGGCCGTGGCGCTCCTGGTGGCTCCCCCGGCCCGGGCCGAGGAGTCCGCCGCGGACATCGCCCGCCGGAGCCGTGAGCGAGGCGCCCTCAACCTGCTCGGACTGAGAGCGGAGCTGAAGCTCACCTCGGTGACGAAGGACGGCCGGCGCAAGGAGCAGGTGCTCACCTCGACGGCGAAGCGGGTGGAGGGGCGGCTGTGCTCCCTGGCTCGCTTCTCCCAGCCGGCGGGCGTGGCCGGGGTGGCGGTGCTCTCCATCGAGGGCGCGAAGGGCGAGCCGTCCGACATCTCGCTCTACCTGCCCAAGCTGAAGCGCGTGCGGAAGGTGGCGAAGGGGCAGCGCGGCCAGTCCTTCATGGACACGGACTTCAACTACGCGGACCTGGGCGGTTCCGGCGGCGAGCGCGATGAGTCGCTGCGGCTGGCGGGCGAGGCGAAGGTGTTGGATCGCCCCGCCCATGTGCTGCGCGGCCAGGCGGGACCGGACTCGCCCTACGGAGAGGTGACGCTCTACGTGGACAAGGAGACGGACGTCCCGCTGAAGGCCGAGTACTCGGATCGCGAGGGCAAGCCCTTCAAGGTGTACCGCGCCGTGCAGCTCAAGAAGTTCAAGGACCGGGTCGTCGCCTCGCAGTCCGTGATGGAGAACCTCCAGACGGGCTCGAGCACGACGCTGGAGGTGCTGAAGCTGGAGGAGGTCCAGCTCGGCGACGAGGCCTTCACCGAGCGGGCCTTGGAGCGCGGGTGAGGCACGGCGCGACGACACTGCTGGCCCTGGTGCCCGCGCTGGCGCTCGCCTCCACGCAGGAGGCGGGTGCGCCGCTGGAGGAGCTCTCGTCGGGAACATCCGCCGTGCCCGAGGTGCGGGTGAGCGGCGATGTGCGGCTGCTGGCGGGCGTGGACACCGGCTTCGAGGCGCGCCGCGAGGACGGCCTGAGCGAGCACGTGGTGGACGGGTGGGGGAGGGCGTCGCTCGTCACGGACGTGAAGCTGAGCTCCACCCTGCGGGCGGTGGTCGAGGGGCGGGCCCTCTGGCGCGGCGGGGCCGAGAAGGGCCTCGAGCGGGCGAAGTCCTCCTTCGAGCCGTACCTGGGCGAGGCCTTCCTCGACGTGTACACGAAGTGGGTGGACGTGCGGGTGGGGCAGCAGACGCTGGCCTTCGGGGCCAACACGTTCTTCGCGCCCTCGGATCTCTTCAACCCGAGGGACCTGCGCCAGGGCTTCGTGGTGCAGGAGCCGGAGGACCTGAAGCTGCCCGTCTTCGCCGCGCGGGCGCTCGCCACGGTGGGGCCTCTCACCGTCACCGGCGTGTGGGCGCCCTTCTTCGCCCCGAATCGCTACGACGTGTTCGGCCAGGACATGGCGGCGCTGCAACCGTCGCTCGGGGTGGCGGTGCCCCTGTCGGTGAAGCCCTCGGTGGAGGACTGGTTGCAGCCGCGCCTGCTGGAGACGGAGCGGCCCGGCCTGCCGGGGGACCTGGGCCTGCGCGTCACCGGCGACGTGGGCCGGGTGAAGCTGGGCGGCTCCTGGGTCTGGGCCAACGAGAAGCTGCCCCAGGTAACGGTCGACCCGGAGCTGGACGCGCTGCTGCGAGCCCAGCAGCGCGGTGAGCCGGCGGACACGGCCCTGCTCCTGTCCCTTCAGGAGCGGGTGCGCTCGGGCGAGTCGCTCGTCACCGGCCGCTACGCGCGCCAGCATGTGGTGGCCGCCGAGGCGAGCACCCTGGTGGGGACCGCGCAGCTCGACGTGGACGTGGGCTTCAGCCCTTCTCGAACGTTCTACGGAGACCGGCTGCGCCCGCTGCGCAAGCCCGCGGCGACGTGGGTGGTGGGCGTGTCCCAGGCCGAGGAGTCGGACCTCGTCTACTCCGTCACCTATACCGGGCTCGCGGTGCCGCGCGTGGGCGAGCAGGAGCTGCTCTTCCTGCTGGAGCCGGGCACGGCGCGAGGACGGGAGCACACGGCCTTCCTCCACCTGCTGGTGGGCGACGTGGCGTACTCGCTCCTGGGAGGACGGCTGGAGGTGGGGCTGCGGGGGGCCTTCGAGCCCATCCAGCGCTCCTTCCTCGTGGCGCCGCGCGCGGCCTGGCGGGTGAGCGAGCGGGTGCACCTGGGGCTCTCGGCCGAGGTGTACGGTGGCCCGTCCTACAGCCCCTTCGGCTACTTCGGCCGCAACGACCAGGTGCTCGCCTCGCTGCGCGTGTTGCTGTAGCCCATGCCCCCGCCTGGAGACCGGCCCGGCGAGGGGAATGTGGCGAACGGATGTGCGTTCCCGGGCACGAGGCGCGGCAGACTGGGTCCCCCAGCTCCGGCCGAGGTCGACCGGAGCGGGAGGCAGGGATATAAGGCCGCGACCCGCGCCGGATGCGCGGGCCCGAGCAGACGGAGGCGTGTTTCCCCGTGGCGAGTGACGGACCCCAGCAGCAGGAACCGCGGACGTTCACCGAGGCCATCCTCGGTCAGGGCATCCACCAGGAGTCATGGGCGAAGCGCTGGATGGCGCTGGAGCCCTCGCTGCGCGTGGCGTTGGCGACGGCCATCTTCGCGGCGCTGCTCTTCATCCCCTACCTGGGCGCGGTGGGCCTGTGGGACCCGTGGGAGACGCACTACGGCGAGGTGGGGCGCGAGATGCTCCAGCGCCGCGACTACGTGTTCCCCTTCTGGGAGAACGCGTGGTTCTTCTCCAAGCCGCCGCTCACCATGTGGATGCAGGCGCTGGGCATGCAGGTGGTGGGCACGCTGCGCTCCGAGGGGGCGCTGGGCCTCTACACCGAGTGGGGCATGCGAATGCCCTTCGCCCTGCTGAGCATCGCCGCGGTGTCGCTGCTGTCGATGGCGGTGGCGCGCGTGGTGAGCCGGCGCGCGGGCCTGGCCACCGGCTTCGTGCTGGCCACCATGCCGCTCTACTTCCTGCTCACCCGGCAGACGGTGACGGACACGCCCTTCGTCACCACGCTGGTGTGCGCCATGGCGTGCGCGATCATCGGCCAGCTCGACGAGGACATCACGAAGCACCGCGCCGCCTGGTGGTACGCCTTCTACGTCTTCGCGGGCCTGTCCACCCTGGCCAAGGGCCTGCTGGGCGTGGGCCTGCCGGCCGTCATCCTCGTCCTCTACGCCCTCTTCGCCGTCATCCCCTATGACGGGCCGAGCCTCAACGCGCACCTGCGCTGGCTGCTGGAGCCGGCCTTCCGCGCCGAGGTGCGCGAGGGCAAGCGCGCCATGCCCGTGCTGTGGGCGCAGATGTACAAGATGAAGCTGGGCACGGGCATCCTCGTGTTCTGCGCGGTGGCCGTGCCCTGGTACCTGGTGCTGAGCCTCTTCCAGGGCGTGGACGACGAGGGCAAGCTCTTCTGGTACCGCTTCTTCATCCACGACCACCTCAACCGCCTGGGCGCGGGCGTGCACACCACGACGCCGGGCGGCACCTTCATCTACTTCATCGAGCAGGGCGGCTTCGCCATCTTCCCCTGGGTGGCGCTGGTGCCGGGCGCCTTCGCCGTGGTGTCGCGGCTGCAGGTGCGCTCGAAGAAGAAGTCGGACCACCTGGCCCTCATCGCCGCGCTGTGGGTGGCCTTCTCCTTCACCCTGCTGGCGTCCTCGGCCACCAAGTTCCACCACTACGTCTTCCCGGTGCTGCCGGGGATGGCCGTCCTCATCGCGCTCTTCGTGGACCGGTTGTGGGAGGAGGGCATCTCCACCCATGCGATGAGCCTCGTCTTCGGGCTCGTCCTCTTCATCCTCGTGGGCCACGATCTGGCCAACAACCCGAAGGACTTCACCGACCTCTTCGTCTACAACTACGACCGGCCGTACCCCTCCGAGCTCGTCACCAAGCCCATCGCGATGTTCGCCTCCCGCCCGCTGTGGATGGGCGACATGCTGGCGCTGGTGCTGGTCGGCGTGGGGGCCTGGCTCGCGGTGGGGGTGTTCCCGGCCAAGACGCGGGGCTCCTCGGTGGCGGCTCGCGCGGTGGCGCTGCTGTGCCTGCTGGTGGGCGGCGCCTTCCTGCTTCCCCTGGCCTCGCGCGGCACGGTGGGCGCCACGTGGCCGCTGGGCGTGGCCCTGTTCCTCCTGGGCGCCTGGCTGGCGTGGAATGCCTACCAGGCGGGTGAGGAGTCGCGCACCGGGTTGTGGGTCTCCGCCACCGCCTTCCTGATGGTGGGGGCGGTGCTCTTCGCGCGCTCGGTGCGGATGCCGGCGCCGAGCGACTCGCTCCTCAAGAGCCTGTCGGAGCCCGTCAACGTGAAGATGGTCATGGGCTTCACCTTCGCGGTGGCCGGGGCCCTGGCCGTGGTGGCGGCGGTGCAGCGCTCGCGGGTGCTGCTGTACGGCACCTTCTGGGGGCTCGCGGCCGGCTTCGCCCTCTGGTTCAACTGGGGCCACTGGGTGGACCTGTCCCACCACTGGACGCAGAGGGACCTCTTCTGGCGCTATTACGCCCAGCGCAAGCCGGACGAGCCCATCGCCGCCTTCCTGATGAACTGGCGCGGGGAGACGTTCTACTCGCGCAACCAGGTGAAGCAGGTGCGCGAGGTGGGCAAGCTCAAGCCCTTCGTGGAGCAGCCCGGCCGCGAGTGGGCGCTGGTGGAGCACAACCGGCTCGGGCTGCTGCGGCAGACCGTGGGTGCCAACAAGGTCGTCACCGTCATCGACCGCGACATCAACAACAAGTTCATCCTGGTGACCGTCGATTGAGTGGCATCTCCGTCCAGGGCCTCGCCAGGCGCTTCGGCGCGCGCACCGCCGTCGAGGGGCTGACCTTCGACATCCACCCGGGCGAGGTGTTCGGCCTGCTGGGGCCCAACGGGGCGGGGAAGACGACCACGGTGCGCATGCTCACCGGCCTCCTCCAACCCTCGGAGGGGGAGGCGCGCGTGTGGGGCCACTCGGTGCGCTCGGATGGGGAGGCCCTGCGCCGCGTGGTGGGGCTCCTCACCGAGCAGCCCGGCCTCTATGAGCGGCTCAGCGCGCGCGACAACCTGCGCTTCTTCATGAAGCTGCACGAGCTGGACGAGCGCGCGGCCTGGCCGCGGGCCCTGGCCTACCTGGAGCGCTTCGGGCTGGCGGGCCGCGAGAACGACCCCAGCGGGAGCTTCTCCAAGGGCATGCGGCAGAAGCTGGCCATCGTGCGCACGCTGGTGCACGACCCCCAGGTCATCTTCCTGGACGAGCCCACGAGTGGATTGGACCCCGAGTCCGCGCGCACGGTGCGTGACGCGGTGGCGGAGCTGGCGGCGGAGGGGCGGACCATCGTGCTGTGCTCGCACAACCTGGCCGAGGTGGAGCGGTTGTGCACGCGGGTGGCGGTGGTGAAGGGGCGGTTGCTGGCGATGGCGCCGGTGAGCGAGCTGCGGCGTACGGGCAGCGCGCTGGAGGTGAAGGTGGAGGGCGAGGCGGGGCGCTTCGTCCCCGCGCTCTCCGCGCTGCCCTTCGCGCCCAACGTGCTCGCCGAGGGCGGGAGGCTGCGGGTGATGCTGGCGGACGAGGAGCAGGCCCCGGACGTGGTGGCGTGCCTGGTGGGAGCGGGGGCTCGGGTGCGCAGCGCGGTGCCGGCCCAGCGTCCGCTCGAAGAGGTCTACCTGGAGCTCATCCGCGAGGGGAGGAGCTGAGCATGGCGTTCCATCCCCGGCGCGCGCTGGCCGTCTTCTGGAAGGACTTCCTGGACCTGCGCAGGAACCCGTCGCTGCTGCTGGCCATGGCGGCGCTGCCCATGGTGCTGGTGGTGGTGCCCATCGGGGTGGTGTGGACGTACGTGCACAACCCGGACGACCCCGGCCTGCGGGTGGTGGCGCTCTACTACAACCCGAACCTGCCCCTGGGGGCGAGCGCGGCGCGCTACCTGGTGGACCGCACGCTGCTGGACTGGTTCGGCATGTTCCTGGTGATGCCGGTGTTCGTGCCCATCCTCATCTCCTCGCAGAGCGTGGCGGGGGAGAAGGAGCGGCGCACGCTGGAGCCGCTGCTGGCCTCGCCAGTGACGGCGGCGGAGCTGGTGATGGGCAAGAGCCTGGCCTCGCTGGTGCCGGCGGTCATCATCACCTGGGTGGCCTTCGCGCTGCTGTGCGTGGGGGTGGACGTGGTGTCGTGGCCGCTGGGGCAGGGGCTGATGATGCCCAACGCGCTATGGCTCTTCGGGGTGATGGTGCTGGCGCCGCTGTTCGCCTTCTTCGGCAACGGGGTGGCGGTGCTCATCTCCGCGCGGGTGGCGGACGCCCGCACGGCGCAGCAACTCTCCGCACTGGTGGTGTTACCGCTGGTGGGACTGGTGGCGGGCCAGGTGGCGGGCTTCCTCACCGCGGGTGCGGCCTACTACGCGCTGCAGGGGGCGGTGGTGCTGCTGCTGGACGCGGGGCTGCTCTGGGCGAGCATCCGCCTGTTGGACCGGGAGCGCCTGCTGAGCCGGTGGGGGTAGACGAGCGGACGAACGTATGCCGGGTTGACTGGCCAAGGGTGCGGAACCTCTGGCATGTTCGAGCGGCAGGCCGGGGGAGGTGCGATCGGCGGGCATGCAATGGCCCGGGACGCTATCCGTTAGAGGGGTAGGTGGGCCCCCGGTAGGTCGACGCGTTCTCTGGAGGCGACGAAAGCACGATGGGATTCTTCGGTACGATCAAGGACGAGGCGAAGCGTAACTTCATCGCGCGCGCTGACGAGGCGAAGGGCGAGATTGTCTACAAGTATCCGGAGAAGAACATCCGGATGCTCACCCAGCTCACGGTCGATGCCGACGAGGTCGCGCTCTTCGTGAAGGACGGGCGGGTGGAGGGCAAGCTGGGACCGGGCCGGCACCAGCTCGACACGAGCAACATCCCGTTCCTGTCGCGGCTGGTGGAGGGCTTCACCGGCGGCAACCTGTTCATCTCCGAGGTGTTCTTCGTCTCCACGCGGGAGTTCACGGGCGTGAAGTTCGGAGGCCCCATCGGTGACGTGAGGGATCCGGAGACGGGGCTGGGCATCGGGACGATGGTGTACGGCGACTTCTCCCTGCGGGTGACGGAGCCGGAGAAGCTGGTGGTGGGCCTGGTGGGAATGGGCCGCACGAGCAACGCGGAGTTCCTGGGGTGGTTCAAGAACCAGGTGCTCAAGGTGACGCGGGACCGCATCGCCGAGCTGCTGGTGAAGAAGAAGTGGCCGCTGCTGGACGTGACGAGCGGCGCGTACACCGAGGAGATCGAGACCGAGGTGATCGCCGGCCTGAAGCCGCACGTGGACACCTACGGGATGACCGTGGTGCGGATGGGCAACTTCCACGTCAGCATCAAGGAGGAGGACGAGGCGACGCTGAAGAAGCTGTCGAAGGACGTGGCGTACTCGCGTCTGGCGGGCGGCTTCCAGCAGTACGCGCAGGGCCAGGCGATGCTGGGTGCATCCGAGGGCATGGCCAAGGGTGGTGGCGGTTCGGATGGAGCGCTGCAGGGGATGGGGATGGGGATGGGCTTCGGGATGGCCCAGATGTTCTCCAACCAGCAGCAGCAGAATCAGCAGCACCAGCAGCAGCAGCCTCCTGCGGCTGCGGCGGCGGCTCCGGCGGACACGAGGAGCCCGGCGCAGCGGCTGAAGGAGCTCAAGGAGCTGAAGGACGCGGGAGTGCTCACGGACGACGAGTACAACGCGAAGCGAGCCGAGCTGATGAAGCTGCTGTAGTCAGCCCCTCCCCCTCCCCCTACCACCCCTCTCCCTCTGGGAGAGGGACGGGGTGAGGGTATAGAAGTCAGTGGGTTCCACGCCGAGGCTTCCGTCCGTGTTCAGGGCGGGAGCCTTCGTGCTTCCTGGGGGCCTTGGATGCGGAGGCCTTGGAGCCGCGGGCGTGGCGTGTCTCCACCTTCCGGGACTTCGAGCCCCTCGAGGCGCGGGCCTTGGCGCTGACTGGCTTTCCTTCCGTCGTGGGAACCGGAGCGGGAGTGGGGGTCTCCGCGGGCGGAGTCGGAGGCGGCGCCGCCGGAGTGTTCTCGGGAGAGGCGGGAGCGGTGGGGGGCGCCACCTGGGCGGGAGCCTTGTCCTCGCCCCGGACGTCCAGCTTGATGGGCACCCCGAGGGTGGTACCGAGCCGCAGCAGGAGCACGTCCGGAGCGATGCCATTCTCGCCCATCTCCTGGGAGACCTCGCGCGCGGAGAGCGCATTGCCGTGGGCCCAGAGTCCCGAGAGGAACGTGCCGGCCTCGGGGCTGTGCCACCAGGACGGGCCGAAGCGGGCCTTCAGCTGACCCTGGAGCTGACCGGCGAGGAACCACGCGCGGAAGTTGTCGGCGGACTGGAAGAAGTCCTCCTGCTCCACCAAATAGCGCGCGACGTCGTCGTCGGTGGCCGGCATCTCGTCGACGCGCTCGATGAGGGCCTTGTACAGCTCGCGGGCGTCGGCGCCCTCCTGACGGTGCAGCGCGAGCTGGTACAGCAGCCGGCCCGCGGCGCGGCGGATGAGGAACAGCTTGTGGGCGCTGGTGGCCGCCAGGTACTCGGTGCGGTCATTGCCGGTCAGACCGGCGTGCTCCTCCAGCCAGACCGGGTCCTCCATCAAGTCCTCGAGGAGGGCGGCATAGGACTCGGTGACGGTGGGGTTGCCCAGCTTGGCCAGCTCGAAGCGTGTCTCCTTGGTGAAGGCGTAGTGCAGGGCGTGGCCGAGCTCGTGCAGCAGCCGCCCCTGCTCCAGCGCGCCCTCGACGGGCCGCACCGACAGACGCACATCCCCGGGCACGGCGACACCCAGCGTCAGCGGGCGCGAGTTCTTGCGCTTCACGTCGTCGCGGCCGTCGATGGTGACGTTCTTCATCGTCCAGAGGTCCAGGCCCATTCCCGCGAGGGTGGCGTGCGCGCGCGCCAGCTGCTTGTCCTTGGGGAAGAGCCCGTCCACGTCACGAGGGCGGAACAGCCGGGGCAGGTCCGCGCGGGTGAGGCTCGCGAAGGGGAGTCCCAGCTCGCGCTGGGAGAGCCGCTCCATCACTTGCTTGTAGGGAGCCTCGGTGGCCTGGAGCACCTCCTCGGCGAGCAGTCCCATCCGGCCCAGGTCGGTCTGCCGCAGCTCGCCGCCGAAGGCCTCGTACGAGGCATAACCCAGCTCGCGCACCAACTGCTCCGTGCGCTCCTCGCGGCGGCGGATGAGCTGGTTGAGCCGCTCGAGCGCGGGCGTGGCCGCGGTGTAGAGGGCCTTGCGCTTCACCGCGCTCTTCTCGTTGGCCAGGAGCCGCTCCAGCTCGCGCCAGCGCACCTCGCGCCCATCCACCTGGAAGCTCAGCGAGGCCTCCAGGTTGGCGATGGCGTCATTCACCTCGGCCAGCTGCTGGGACAGGTACTCGCCGGCGAAGTGGGACTGGAGCGCGGTGAGGGCGCGCAGCTCGACGGGTTGCGTGGTGCGCTGACGCAGCTGGTCGATCTTCCGGATGTTGTCGAGGCTGAAGAGCGCCTCCTTGCCCACGTACGTGGAGGCCACGTCCGCGCGGGCGCCCTCGGCCCAGTAACGCCACACCAGCTCGTCCTGGGCCTTGAGCAGGCTCTGCGCCTCGGAGGAGAGCCGGGCCACCTCGGCGGCCAGCTTCTGCTCCTCGGTGAGAGGAGCGGGTGGGGCGGGGGCCTTGGCGGTGACGCACCCGCCGAGGGCGCTGAGACCGAGAGTGAGGACGAGTGCGGGAAGCCTTGGGCGCATGGGACGCGCAATGTAACTTCCGCGCCGCTCATGCCCAATCCTGTCCAGTGGCGCTCGGCCGCCGGGAGGCAGGCGCTCTACGGAGCCCTCCGCCGGTTCTTCCTCCAGCTTGGCTACCTCGAGGTGGACACCCCGCTGCTCATCCCCGCGCCGGGGATGGAGCCCCACATCACCGCCTTCGAGGTGCCCTTCGTCCCCGAGACGGACGTGGGACAGCGGCGCACCCTCTACCTGCACACCAGCCCCGAGTACGCGATGAAGCGGCTGCTGGCGGACGGGTCCGGGCCGCTCTTCCAGATTTGCAAGGTATTCCGGAACGGGGAGGTGTCGAGGACGCACAACCCCGAGTTCACGATGCTGGAGTTCTACCGGCCCCAGGCGGACTACCACGCCATCATGGCGGACCTGGAGGGGGCGCTGGCGGAGGCGGACCGGGCGGTGGGCGGGGACGGCTTCTTCTCCCGGACGCCCTACGAGCGGCTGTCCGTACGAGACGCGGTGCTGAGGGCCACGGGGGTGGACCTGAGGGCGTGCCCGGATGGGGCCTCGCTGAAGCGGGCGGCGGAGGCGGCGGGGGTGCGCACGGGGGACGCGACCCTCTTCGATGACGTCTTCTTCCACCTCTTCCTGCAGAAGGTGGAGGGGACACTGGGTTGGGAGCGGCCCACCTACCTGACGGAGTACCCCGCCTCCATGGCCTCGCTGGCGCGGCTCAAGCCGGGGGACCCGTCGGTGGCCGAGCGCACGGAGCTGTACGCGCGGGGCCTGGAGCTGGCCAATGGCTTCTCCGAGCTGACGGATCCGGTGGAGCAGCGTGCCCGGCTGGTGGAAGAGCAGGAATTCCGGCGGAAGGCGGGCAGGGCCGTCTATCCACTGGACGAGCGCTTCCTCGACGCGGTAGGGCGCATGCCGCCCTCGGCGGGCATCGCCGTGGGGCTCGATCGTATCTTGATGCTGTTGCTGGGGGTGGAGTCCATTTCGGATGTCCTCCTCTTCCCGGCGCACGAATTCGTTTGAAGGACCCCGGACGCGCGAGCGCCCGAGAAGAAGCGATATGGCCACGAAGAATCAACCGCAGCTCCACACCTTGCAGGCCCACCCCTGGCATGGCGTTTCGCCTGGCGCGGAGGCGCCCGAGGTCGTCACCGCCTACATCGAGATCGTGCCCACCGACACGGTGAAGTACGAGCTGGACAAGGAGACGGGCATCCTCCGGTTGGACCGGCCGCAGCGCTTCTCCAGCCAGTGCCCCACGCTCTACGGGTTCATTCCCCAGACGTACTGCGGCGATCTCGTGGCGAAGCGTTGCGCGGAGCGCACCGGCATCAAGGACATCAAGGGCGATGGAGATCCGCTCGACATCTGCGTGCTGACGGAGAAGGTGATTCCGAGCGGGGCCCTGCTGGTGCACGCGATTCCGGTGGGCGGCTTCCGCATGGTCGATGGCAACGAGGCCGACGACAAGATCATCGCCGTGCTGGAGTCGGACCTCGTCTACGGGGCGCTGCAGCACGTGGCGCAGCTGCCGACCGCGCTCGTGGATCGCCTCAAGCACTACTTCCTCACCTACAAGCAGATTCCCAGTGAGGTGAAGCGCTCGGTGCAGATCGTCGAGATGTACGACCAGAGCGAGGCGCACGAGATCATCAAGCGCAGCATGAAGGACTACCAGAAGGACTACGGCGCGGCGCCCGCGCGCAAGCCGCGCGGCCGCAAGAGCTGAGACACCCTTCCCACGAAGGAGCGGAGACGAACCGTCGGCGTGTCCGCTCCTTCGTGCGTGCCGCGCCGAGGCGTCAGTGGCGCTCGCTGTCGAGGTGCTTCATCTGTTCCGCGCCGTAGCGGTCGCCGGAGATCTTCACGAGCGCCTCGAGTGCGGTGAGATCCTCCTTCGACAGCGGACGCTCCAGGGCCCCGAGCGAGTCCTCGAGCTGCGCGACGGTCGTGGCGCCGACCACGGGAACGAACGCCGGCTGGCGCGCGAGCACCCAGGCGACCGCGAGCTGACCCGGCGTCATGCGGCGCTCGTGGGCGAAGCGCTGGAGGGCGTCCACGGCGTCCTCGTTCTTCTCCCGATTGGCGCCGGAGAAGCGGGGGAGGTAGGCGCGGAAGTCTCCCGGTCCCTTCGGCTTGCTGCCGGTGAGGAGGCCTCGCGAGAAGACGCCGTAGAGCGTCGCGCTGATGCCCAGCTCGTTGAGCACGGGGAAGATCTCCGCCTCGGGGCCGCGGCTGGCGAGCGAGTACTCGATCTGCAGATCGACGATGGGGTGGACGCGGTGGGCGCGGCGGATGGTCTCGACGCCGACCTCGGACAGCCCGATGTGGCGCACGTAGCCCGCCTTCACGAGGTCGGCGATCGCGCCGATGGTGTCCTCGATGGGGACATTGGGGTCCAACCGCGCGGGGCGGTAGATGTCGATGTACTCCACCCCCAGCCGCTTCAGGCTGTAGGCGATGAAGTTCTTCACCGCGACCGGGCGCGTGTCGTTGCCGAGCCAGTTCCCATCCGGCCCTCGGAGCGCGCCGAACTTCACGGAGATCCGCACCCGGTCCCTCCGTCCTGCGATGGCCCGCCCCACGAGCATCTCGTTGTGGCCCATCCCGTAGAAGTCTCCCGTGTCGATCAGGGTGACGCCGCGCTCGATCGCCGTCTGGATCGTCCGGATGCTCTCGGCGTCATCGGTCGCGCCGTACATGCCCGACATTCCCATGCAGCCGAGTCCCAGGGGGAAGACCTCGGGACCCGTGGAACCCAGCTTCACCGTGCGCTGCGTCTTCTTCGCTTCGTGCGTGCTCATCGTTCGTTGCTCCTTCCACGCGAAGAGTCATGCTTCGACACTCTGAAATCCAATGAATAGGATGTATTCCAATCATGCACGGCATCTATGAGAAGGATCTCGATCTCAACCTGATTCGAGTCTTCGTCGTGGTGGCGGAGGCGGGAAGTGTCACGGAGGCCGCGAGTCGCCTCTACCTCACCCAGCCCGCGGTGAGCGCGGCACTCAGGCGCCTCACGTCGACGGTCGGAGCGCCGCTCTTCGTCCGCGCGGGACGCGGACTCGCGCTCACGACGCGCGGGCAGCGCCTGTTCGCCTCGGCGCGGCCGCACCTGCAGGCGCTCGTCGAGGCGGCCGTCTCTCCGACGACGTTCGACCCGAAGACGAGCGAGCGGACCGTGCGGATTGGCCTCTCGGACGCGAACGAGGCGTGGCTCCTTCCGCCCCTCCTTCGGCTGCTCGCCGAGGAGGCTCCACGCATGAAGCTCATCGTGATTCCGGTTCAGTTCCGCACCATCGCCGAGGCGCTGGGCTCCTCGGCGGTGGACCTGGCGGTGACGGTGGCCGACGAGCTGCCCGCCGACACGCGGCGCCGCACGCTGTTCACCGGGGGCTTCGTGTGCCTCTTCGATCCGCGGCATGCCCGGCTGGGGAAGCGCCTGACGCTGGAGCGCTACCTCGAGCACGAGCACGTCATCGTCTCGTACAACGGAGACCTTCGCGGCGTCGTGGAGGACATGTTCGGCATCCAGCGGCGCGTGCGGGTGTCGGTGCCGACGTTCCAGAGCATCGGTGCCCTCGTGGAGGGCAGCGCCCTGCTCGCCACGGTGCCCGAGCGGGTCGCACGTGAGATCATCTCGCTGCGTCCGAGCCTCCGCACGACGACGCTGCCGCCGGAGGTGGAGATGGGGGGCGCGCCGATGGAGCTCCTCTGGCGGAGCACGGTCGAGGACGATGAGGCCATCCGCTTCATGCGCGGCCTGGTGGTGCGCGTGAGCGAAACGGCGGCCTGACCCCGTGGACTGTGCGAACATCGCGGGTCCATGAGAAAGCTCTTCTTGCTCTCCTGTCTGCTCCTGGCGGTGGGTTGTGCCTCCTCCCAGACCGTGCCGGGAGCTGGCTCCGATTCACTGCACCAGGTGAAGCGCGTGAAGGTCGCCGAAGGTGTCGAGCTCGAGGTGCTCGACTTCGGCGGGCAGGGCCCTGCGCTCGTGTTCCTGGCGGGCCTGGGCAACACCGGCCACGTCTTCGACGGGCTCGCGCCCGAGTTCACCACGAACCATCACGTCTATGCCTTCACTCGCCGGGGGTTCGGCGCCTCGAGCTGGCCCGATACGGGCTATGACACCGCCACACTGGGCCAGGATGTCGTTCACGCACTGGATGGCCTGGGAATCGGGAAGGCATCGCTCGCGGGTCACTCCATGGCGGGGGACGAGATGACCTGGGTGGGGAGCCACCATCCGGAGCGCATCGACAAGCTGGTCTTCCTGGACGCGACGGATGACAGGGCGGAGATCTCCGAGTTCCTGAGGAGCTTCTCGAATCCGCCCATGCCCACCGTCTCCCTCGAGGGTCTGCCGTCACGCGATGCCGTCGCGGCCGCCCTCGAGCGAGACCTGGGCGGCCCCGTCCCCGACCACGAGATCGACCAGGGCCACGAGTTCGATCCCACCACGGGCCGCTACCTGCGCCCGCACCGGCGCCCGGATGCGGTGGAACAGATGCTCCGGGGAGTGGCGAAGCCGGACTTCTCCGCGCTGCGTGCGCCCGTGCTCTCCCTCTTCGACGGAGAGGGGTTCCCCCAGTGGCTGGAGTTCGTCGCGGGCCTTGAGAGCACGCCCGCGGACTTCCGGGAGCAGGCGAGGGCCTTCCTGCCCGTGCTGCGACAGCACACGGCCGAAGCGGATGCCGCGCTGCGGAAGCTGCCGGGCTGGAAGCTGGTGAAGCTGGAGAACGCGCGGCACTACATCTGGCTCACGAACCGGGCCGATGTCGTGCGGGAGATGTGCGCCTTCCTCGCGCCTTGAAGTCCCTGCTGCCCCGTCTCAGGGTGCATGCACGGTGGCGTCGAAGCTCCCTCCGAACACGGGAAGACACCGGGTGCGGCATATCACTGGCGACCCGTCCGTGAAGCAGTACTTGTTGCAGTTGAACGTGAAGGTGGCGATGTCGCAATCCGCGAAGGTATACAGGCTCACGCCGTTGATGAAGAGCTCGAGCTTCCCGCTGGCCGGGGCCAGCAGGATGCTTTCTTCCCCGACATGGAAGATCTGCTCTCCGATCCTTCCGTAAAGGGCATTGGGCCTTTCCGTGGGGAACGGGAAGGGTCCGTTCTCGGTCGAGCCACAGCAGCCGGCGGGACCATAGCTGCATGTCAGGTCGGAGTTGGGAAAGGTCCGTGAATACCAGAACAGCTTGCCTGTCGCCGATATGAGGAGGGGTGTGCCCTTTTCAATCTCGAAGGAGGTTTCGGCCGGAGCTCTAAAGTCGGGCGTTTTGGATATGGGCTGGTGTTGGGTGAAATCCTCGGGACGCAGGGAGCCGAGGCCACGGGCTGGCACGACACCGAGCCCGACCTCGACGTCGAATCCGCCATGGGTGTCGTCCGTCCGGTTGATGAGCAGCTCCAGCCTGTCATTGGCGGGCGACAAGAAGACGGTCTCTCGTCCCAGGTCGAGCACCTTCCCAGCGATCCGGCCATGGAGCCTGAAGGCCCGGCGGTGGGGCAGTACGGAGAGGGGCTTGACGTTCTTGCTACCGTTGGCGTCGAAGTTGACCCCGCCTGACTCGACGGTGCCCCGGGCGGTGATGAAGACCTTGCGGCCCTTGGTGAGCTGGATTTCCGTGGGCAGCCATTCCGATGTGTCGGCTTCGACCCGGACCGTGTGCGTCTCGAGCACGCTGTTGTCCGTGAGGGGGGGCGAGTCCGCGAGTACCTCGGGCTCGAGGAGCGTGTCATGGACTCGGACGGAGAACCTCCCCGTGATGCTGCTCTCGCAGTAGTTGATGAGCAGCTCCAGGGGGCCATCTTCGGGCGCCACCAGGGCGAGCTCCTCTCCCACGGGGAACACGCGCTGACCGATACGGGCGAGGAGGCGATACGCCGGGCCAGGGAACATGCAGGAGGTCGTCTGGGATCGCCGGACGGTGGAGCCCTCCGGCCCCACCTCGCCGATGTCTGTTTGGAGGGTCCCGGTGGCCTGGATGAGCAGGGCCTGCCCCTGGTGGATGGTGAGCCCCGTATCGACGGAACTCTGGTCCTGACCCACCTCGAAGGACGCATAGCCCGTGAAGTCCTTTTCCTCCAGCTCCAAGACGGATCTGGGCGGCGCGGGCTTCTCGTCGGACGTTTTGCAGCCGAGCAGGCAGAAGCCGCCAACGAGTAGCAGGCACACGAGGCGCATGGAGCTCTCGCCGTTGCGTGGAATGGGCAGGGGTGAGGCAATGGCTTCCTTCATGATTCTCTCTCGTCTCGAGAACCCGCCGGCCCAGGTACGGAGAGTCTGGCACGCGGGGCCGGGCGCGTACAACCGGAACGCCGCGAGCCGAAGGGCGAACTGTCCAAATGTGTGGCGAATGCAGATGCACTCCTGTTTCAGGGCACTGGCGCACCTCGAGCGGCCGCACGCGTTCGAGTGGCGATGAGCGCCTTCCTCGTGCATTGAAGCCGGGCGATGATGCACCGGAGAGGTGAAGTGAATGAAGGTTCGTAAAGGCTTGGCCCGCGTGGGTCTTGGAGTGGTGGCGTTGCTGGCCGTGGCCCTGGCCGCCATCGCCGCCGACGCGTGGACCGCGATGGGCAAGCGCGCGGACGGGGAGCGGCGCACGCGGATGGAGCGCTCGCCGCAGTGGAAGGACGGGCACTTCGAGAATCCCCAGCCGCTCTGGAACGATGTCTGGGGCTCCGTCACGAGCATGTTCGACTCGAGCCCCAATCTCGGGCCCACCGAGCCTCCGCCCACCGTGGCGGGCGACCGCAGCCGCTTCGCGACGCCGCCCGCCACGGGCCTGCGCGTCACCTGGCTTGGCCACTCCACGGCGCTGATCGAGATCGACGGGCACCGTGTCCTCATGGACCCGGTGTGGAGCGAGCGGGCCTCACCCCTGACCTGGGTGGGTCCCAAGCGCTGGTATTCGCCACCCATCGCGCTCGGGGAGCTGCCCCCGGTCGACGCGGTGATCATCTCGCACGACCACTACGACCATCTCGACCATCCCACCGTCCTGGCGATGAAGGACTGGGACACCACGTTCGTGGTGCCGCTCGGGGTGGGCGCGCACCTCGCGTCGTGGGGCATCCCCGAGGCGCGCATCGTTGAGCTCGACTGGTGGGAGAAAACGCGGGTGCGCGGACTCGACATCGTCGCCACTCCGTCGCGTCACGCGTCGGGGCGCACGGTCATCGACAAGGACGCGACGCTGTGGGCTGGCTTCGCCCTGCTCGGCGCCACTCATCGCGCGTACTACTCGGGTGACACGGGGCTCTTCCCGGCGATGAAGGACATCGGCGAGCGCCTGGGGCCCTTCGACGTGACGATGATCGAGGTGGGTCAGTACAACAAGGCATGGCCCGACTGGCACATCGGCCCCGAGCAGGCGGTGCTCGCCCACCGGATGGTGCGGGGCCGCGTCCTGATCCCCGTGCACTGGGGACTCTTCACCCTCGCGCTCCATGGCTGGACCGAGCCCATCGAGCGCGTGCTCGTCGCGGCCGGGGCGGGCGACACCGTCATCGTGCCCAAGCCCGGGCAGAGCATCGAGCCGGGTGCGCCGCCGCCTTTCGAGCGCTGGTGGCCGGAGCTGCCCTGGGAGACCGCCGCGCAGCACCCCATCGTTTCCACGAAGCTCGACTGAGCCCCACGGAGGAGCTCGACGACATGAAGATCCTTCTCTTTGGCGCCACGGGGATGGTGGGGCAGGGCGCGCTGCGCGAGTGTCTGCTCGCGCCCGATGTGGAGCGAGTCCTCGCGGTGGGGCGCAGCGCGACGGGGCAGCGGCACGAGAAGCTCCAGGAGCTCGTGCACGAGAACCTCTTCGACCTCTCCCCGGTGGAGGACGCGCTCGCCGGCTACGACGTGTGCCTCTTCTGCCTGGGCGCCTCCTCGGCGGGCATGTCGGAGCCGGACTATCGGCGCGTGACGTATGACCTGACGCTCGCGGTCGGGAGGACGCTGGCCCGGCTCAACCCGGGGATGACGTTCCTGTATGTCTCGGGCGAGGGGACGGACAGCACTGGGAAGGGCCGCAGCATGTGGGCACGGGTAAAGGGCGAGACCGAGAACGCGCTGCTCCAACTGCCCTTCAAGGCGGCGTACATGCTCCGCCCCGGCTACATCCAGCCGCAGCACGGGGTGAGGTCGAAGACGCGGCTGTACCGGTCGCTCTACGCGGTGATGGCCCCGCTCTACCCCGTGTTGAAGGCGCTCCTGCCGAAGCACGTGACGACGAGCGAGCAGCTCGGGCGCGCGATGCTCGAGGTCTCCAGGCGGGGCGCCCCCAAGCGCGTGCTCGAGAACGAGGATCTCAACGCGCTCGCCGGCGCGACTGCCTGACCCGGAGGCCGGCCCCGATTGGGACGGGCGCGTGCGGCCGTACACCGCGGGAGGGCGTCCGGGTCAGTACCCTCCGCGTACCCGGAAGAGATCCACGTGGCGCTCCGCTGGCTTGTCCTCCAGCTTCGTCGTACAGACCGCCGCGATGACCTCCTGGCAGGCATTGGCTGTGACCAGTCGACACTCGACAGTGACCAACGTCACCGGGCCTCCCTTCGTGGAGTCGATGCGGCACCCCACCGCGTCGTCCGGGCACTCGCGCAGAATACGCGAGCGAAGCACGAGGGTCGCGTGGTCATCCTCGGGAATGGACGACTCCCCCTGTCGCCGCTGGGACCAGGAGCACCTGCCGGGGTCGTGGAGCAGCCAGTGCTGGCCCCACCTCGGGTCGGTGCCATCGTCGTCGAGGTGTCTGGATTCCTTCGGGAAGTGCGCCGCGTTGATGACCAGCCGCTCGAAAGCAATTCCTCTTTTGTCCTTGCCCGAGAGCGTGTGCGTACAGGCGAGCAATGGACGTGGGCATGACGCGCTCGGAAGGAGCGCGCCACACATTCCAGGTGGCGGAATCTCGATATCCACGCCGAGGTCGTCCAGTTGGAGTAGCGCGTCGCGCGCGGACTCGGGGAGGAACAGCGGGGAGCCCGTTGGCGGCAACGCGCGACGCAGGGCCTCTCGTGCGGCATCGACAGCGCCATCGACGTCACCGGCCTTCTCGAGACACTTGGACAGGCGCAACCAGTTCCGAGGGAGCGCCTCCTGGCGCTTCGATGCCTGCCTCTCCGTCGCACATGCGGGACCCGGCTTTTCCGTCGGGGCGGGGGGGTGTTTCTTCTCCGCGGCCATGCCGGGGGAGGTGAGCACGCTCATCCCGAGAAAGACGCCGAGGAACCTGACGAACCTCGCGTAGCGCATGGACATGGCGGAACACTAGCGCACCTCGAGCAGCCGCACGCGTTTGTAGAGGCGGCGGTCGAGCGGCAGCCGCAGGTCCGTGGGCTTCATCTCCGCGTCGAACTCGATGCTGACGGTGGGCACGGGCGGGCTGATGGAGATGATGAGCTCGATCTGCCACAGGCTCACCAGTTGCGTGCGGCCCTGGAGGGCTTCGGGGGGCGGGATGGGGAGGCGCTCGGCGGCGGCGCGGATGTCGATGATCGCCTCCCGGTCTACCTGGAGGTCGTTGCTGGGCGTGACGAGCTCCACGCTGAGCAGCTTCCCCTGGGTGTCCTGCACCACGCGCACGGTGGCGCGCCGGGTGGCCCGGAAGTCCTCACGCATCTGCTTGCGCAGGGTGCGGCGCACCTCGAGCGTCGGATCTCCACCGGGAGGCAGGCGATCGTTCGCCGCGGGCGCATCGGCATTCAGTGGTGAGCCCGTGTTGGCGTAGGCCGAGGCGCGGTCCTGCCAGACGCGCATCCATTCCTTCGAGTTGCCTCGGGTCTGGTCGAGGAAGCCCTGGAGCCCCTTGGCGGAGACGGCGCGCTCGGCGTCCCAGCTCTTGAGCAGGGATTTGCCCAGCTCGGAGAAGTAGGGGTGCACGAGGCCCCTGTCCACCTTCCCTCGGCGCACGCCCTCCATCACCATGTCGGCCACCTTCGCCTCCGGCGTGGAGGGCACCGGCACGCCCGCGTCCGGTACGGCGACGCCTCCCCCGGGGCTCCACGACAGCGAGGGTGAGGGCAGCAGTCGTGAAGCGCCCAGGCGAGGACCCTCCGCATGAGGAGCGTCCGCGCGAGGCCTGTCTCCACTCGGGGGCGCGGGGTTCTCGACGACAGCGGGAGGTTCGACCGGGGAGGGCGGTGGCTCGTCGCGCGTGGGCGGTGGCTTTGGGGCCTGTGCGACTGCCGGCGGCCTGGGGCGGGGTGGCTTCGGCGGAGGCTGGGGACTCGGTGGTGGATCCTTGGGAGGCTCGGGAGGCGGAGCCACCTCCACCTCGACGAACTGGAGCGTCGCCGGCGCGGGTTCCCGGGCCCGCTGCTCGTCGAGCGGGGCCCGCCGCGAGTCCAGCCACAGCCACGCCACGGCATGCAACCCGAGGCTGAGGACGAGCGTGAGCGGCAGTCGGCGGCGGGAGTCCGGCATCGCGGCCTCGATTCAAGCACCCTTCACGCCCATTCCCGACCCCCCTTCGGGCGAGAAAGAGTATTGCTGACTCTTTCTCCACCCGTTAGATTCCGTCCCGGGAGGCACACCATGGGGAGTTCGCTGCTCGCGACGGACGGCTACAAGTTCAGCATGGCGGAGGCCGGCTGGCCGCTGCGCCGGGAGACGTTCTACTACTCGCACCGCAAGGGAGGGCAGCAGGTCGTGCCGCTGGACATCGAGTCCTACGTGCGTGGCCTGCTCCCGGAGCCGACCGAGAGCGACTACTCCTATCTGGCGCGCAACAGCTACGAGATGGGGGCGGGCTTCAAGGCGGCCATCCAGCAGAAGGAGAAGCTGGTCATCCGGGCCCTGCCGAAAGGCGCGCGCTTCTACGCGCGGGAGCCGGTATTCACGCTGACGGGGCCCTCGGCGCTGGTGTCGTGGCTGGAGCCGCTGGTGCTGCAGCTCAACTTCCGCATCCAGGTGGCCACGCAGGCGCTGGCGGACCGCGAGGCCCTGGCGAAGGCGGTCGCGGTGCTGTCGTGCGAGGAGGAGAAGCGCATCGTCCTGGAGACGCTGGACGCGGTGGGCGTGAAGCCGGTGCCCATGAAGGTGGACCCCGAGGGCTACTACGCGCGGGTGCTGGCGGTGGTGCACGACCTGGTGGACGCGGTGAAGGACCCGAGCCGCATCTTCGAGGTGGGTCTGCGCGCGGCCACGTGCCTGGAGCAGCATGAGATCGCCCTGCGGGCCTGCAAGGACGCGGGGGTGATGCGCACCAGCAACGTGTACGGGGCGCGGAAGCTGGGGATGATTCCGGTGGGCACCATGGGCCACGAGCACGTGCAGCGCTACGGTGAGGACGAGGCTGCCTTCCGGGCCATCCGCGAGCGGCGGCCGGAGCGCTCGAGCTACCTGCTGGACACCTACGACACGCTCACCTCGGGCCTGCCGAAGGCCTTCCGCATCATCCACGAGGCGCCCGATGCGGGGGACTCCATTCGCTTCGACTCGGGGGACAAGAAGAAGCAGTACACGCAGGCGGTGTCGCGGGCGCAGGCGGAGGGCATCAAGCCGGTGCTCATCCTGGAGGACGGACTGGACGCGCAGGCCACGCGCGAGTTCGAGGCGATGCGCGTCGAGTACGGCTGGGAGCCCTCGAAGCAGTTCTACGGGTACGGTGGCTTCATCGTGGCGCGCACCATGGCGTGCCCGTTCACGCGGGACCGGGTGGCGGCGGTGTACAAGCTGTCGCGCACGGGCCACGTGCCGACGATGAAGTTCGGCAACGAGCTGGCCGAGGGCAAGCAGAGCATCCCGGGCGTGCCGGTGGTGTTCCGGCGCCGGAGTGGCGCGGGGCCCATCGGGCTCATCGGCCAGGAGGGCGAGCCGGTGCCCGAGGGCTACGAGCTGCTCTCCGGTGCCACGCCCGAGACGGCCTCGGCGATTCCCTCGGCCGGAGCCGAGGAACAGCGCGTCGTCTATACGCCGACCACGCAGAAGCTGGTGGAGGAGTTGCTCCACCGCCACTTCCCGCGGGGTCGCGCGCAACAATCCTGAAGTTCCCCTGGAGGACGCCATGCCTTTGCCCATTCCCGAGTTCCATGACGAGAAGCGCGTGGGCTCGCTGTACCTGGAGCGTGCCGCGCAGGTGACCGAGGAGGCCCGTCGCTACGCGGTGGCGAACAAGGTGAAGCCGGCGCGCGAGGACCGTGTGCGCATCGCCGCGTTCGGCATCGACGTGCAGGTGGCCTTCTGCCAGCCCGAGGCGAGCCTCTTCGTGCCGGGGGCGGTGGAGGACTCGCAGCGCACGCTGCGCTGGCTGTACGCGCACCTGGATCGCATCACCGGGTTGGTGTTCTCCCTGGACACGCACCGCGTCTTCCAGATCTTCCACCCGGCGTGGTGGCAGGACGCGGAGGGCCGGCCGCCCGCGCCGCTGACGCCCATTACGTCGGCGGAAATCCGCGCGGGGAAGTGGCGGGCCACGCGCCATGCGGAGGAGAGCCTGCACTACTGCGAGCGGCTGGAGGCCACGGGCCGGTACGTGCTGACGGTGTGGCCATACCACGCGCTGCTCGGGGGCCTGAGCCACGCGCTGCTGCCGGCGATGATGGAGGCGAGCCTCTTCCACTCGGTGGTCAGGGACACGCAGACGCGCTTCGAGCAGAAGGGCGAGGAGCCACTGACGGAGAACTACTCGGTGCTGTCGCCCGAGGTGACGGAGGTGTTCGGGCGGAAGGTGGGCGAGTTCAACCAGGAGCTCTTCGACCACCTGCTGACGTTCGACCGGGTGTACGTGTTCGGTCAGGCGAAGTCGCACTGCGTGCTGTCGACGCTGCTGGACTTGAAGCAGCACATCGAGGCGACGGACCGCTCGAAGATGGGGCGCATCCACATCCTGGAGGACGCGATGAGCCCGGTGCCGGCGCCGCCGCTGGATCCGTTGCCGCCGGGGTTGGACTTCCCGCGCGTGGCCAACGAGGCGATGCGGACGTTCCAGGAGGCGGGGATGAAGGTGGTGCGGACCACCGACCCGTTGGGCGTGTGAGAGCGCCCGGGGTCCTCCGGGCCCGCGAGGCGCTGGTGTCCCATGCGCGCCCGGCGGTGGCGGTGGATCTGGTCATCCTGACGCTGCTGGACGGCGCGCTGAGCGTGCTGTTGGTGCGCCGGGGTGAGCCTCCGTTCGAGGGAAAGCTGGCGCTGCCGGGTGGCTTCCTGCGGGTGGGGGATGGGGTGGAGGACCAGGGAGAAGACCTGGACGCGGCGGCGGCGCGCGAGCTGGAGGAGGAGACGGGGCTCGGGGTGGAGGACGTGCTGCTGGAGCAGTTCTCCACGTTCGGCCGGCCGGGGAGGGATCCGCGCATGCGGGTGCTCTCGGTGGCGTACTACGCGCTGGTGCGCTCGGACCTGGCGAAGCGGGTACGAGCGGGCGGAGACGCGGCGGAGACGTGCTGGATTCCGGTGGCGGAGCTGCGCGAGGGGGTGCTGGCCTTCGACCACGAGGACATCCTCCAGGTGGCGCTGGCGCGGATGCGGGAGAAGGTGGACACGTCGTCGCTGGCGTTCTCGCTGGTGCCGGAGACCTTCACCATTCCCGAGCTGCGCGCGGTGTACTCCGCGGTGAAGGGCGAGCCGCAGGACCCGGGGAACTTCCGGCGCCGGGTGACGCGGCTCATCGAGGACGGCGTGCTGGAGAAGGCACCCGGAGTGCGGCGGACGGCCTCGAAACCCGCCGCCCTGTATCGGTTCCGCTCGTCGGGTTGAGTACACTGGAGGTCTGCACTTCGCGGAGACCTCCATGCAATCCCTCTCTGGCTCGACCCGAGCGCTGGGCCTCGGCCTCGCGCTGCTCCTCTGCTCCTGTCAATCCGAGTCGACCACGCCCCTCGAGCACCACGAATCACAGGCCGCGGCGCTCTCCATCGTGCGCGAGGGGGACGGCCCCTACGTGGAGGGCAACACGGAGCGTCTGCGCGCCGTCTACCCGGAGCCCCTGGCCACGGTGCGCTGGAACGCGACGGCGGGCCGGCTGGAGGCCAGCGCCGACAGCGCCTCCTGGCGGCTGCCAGCGGCGGGCACCGCGTCGCTGACGGTGACGGCGGTGACGAAGTCCGGGCAGGAGCTCTCCGCCACCTACCAGTTCCAGGTGACGACGGCCTCCTCGGGCCTGGGCTCCGGTGAGCCGGGCTCGCTCGCCACCGCCGGGGCGGTGGATGCGAGCAACGACCTGACCGGGCAGGTCTGCGAGCTGGCCTTCGACGCGAGCGGCAGGGGCCACATCCTCTACGACAACGGGTCGCACACCTCGCTGTGGTACGGCACGTGGGATGGTTCCACCTGGACGACGGAGCAGGTGGAGGGACTGGGGATGGGCGTGGGGGGATTGGTCAGCACGTACATGGCCATGGCGGTGGCCGCCGACGGTACGCCCCACCTGGCCTATTGGATGACACAGCAGGGCCAGCCCACGCTCTGGTACGCCACGCGCGGTGGCACGGGGGCCTGGGTGCGCGAGCGCATCAACCTCACGTCCGCTCCGGCCAGCGGCATCGGCACCGTGTCCATCGTGCTGGACCCGGCGCGGGCCAACCGCCCCACGGTCGTGTTCGACTCCTTCATCAAGGACAGCTCGGGGTACCAGCAGGGGAGAGTGGCGGTGGCCTGGCGCACCGGGCCCAATACCTGGGCGGGCAATCCCGTCTCGTACATCGCCAGCCAGCACCAGTTCCTGCAGGGAGACGCGGTCATCTCCTCGGATGGCACGGTCTTCTTCCCCTTCGGTTACAGCTACTACGGCGAGTACTTCCTGGGCTCCTACAGGCCGGGTGGCGGCCTGGACAACCTCAGCCTCGCCAACTACTCGTTCGGTGGGAGCTACGCCTCGCTCGTGTGGGCCGGGACGAACCGGCTCCTGGCGCGCACGCCCAGCGGCCTCTTCGACTTCAACCTCACCTCGCCGATGAGTGGCACCACCATCCAACGCTACGACCTCGAGCAGCATACGGTGACGCTGGGCGACCTCGTGTACACGGCGGGCAAGCCGTACATCGCCCATCTGCATGACTCCCAGCTGGAGCTGGTCTCTCCTCGCGCGGACAACTACTGGACCTATACACAGCTCGGCACCGCGCAGAGCTCGGGGCGCATCGGACTGGCCGTCCGGCCCACCACGGGGCAGCTCCACGTCTGCTACCGGAACAACTACAAGGTGATGTTCCAGTAGGTGCCGAGCATGCTCCCGCGCCTTCTGCTGGGCCTCGCGCTCGTGGTGCTGGTGGGCTGTCCCAAGGACAGTCCGCCGTCGCCTCCTCCGGACGCCGCCCCCACCGTACATATCCTCTCGCCCCAGGACGGGGCTTCCCTCTCGGGGGGTACCCTCACCCTGGAGGGCGAGGCCAGCGACGCCGAGGACGGCCCGCTCCGTGACGCCTCCCTGCGCTGGTCCTCCAGCGTCGATGGGGAGCTGGGCTCGGGAAGCCCGCTGCGCGTCACGCTGACACGCGGCACGCACCGGCTCTCCCTGGACGTCGCCGACTCCCACGGTCAGACGGCTCGCGCCCAGGTGTCCGTCACGGTCTCGGGCGACAACCGTCCGCCGGCCGTCTCCATCGAGTCTCCGCGAGACGGAGTGCTCGTCCCCGAGGGGGCCCCCATCACCCTGCGCGGGCGCGCCACCGACCCCGAGGACGGCGCACTGGGTGGTGCTTCCCTCACCTGGACCTCCGACCGGAACGGAGTCATCGGCACCGGAACGCAGGTCACCCTCGGCAACGCGGCGCTCGGCACGCACCGCATCCTGCTGACGGCGGTGGATGCGTATGGAATCTCCGGTTACGCCTCCCTCTCCCTCACCGTCGTCCCCGCTGGGACGAACCTGAAGCCCTCCGTGACCATCACCTCGCCCACCGAGGGCTCCCGGCTCACCGAGGGCCTGCCCATCACCCTCGAGGGCAGTGCCACCGACCCGGAGGACGGTCCGCTCGCGGACAGCGCTCTCGCGTGGACCTCCAGCCTCGCGGGTCCGCTGGGCACCGGGCGCAAGCTCTCCTCCGTCACCCTGGCGAGCGGCGTCCACACCCTGACCCTCACCGCCACCGACTCGGGCGGCGCCAGCGAGGGGGCCTCGGTGCTCGTCACCGTCTCGCGCCCGGGCACCACCGCTCCCGTGGTGCTCATCACCCAACCCTCGGACGGGTACACGCTCTTCGAGGGCACCGCGCTCACGCTGGCCGGTTCGGCCACGGACGCGGAGGAGGGGCGGCTCATCGGTTCCGCGCTGAGGTGGACGTCGAGCCTCGACGGCGAGCTGGGGACCGGCGAGTCGCTCTCCGTGTCGAGCCTCTCTCGGGGGAAGCACGAGGTGCGGCTCACCGCCACGGACTCGAGCAGCACGAGTGCCGCGGCGCGCATCCAGGTGGAGGTGCTGCCCCGGAACGCCGCGCCGACGGTGCGGATCTCCTCGCCCGCGGACGGCTCGCGCTACACCGCCGGCCAGACGGTGTCCCTGCGCGGCTCCGCCGAGGACGTCGAGGACGGTCAGCTCACCGGGAATCGGCTCACCTGGCGCTCCAGCCTGGACAATGAGCTGGGCGTCGGCGCGTCCCTGGATGTGGCGTCGCTGCGAGTGGGCCGGCACCAGCTTTCACTGACGGCGCTGGACTCGGGGGGCCGGGTGGCGAGCGCGAGCATCCTGGTGACCATCGATCCCTCCCCGGTGAAGCTCGCCCCGTTGGCGCGGCTCACCGGCCCCGAGCAGGCCGAGGCGCGCCAGGAGCTCACCTTCGACGCCTCCAGCTCCAGCGACCCGGATGGCACCCTCCAACGCTACCGCTTCGACTTCCAGGATGGATCTCCCATCGTGGAGGGCACCGCCGCGCAGGTGCGGCACACCTTCGCGGCCGCGGGCACGTACACCGTGACGCTCACCGTGACGGACAACGACGGGCTCACCGGGACCACTTCTCGCACCGTCACCGTCACGCCGTATGTGCGCCGGCCGGCGGTGCTGGCCGAGGGCTCGGAACGTTATGGCTCGGTGTGCCAGCTGTCGGCGCGTGGCGATGTGCTGCACCTGCTCTTCCGCGCGGAGACGCACCCGTCCATCTGGTACGGCACGCTCACCGGCTCCACGTGGAGCATGGAGCAGGTGGAGGGGCTGGGAATGGGAGTCGGGGGATTGGTCAGCACGTACATGGCCATGGCGGTGGCCGCCGACGGCACGCCGCACCTGGCCTATTGGATGACGCAGCAGGGCCAGCCCACGCTCTGGTACGCCACACGCGGCGGCACGGGAGCCTGGGTGCGCGAGCGCATCAACCTCACGTCCGCTCCGGCCAACGGCATCGGCAACGTGTCCATCGTGCTGGACCCGGCGCGGGCCAACCGCCCCACGGTCGTCTTCGACTCCTTCATCAAGGACAGCTCGGGGTACCAGCAGGGGAGGGTGGCGGTGGCCTGGCGCACCGGGCCCAATACGTGGGCCGGTAATCCCGTCTCGTACATCGCCAGCCAGCACCAGTTCCTGCAGGGAGACGCGGTCATCTCCTCGGATGGCACCGTCTTCTTCCCCTTCGGTTACAGCTACTACGGCGAATACTTTCTGGGCTCCTACAGGCCGGGTGGTGGCCTGGACAACCTCAGCCTCTCCAATGGATTCAGTGGAGGACTGGTGGCGACCTCCGCATGGAGTGGCTCGGACCTGCTGCTCCTCTCCAGCGCCGGGCTCCTCCAACTCACCCCGGAGGTGCCGCTCTCAGGAAGCACCTCGCGCCACTCGCCGGTGGAGGAGTTCACCCTCCAGCAGGCGGCCCTGGCCGTGGATGCGAATGGTGGGCCGCGCCTGGCGCTCGCTCATAGCGGGCTGCTCGAGGTGGTGCGCCGTGGGCCGGAGGGGTACTGGGTGCGCACGGCCAACCTGAGCGCCATGGACAGCGCTCGCATCGACGCGGACGTGGATGCCGAGGGCGAAACGCGGGTGTGCTTCTTCCGCTCGGGCAAGCTCATCCTCTATTGAGTTGGGGGCATGCGGGCCTATCCTTCAGGGTTGTTTCACTTGGGGAAAGGCCGCTGTCATGCCCAAGGAGTACCGGAGTCTTGGGGCGGGGGAGGGCGTCAGCACGCAGGTCGGGTCTCGACGGGAGGGTTCGCGGAGCCCGCCCCGGCGGGCGGCCGTGAAGGCCCTCGGGCTCGTCGTTCTCTTTCTCCACGCGGCGTGCGCGTACGCGCCCAGGGGGAGGCACTCGGAGCCCGGACTCGGTGATGCCGTCATCCACGAGGTGTACATCGTCGAGGTTGGGACGGTGCGCACCAGGCTGGTGCCCATCAGCAAGGCAGAGTTCCAGCGAAACGTGGAGCGGCTCACGAGGGACCTCCGCTTCAACGGGACGCCGAAGGAAGCGGCGCGGGAGTTGCTCGAACTGGCCCACGGCGAGGCGTTGCGTGAGGTCGAGCATGTGGCGATGACGGGGGACTGGGAGGGAGAGTCCCATCGAGGCGAACTCTACTCTCTGGTGCCGGTGCGGCAGTCGGGTCCGGTACCTCTGACGCCGGTGGCTGAGGCCGCGCTCCGGGCGAGATATGAGCAGTGGTGTCTAGTCCGTGGTGGCGGGGACTGTCTCGGCCTCTTCGAGGACGGGCCGTACCTGCGCGCTGACGACAGGAGAACTCTGACCCTGGCGCTGGCCTTTGGCTCGGTGCTCGATGAAACGTTCGCGGCCCTGGGTCGCGAGCTGAGTCCTCGGGCGGTGATGGCCTCGCTCATGTGGACGGTGGGGCTCTACCTGTCGCTGTGGCTGGTGCCCGAGCCGGTCATGACGAAGGGCGCGGCGACGGCCCTCACGGTGCTGCTGGTGGCTTGGCTGGGCGTGGACACGGTCTGGGGGCTGATGGACGGCTGGGTTCTCATGGCGACACAGGCCCACCGCGCCAGCACATTCGAGGATCTGCGCACGGCCGGGGATGGCTTCGCCAAGGTACTGGGGGCGGACGCAGCTCGCGCACTGATTCTGGCGGTGACGGCGCTGACGGGGCGAACGGTGACCGAGGTGGCGGGGTTGGTTCGCTCGCTGCCGGGCTACAGCCTGGCGCGGTTGCAGTTGGAGGGGCAGGGCGTTGGCGGGTGGGTGCTGATGCAGATGGAGAGGGTGCAGGTGGTGGTGGCCTCGGAGGGGGTGCTCGCGGTTGTCGTTCCTCCAGAGGCCTCGCTCGCCGGGGCGATGATGAACCGCAACAGCGCGGCGCACGCGGCTCCTACTCCAGGTCGGCCCAGGGCAACGGAGGTCTACCGCCACCGCGGTGGTCCGGCAGGTGGTGCTCGACAATGGGCAGCGATGGCACCTGCCACGCGACAAGTCGGTGGCCGATATTCCCACGTCGGACCCGCTTGGTGACGAGCTCCAGTCGGCTGCCAACGAGTTTGCGGCAAAGTGGGGCCCGGAGCATTTCACGCGTGGAGTGAGGGAAGCCCGCAACGAATTCCTACGGAGGGGTGATAAGCGCGCGGCGGACCTGTTGGAGGCGCGGGCTCGCGGGCAATGGATCGAGGATCGATTGATCGACCGGTTCAAAGGATTGAAGTGGAATGAGCGGGGAGTCGATGTCACCGGCCAGCCGGGGCTGGGTTACCACTACGAGCTCCTATCGGGGACAGAGTCCAACTTCCTGCGGCATGGACGGCGGATGTCGAGCACCTTCTTTCGTATGATCTTCTTCTGAGCGACACGTGACTCCCAACATCCACTACGAAGAGCGGGAGATGGAGGGCGAGCGGCTGGAGCTGACGGACACGAAAGCTCTCTACTGGCTCGGCCCAGACCTGACGCTGCGGCGCTGCACCCTGATTCTGGGCGTGGGGGGACGCTCTTTGTGCCTCTCGTCCTCACGACTCATCGACTGCACCATCCAGGTGAAACGGCAGTTGGGAGCGAAGGCCTGGACGAAGGTGGCCTTGAAGGGGTGCCGTTTCAAGGGCCGATATACGAGCTGCGACTTCGGCCCGTGGTACGGATACACGGAAGGATGGGAGCAGGGGGCGGTGGAGGACTGTGACTTCTCCGAGGCCCAACTCGACGGTTGCCGCTTTCACGGATGCGACGTGCGCACCCTGCGCCTTCCCGTCTGGCCATGCTTCACCATCGTGGATCCGCTTCGATGGGCCGCCGAGCTGCACCGCGTGACGTGGCCGGGTCACTTCGGGGAGGTCGTCGTGGCCGACCTGGCGAGTGAGCCGCGCTCCACCACTGGAGTGACGTGGCACGCTCCTTCCGTGGCGAAGCGGATGAACACAACACCGGAGGAGCTCAAGGTGGCGATCGAGCGGTTCGACTTCATCGTGTACTGAGCGCCGCGCAAGCCCTGTCGGGGTGCACGCGGGGAGGTGCAAAATCTGCGTGCCCGTGAGGGCCGTGCGTGGCGTCTCGGAGGGGCCGCGTCCCGGTCCATCCCTTGCACTGCTCTGGTGTCGAATCAGTACCCAGACACCGGGGCACGGCGGTGCCCGGGGAGCGCCCATGAAGGTCCGTGAACTCAAGTACGAGATCCTCGCGCAGCACCACATCCTCCGTGCGTTGCTGGTGAACCTCGGGGACGTGGCCCGGAAGGTGGCCGAGGGGGATGCTTCTTGCGAGACGGTGCTTCGCCAGGGCGCCCACCAGCTCTCCACCGAGCTCCTGCGCCACATGGCCGACGAGGAGCGGATCCTCGAAGAGCTCGCCCGCGAGGGTCATGCCCCCTCCGCCGAGCATCTCTCGGAGCTCCACCACAACCACGCCCATCAGCGCCAGATGCTCGCCTCCTTCGACACGCGCGTGGACAGTGTCCAGTCCACGCGGCGGCTCGGGGAGTTCATCGAGGCGATGACCCAGGCGGTCATCCTCGACATGGAGCACGAGGAGGCGGCCCTCTTCGGCATGCGGCCCTTCCTGCTGACACCGGTCCGGACCCAGCCGTCGCAAGTCTCCTGAGCCCTTTCAGAGGCGGACCTCGGTGAAGGGCTCGCGGCACGCGGGCCCCACGGCCACCCACATCGTGCGGCGCGCGGGTGCCATCACCACCGTGGCCTTGGTCTCCATCGGCATCGTTCCCGGAGCGGCCGGCGTGTCGTGCATGCAGATGCGGCCGTCGGGCGTGCCGTGGTCGCCGAGCAGGCGCATCACCGACTCGGGCGTGAGCCGCCCGTGCTCGGCGGCCACCCGCTCCGCGATGCGGTCCTTGCGCTTGAGCGTGCAGGGAACGAACTGACGGGTGATGTCCTGCTCGCGGAAGCGCTCGGACTGGTAGTGGTTGGCGTGGACGAGCACTCCGCGCTCCGGCTGGAGCAGCACGTGGTCGTCGTACGTGCTCTCGATGCCCACCACGCGCCCGTGTGCGTCCGCGAGGTGGTAGTAGCCGATTCCCCGCGCCGCCGTGACGAGCACCTCCAGTGCCGCCGAGAGGCTCGGTTGGCGCATGGCCTTCGGCACGTACACGCTCAGCGGCACCAGCGAGGGGCATGGCTTCGGCGCGACGAGCGTGAGGTTGGCGCAGTTGCCCACCCCGTCACTGTTGAGGTGGTAGTACGGCGAGCCGGACAGGCACAGTGAGAGCTGCTCGCGTCCATCCGTGTGGCGGATGCGGAGCAGCTCCACCGTGGCGTCCGGGTTCCAGTCGATCGTCTGTCCGATGATCGCCTGCCCGTCGGCGGTCGCCTCGCCGGTGACGGCCAGCGAGGTGCACATGGCCCCCACCTGGGCGTAGTTGATGGCCAGCTCCAGCATGCACTGGAGCACGAAGGCGTCCAGGTACGGCAGGCCCGCGCCCTCGGCTTGCCCCTGGATGAGCTCGAGGGCCCCCGGATCGAAGGCGCGCACGTTGGCCTCCAGCTTCAGCGCCGTCCGCACAACGTCCTCGCGAGGCGCCTTCAAGGGTCCCATGGCCAGGGCCTGGAAGAGGTACTCGGCCGAGGCGCGCAGGCTCTCCCGGCTCGCCTCGCCCCACTGCTGGCCAATCTGTCGCGGAGTCCCTCCGCACTCGATGACTCGAAGCGTCGTCATGGAGCGCAAGCTACGAGGGAGAAGCTCCCCGCGCTTGAACGGATGCGACACGCGTGGGCACTGCTCGGGCCGGCGGGCGGAAGTGGCTCGGCGTCCGGCCCGTCAGCTCGCGGAACTCCCGCGTCATGTGCGCGTGGTCGGCGTAGCCGATGCGATGCGCCACCTCGGAGAGGGAGCAGCCGGGGCTGGCACGCAGCACGCAGAGGGCCTCCTGGAGCCGCGCGATGCGGGTGTACATGCGCGGCGAGAAGCCCACGCGCTCCTTGAAGGCCCGTTGCAGCGTGCGCGTGCTGAGGTGGAGCTCGTCCGCCAGCGCGCCCGGACGCAGGGGCTCCGACCGCACGGCCATGCGGCGCAGGGCCCGGTCGAAGCTGTCACCCGGAGGGTAGGAGACCCGCTCCAGCAGCGGAACGAGCACTTCGCTCATCCGCTCCAGCGAGCCGGCGGCCAGCAGCCGCTCCCCCATGGCGTCGAGCGAGACTCCTCCCAGCGTCCGCAGCTCCACGGCCTCGTTGACCAGCTCCGAGGGGCTGGCATCCACGAGCCGGGGCATCGCCCCCGGGTGGAAGTGCACCACCAGGTAGCCATGATGGGCCCGCGTCGGGACATGGATGGTGCGCGTCAGCGGACCATAGAGGACGGCCCGGCAGCGCTCGTCCGACAGCTCCAGGAGCAGGTCCGCGTTGGCGTCCGGGACGACCTCGTGCTCCCACGTGATGGAGGCATCGGGCGGCACCCACAACATGAACTCCACCCGCTCGGCCAAGGAGGCGGGGGCGGACACCTGCTCTGTCCACCGGATCGGCTGGGTCGTGGCGGGCATGGCCAGAATATAGTGCCCGGAGCGGGCCATGACCTCCCTGGACAGGAAGACACGAGGAAGGACGACGCATCAGCGCCTGCGGGCGCTCGATGTATTCCTGATCCACCGCGAGCGTGAGCTGCTGGCCCGTGACGAGGGCGCGTGGGCGCGAGCCGCCTTCGTGGACCTCGGTTTCGGCGAGCATCCGTGGACCACGCTCGAGAGCGCCCGGGCCTTCCGCGAACTCAATCCGGGGCTCCCGGTGGTGGGCGTGGAGCTGGAGCCCCAACGGGTGGAGTCCGCCCGCCCCCATGCCGACGCGCTCACCGACTTCCGGGAGGGGGGCTTCGAGCTGCCCCTGCGTTCCGGGGAGACCGTTCGCCTCATCCGCGCCATGAACCTGCTGCGCGGCTACCGCCCCGAGGAGGTGCCCGGCATCCACCAGAAGCTGGGCGAGGCGCTGCTCGAGGGCGGGCTGCTCGTCGAGGGCAGCACGGACACGCCGGGGGCGGTGTTGGTGGCGCATCTGCTCCGGCGCGTCCCGGAGGGCCTCTCGCGCGAGGCCCTGCTGTTCCACACCGACTTCAGCCGGGGCTTCGCGCCCGTGCTCTTCCGTGACTGGCTGCCCAGGGATTTTCGCCGCCGGGTGAAACCCGGAGAGCCCATCCACACCTTCTTCGCCGACTGGACGGCGGCGTGGCAGGAGGCGCGCGAGGCGGGACACGAGGAGCCCCCCGAGGCCTTCCGTCACTCCGTTCTCCGGCTGGCCTCGCGTGTCGAAGGTGTCACGACCGAGCCGTGGCTGCTCGACGAGGGCTTCCTGCTCTGGAGGCCGCCCGGGGGCGTCTTCCGGTAAGAGCAGGTAGGCAACCGTATTCGGTACGAACACCAGTAGGATTGTGATTTGTCCAGACGGTAAGGACCCCCTTAAATGCCCGCCATCGTGGCCCCAACCCGCTCCTTCCCCTGGTTGTTGCTCGCCGTCCTCTCCCTGTCTTCCGTGAACGCGTGGGCCCAGGCCTACGAGGGTGCGCGCAGGGAGGAGGTGGATGGCGGTGTCCATACTCCGGTGCTGACGAAGGCACCCGAGCTCCTCCACTTCGTGGAGGCCGTCTATCCGCCCGAGGCCGCGAAGGCGGGCAAGGCGGCGTCGGTGGAGATGCTCATCACCATCGACGAGAAGGGCCAGGTGTCCGACGCGCAGGTGACGACGCCGGTGGGCGAGGGCTTCGACGAGGCGGCGCTCGCGGCGGTGCGGCAGTTCCAGTTCTCCCCGGCCGAGGTCGACGGCGTGCCGGCGCCGATTCAAATTCAATACGTCTACAACTTCGTCCTCCAGCCGCCGAAGGTAGAGGAGAGCGCGCCGCCTCCGCCCCCGGCGCAGTCCACGCTCACGGGCCAGCTGCTGGCGCGTGGCAGCCGCTCGCGCGTGGGCGGGGCCACGGTGCGCTGCGGTGACGACCCGGAGGCGCCCGAGGCGCTCTCGGACGAGGAGGGCCAGTTCACCCTGAAGGTGACGCCCGGCACCTGTGACGTGCGCGTGGTGGCCAACGACTTCCACCTCTTCACGACGAAGGAGACGCTCGCCGCGGACGAGAAGCTCCAGGTCATCTACTACCTGCTGCCCAAGGCCCCGGGCTACGAGACGGTGGTGCGCGGCGCGCGCGAGAAGAAGGAGGTGGTGCGCCGCACCCTGGAGCGCCAGGAGCTGCAGAAGGTGCCCGGGACCTTCGGTGACCCCATCCGCGTGCTGCAGAACCTGCCCGGCGTGGCGCGCGCGCCCTTCGTCCTGGGACAGCTCATCGTGCGCGGCGCGGCGCCGGACCAGACGCTCACCTTCTTCGATGGCGTGCAGGTGCCGCTGCTCTACCACCTGGGCGGTGGGCCCTCGGTGCTCAACGCGGACTTCATCGACAAGGTGGACTTCTTCCCGGGCGGCTTCGGCTCGCGCTACGGCCGGGCGGTGGGCGGCATCGTGGACGTGGCCACGCGCAAGGGCGCCAAGGACACGCTGCACGGCTCGGTGAAGATCGACCTGCTGGACTCGGGCTTCTTCGTGGAGGCGCCCGTCGCTCCCGGCATCTCGGTGGCCGCCGCGGCGCGCCGCTCGTACGTGGACGTGCTGCTGCCCGTGGTGCTGCCCGAGGACCCCGAGGGGGGCACGCTGCTCGTGCTGCCGCGCTACTGGGACTACCAGGTGCGCGTGGACTTCGGTGCGAGGAACGCCGAGCCCGTTCCGGGTGGCCGCAGCACCGGCTACGTGATGGCCTTCGGCTCGGACGACCTGCTGAGCGTGGTGGCCACGGGCGGCGGCCGCAACCGTGACGTCACCGTGGACGCGCGCACCCTGTTCCACCGGGTCAAGGGTGATTGGACGTACCGCCTCGGCGGCTTCACCTCCGTCTTCACCCCGTACGCGGGCTACGACCTGGCCGGCCTGGGCTTCGGCGAGACGAAGCTCGACGCGAACGTCTGGTCGATTGGCGGGCGCGAGGACCTGTCGCTGGAGCTGCTGCCCTGGCTTACCGCTCGTGCTGGCGCCGACGCCCGGTTCGAGCACACGGTGGCCGAGGGCACGCTCCCGGTCGTCGGAGGCGTCCAGTACCCGTCCTTCCCCGGTGCCGAGCCCAAGGCGGAAGTGCAGAACATCAAGCGGGTGGTCAACGCCTTCGATGGCGCGCTCTACGGCGAGCTGGACATCGAGGCCGGACCGGTGACGCTGACGCCGGGCGTGCGCGCCACCTATGCCCGCATCTACGGGCAGGAGCGCTTCGTCTATGACCCGCGGCTGTGGGTGAACTTCAAGGCGTCGGAGAAGACGGCCCTCAAGGGCAGCCTGGGTCTGTACAGCCAGCCGCCGCAGGCCTTCAACCTGGAGCCGGCGCCGCTGGGCAACCCGGCCCTCACCCACGAGCGCGCCTTCCAGACGAGCCTGGGCGTGGAGCAGCAGCTCACCGACATCCTCAGCGTGGACGTCACCGGCTACTACAACCGGCGCTACGACCTGGTCGTCTCCCCGGGTGCCACGGTGCGGAACGAGGATGGCACGCTGACGCGCTACCAGTACTCCAACCTGGGTCTGGGGCGCGCGTATGGCGTGGAGGTGATGCTGCGGCACGCGGTGACGCGCGACTTCTTCGGCTGGCTGGCCTACACGTTCAACCGCTCCGAGCAGCGGCGCGCGGGGGGCGACGGCTACGAGCTGACCACGTGGGATCAGACGCACATCCTCACCGCGGTGGCCAGCTACCGGCTGCCGGCCAACTTCGAGCTGGGCGCGCGCATGCGCTACGTCACCGGCCGGCCCACCACGCCGCTGCAGCACACCTTCGACGTCTACAGCGTGGACCGCAACCGCTTCTACGGCACCTTCGGCACGGAGAACTCCATCCGCTTCCAGCCCTTCCACCAGCTGGACTTGAGGCTGGAGCGGAGCTGGCTCTTCCAGAGCTGGACGCTGTCCGCCTACGTCGACGTGCAGAACGTCTACAACGCCTCCAACGTGGAGGCGACCTTCTACGACTACCGCTACCGCGAGCTCTTCGAGGTGCCTGGCATCCCGATCCTCCCGGTCGTCGGCGTCAAGGGGAGCTTCTGAGTCATGCGCCACATCCTGCCCGCCCTCCTGGGCCTGCTGCTCTGCGCCGCCTGCGTGGGACCCGAGGACAATGCCTCGAAGGTGAAGGACCTGCGCGTGCTCGGCATGCGCACGGACCCGCCGGAGCTGTACGCCGACACGTGTTCCACCGACCCCGCGGTGCTCGTCGACACGCTCGTGAGCCCCGTGCGCCTCACCGCGCTCATTCCCGATCCCGCGGGCGATGGACGCGATCTCGACTACACCCTGTGGGCTTGCGCCTCGCTGAGCGACGAGACGTGCCGTGAGGACCGCGTGGAGCTGGCGCGGGGTGTCACCAAGGCCGGCGAGCTGGTCATCAACCTGTTCCCGGGACCGGGGGCGGCGCGGCTGCCGGACGGCACCTTCCTCGCGCAGCGAGTCCTCGAGAAGGACACGTACAGGGGCCTTGGCGGCGTGCGCATGCCGCTGGTGCTCTGGGTGCGCGGTGGCGACGAGCAGGTGTACGCGCAGAAGATCATGGTGTACGGCTGCCGCTTCTTCCCGGAGATGAAGCCCAACGTGCAACCGGATCTGCCGGGCCTGCTGCTGGAGGGCGTGCCCTGGGCGGAGGAGTTGCCGCGCGAGCTGAACGGTCCGGGCCCCTTCCTGCTGGAGTCGCAGGACTTCTCCTCACTGCAGGAGTCCTACGTGGTGCCCTCCTTCGAGCTGAAACCGGTGCAGCTCCAGGAGTCGTGGGAGCTGACCTGGCACAGCACGCTGGGCAGCATCTCGCCCGGAGTGACGGGGGGGGCGGACCTCGGCGGAGGGGAGGGGAAGCACCGCGTGGAGTGGACGCCGCCACGGGACGCGCAGGCCCAGGAGGTGCGCTTCTGGGTGACGGCGCGTGATGGGCGCGGCGGCATGTCCTGGGTGACGCGCTCGGTGAAGTACACGCCGTGAGCCCGGGGTCCGGGCGCGGTTTTCAGCAACTGGTCTGACTGTCAGACCAGTTCGCGCAACGCGCGCCCGGAAGGTCCCCGGAGTCCTGCACCACCGTGGCGAAGCGGTCCCCCAGCTCCGCGAGTGCCGAGGCCTGCACCCATTGGGAGGGGATGAGGCTTCCTTCGCGATCGGGCAGGTCGCGGGTGTCGGTGGCGGTCATGGCGCCGGGCCGGGGCCCCGGGTGCTCAGGGGGCCACCGTCAGCGCGAGCTCCTGGAGACTCGCGTCCTCCGGGGTGAGGAGCAGCTTGCCGTCCTCGTCCGGTTGGAGCTTCAGGGCCGTGGGTAGCAGGACCTCGTGCTCGGGGTAGAGCGGTGGGAGCGCCGGGGGCCAGGTGCCGCGCTCCGCCCGGTGTGTCTCCACCAGTGCCATGGCGAGCAGCAGGTCCACCTGGGCCCGCTGGCGGTCCACCCGGGCGGCGAAGTTCTCGTAGTCCGGAGCACTCTCCCGGAGGATGGGATTCCACGAGCGCTCGAAGGACTTGCCCAGGCCCTCGAGCCGGGAGCTTCGTGCGGAGGCGGGCAGATCAGCGAGCGATATGGACCGGGCCGCGACTCGCATGAGCTCGAGCCCCGCGTGGCGCCTGAGAAAGGGCCCCCAGAGAGGAAGAGCGCTTCCCGGGTAGAACATGTAGTGCGTGCCCAGCGATGGGATGCTCCGCGCTCCGGGTGGAAGGGCGTCGAGCTGCTCACGGTCGAGCAACAGGCCGAATGTGCACAGGGCTCCGAAGACGCGCTCCTCGCGCAGGGCCAGCGAGAGCGGACTCAGTCCCTCCCGGATGCGTCGCAGCGCCACGGCGGCCTTCCCCTTGCCCGTTGGCGAGGCGAGGTGGAGCGCATCGGCACAGGGCTGGAACAACGTTCCGTACCCGGACACGGAGAACATCGCCCCGATCACTCCTCCTCCGTGCGCCATGTCTCGCGCCAGCCCGAGTCCATCGAGACAGGTCTCCAGGGCCGTGTCGGCCCGTCCCTCCTGGAGCTGGAACCGCATCTCGAGCGCCGCCAGCTTGAGGACGGAATGGAGCGCCAGCTGACCGTTGGCGTGAGGATGGTTGGGATCGCTGAGCGCCTGGAGGCCCTCGGGCAGACCCGCCTCCTCGGTTCGAGAGGCCAGCAGCGCGCGTCGCATCAACGGGCGGCCACGCTCGAGCATCTCGCGGCACTCGTGGGGCAGCTTCGTGAGGGGCTGCTTCCCCTCACGAACGTCCTGGCACGCCTCGCTCACGGGCTCTCCCGGCGTCGGCTCTCCCTCCTGGAGACGCAGGAGCTCCGGCACCAGCGGCTCGATGGCCTGGGCGAACGTGCCGGGAGTGGGAGCGTCCACGTGCGAGGGCCGGATCCGGCGCTGGGCCGTGAGGGCTCGGGCTTCCGCGACCACTTCGTCCCCAGCCTTGTGGGTCTGCCGAGCCATGCTCCAGAACACGCCCACCGGCAGCAGGAGCAAGGGAATCGCCACGAGGACGAGGATCGTCCAGGTCCTGCTCGTCGTTGCTCCCGAACCCGTCATGTCCGGCATTGTGGAGAGGGGGCTCGCCGGGCCGCAAGGGCAGGGGGCCGCGTTACCTGGGCATGGGCTGACGGCCCGCGACGCAGCGGCTGCTCAGCCCCTCTTCCACGCACTGCTCGTGGGGGAGGCACTCGCCGCGGCAGGGAAGCGGATCGCAGTAACCCGTCTTCCGGTTGCAGGTCGTGCCGGGGTAGCAGGAGGCGTAGCAGCCGCCCTGGGCTCGCGAGACGCCGGCCATGGCGAGTCCCCAGACGGCACCACCCAGGGCACCGCTGCCGCAGCCGATGCCCGCCAGGACGACGCTGAGCATCAGGGCCCACAGGCGCAGGTGGAAGTTCATGTGCGCGCTCCTTGTCGAGAGGCCCAGAGTCTACCAGCGTCACGCAGTGCCTCGGCATGGGAGACACCTGACGGAGCAATCGCGGACACCTCGACCACCGCGTCGAAGGGCGAGGTGCTCGCGTCGACATCGGGCGCGACGATGCCCGCGAACATCACCGTGCGCTTGCCGAGCGCTCGCGCCTCCCTGGCCAGCGCACCCGGGCCCTTGCCGAGCGCTGTCTGCCGGTCGAAGCGTCCCTCTCCGGTGAGCACGGCCTCCGCGGCGGCGAGCCGCTCGGGCAGCCGGAGTGTCCGGGCCACCAGGCCATACCCGGAGACGAGCTTGCCTCCGGCGAGGGCCGCGAGCCCGTAGCCGAAGCCCCCCGCGGCGCCCGCGCCGGGAAGGTGGGCGAGCCCGGGGGAGACGACTTCGGCGAGGTGGGCCAGGGCGGACTCCAGCTCGGCCACGGCCACCGCGTCCGCGCCCTTCTGGGGTCCGAAGAGATGGGAGGCCCCATCCGGACCCAGCAGCGGCGCGGTGACATCCGTGGCCACCAGCAGCTCCACCTGGGCCAGCCGCGGATACCGCCCATCCGTCTCCACCCGCGCGAGCCGCTTCAACGCGGCGCCACCCGGAGGAAGGGGCGCACCGTGCGCGTCGAGGAACCGGAACCCGAGCGCGGCGAGCGCCCCCGTGCCGCCATCATTGGTGGCGCTGCCCCCGAGCCCGAGGATGAGCCGTTCGCAGCCCCCGTCCAGCGCCGCGCGCATCAGCTCGCCGGTGCCGGAGGTGGAGGCGCGCCGGGGGTCCCTTTCTCCCGGCGCGAGCAGGGACAGCCCGGAGGCCGCGGCCATCTCGATGACCGCCGTGCGCCCCGAGTCCAACAGTCCGTAGGTGGCTCGCACGGGCGTGCCGAGGGGCCCCTGGACGGTGCGCGTCACCCGCTCGCCGCCCACGCCCGTGAGCAGTGCGTCCACCGTGCCCGGCCCACCATCCGCGAGCGGTGCCACGTCCAGCTCCACCCCGGGGGCTCCCTGGCGCAGCCCCTCGGCGAGGGCGGCGGCGGCCTCGGCGGCGGTGAGGGTCCCCTTGTACTCCTGGGGCGCGACGAGCCAGCGACTCGCCTTCATGGTCACTCCTCGCGGTCGACTGCCTCCGCGTGCCACTCGAGGATGGGTCGAGGGCTTTTCAGTGACGGCATGATGCGCTCGGAGACACGCTCCAGTCGAATCAGCAGGGCGCTCACGGTGTCCGAGGGCTGACGCGCCGGGCCCCGGATGCGCTCGCAGAAGAAGGTGCGGCAGCCGAAGGGCCTGTCCGCGTACACGGAGCAGCGCTTCCCCGAGGCATCCAGGTAGGGACAGCCGCCGTCCTCCCTCGGGGGCGGCAGCGGATGGTGGCGCGCCAGCAGCAGCCACTCGGGGGCCCAGAGCCAGGGCTGGCGCTTCGTCTTCGCGAGCTGGCAGCACTCGCCGCTGGCCGGGCACGAGAAGGGCGCGTACGCCGCGTCCGCCTGACGGTAGATGGCGCGCAGCTCCTGGAGGGCCCGCGCCTCCTCGCGCGCATCCGGGGCCGAGGGGGCCTCGTCGCTGTCGTCGTCCCAGTCCTGGTGGCGCATGTCACAGCACGCGGAGCACGAAGCACTTGAGGTAGCGCGTCTCGCGCAGGTTCAGCAGCACCGGGTGGTCCTTGCCCGCGCCGCGCTTCTCGATGATCTGCACCCGCCGCTTCGCGTCCGCCGCCGCCGAGGCCAGCATGTCCTCGAAGCCCTGCTCGTCGATGTGGTACGTGCAGCTCGCGGAGATGAGGTAGCCGCCCGGCCGCAAGAGCTGCATGGCGCGCAGGTTGATCTCCTTGTACCCGCGCAGCGCGCCCTCGATGGCGTCCTTGTTCTTCGCGAACGAGGGCGGATCCAACACGATGGTGTCGAACTTCCGGCCCTCGTCCACCGCGTCGCGCAGGAAGTCGAAGGCGTTGGCCACCACCACCTCCACGTTGGTGAGCTTGTTGGAGGCCGCGTTCTCGCGCAGCTGCGCCGCCGCCTGGTCCGAGATCTCGACCGCGGTGACGCTCTTGGCGCGCGTGGCGAGCTGAAGCGCGAAGCCTCCCACGTACGAGAAGCAGTCCAGCGCCTCGCCGAAGGCGTACTGGGACGCCACCACGTGGTTCTCCCGCTGGTCCAGGAAGGCGCCCGTCTTCTGGCCCTCCATCAGGTCCGCGCGCACGCGCACCAGGCCCTCGTCATAGGCCACCGGGCCGGGCGCCGTGCCGTACAGCACGCCCTTCTCCTGGGGCAGGCCCTCCAGCAAGCGCACGCCCACGTCCGAGCGGTTGATGATGGCGCGCGGCTTGAACAGCTCCACCAGCAGGTCGACGATGAGCTGCTTGCGCTGCTCGGTGGCGGGGATGAGGAACTGTACGCTCAGGCAGTCGCCGTAGCGGTCCACCACGAGGCCGGGCAGCAGGTCCGCCTCGCCGTGCACCACGCGGTAGGTGGTCTCTCCGGGCAGGGCGCGGCGGCGCATCGCATCCGCGAGGGCCAGGCGCTGGCGGAAGAAGTCCGTGTCCACCGCCACGTCCTCGTAGGAGAGCCAGCGCAGGGAGATCTTGGACTGCTTCGAGTAGAAGGCCTTGCCCAGGAACCAGCCGCGGGCGTCCATGACGCGCACCACCTCGCCACCCTGGAGGGCGGGGTCGCCGTTGAGATCGGCGCGGTAGATCCACGGGTGGCCGGCCTGCCAGCGGTCGACGCCCCGGCGGATGAGCTGGACCTGGGGCAGCCCATCCGGGCCGATCTCCGGAGAGGTCCGATCCGGGGCGACCACCTCGGGGCGGTGCTGGGGGCGCTTGTTGCGGCCGGCGGGGGCTCCGGGGCGGCGGTCGTGACGGGGTCCTGGGGTTGGCTTGGGCATGGCTTCTCGGGCGTATACTCCAACCCGTGTGAGATACGACCTGCTCCTTCAATCCATGGTCCCCGGGACGCCTTTCGACAGCGCCCGGGTGGAGGCCCTCCTGGAAGCCCGGGGGGCGAAAGAGCTGCCGGGCGGTGGGCGCGCCTGGATGCTGGAGCATGGCCTGGTGGAGGTCCATCCCCTACGCGAGGGGGGACAGTGGGTGGCCACCGAGGTGCGTGTGCCGCTGTCGGACCGGACGGACCTCATCCGCGAGGTGGTGTCCCGGGTGGCGGAGCTGGCCAGGGAGGCCGAGGTCCGCTTCTTCGACCCGCAGTTGGGACAGGCGCTGACGGCACACGATGACGGGACGGTGGCGGACCAGTTCGAGCGCACCGCGCGCTACGCGGGGGAGATGCTCGGGCTGGCCTCGGCCATGCCCATCAGCGCCACCTCCGAGCGCGAGGGCTTCCAGCCGACGACGAAGTTCTTCCTCGGGGTGCTCGGCTTCTTCTTCCTGTTGTACCTGCTGATCGACTGGATGAACGGCCAGCTCTGGGGCTGAAAAAGGCTGGATTTCGGAGCGCGGGTGACGCATGCCTCGCGCATGTTTCGCTCCTGGTCGTTGCGCATCTCGCTCGTCGCGGTGCTGCTGTTGGTGCTCGGTCCACTGCTGGGCTTCCTCGGGGTGCTGCCCGGGTTCCAGGCCATGCTCGTGTTCGCGAGCGCGGCGCTGGTGGGTCTGGTGGGCATCGTGGCCAGCATCATCTCCGTGGTCCGGGGCAGGGTGGCTCCCGGCTTCACGGCGATGGCGCTCGGAATCCTCACGCTGGTGGTGGTGCTGACACCGGCCTTCGCGGGTGGGGGCAAGCCTCCCATCAACGACATCAGCACGGACCTGAAGGACGTGCCCGCGTTCACCCACGCTCGGACGCTGCCGGAGAACGCCGGGAAGGACCTGGGCTACCCGGAGGAGTTCAAGATCGTCGTGGAGAAGTTCTACCCGGACCTGAAGTCGCGCAAGCTGGCCGAGCCCCCGGACGCGGTCTTCGAGCGGGCCGTCGCGCTGGCGCGGGCGCACTCCGGGTGGACGGTGACGAACGTGGACGCCCGGGCGCGCACCTTCGAGGGCGTGGCCGAGTCCCGTGTCTTCCGCCTGCGGGATGACTTCGTGGTGCGGGTGCGGCCGGAGGAGGGCGGGGGGACGCGGGTGGACATGCGCTCGAAGTCGAGGGCGGGGCGGGGCGACCTGGGGGCGAACGCCGCGCGCATCCATGAGTTCCTCGAAGCGCTGGCGGGCTCGGCGCATTAGGTTGGACAGGTGTTCAAGTACCTCCTGCTCGCGTTCACGCTGATTCCGTTCATCGAGCTGTACCTCCTGCTGGCCATCGGCCGGGAGGTCGGCTTCTGGCCCACGGTGGGCGGGGTGCTCGTCACGGGCCTGGTTGGCGCCTTCCTGGCCAAGAGGGAGGGCCTGCGTGTGTTCCGCCGCTGGCAGCAGTCGCTCGCCCAGGGCCGCATGCCCGAGGAGGGACTGGTGAGCGGGCTGCTCGTCCTGGTGGGCTCGGTGCTGCTGGTGGCGCCGGGCGTGCTCACCGACGTGGTGGGCCTCCTGCTGCTGTTTCCTCCGACGCGCAAGGTGGTGGCCTCGGTGGTGCGCCGGAAGCTCGAGCGCGGCATGGCCTCGGGCGCGGTGCGCTTCACCTCGTTCCAGTCGGGTCCGTTCATGGGAGGCCCGTTCGGAGCGCCTCCCCCGGAGGAGCCCTCGGCCCGGGGTTCCTCCTCCTGGTCGCGCGGGGAGCGCCGGCCCGTGGACGAGGTGGATGCCGAGTTCTCCGAGGAGGACGGGCCCGGGCGCGGGTAGCCGGGCGCCGCCGGTCCGTCAGAGGACGCGCTGGTATTCGCGCACCAGGAGCTTCATGGTGCCCTGGCAGATGCCTTCCAGACGCTTGCAGTCGAGCTCGCGGGGCTTATTCATCTCGAGCGTCTCGTCCAGGAGGGGCTCGTTCCGGGCGTTCCAGAGCTTGAGGTGGACGTGCGTGGAGTCGGTCCTGGATGCCTGGGCCCGGAGGGTGATGCGCTTGCCCTGGTACTCGAAGTCCAGGGCCGCGGCTGGCTCCGAGGGCGCGAGAGTGTAGACGCCGGTGACGGTGGGGAGCTGGAGGAGGAGCTGGACGGGGGGCTGGTGCTCCTCGGGAGTCTCCACCTTCAACGTGTGCTGGCCGGTGATGCGCACGACGAGGGAGTTCAGGGTGGGCGGGTGCTTCTCGGCGAGGGGCTTGACGGTGAGCTGTTGCCGGGTGCCCTGAATGAGGGCGATGGCGCCCTCCTTGGTGCGGACGTAGCCCGAGCAGCCCTTGGCGTCACAATCGACGGAAAGGCGCCAGTCGGCTCCGGCGTCGGGACAGCTGTCGGGCACCTCCAGCTGCACCTGGGCCTTGGGGGTGAGGATGAGGCTCTGGGTGGCGCGGGTGCGGCAGACGAAGTCCACGTCCACCGCGAGCGCGGTGACCTCGGTGGGGGAGGCCTTGGGGGACTCCTTCTTGTCCTGGGCCCCATCCGCCGCGAGCAGCAGGGCGAGCACGGTGAGAGCGGAGAGCATGGTCCAGGTCTAAGCCACGCAGTCGAGGGAGTCGACTCCCTCGAATGTGGCATGAATCACTACGTTGAAGGCAGTCGACTTCAGTGGAGGCCTGCCTACCGCAGGAGCGCGGCACGCGCATGCGCGGCCCACCGGCCCCAGGGGTACTCGCGCAGATAGCGGAGGTACTCGATCGTGGCCTCTTTGCGTTGGAAGCGAACCTCGTAGCACTGCGCTCGCAGGTAGCGTGCCTCCTCGCGGAACGGGCGCACGTGGCTCTGCTCGGCGATCTCCCCCAGTCCCACCAGGTAGCTCTCGCAGGTGCGGGTGACCACCTCCGCGCGAGCGTGTGCGAGGAAGCGCTCCTCCACCTCGCGCGGTGCCGGGAAGCGCTGCCACTCCTCCTCGGGCGCGAGCGTGTTCATCGCCACCGGTGGCTCGGACTCCACGGGCGTGGGCGGCGCGTCATCCACCGCGTCGGGCTGGGGCTCCTGGCCGAGCGCGGGTTTCGTGTCCGGCACGGGCGCCTGAGCCACTTCGGGCGAGGGCGGAGCCGTCTCGGGCAGCGTCTGGGCCACCTGGGGCGGAGGCGCGGCGGGAGCCGGCGTGTGCCTGGAGGTGCTCGCGGCCTTCACCCGGACTCCCAGTGCCTCGAAGGCCTTCCGGTCCTGGGCCGACAGCGGCCGGTTCCTCCACGCGTGCTCGCCGGAGTGCAGCTCCACGCGCTGGCCCGCGGTGGCGAACTGGGGCGAGCGACCCTCGGCCTCGACGCGCACCTTGCCCTCCAGCACGGAGACGGCGGGCCCCTGGGGCGTGTTCTCCACGGTGAAGACGGTGCCCACCACGAAGACGCGCAGGCCCTTCGCCTCCACGAGGAAGCCGCGCCGCTCGGCGTGCGAGGCCTGTACCGAGACGCGCCCCCGCACCACCCGCAGGTGCACGTCGTCCGCCGCGACGCGGGTCAGCACCACCTCCGAGTCGGGCGAGACCTGCATGTGGCTCGCATCGGGCAGCCTCAGCCGGGCGATACCCCGGTCGGGCGTCCTCACCGTGGTGCCCGCCCGCAGGCCCGAGTCCTTCTGGAGCGTCTGCTCCGTCCCCTCCGCGTCGCGGGCCCACGCGCCCGACTCGCCCTCCACCTGCGCGGTGGGGGAGGGGGCTTCGACCTGCCGGGCCACCACCGTCTCCTCGGGTACACGCATCGCCGTGTCGGGTCGCGGTACCAGCAGTGCCAGCAGCACCGCGGCGCAGACGCCCATCGCGGCCACCATCCACGGCCAGCGGGGCTTGCTCTCGAGCCGGGCGAAGCGCCGGGCGGCCATCGTCAGGACTCGCTCATCCGCCTCCACCCAGCGCACCGGGGGCGCCTCGTCCCTCGCCACCCGCAGCAGGGCGCGCGTCTCTCGTACCTCCGAGAGCCGCTGGGCGCACTCGTCGCACCCGGCCACGTGCGCCTCCACCCGGACGCGCGCCTCCGTATCCAGCTCTCCCGAGGCCAGCGCCCAGAGTGCCTCCCTCTCATGGCGAGCCATGCGGGCCTCCGGCGCGGGTGTGGAGCAGTCGCTGCATGGCCTCGTTGAACTCCAGTCGCGCGTGGTGCAACCGGCTGCGCACGGTGTTGGGCGAGCTTCCCACGGCCAGGGCGATCTCGTCCGGGCTCATGCCGCACAGCTCGTAATAGACGAAGACGATGCGCTTCTTGGGCTTGAGCCGCTCCAGCGCCGTCTCCACCAGCCGGGCCGCCTGGCGCCGGGCCGCCACTCGTTCCGGGTCCTCCCCCGGACACGCGGACTCGGGCGGCTCCGCGAACGGATCCTCCGGCCGGCGCCGCTTCCACCTCAAGTGTGACAGGGCCACATTGGCGCACACGCGGTAGAAGAAGGTGCGGAAGCGTGATTCGCCCCGGAAGCCCTTCATCGCGGTGAGCAGCCGCAGGTAGGTCTCCTGGAGGAGGTCCTCCAGCTCGGTGCGGTTGCCCACCAGGTGGCGCAGGGTCCGGGCCGCGTCGGCCCGGGTGAGCTGGTAGAGCCGGTCGAAGGCGGTGAGGTCTCCGTCCCGCACGCGCCGCACGAGCGCCAGGAGCTGGGCCTCGTCCGCGGGGAGCGCGGGGGTGGAGGGCCCGTCCACACGCAAGGCGGAGCCCAGCGGCGTCTCCACCGGGCGTGCTCCGTGCGTCGTCACCGGGTGCTCCCCCTGGAACGAGAGCCGGGCGAAGTCCCCTCCGAGGAAATCCGCCGCGGACATGTGGATGGTTCGGGTGAGCACGTTACCTCTCCGTGCCCTGAGTCGCCGTAGCGACACGAATTGATCAAAAAGAATTCTCGGTGAACGACAAAGTGGGGGCCCGGTCGTCCAGAAGGAGTCGCGAGAGCCGACGGACAGGGGTCCCGAGAAATTCTTTGATCAATTCTCCGGGCCCCGGCGTCAAAGCGCCTCGAACCCCGGGCCGGTGGCCGGCCGTCTCGACGGAGACCCTCATGCAGAACGCTCTCCCCCGCAAATCCTCCCTGTTGCCCCCCCTGCTCGCGCTCCTGGCGGGCCTCGTCTCCGGATGCATCATCAGCGACTACCGTGACCACGGAGACTGGTGCGAGGACGACTACCACGCCTGTGTCGACTCGTCCGACTGTCACTCCAACCAGTACTGCATGCGCGGGACGTGTCAGGACGTCCCCGTGGGCTCGACGTCCTGTACCACCTCCAAGGACTGCGGCACCGGGGACCTCTGCGTCAACGGGGTGTGCAACCACAGGTGCTCGCGCGATGCGGAATGCGCCACCGGTTACTACTGCGATGGGTACTACTGCCGCGTGAAGCCGGGCTCCTCCACGGACGGCGGGACGAAGCCGCCGGATGGTGGGACGAAGCCGCCGCCGGACGCTGGCACCACCTGCCCGCCGCCTCCTCCGGTCGACGCGGGCACTCCGCCGCCTCCCCCACTCGACGCGGGCACGCCGGGCAGCTGCGTGCGCAACAGTGACTGCGGCTCGGGCAGCTACTGCATCAACAACGCCTGCGTCCGTGGCTGCACCTCCGACACGGAGTGCTCCTCCACGCAGATGTGCTCGAGCGGCCTGTGCCGCCCGCGCCCGACGGACTCGTGCACCAACGCCTCGCAGTGCACCGCCGGCAACGATTGCGTGGATGGCACCTGCCGCCCGCCCTGCACCTCCAGCACCCAGTGCGCCTCCGGCAGCGTGTGCAAGATCGGCTACTGCACGCCGGCGGACAACCCGGGCAGTGGCAAGGCCTGCCAGGCCAACTGCGACTGCCCCTCGGGTGAGCGCTGCGTCGAGGGCCTCTGCCGCATCTGACGCGGTGGCTCAGCGGCGTCCGGCGCGAGGAGCCACCATGCGCCAGCAGCGGTGGATCTCCTTGCGCTGGAAGTCCTCGGGGATGGAGCCGGGCGTGAGCTCCTCCACCCCCTCGTAGTCGCGGATGGCGGAGTCCTTCAGCTCGAAGCCCAGGAAGTTGGTGGAGAAGTAGAGGACACCGCCGGGAGTCATCAGCTCTCGGATGCCCTCCAGCAGCCGCACATGGTCGCGCTGCACGTTGAAGGTGCCCTGCATCTTCTTCGAGGTGGAGAAGGAGGGCGGATCGCACACGACGAGGTCGAACCGCTCCTGGGGCGCCTTGCTCTCGGCTAGTACCCAGGCGAGGGCATCGGCGCGCAGCAGGGTGTGGCGCGCGTCCGACAGCCCGTTGAGCGCGAGGTTCTCCTCGGCCCAGTCGAGGTAGGTGTTGGACAGGTCCACGCTGAGGGTGCGCGAGGCCCCGCCCGCGGCGGCGTACACGGTGAAGGCGCCCGTGTAGCAGAAGAGGTTGAGGAAGCTCTTGCCCCGGGCCTCCTCGCGCACGCGGGCGCGCGTCAGCCGGTGGTCCATGAAGAGGCCGGTGTCCAGGTAGTCCCCGAGGTTGACCTGGAACTTCAGCCCCTGCTCCTCCACCACGAGACGCTCGCTGCCCTGGCCTACCCGGCCGTACTGCGAGCGGCCCCAGGGCTGGGGCAGGTGCGTCTTCACGTGGACGTGCTCCGGGGACACCTCCAGGACGGCCGCCACCGCCGCGAGCACCTCCGCCCGCTGCTCCTCCAGGCCGCCGGCCTTCTTCAAGGCCTGCCGGCGCGGGTACTCCACCAGGTGCACCCGGTCGCCGTAGAGGTCCACCGCGTAGGGGTACTCGGGGATGTCCCGGTCGTACATGCGGAAGGCGGTGAGCCCGCGCGCCTTCGCCCACTTGCGCAAGTGCCGTGCGTTCTTGCGCAGGCGGTTCTCGAACATCCCCACCGCCGCTCCGGAGCCCTGGTCCGCTGTCGTCATGGCTGCCCTGTCCTCTCCCGTACAACCGCGGCCCCCTCTTCCCCGACTCCCCGCCCTCCGGCAAGCGTTCTGGACACGCGGTGGGGACCGGCCACCACTCCCGAGGGGAAGGGGAGTGTGATAGGCCCCAGGCCATGCGCTTCGACACCCTCGCCATCCACGCCGGCCAGGAGCCGGACCCCACCACCGGCGCCATCATGACGCCGGTCTACCTGACCTCCACCTACGTCCAGGCGGGCCCCGGGGAGCACAAGGGCTACGAGTACAGCCGGACGCAGAACCCCACCCGCAAGGCGCTCCAGGACTGCCTGGCGGCCCTCGAGGGGGCGAAGCATGGTCTGGCCTTCGCCTCGGGCCTGGCCGCCACGGACATGCTGATGCACATGCTGGAGGCCGGGGACCACGTCGTCGTGTCGGATGACGTGTACGGCGGCACCTTCCGCATCTTCGACAAGGTCTTCAAGCGCCACGGGGTGAGCTTCTCCTGGGTGGACCTGTCCAATCCGGACAACTTCGAGAAGGCCATCACCCCGAAGACGAAGATGGTCTGGGTGGAGTCGCCGACCAACCCGATGCTCAAGCTCATCGACCTGGGGCGCATCGCGGAGACGGCGAAGAAGCGGGGCCTGCTGTCGGTGTGTGACAACACCTTCATGACGCCGTACTTCCAGCGTCCGTTGGACCTGGGCTTCGACGTGGTGACGCACTCGACGACCAAGTACCTCAACGGGCACAGCGACGTGGTGGGTGGCTTCGCCTGCACGAGCCGGGACGAGCTGGCGGAGAAGATGTACTTCCTTCAGAACGCGGTGGGCGGAGTGCCGGGCGCGATGGACAGCTTCCTGGTGCTGCGTGGCGTGAAGACGCTGGGCGTGCGCATGGAGCGCCACGCGCAGAACGCGATGAAGGTGGCGCAGTACCTCTCCTCGCACCCCAAGGTGAACAAGGTCACCTACCCGGGCCTGGAGAGCCATCCGCAGCACGCGCTGGCGCGCAAGCAGATGAAGGGCTTCGGCGGCATGATGACCTTCGACATCAAGGGCGGCCTGGAGTCGGCGCGCAAGTTCCTCAAGACGGTGAAGATCTTCGCCTGCGCCGAGTCGCTCGGTGGAGTCGAGTCGCTCATCGAGCACCCGGCCATCATGACGCACGCGTCGGTGCCGAAGGAGACGCGCGAGCTGCTGGGCATTTCGGATGGGCTCATCCGTCTGTCGGTGGGAATCGAGGACGCGCAGGACCTGGTGGATGATCTGAAGAACGCGCTCGACGTGGCCTGACGTCATCCCCTCTCCCTCTGGGAGAGGGCCAGGGTGAGGGTCATCCCGCCCGAGGGCCTCTTGTTCCACACCGTGGAGCAGGAGGCCCTTCGCGTTACTTCTTGCAGGGGAGGTAGAGCCCGACCTGCGCGTCCACCTGCACGTAGATGCGCAGGAAGCTCGGGTGCGGATAGACGCCCGTCACTTCGGAGCGCAGCACCTGGCCGCGCACGCAGCCCAGGTCCTCGGAGAAGGACAGCTCGGTGGACATCTTGTCCTTCACCGCGGCCAGGCGCTCGGAGACGTCGACCCGGAGTGCCTGCCGGGCCTGCTCGCGGATGGACTGGTAGTCCAGGGCGAACTTGAGCTTCACCAGCTCGCTGGCGGTGCCCGGGGTGATCTCCAGGTCCGGGACGGAGAGCTGGTTGTCGATGACATGGGGATGGCCGGCGAAGAAGATCTCCCCGCCCACCGGCACGGAGTAGTCGCCCACCCTGGCGCTGCCCCCCAGGTTCATCTTGATGACCACCGTGTCATCGGATGGGTAGACCTGGGGCTTCTCCATGTAGAGCTCGGGGTGGGACGAGGAGAAGTGGAGGCGTCCGTTCATGGAGGACTCGAGCGCCTTGGACAGCTCCTCGTAGCGAGCGGCGACGGGGATGATCACCTTGAAGGGGCCGGAGGGCAGGGTGGAGACGTTCTGCAGCAGGGGCATGGCCACCTGCGTGGCCGGAGTGCCCGAGTCCAGGCCCGTGCCCCCGTCATTGCTCGTGGGGCCAACGGCATAGGTGGCGTACTTCGCGCCACCGTCCACCTGGGGCACGCCACCATCCGTGCCCGAGGCACCGGGGGTGTAGCTGGCGAACTGGGTGCTGGCGGTCTGGGGGCCACCATCGAGTCCCGTGCCCCCGTCGTTGGACGTAGGGCCGGCGAGGCTGGCCACCGGGGTGCAGGGCAGCGTCACCGAGGGGAGCACGACGATGCCGAGGTCCTTCTCCATGCCGTCGGCGAGCACGGTGGGAGAGGCCTCGAGGTTGGTCACCTTCAGCTCGGCGCAAGCCACCTGGTCGCCCACGGGAATCTCGATGGGGCGGGCGAGGCGGGAGAAGGCATTGGCCACCAGGGGGCGCACGTCGAAGCGGAAGTCCTCGAGCGTCTGGGCGATGAGGCCGCGCAGCTTGGCCTCGAGGGCGCGGTTGACGGAGTCCACGGGCCCGGAGGCCACCACCTGCACGTCGGTGGACTGCAGGAGCGCCTTGAAGTCCGCGGTCATGACGGGCTCGCCGGCGATGGTGATGGCGATGGGGAGCTCCCGCTCGCCGAGCATGTTGAAGCGGCCGAGCACGTTGACGCCCACCACGACGCGGCCGCGATCGAACTTGAGCGTCACCGGCTCTCGCTGCCAGGTGTAGTGGACGGACTGTCCGGCGAAGAGCTGGGCATCGCCCTCGCCCGAGCGAGGCAGGCTCTCGGCCATCTTCTTGACGAGGGCCTCGCGGAAGATGGTGGCGTGGATGACGATGCGCGAGGGCGGCGGATCCGACACCGGGCGGCCACCGTTGGCGGCGGGAGGTGGCGGCTGGAGGTTCTGCTTCTCGATGCGAGAACCGGCGCAGGACAGGAGGGCCAGGGACGCGAGGAGCGCGGGAAGAGAGCGGAGGCGCGAGAGAGACATGGGAGACGGAGCCGCCCAGGGGGGCGGCGGTGGCGGCCATTCTCCGCTACCTGGGCCCGCCTACCCAAGCCCGGTGCGCGGATCCGCTCGGGTTTTTCACCCGCCGTGTAGGTGCTGCCCCAGGAGGTCGCGGGTATGCGAGAGCAGCTCCGGTCCTCCGATGGGCCCATGGCCCGGAACCACCGTGCGGATGGCGGGGAAGCGCGCACGCGTCCGCTCGAGGCTCTCCGGCCACGCGGTCACGTTGGCATCGGCCACGTTGCCGAGCCCCTTCGCGGTCGCGTCCTTCACGAAGCAGCCGCCGAACAGGATGCCGCTCTCCGGGTGCCACACCACCAGGTTGTCGGGCGCGTGGCCGGGGCCTGGGTAGAAGAGCTCCAGGGGCCCGAGCTTCTCGTCGTGAGTGACGGTCCCCGAGGGGAGCACCTTGTCGTGCGTCCGGGCGAGCTGGACCGTCTCCTCCAGCGCGAGCACCGAGATGTCGTGCGCGAGGAGCACGGGGGCTCCGCCGAGCCTGTCCTTGTGGAAGTGCGTGGCGACCGCGGCCCGGATGGGGCGGTGGAGCGTGTCGCGTGCCCAGGAGATCAGCCGCTCGGTCTGGGAGTCCTCCCAGGCCGTGTCGATGAGGAGCGAGGACGCTCCGTCCTCGACGAGGAGACCATTGGCGGGGTAGCCACCGTCGGCCTCGCTGGCCACGGAGGTGTGCATCCACACGCCGGTGGCGATTCGCCGCACCGTCAGGTCCTCCCCGAGCCGGTACTCCTCCGCCGGAGGGGCGGGGAGCGTCTTCGTGCTTCCGCTGGGGGTGGTGCAGGCCAGGCTCAGTGCGAGGAGCGTCCAGGCGTGGCACTTCAAGAAGAGAGAGGGGTTCATCGGGGGCTCCGGCCCAGCAGTTCGAGTGTGCGCAGCGTCGCGTCCGCCAGGGACTGCTGGCACGGGAAGCAGCCCTCGCCGCAGCAGGCGGGCCACTCCGAGGACGGGGTACGCAGCATCTGGCTCACCGCGGAACGGTAGGAGAGGGGCAGGCCCACGTCCACGCAGGCGCGCTGCACCGCCTCCTTCACCGCCGCGTCGTTCACGTCCACGTCATCCATCCTCCGCACCTTGTACCCGTCTCCGACGAGGCGGCAAGTTGGATTCATCCGGCTGAAGAGGCGGTCTCCACCACGCGCCTGGCAGCCTGCACGGGCTCCGTCCTCTCCGAACCGGCACCGTCTCGAAATCCTGGGTCCTCGGGAGCCCTTGGGTATCATGCGCCGAATGGCTTCCGTTCCTCCCCTGGACTCGCGCGCACACGCGCCGAGGGCAATGGACTGGCTCCTGCCCCTGGCCGCGGGCCTCGGGCTCGTGCTGCTGTCCAATGCCTTCACGCCCGTGAACACGGACCTCGGCTGGACGCTCGCGTTCGGCCGTGACCTGTTCCGCACCGGGGTGTTCCCGCTGACGAATGGGCACAGCTTCACCGAGCCCAACCACCCGCTCGTCATGTACCAGTGGGGCTTCAACGTCATGCTGTACGCGCTCCACTCGAAGTGGGGCGCGGCGGGCGTCATCGTCGCCAAGTGGCTCTGGATGACGCTCACCGTCGTGGGCCTGGCGGCCGCCATCCGCGCCGCCGCCTCCGGCGCACTGGTCCGTCTGCTCGTCCTGCTCGGGGCCGTCCATTTCATGTGGATGGGCTTCGAGCTGGTACGCGCGCAGCTCGTCAGCTTCGCCCTGGTGGCCCTGGTGGTGTACGCGGGCGTCTCGGGGAGCCGGCGTGCCCTCTGGGTTTCCGCCCCTCTGGTGGGGCTGTCGGCCAACTTCCATGGCGGCTTCCTCGCGGGTCTGTTCCTGCTCGCGGGGCTCTGTGGCGCGCTCGCGCTCGAGGCACGGCTGCGCTGGACGGACACCCGCATCCGCCTGGGGGAGCTGGTGGCGATGCCGGTGGTGGCGATCCTCTCGTCGATGCTCAACCCCTACGGGCCCAGGCTCGTCCTCGAGACCCTCCGGCTCTCGGGAGATCCCGCGCGGCTGCTCGATCGGGAGTGGTTGCCCCTGTGGGACCTGAAGCAGCTCGTGCCCGGGGAGAAGATCGCCCTGGGTCTGCTGGGCGTCACGGTGCTCCTGTCGCTCGTCTTCCTGCCCAGGAGACGGCTGCGGCTGTGGCTGCTGCTGGTGCTCGCCGTGGGCACCAGCGTCTCGGCCAGCCGGCACCTGCGCATGGCCCCCATCCTGCTCGCGCCGGTGGTGGCGGCCCTGTTCGAGGCGGCACTCGCCCGGGTGAAGGAGCTCCGCCTGGAGCGCCTCGACGCGCTGGCGGTGAAGCTCTCCGGGCTGCTCGCCGTGTGCTTCCTGGCCCTCTGGGCCTTGCGCGTGCCCGAGGCGTTGAAGTTCATCGAGTGGCCCTTCCGCAACCCCTCGAACGCCATCGCCGTGATGCGGCTCAATGGCTTCTCGGGGAATGTCTGGAACGACTTCGACTGGGGAGGGCTGCTGCTGTGGACGGCTCCGGACTCGCGCGTGGCGTGTGACGGGCGCCACGTCATGGCCTACTCCGGCCAGATGATCGACGCGAACATCAACCTCGGCTTCGACTCGAGGGATCCGCTCGAGGTGCTGGAGCACTTCAAGGCCGACATGGCGCTCCTGAGGACCGATGACCCGGCGCTCAAGCGCCTGAGCGAGCGATTCACCGTGCTCTTCTGCGATGCCGAGGCGTGCCTGCTGTCGAAGCGGCCCGAGCACATCGCGCGGTACAAGGAGGGGCTGAAGCTGCCCCCGAACCTGATGTTCACGAGCGAGTACTTCGAGTCACCCGAGGGCCCCGAGGCCGCCCTGCGCTAGTGGAGGGTCCACGAAGTCCTTGGACAGGGTCCGAGGGCCCGTGGATGTCCCCTCTCCCTCTGGGAGAGGGCTAGGGTGAGGGTCTTCCTCCTGGAGCGCATGACCCCATGGGAGCTCACAGAGGGACGACCCTCACCCCCCGCCCTCTCCCAGAGGGAGAGGGAGCATGCGCAACACGACTCTGTCCACGAACTTCGTGGACCCTCCACTCGCGCCGCGAGCCTCAGGACTCGGTGAAGTCGAGATCCTGGTGGAAGGTCTCGCGCAGCATCAGCGTGCACACCAGGCCGATGGCGCAGCAGGCCATGCCGAGCATGCGCGTGGCCTCCAGCGCGCCGAGCGAGGGCTTGAGGGCGAACCAGAGCGAGGTGATGGGGACGGCCAGGCCCCGCACCACGTTGGGGGCGCTGGTGGCGGCGGTGGCGCGCAGGTTCGTTCCGAACAGCTCGCTCGCGGTGGTGACGAAGACGGACCAGTAGCCGGTGGCCGCGCCGACCACGAAGACCATCGCGTAGAAGGGCATCGCGCCGCGCGGGGCCACCTCGAGGAACGCGAGGATGGAGAGGGCGAGCGTGACGAGGAAGATTCCAATGGCCCACTTGCGGCTGCGCAGCAGCTGGCTGAGCCACCCGCTCGAGAAGTTGCCCACCACCACGCCGCCGTAGGCGAAGCCGATGACGCGGCCGGGCTGGATGGCCTCGGCGAGGCCCATGGCCCGACCCAGCTCCGGCGCGAACACGAAGAGCACGCCGGTGGCGAACCAGATGGGCATGGCGCTCAGCACGATGCAGGAGAAGCGCATCAGCCGGTCCGCGGGCCACAGCAGTCCCAGGGGATTGCCTCGTGGCGCGGTGCCCTGGGCCATCTGCTCGTACAGGCCGCTCTCGGACACGCCCAGGCGCAGGGCGAGCAGGACGAACCCGAGCACTCCTCCGAGGATGTAGCAGGCCTTCCAGCCCAGCAGCTCGGCGACGACACCCGCGACCACGGCCCCCAGCAACCCCACGGAAGCGACGATCGTGGTGCCCACGCCGCGCAGCCTCGTGGGGAGCAGCTCGCCCACCAGGGTGATGCCGGCTCCGAGCTCTCCTGCCAGACCGAAGCCCGCCAGGGCGCGCAGCACGGCGTACGCCTCCACGCTGGTGACGAAGGCGTTGAGCAGGTTCGCGGTCGAGTAGAGCGCGATGGAGGCGTAGAGGGTGCGGGTGCGGCCGAAGCGATCTCCCGCGGCGCCGAAGGCGAAGCCTCCGAGCAGCATGCCGATGAGCTGCATGTCCAGCAGGTGTTTGCCGAGGCGGGCCAGCTCCTCGGCATCCGTCACGCCCATCCCGCGCAGCGAGGGGATGCGCAGGATGGAGAACATGACGAGGTCGAACATGTCGACGAAATAGCCGAGGGCGGCCACCAGCACGGCGAGCCACGGACGACGGTCGGGGGACATGGGCTCAACCTAGCACGGGTCCCCCGTCCACTGCCTCAGCGGCACTGGGGCTGGGCGGAGGCGCCAGCGCTGGTGGCCAGGAGGCCGAGGAACTCGTTCACCTGGGGCTCCTGCCCGTTCTGCCAGAGCGAGGACTCCGCCCAGCACTGCACCCAGGGGAGCCCCCAGTTCGCCGGGAGCTCACTGCACTGGGCCCGGCGCGCGGCCCCGCGGGCCACGCTGTCCTGCTGCACCGCCGCGAACACGTGCGGCGTGACCTGCTGGACGAAGGCGTTCGCGTAGGTCCCCGACGTGGGGATCTCCAGCGGATCCGGCCGGAGCCCGGCGGGCCCGAAGCCCACATGCTCCACATCCTCGAAGCGCAGCTCGCCCTCCTGCGGCGCCGAGGGGGCCGAGCCCGGGGTGCTCGCCTGCACAGTGAAGCGGTAGCCCGACGCCCAGCGGTGGGTCAGCACGGAGTAGGTGAAGTCGTCGTACACGTTCTCGGTCACCGTCTCGGGGATGCTGTCCAGGTGGTTGCGCGCATCGTTGCGCTCACGCGTCAGCCGCTTGAGGGACTCGGTGAGTTCCGTGGCCTCGTCGCAGGGCGACTTCGTCTTGGACTCGGTGCAGCCGACACAGGAGGCATCGTGCGTACGGTTGGGCGCCTGGCACGCCGCATCCTTCTCCTTCTTCCGCCGCTCGGTGGACTCGATGTCTTGATCGATGCGCTTGAGGTCCCTCCGGGCATCCCTGAAGGAGGGATTGGGCACCTGCCGCGTGCCGCTGACGTAGTTCAGACGGCGTATGTCCTCGGAGACGTTCTCCACCGCGCGCTGGATGAGCGCGCTCACATAGATCTCCAGTGGCTCCGGCTGCCCGGGCATCATCCCGCTCTCCGCGCACCGCGCCGCGGGAGCCAGGTTCCCGGAGATGCGCTCGCACAGGTTGGAGAGCTGCTCGGAGATCTGCGGCGACATCTTCCCGCCAATGCGGGCGGACACGGGGATGGCGCTCTGGGTGAGGAAGCTCTGGCGGGCCTGCTCGAAGCGCGACGTCGTGTTCGCGTCGGGTGCCAGGCACTTCGCCGCGTTCCACAGCACGGAGGCGGCGCCCGCGTTGCTCGGTGCCTGCGCGGTGGCGGCGAGGCTCGCGAAGCGCGAGGAGAGCTGGGTGGCGCGCTGGGTGAGCAGCGACTCGTAGCTCGGAACGGGGAGCTGTCTGGCGCGGGACTGGAGGCAGGCGACCTCGGCCAGCGCCGTGCTTAGCGGGCCCTCCGCCTTCCACTGGGAGGCGCAGCGCTCCGCGTGCAGCTTGCTGGCCTTCTCGAGCATCGAGGCGACCTCGGGATCGCCGGGCATGATGTCCAGGGTCGCGAGCAGGGGAGGGAGGCACAGATCGAGATCGCCCGCGTCGCACGCCGGGCGCGCGGTCGCGATGGCGTTGTCCGTCGCCTTGCGCGCGAAGACGGGGGCCCGGCTACAGGCCTTCTCGTCATCGGGAGAGGCCGCACAGGCCGAACGGTAGGCGATGGCCGCGGTCAGGAAGTCCCCGCGAACCGCCGCGTCTTCGGCGCGGGACATGGCCTCACGGTAGGCGGTGTTGCAGCCGCTCAGGATCAGCAGGCCGAGCAGCGGGGAGAAGCGCGAGAGCGGGAGTTGGGAACGCATGCGGACGATCGTGGGGCTACGGGGTGTGAGGCAGTGGACGCACTCGGGGGCCGCTTATTCACCGACCGAGCTGCCCCCCTGGTTTGTCTTCACATCCTAGCAGCACCGGACACCTGGCTTCCCGGGGGCCCCTGACGACGAAGGGCCCCGGGTTCCGGAGAACCCGAGGCCCTGGTCTTGGGGCGGGAGGTGAACCCGGGTGGTCCCGGTACCCTCACCCCGTCCCTCTCCCGGTGGGAGAGGGGTGGGTTACGCCGCCGTGCGGTGCATGTACTCGATGAGGTCGATCTTCGTCACGATGGCCAGCACCTTCTCGCCCTCCTTCACCACCGCCACCTTGTCCTGGTTGAACACCTCGCGCAGCCGGTTGAGGCTCGTCTCCGGTGCCACCACACCCTGCAGCGGCGCCACGATGCTGTCGATCGTGTCCGCGAACTTCACCTTGTTCGCCACCAGCGCGTTGAGCAGGTCGTACTCGTGGATCATCCCCACCGCGCGCCCGTCCTCGCTCATCACCGGCATCTGGCTGATGCCGTGCTGGCGCATCGTCTCCACCACCTGGTCCACCTTCTGGCCCTTGCGCGCCGTCACCACCGCCCGCTTGCCGTTGAGCAGATCGCGCACCGTCCCCGCGCCCTTCTCCTCCAGGAAGCCGTTGTCGCGCATCCACTCGTCCGAGTGGAACTTGCTGATGTAGCTCATGCCCGTGTCGGGCAGGATGACGACGATCGTCTTGCCCTTGCCGACCTCCTTGGCCAGCTGCACCGCCACGTGCACCGCCGCGCCCGCCGAGCCTCCCGCGAAGATGCCCTCCTCGCGCGCCAGCCGCCGCGCCGCCACGAAGCTCTGGCGGTCATCCACCTGCCGGATGTCGTCCACCACCTTGAAGTCCATGGCGCCGCACAGCATGTCCTCGCCGATACCCTCGACCTTGTACACGTGCGGCTCGGTCAGCTTGCCCGTCTTGAAGTACCCCTCGTAGACGGAGCCCTCCGGATCCACGCCCACGTTCTTCAGGCCGGGGATCTTCTCCTTGAGGTACTTGCCCGCGCCGCTCATCGTGCCGCCGGTGCCCAGGCCCGACACGAAGTAGTCGATCTTCCCGTCCGTCTGCTCGTACAGCTCCGGCCCGGTCACCTTGTAGTGCGCCTCGATGTTGTCCGGGTTGTGGTACTGGTTGAGCATGAACGCGCCCGGGGTCTCCCGGTGGATGCGCTTGGCCGTCTCGTAGTAGCTGCGAGGGTCCTCCGCCGGCACGTTCGTCGGCGTCACCACCACCTGCGCGCCCAGCGCCTTGAGGCGGTTGATCTTCTCCAGCGACATCTTGTCCGGCATGGTGAAGATGCACTTGTAGCCCTTCACCGCCGCCGCCAGCGCCACGCCCATGCCCGTGTTGCCGCTCGTGTTCTCCACGATGGTTCCGCCCGGCTTGAGCTTCCCCTCCTTCTCGGCCTTCTCGATGATGTAGAGGGCCATGCGGTCCTTGATGGACGCGCCCGGGTTCATGAACTCGCACTTGACCAGCACCGTCGCGTCATTGGGCCCGACCAGGCGGTTGAGCTTGACCAGAGGCGTGTGGCCGATAGCGGAAAGGATGTTGTCGTGGATGTCCATCGGGTTCTCTCTTGGGGTAAGGAAACCGGCGCGACTTATATCCGCCACGCTGGTATCGGTCGACCTTGGTCGGCTGCCTGTTCCCCCAGGGGCTTCCGACACGGTGCGGCGTAGCGCGGCTCGGGTCCTCGGGCTGCCTCCCGCGCCCTGCTTCCGTGCATGTCGGGCATTCGACCGGCCGTGAAATGTCCGCGCACTTGGCGCTTTGACCCGGCCCTCCTCGCTCCCATACTCCCGCCTCCCTCTCACCACTCCGGGAGAAGCGTTCACTTATGGAACTCGAGGCCGCGCTGCGCGACCAGGTGGGGAAGGCCATCGGCCGCCCCGTGCCCCAGGCCCCCATCAAGAAGCTCAAGGGCGATGCGAGCAACCGCTCCTACTACCGCGTGGGCACCGCCCCGGAGAGCTGGGTGGTCATGGAGATGCCCCTGGACGCCTCGAAGAAGAGCGAGGAGGCCTCCAAGGGTGAGCCGCCCAAGGAGCTGCCCTTCGTCAACGTCCACCGCTACCTCGAGAAGCTGGGTGTCCGCGTGCCGCGCATCCTGCGCTACGACGAGCCCGCGGGGATGATGGTCCTGGAGGACCTGAGCGACGTCACCTTCGAAGCGGCGCTCGAGGGCGGCCGCAACAACGAGGCCCTCTACACCCGCGCCGTGGACCTGCTGGCCCGCCTGCGCGCCGAGGCCGAGCGCAAGCCCGACCCGGAGTGTCTCGCCTTCACCCGCGCCTTCGACGAGGACCTGTACGACTGGGAGCTCCACCACTTCCGCGAGTGGGGCCTCGAGGCGTGGAGTGGCAAGAAGCCCACCGAGGCCGAGCGCGCCGAGCTGGACCGCACCTTCCGCGACATCGCGAAGCAGCTGGCCGCTGCTCCTCGCGGCTTCACCCACCGCGACTACCAGAGCCGCAACATCATGGTGAAGAACGGCGAGCTGGTGGTCATCGACTTCCAGGACGCCCTCCAGGGCCCGCGCCAGTACGACCTGGTGGCCCTGCTGCGCGACAGCTACGTGGAGCTGGACCGTGGCTTCGTGGACACCATGCTCGACCGGTACATCGCGACCTTCTCGCAGGTGACGGGCGAGCGCATCGACGCGAAGTCCTTCAAGGCCTTCTTCGACCTGCTCACCATCCAGCGCAAGCTGAAGGACGCGGGCCGCTTCGAGTTCATCAACCGCGTGAAGGGCAACCCGGGCTTCCTGGTGTCCATCCCCGCCTCGCTGCGCTACGTGCGCGATGCGTTCAAGGCGCGGCCGGAGATGAGCGGGCTGCAGAAGCTGGTGGCCAGGTACGTGCCCGAGCTGGGCTGACAGGAGAGGGGAGGGGCCGCACATGAAGGCGATGGTCCTCTGCGCGGGGCTGGGTACGCGCCTGCGTCCGTTCACCGAGCGCTGGCCCAAGCCAGCCATGCCGTTCCTCGGGCAGCCCCTTTTTCGCTACCACCTGGCGGTGCTGCGGGCCGCCGGGGTCCAGGCGGTGGGTATCAATACGCACCACCTGCCGGACGTCATGGCGGCCACCGCCCGCGCCGAGTGCGCTCGCGCCGGTCTGCCGCTGCACGTGGTGCACGAGCCCGTCATCCAGGGGACGGGCGGTGGCATCCGCGGCCTGCGGGATTTTCTCTCGGGTGATGACTTCATCGTCTTCAACGGTGACATCCTCTTCCCGGTGGACCTGCGGCCCGTGGTGGCCGCGCACCGGGCCTCGGGCGCCGCGGCCACCATGGTGCTGATGCCCATGCCCGAGAGCGAGAAGTACGCCGCGGTGGAGATGGATGCGCGGCACAGTGTGCGCCGCATCGCCAGGTTCGGGCCTGGAGGCGAGGGGCTCTCGCCCTGGCACTTCACCGGCGTGCACGTCATCTCGCCGCGCGTCTTCGACTTCATGTCTCCCGAAGGTCCCGAGGACATCAACCGCGACGTCTACGTGCGGATGATGGAGGCGGGCCTCACCGTGCGCGGTGAGGTGGTTCGCGCGTACTGGTCCGATCTGGGCATGCCCTCGCGGTACCTGGCGACCGTGCGGGATGTGTTGTCAGGACAGGTGCCGCTGGAGGGGCTCGGGACGGATTCACCGTTTGTCTCCGCGCCTCGTGCACAGGGGAATTACTGGGCTCATCCTTCGGCGCGGGTGGGCGGCGCCCAGGTGACGGGCCCGGCGTACTTCGACGCGGGATGCTCCCTGGCCGAGGGCGTCCGCGTGGGGGCTTCGGTGTTCGTGGGGTCTCAGGTCCGGGTGGGCGCGGGGGCTCGGCTGGAGCGCTGCGCCGTGCTCGAAGGGACCGAGATCGCTCCCGGCGAGGAGCTGGTCGACGTGGTGGCCTGGGGGGCACATCGCGTGCCCGCTCCGCTCACTCCGTAGTCACGGTTCTCGGGGCCGCTCACGGGCGGAACCCGAGGGCTCCGATACCCTCACCCCGTCCCTCTCCCAGAGGGAGAGGGTCAGACCCGGGTCACCTCACGGCTGTGTCTTCAGGCTCCGTGGTAGCGCGCCAGCACGCAGGTGACGTTGTCGTTGCCGCCCGCGGCGTTCGCCAAGTCGATCAGCTGCGAGCACGCCTTGTCCAGCTCCATCGTGCGCGACAGGATTTCCTGCATCTGCGGGTCCGTCACCATGCCCGACAGCCCGTCCGAGCACAGCAGGAACACGTCCCCCTCCTGCGGCTCCACCTTCGACACGTCCACCTGCACCGTCTCCTTCATCCCCAGTGCCCGGACGATGACGTTCTTGTGCGGGAAGTTCTCGATCTCCTCCGGCGTGAGCTTCTTCGCCTTGAGGTAGTCGTTGAGCAGCGAGTGGTCCTCCGTCACCTGCTTCAGCACGCCCTGCCGGAAGAAGTACACCCGGCTGTCTCCCACGTGCCCCACGTACGCCGTGTCGTTGATGAAGTGCAGCGAGACGATCGTCGTCCCCATGCCCTTGTACTTCGTGTCCGTACAGGCCTTCTCGTAGATGCTCTTGTTGGCCAGCTTGATGCCCGTGGCCAGCCGGTTCTCGTCGTAGTTGCGCGCCTTGTCCATCTTGAATGGCCAGGTCACGTCCTGGTCCCGCGCCGTCATCCGGAAGAACTCGGCCAGCTCGTCCACGGCGATCTTCGAGGCGATCTCCCCGGACGAATGGCCGCCCATCCCATCGGCGACACAGCACAGGTGCTCGTCGGACAGGATGAGGTAGTTGTCCTCATTGTGGTTCCGCTTCATCCCGACGTGGGTGGTGCCAGCAACCTCGATGCGCATGCTGCGGAGTCTCCGACGTGTCCAGGATGTCCTGGACGAGGGGGGGCAGGTTAACAAAGCGCCGCGAAAGGGGTCAAAACCCCAGCAGCCCGGAAGGTTGGCCTCTTTACGGCCTTGGGGGGGTCAAGGAACAGCCTCGAATGCGAGCCTGTCCCCCTCCTGGGTGCCACTCGCCTGGAGCGTCCCCGCCGGCAGCTCCAGCACCGACTTCGCCTGGAAGTACATCGAGGTCGCCCGCCAGGGAGGCAGGGCCACGAACTGCTTGACGATGGTCCCCTCCGGATCGAGGAAGGCCACGTCGATGGGAATGCGCATGAAGAAGGTGTGGATGGAGTTGCAGGGTAGGATGTGCAGCCCCTCCCCGAAGGCCAGCGACCTCCGGCCCATCAACCCCACGAAACGGTCCACGAACGACGTGGCCCGCTCGGCGCGGTCCGCCAACAGGCGGTCTCGTGTCACATTGTTCACCCTCAGGCGCATGTCGCGCGTTCTACCCCAATGCTCCAGCCCCTGGCGCGCCCCTTCCACCTCGTCCTCGTCTCTCCCCAGATTCCCCCCAACACCGGCAACGTCGCCCGGCTGTGCGCCGTCACCGGCTGCCGGCTCATCCTCGTGGAGCCCCTGGGCTTCTCCATCGACGACCGCCACCTCAAGCGCGCCGGCCTGGACTACTGGGACAAGGTCTTCCTGAAGCTCTACCCCGACTTCGACGCCTACCTGGCCGAGTGGCCTGCCGCCAGGCGCTGGATGTTCTCCGCTCGCGCCGCTACATCCCTGTACGCCGCCCGCTTCGAGGAGGGCGATCACCTCGTCTTCGGCTCGGAGACGCAGGGGCTGCCCGGGGACATCCTCGCCGGGGGCTCGGGCACGCCCGTCACCATCCCCATGCTGCCCGAGCGCCGCAGCCTCAACCTGTCCACCTCCGTCGGCATCGCCGCCTACGAGGCCCTGCGCCAGGTCCAGTTCGCCCCAGCGGGCGGGCGGACAGGCACGCCGAGTTGAGAGGAGGGTAGGACGGACTACACTGGGGCTCGCATGCCCCCCTCGCAGGTCGCCGAAACGCTGTATTCCGCTCACAAGTCCCGTGCCACCGGCCGGCTCACGCTGCACGCCGGAGGGCGCCAGGCGCTCCTCTTCCTCCAATCCGGAGACCTGGTGGGGACGCGGCTGGGCTTCGGGTACCAGACGCCCGTGCAGGCGTTGTTGCAGGCCGGGCGCATCCGCCCCGAGATGCTGGATGCGCTGTGGGCCCGTGAGAGCGCGGGCACTCCCGACGAGGACCTGTTGGAGGAGCTCGGGCTCGCGCCGGAGGCGGTGGCCGAGCATCAGGTGCTCGCCGAGGTGCGGCGGCTGAGTCAGCTCGCCGAGCGCGCCGCCTTCGAGGAGGGCGGGGTGGAGGAGATGTTCCGCCCCATCGCGGGGACTCGCGTCGTCCGTGCCGCCCTGGAGCCCGCGGGCGCCGAGGCCCCCGAGCCACGCATGTACCGCTGTGAGAACGCGGGGGGGTGCACCCCGTGGGTGGCCAGTGCGGAGGAGATGGCGCTGCTCCTGAAGCTGGCGGACTTCCAACGGTTGGAGGGGCTGACGCCCGCACAGGAAGTGCTGTTCCACGTCCTCGAACGTGAGGGGCTCGTCGAGTCGCTGTCCATCGCGGCATGGGAGGCGCGCGAGCGGGACCGGCGGGAGGAGGAGGCCCGGCGACAGGCGGAAGAAGAGGCCCGGCGCGCGGAGGAAGCACGGCTGGCCGAAGAGGCCCGGCGCCGCGCGGAAGAAGAGGCTCGGTTGGCCGAGGAGGCTCGGTTGGCCGAGGAGGCCCGGCGCCGAGCCGAGGAGGAAGCACGGCTCGCGGAGGAGGCTCGACTGGCTGAGGAGGCCCGTTTGGCCGAAGAGGCCCGGCGCCGCGCGGAAGAAGAGGCTCGGTTGGCCGAAGAGGCTCGGTTGGCCGAGGAGGCACGCCGCGCGGAAGAAGAGGCTCGGTTGGCCGAAGAGGCGCGACTGGCCGAAGAGGCGCGACTGGCCGAAGAGGCTCGGTTGGCCGAAGAGGCGCGACTGGCCGAAGAGGCGCGACTGGCCGAAGAGGCGCGACTGGCCGAAGAGGCCCGACTCGCGGAAGAGGCTCGGTTGGCCGAGGAGGCACGCCGCGCGGAAGAAGAGGCTCGGTTGGCCGAAGAGGCTCGGTTGGCCGAAGAGGCGCGACTGGCCGAAGAGGCGCGACTGGCCGAAGAGGCGCGACTGGCCGAAGAGGCCCGACGCCGCGCGGAAGAAGAGGCGCGACTGGCCGAAGAGGCGCGACTGGCCGAAGAGGCCCGGCGCCGCGCGGAAGAAGAGGCGCGGCTGGCCGAAGAGGCACGCCTCGCGGAGGAAGCCAGACTCGCCGAAGAGGCTCGGTTGGCCGAAGAGGCGCGACGCGCGGAAGAAGAAGCGCGATTGGCCGAGGAGGCCCGGCTGGCCGAGGAGGCCCGGCGCCGCGCGGAAGAAGAGGCGCGATTGGCCGAGGAGGCCCGCCTCGCGGAAGAAGCCAGACTGGCCGAAGAGGCTCGGTTGGCCGAAGAGGCGCGGCTGGCTGAGGAGGCACTCCGCCGTGCGGAGGAGGAAGCACGGTTGGCGGAGGAGGCCCGGCTCGCGGAAGAGGCCCGCCGTGCGGAGGAAGCCAGACTGGCCGAAGAGGCACGGCTTGCCGAGGAAGAGGCGCGTCGGGCTGCCGAGGAGGAGGCTCGGTTGGCGGAGGAAGCCCGGCTTCGAGCCGAGGAAGAAGCCCGGCTGGCCGAGGAGGCTCGACAGGCCGAGGAAGCCCGTCGCGCAGAAGAGGCGCGTCTCGCCGAGGAAGCTCGTCGTGCCGAGGAGGCCCGGCTCCGAGCCGCGGAGGAGGCTCGACTGGCCGAGGAGGCCCAGCTGGCGGAAGAGGCTCGGCTCCGAGCCGAGGAAGAAGCCCGGCTGGCCGAGGAGGCTCGAAAGGCAGAAGAAGCTCGCCTCGCGGAAGAGGCGCGTCTTGCCGCGGAAGAGGAGGCGCGTCTCGCCGAGGAAGCTCGTCGTGCCGAGGAGGCCCGGCTGGCGGAAGAGGCCCGGCTCCGAGCCGAGGAAGAAGCCCGCTTGGCCGAGGAAGCCCGCCGCGCGGAAGAGGCGCGTCTTGCCGAGGAGGCCCGGCTGGCTGAAGAGGCCCGGCTCCGAGCCGAGGAAGAAGCCCGGCTGGCCGAGGAGGCTCGACAGGCAGAGGAAGCTCGCCTCGCGGAAGAGGCGCGTCTTGCCGAGGAGGCTCGGCTGGCGGAAGAGGCCCGGCTCCGAGCCGAGGAAGAAGCCCGGCTGGCCGAGGAGGCTCGACAGGCAGAGGAAGCTCGCCTCGCGGAAGAGGCGCGTCTTGCCGCGGAAGAAGAGGCTCGTCTCGCGGAGGAGGCTCGTCTCGTCGAGGAAGCCCGGTTGGCTGAAGAGGCTCGGCTCCGAGCCGAGGAGGAGGCTCGGCTGGCCGAAGAGGCGCGTCTCGCCGAGGAGGCTCGGCTGGCTGAAGAGGCCCGGCTCCGAGCCGAGGAGGAGGCTCGTCTCGTCGAGGAGGCCCGGCTGGCTGAAGAGGCGCGTCTTGCTGAGGAAGCCCGACAGGCTGAAGAGGCGCGGTTGGCGGAGGAGGCCAGGCTCCGAGCCGAGGAAGAGGCGCGGCTGGCCGAAGAGGCTCGGCTCGCCGAGGAAGCTCGACAGGCCGAAGAGGCTCGGCTCGCCGAGGAAGCTCGACAGGCCGAAGAGGCTCGGCTCGCCGAGGAAGCTCGACAGGCCGAAGAGGCTCGGCTCGTGGAAGAGGCTCGTCGGGCCGAGGCCGCTCGTCTCGCCGAGGAGAATCGCCGTGCGCAAGAGGCTCGACATGCCGAAGAGGCGCGCAGGGCCGAAGCCGCTCGGCTCGCGGAAGAGGCACGCCGCGTAGCGGAGTTGCGCCTCATCGAGCAGCGGCGTCTCGCCGAGGTCTCCCAGTTGTCGGACGTGGCTCGCATCGCCGAGGCGGCCGAGTTGCAGGATGGGGAGTTGATCCTCGGCTCTGCTCCCGCCGAGGTGAGCACACAGCCAGTCTCCAGGTCCGAGAGCTCCGTATCCGAGGTCGCGCCCGCCCCCGAGGCGTGGTTCGACGCGTTCCCGAGTGAGTCGACCCGTGGCCCTGGTGACGCGGAGTTGCCCGCGCAGGAGGACGCGAGTGCGCTCCGTCTGGCGCGCGAGCAGGCCAATGCCGCGTTGATGCGGGACATGCAGGAGGCCCAGCGGCGCGCTGGGTCCGCTCCTCCCGAGTCATGGCTCATCGATGAGCCCGCGCAGCCCATCCCGCCCGCCGTGCCCGCGGCTCCCGCTCCCCAGGAGTCCGCGAACGAGGGCTCCGATCTGAACTTCTGGGCGGATCTCTCGGTACCCGAATCCCAGCCGCCCGCCCCTGTCGTGCCCGCGCCCGTCACCCCCGCGCCCGCGATGTCGCCTCCGGCCGCGCGCCCGCCGCCGCCCGCGATGCCACCTCCGGCCGCGCGTCCGCCGCCCGCGGCGCCGCCTCGGGCCGCCGTTCCCCCGGGGCTCCGTTCCCCCGCCGCCAGCACGCAGGTTCCGGCCGCTCCCGTTCCCCCGGGCCTCCGTTCTCCCGCCGCCAACACGGCTGCCCCCTCGGGCCCAGTTCCCCCAAACGCGGGCCCCGTTCCCCCGAACCTCTGGGCTCGCAACAGTGCGCCCGCCGCTCCCTCTCAGCCGCTCCGTTTGGGGCCGGATGCACCTCGTCCCTCGGGTGATGAGGATCTCTGGCGCATCGTCACCTTCGACAACGCCGCGGGTGAGGCTCCTGGCGACATCAACGCCTCGTTCGAGGCCGCGCTGCAGCAGGTCGATGCCCACCTGGAATCACTCGTCCGCGCGGAGGTCCCCCAGGCCTCGGCTCCCACCGCGCCCGCTCCCCAGCCTCCGGCGCCCCCGGCTCCCGCCGCGCCCGTGCCGACTCCGGCCGTCACCACGGCCTCCTCGGTCCCGACGGTCGACTTCGACATGCCCGACTCGTGGGACGACCTGTCCCTCGAGGAGAACGACCTGGCGGAGGATGTCTCCGATGAGGAGGCGAAGGTCCGGCGCCAGCGCCTGCTCCAGCGTGCCATGGAGATCGGCTCCCGCCCCGCGGCCGCTCCGCCGGCTCCCGATGCGCCGGCTCCCGGTGCGCCGCCCCCGCTCAGCGCCGAGCAGCAGCTCGCCCAGGAGATCGAGAAGCGCTACGCCGACGTGCAGGCCAATCGCGACCACTTCACGATGCTCGGCCTCCCCATCGGTCCGGATGTGAAGCGCGAGCAGGTGAAGACCGCGTTCCTCGGGCTCGCCAAGCGCTTCCACCCGGATCGTCTGCCTCCGGGGCTCTCCTCCCTGGCGCCCAGGATGACCGCCGTCTTCGAGTCCATCCGCGGTGCCTACGAAGTCCTCTACGACGACGCGAAGCGCGCGGCCTACCTCCAGGAGCTGCGCTCCAAGGCCTCGGCACAGGCGGCGAAGCCCGCCGGGGGTGTGGACTCCAATGACCTCTTCAAGATGGGGGAGGTCTTCTTCCGCAAGCGGGACTTCGCGGGCGCGGCCGACCACTTCGAGCGCGCCTACAACGCCGAGCCCAAGGCCGTGTACCTCGCCGCCCGCGCGTGGGCCATCTACATGGACCCCCAGCGCAAGGCCGACATCCCCAAGGCGAAGCAGATGATGGCCGAGGCGCTCAAGCGCGACCCCAACTGTGATCGGGCCCATTACCAGCTCGGGGTGATCTCGCGTGTCGAGGGCGACATGGTCCGCGCCGAGCGTCACTTCCGCGAGGCGGTCCGCGCCAACCCCAAGCACCTCGAGGCCAACCAGGAGCTGCGCCTCATCGAGATGCGCAAGAAGAATCCACCCCCCAAGAAGGGCGGCGGCATCTTCGGCTGAGCACCGGGGCTCGAGCACCTCCAACCGGCCGTTTCCATTGGAAAGCGTCGCCTGGTTGGCAGGGCCCCCGACGAGGGGTCCGGAGTGAGCGGCGACGCATGCTCGTTCCCCTGGACACCGGACGAGTCCCCTCGTCCTTCCACCATTGACATGTCCAGAGAGCGGGCATGATCATCCGAGCTTCTCCGCGCCGGGCGCCTTCCAATCCGCAGCCCGCAGCGAAAGGCAATCGAACGTGGCCAAGCAGCACCTGCTCCTGGTCGATGGTGACCCGAAGAGTCTCCGTGTGATGGAGGTCAGCCTGAAGAAGGCCGGCTTCTCCGTCACGACCGCGATCCACGGCAAGGATGCGCTCGAGAAGGTGCAGATCAGCCCGCCGGACCTCGTGCTCGCCGACACGAAGATGCCGGAGATGGACGGCTTCGAGCTGTGCAAGACGCTCAAGTCCGACGAGCGCTACAAGCACATCCCCTTCGTCTTCCTCACCAACCAGAAGGCGGTCGAGGCGAAGGTGAAGGGCCTGGAGCTCGGTGGCGACGACTACCTGACCAAGCCCATCTACATCAAAGAGATCGTCACGCGCGTGACGATGATCCTCCAGAAGGCGGACAAGGAGAGGATCGAGCGGCGCGAGACGACCAAGGGCGGGTTCGCCGGCAACCTGGCCGACATGGGCGTGGTGGACCTGGTCCAGACGTTCGAGATCGGCCGCAAGACGGGCACCATCTCCATCAAGGGAGACCGGGTCGCCACCATCTACTTCAAGGAAGGCCGCGTCATCGACGCGGAGATGGGGCGGCTCAAGGGCGAGAACGCCTTCTACCGTCTGCTCAACGCCACCGAGGGTGAGTTCGAGGTCCAGTTCACCGCGCTGGACCGCCCCGAGCGCATCGAGGTCTCCACCCAGGGCCTGCTCATGGAGGGCATGCGCCGGCTGGACGAGTGGGGCCGCATGCTCGAGCAACTGCCCCCGCTGGAGACGGTGTTCGAGATCGACTACCACCAGCTCGCCGAGCGCCTCTCGGAGATTCCGGACGAGGTCAACGGGCTGCTGCGCCTCTTCGACGGCAAGCGCAACCTGAGCCGGGTGGTGGAGGACTCGGACTTCGACGACTTGGCCGCGCTGGGCATCATCAGCAAGCTGTACTTCGAGGGCCTCATCCGCGAGCTGGGCAGTGTCTCGCAGGAGCCCGTGCAGAGCGGCAAGCCCGGCATCGAGGAGTGGCTCCACAACGCGCCGGCGCCGAGCGCTCCCGCCGAGCCCGCGCCGGAGCCCGTGGCGCCCGTGGTCGTGCCGGAGCCGGTGCCCGTGGTGGCGCCGGTGGTGGCCGAGCCTCCGCGGCCCGTGCCTCCCGTGGTGGCCCCCGTGTCCGTGCCGGAGCCGCAGGTGCAGGCTCAGGCCGAGGTGCAGCCGCAGCCCGCCAACGTCGTCGTCTTCGAGGCCCGGCGGCGCGCGCAGAACAACCTCCCCGAGACGGAGGACATCATCGCTCCTCCGCGCACGGCCGAGGGCTCGGCGTTCCTCGTGGATCCCGCGCCGGCCCACCGTGCCAAGGAGTTGGAGCGGCGCAGCCTGCTGCTCGACTGGAACCGGGTGGACGTGGACGGCATCGGCTCGGCGGGAGGTTGGGGTCCGGGTTGGTCTCCGGCTCCCCGCGCACCGGCGAGTCCCAGCGCTCCCGTGCCCTCCAGCGCGTCCGCGGCCTCCAACGCGCTCGCGGCCTTCGACGAGCCCGCTTCCACGCCCGCTCCCGCGATTCCCGTGGCCCCCGCGGAGCCGTCGGCATCCGCGGCCTCGCCACGTGGCCCCATCTTCGGTGGGGCCGCCGTGGGCCCCAATCCGTTCCCGCCCGTGCCTCCTCCCGAGCCCGCGACTCCGGCCGAGGAGGTGACGTTGGTGTCGGGTCTGAAGCCCTCCACCCCGGTCCAGGAGGCGCCCGCGCCCGCGCCCGTCGCGGCCCAGCCGCCCGTGGTGGCGACGCCGGCCGAGAAGCCCCAGCAGTTCGCGCTCCCGCCCTACCCGGGCCATGGCGCGCCCACGGCCCCCGAGCTCGTCGCGTCCAAGCCCGCCGAGGAGCCCAAGCCCGAGCCCAAGCCGGCTGAGCCTCAGGTCGTCAGCAAGCCCGCGGAGGAGCCCAGGTCGCGCCCGGTGACGCAGCCCAAGGCCACGCCCGCGCAGCCCCAGAAGAAGGCTCCGGCGGTCGATGACGAGGACGTGCAGCTGCCGAAGCCGAAGCGCACCGGCCTCTTCGTCGGACTCGCGGTCGCGGCGATCGCCGTGGGGGCCGCGGTGGTGTTCAGTCAAGGAAGCGGCTCGGACCAGCCCCCGCCTCCGCCCCAGGAGACGAAGCCCGCTCCCACCGAGCAGGTGAAGGCGCCGGAGCCCGAGAACAAGGCGCCCGAGGCGAAGGCACCCGAGAACAAGCCGCCCGAGACGCCTCCCGCCCAGCCGGAGCAGCCGACCACCGCAACCGGGACGCCGGAGGCTCCCAAGCCCACCGAGCAGCCCGCCGTTGCCGCGACGGGCACTCCGCCCGCCGAGGATGACGAGAAGGACGACGAGCCGGAGCAGGTCGAGGCGCAGAAGCTGAGCCCCGAGGCCCAGTACGCCGAGCTGGCGCGCCGGGCCAAGAAGCTCATGTCGGCCAACCGCTACAAGACGGCGGCCATCACCTACCGCAAGGCGCTCGCCCTCAAGCCGGACTCGGCCGAGGCCAAGGCCGGTCTGGGCATCTCCCTGGTTCGTGGCGACACCACCAGCAGCGCGGGCTACCGCGACGCCTCCAAGCTGCTGGAAGAGGTGGTGAAGGCGCAGCCCAGGAATGCCCAGGCCTGGGTGCACCTGGGCATGGCCCGGCAGTTCACCAATCAGGAAAAGAAGGCGATCGACGCCTACAAGCAGTATCTCCTGCTGGAGCCCTCTGGGTCGTCCGCTTCCGAGGTTCGCGCCGCGCTCAAGCAGCTCGGCCAGTAGTCGGACGGCTGGGCTCCTGGTAGAGAGGCAGCCCTTGCTCGTACTCGGACTCGAAACCTCCTGTGATGAGACCGCCGCCGCCGTCGTGGAGGACGGTCGGCGCGCGCTCTCCGACGTCGTCTCCACCCAGGTGGACATCCACCGCCGCTGGGGTGGGGTGGTGCCGGAGCTCGCCAGCCGCAACCACGTCGTCCAGGTCATGCCCGTCCTGCACGAGGCCCTCACCCGGGCCGGCAAGACGCTCGATGACGTGGACCTCATCGCCGTCACCTCCGGGCCCGGCCTCATCGGCGCGCTCCTGGTGGGCGTGCAGGTAGCCAAGTCGCTGAGCCTCGCCACCGGCAAGCCCTTCGTCGGGGCCAACCACCTCGAGGGGCACCTGCTCGCCAGCCGCCTGCTGGAGGACGCCCCGGAGCCTCCGTTCCTCGGGCTCGTCGTCTCCGGCGGCCACACCAGCCTCTACGAGGTGCAGGACTACGGCCGCTACCGGCTGGTGGGCAGCACCCGGGACGACGCCGCCGGCGAGGCCTACGACAAGACGGCGCGCATCCTCGGTCTGCCGTACCCGGGCGGGCTGCCCATCGACCAGCTCGCGCAGAAGGGCAACCCCGAGGCCATCCGCTTCCCCCGCGCGCTGCCCGGCTCGGAGAATTTCGACTGGTCCTTCTCCGGATTGAAGACGGCGGTGCTGCAGCACGTGCGCAAGCACGGCGTGCCCCAGGGGCAGGAGCTGGCGGATCTGTGCGCCTCCTTCCAGGAGGCCGTGGCGGACGCGCTGTCGAAGAAGTTCGTCGCCGCCGCGCGCCGGCTGGGCTTGAAGCGCCTGGTGGTGTGCGGGGGCGTTGCGGCCAACTCGCGCCTGCGCTCGCTGAGCCTGGAGCGCGCCGAGGATCGCAACCTGAAGCTGTACCTCCCGCCGGTGCGGTTGTGCACGGACAATGGCGCGATGATCGCCGTGGCGGGTTACGAGGCCTGGCGTCGGGGCCTGCGCGGCGACTTCAGTCTGTCCGCGGACCCGGCCTGGCGCATGTGAAGGTGAAGGGAGCCGCGAGTGGATACGCCACGTGACATCCTCCAGCGCCATGGCCTGAGGGCCAAGCACAGCTGGGGGCAGAACTTCCTCGGAGATCCGCAGATATTGGAGGCCATCGCCGACGCGCTGGAGCTGCGCGAGGGCGAGCCGGTGGTGGAGCTGGGCCCGGGCCTGGGGCACCTCACGCGCTTCCTCGCGGCCACGGGGGCACGCGTCACCGCGGTGGAGAAGGACCGCGACATGGTGGCGGTGCTGGAGAAGGAGGCCATCCCCGGCGTGCGCGTGGTGTCCGGCAACGCGGCCACGGTGGACTTCGCCGAGGTGGCGGGTGTCCCCGAGCTGAAGGTGGCGGGCAACCTCCCGTACCACCTGACGAGCTCCATCCTCTTCCAGGTTCTGGAGCAGCGCGACCACGTGACGCGCGCCGTCTTCACCCTCCAGAAGGAAGTGGTGGATCGCCTCTCGGCCGAGCCGGGCGGGCGCGAGTACGGCCTGCTCACCGCCATCCTCGGCCTGTACTTCGAGTCCGAGCACCTCTTCGACATCGACGCCCGGCGCTTCCATCCGCCGCCCAAGGTGGACTCGGCGGTGCTGCGGCTGACGCGGCGGCCCGCGCCCCTGGCGCAGGTGGTGGACGGCGCGCGCTACATCCGTCTGGTGAAGGCGGGCTTCGCTCAGCGGCGCAAGACGCTCTTCAACTCGCTCAAGTCGGACAAGTCGCTGGGCACGACGGAGCAGGTGCAGAAGGCGCTGGAGACGGCGGGCATCGATCCGACCCGGCGCGCGGAGACGCTCTCTCCCGAGGAGTTCGCCGCCATCGAGCGCGCGCTGGGGCCGGTGGCGCGGTAGCGCCAATCTGGCGTCCCACGGATCCTGGTGCTAACGAGAGGGGCGTTGGAGAGGATGATGAGACCCCTGCCCCTGGAGGCCCTGGAACCGGTACTCCACCGTTTCGGAGTGGTGTACGCGGTGTTCGCCCGCCCCGATGGGGAGGTGCTGCTGCGTTGGGGTGACTCCAGCCCGATTCCCCTCCTCGACGAGAACGCCTTCGTCGGGGCCACCCGGGACATGGCCCGCGTCTACCGCTCGCTGGAGCGGATGCTGCTGCCGCAGATGGACGTGCAGGGGGAGTACCTCGGCATCCGCTCGAAGGTGGGCGACCAGGTGGTGTACGCGCTCTTCTTCGAGACGCGCCGCTTCGAGGCGGCCACTCCCGTGGAGCGGCTGCGCACCGAGTACGCCTTCTGCAAGTCGCTCGGCAACGCGGTGGACACCGCGCTGCAGTCCTGGGTGGCCGCGCGTTAGCGGCTCAGGACTCCTCGCCGCCGAGCACCTTCAGCAGTCCGCCCTGTTGGGACAGCCAGGCGCGGAAGTCCTCCTCGGACAGCCGCATGCGCGCGAGCACGCCACGGAGGATCTCCTCCGGGGTGCCGTCCTGCCGGCGCTTGAGCTCCAGGGCCGTCTTGAGGAGGGCCACGCCATAGAGCGGATCGGCTTCCACCACCCGCTCGGGGGCCTTCGTCGTTTCGGTGGACGCCGTGCGGCGTGGTTCCAGCTCGATGACCGTCTTCGCCCGCTGCCTTCGATTCATCTCCCTCGGTCCCCGCACGGTCCACCTGTCCCGCACCGCGCGTGAGTCCCTGGTAGTGGACGTCCACCGAGGCGTCAAGGGTGGTGATGGCCTCGCGAGCCGGATCATTGCCCGGTCGCCACTCCCGTGTTCTATTCCGCGCCCCGTTTCTCGCGAGGTGGAGGTCTCGAAGCGGATGGACAACCGCTACATCGTGGTCGAGGGGCCCATCGGCGTCGGCAAGACGAGCCTCTCCAACATCCTCGCCGAGCGCTTCGGGGCCCGGCGTATCTTCGAGATCGTCGAGGAGAATCCCTTCCTCGCCAACTTCTACGCGGACCGGCAGAAGTACGCCTTCCAGACGCAGCTCTTCTTCCTGCTCTCGCGCTTCCGGCAGCAGGAGGAGCTGGTCCAGCAGGATCTCTTCAACTCGGTGACGGTGAGCGACTACCTGTTCGCCAAGGACCGCATCTTCGCGTGCCTGACGCTGGACTCGCACGAGCTGAGCCTCTACGAGCGCGTCTTCGAGGCGCTCACCCCGCGCGTGACGAAGCCCGACCTCGTCATCTACCTGCAGGCCCGGCTGGACGTGCTGCTCTACCGCATCAAGAAGCGCGGCCGGGAGTTCGAGCGTCAGTTCGACGCCGGCTACCTGGAGGAGCTCGTCCACGCCTACAACGACTTCTTCTCCCATTACACGGAGACGCCGCTGCTGGTGGTGGACACCTCGGACATCGACTTCGTCCACAACGAGGGGGACCTCAAGGGGCTGCTGGGCGCCATTGACCGGGCGCGTCAGGGCACCCAGCACTACCTGCCCACGGGCAGCAAGCGGCCCTGAGTGGCGCCCGGATGCCCGCCAGCCTTCACGAGAAGTCCCCGCGGCGCTCCGGAGCGCGTTAGAGTGTCCTGGACGGCTGCTCCCGTCGATCCCCCATGGGGACTGCGAGGGGTGTCCGTCGATTCACCGCGGGACGTTGAACTCTCACTCTCAGAGGAGGTGAACCGTGAAGGACAAGGTCACCATCCATACGCTGAAGCGCCTGAAGCAGAGCGGCCAGAAGATCTGCATGGTCACCGCCTACGATGCCACCTTCGCCCGGGTCTTCGATGACGCCGGAGCCGACGTACTGCTCGTGGGTGACTCCCTGGGCATGGTCGTCCAGGGGCATGACTCGACCCTCCCGGTCACGATGGACCAGATGGTGTACCACTCGGCTGCGGTGGTCCGCGGAACGAAGCGGGCGCTCGTGGTGGGTGACATGCCCTTCATGAGCTACCAGGTGTCGGTGGAGGACGCGGTGCGCAACGCCGGCCGCCTGGTCGCGGAGGGCAAGGTCGGAGCGGTGAAGCTGGAGGGAGGCGCCGAGTTCGCCGGGGTCGTCTCCGCCATCGTCCGCGCCAGCATCCCCGTCATGGGCCACCTGGGCCTCACGCCGCAGTCGGTGCACAAGATGGGCGGCTACGTGGTGCAGGGACGTGACGAGGACGCCGCGCGCCAGATTCTCGAGGACGCCATCGCGCTGGAGCGCGCCGGCTGCTTCTCGCTGGTGCTCGAGGGCGTGCCGCTGGAGCTGGCTCGCACCATCTCGCAGCGCCTCACCATCCCCACCATCGGCATCGGCGCGGGCAAGTACTGCGACGGGCAGGTGCTCGTCTGTTACGACCTGCTGGGGATGAACCCGGACTTCAAGCCCAAGTTCGTCAAGCGCTACGCCAACCTCCACGGCTCCATGACCGAGGCCGTTGGCACCTACTTCTCAGAGGTCCGCGCGGGCACCTTCCCGGACGAGGAGCACTCCTTCAAGTCCAAGCCCATCCGCCTCGTCGCCTCCCACCCCGAGGGCGAGCCCACCACCGCCGAGGGCACGGAGAAGATGGGCCCGGTGTACGGAGCTCCGGTCTAGCCCATGCAGCCACTCGTCCTGCGCACCGTTGCCGAGACCGCCGCCTGGGCGGAGTCCATCCGCCGCTCGGGTCGCCGGCTGGCCCTGGTCCCCACCATGGGATTCCTCCATGAGGGGCACCTCTCGCTGATGCGGGAGGGGCTGCGGCGCGCGGACGTCGTGGCGTCCTCCATCTTCGTCAACCCCACCCAGTTCGGTCCCACCGAGGACCTGTCGCGCTACCCGCGGGACATGGAGGGGGATTTGTCCAAGTGCGGCAGCGCGGGGGTGGAGGCCGTCTTCGCCCCCCTGCCCGCCGAGGTGTATCCCCCGGGGTATCAGACGTACGTGGACGTGGAGCAGGTGAGCCAGGGCCTGTGCGGCGCGCGCCGGCCCGGCCACTTCCGCGGCGTGGCCACGGTGGTGACGAAGCTGCTGTGCATCTTCAGGCCCCACCTGGCCCTCTTCGGCGAGAAGGACTACCAGCAGCTCCAGGTCATCCGCGCCCTCGAGCGCGACCTGAACCTGGGCGTGGAGATCGTCGGCATGCCCACCGTGCGCGAGCCGGACGGGCTGGCCATGAGCTCCCGCAATGCGTACCTCTCCAAGGAGGACAGGCAGCGGGCGCTCGCTCTGTCGCGCGGGCTGTCGGCGGCCCAGTCCCTGTGCCGGAATGGAACCCGCGAGGCCCCGGCCCTGGTGGGCGCGGTGCGCCGTGAATTGGAGGCAGCGGGTCTGCGGGAGGATTATGTGGAACTGGTGGATGCCTCCTCGCTGACCCCGCTGTCCGTCGTGACTCCGGGCCAGCCGGCGCGTCTGCTGGTGGCGGCCTTCGTCGGTACCACGCGGCTGATCGACAACCAGCCCATCGGAGGCTAGAGGCGCGAGCATATGGCGGGTGGAAAGGGCAAGGGCGGGTCGGAGCCCGGCATCAAGATCATCGCGGAGAACCGCAAGGCGCGGGCCGCCTACACCGTGGACGAGAAGGTGGAGGCGGGTCTCCAGCTCTCCGGCAGCGAGGTGAAGGCGCTCCGGGCCGGGACGGCCAACCTCTCGGACGCCTACGCCCTTCCCAAGGGCAGTGAGCTGTATCTGCTCAACGCCCATATCGGCGTGTACAACCCCTCCAGCTTCTTCACCCACGAGCCCCTGCGCGGCCGCAAGCTGTTGATGCACCGTGAGGAAATCGACCGCTGGACCACGAAGGTGCGGGAGCGAGGCTATTCCATCATCCCGCTCCTGCTGTATTTCAAGAACGGGCGGGCGAAGGTGGAGTTGGGGTTGTGCCGGGGTAAGACGCACGAGGATCGACGGCAGGACATCAAGGAACGGGAGACGAAGCGGGAGATGGACCGGGCGATGCGCCGTCGCTGAAACGCCCCCATCTCTCGTCGGCGCACGTCGATGGACAAGAAGGGTCCTGAAAAGAAGGCGCGGCTGCTGGCCGCGCTCGACAAGGGCATGGTGATGATCCACCTGGACGCGCGCCGTCCGGGGGTCCTCGTGCCTTCCTCGCTGCGCAACGAGGCGCACCTGCGTCTCAACCTCTCCTACCGGTTCGAGCCGCCGGATCTCTCGGTGGGGGAGTGGGGCGTCCGCTGCACCCTGAGTTTCTCGGGGAGCCGCTTCATGGTGGCGGTGCCCTGGTCCGCGCTCTTCGCCATCACCAGTCACGTCACGAAGGAATTCTGGATGTACCCGGACGACATGCCGGCCGAGCTCATCCAGCAGACGATGGTGACGTCCAAGGTGCCGGTACCGGTGTCGGAGGCGGAGCCGGCGTCGGAGCAGCCGCCCTCGCCGGTGGACAGGCCCCGGGCCATCCTCCGGGAGGTGGTGCGGCAGGAGGCGCCTCCTGAGCCCGCCGCTCCGGCCGCCGCCGAGTCCGAGGGCCCCAAGGACGATCCGCCCCCGCCGCGGCGCGGTCACCTGCGCCTGGTGAAGTGAGGGCGGCTGTCGCGCGCCCTCAGCGCTTGAGCAGCTTCACGTCCAGGGAGGCCGGCTGGCTTCCGGTGAAGGTGCCCTTCCAGGGCTTGTAGCCCTTGTGCGTCACCTGCACCGGGATGTCCTGGGGTGGGTAGGAGTTGTCGAGCGCCAGGGGCGTGGTGCCCAGCACCGTTCCGTCGATGGTCACGGTGGCGCCCTCGGGCTCGCTCGTGATGAAGAGCGTGGACGCGGGTCGTCCCGCCGCCATCTTGTAGCGGAGCTGGTCGAGCAGGGGCTTCAGGTTCGGCCAGGCCACCACGGCTCCGCCCAGTACGAGCAGCAGCACCGCCACGGTCGCCAGGGAGCGCGCCCACCGCGCGCCGAGTCCGGACCTCGGGCCGGGCTCATCGATCCGTGGGAAGTCGCTCTCCGGACGTACCCGCTCGGCCACCTGCAGCTCCTCCTCGGGCATGTCCAGCACCGAGCGTGGTGGGGCGGCGAAGGTGGCCTCGTATTGCTGCTGGGGCGCGGGCGTGGAGACGTCCTCGGCGAGCATGGAGAGGCCCGGGGCGAGCTCCCGGGCGCAGCGATCGCACGGCGCATGGGCCGAGGGCAGGGGGGCGTTGCACCGGGAGCAGCGGAACTCGCGGGGCCGGGCGGGGGCGGTGGGGGGCTGGATGAGCCGGCCGCTCGCGCTGAGCGCGGCCCCTCCGGGCTGCTCGGTCCAGTCGTCCGAGGGCTGGAGATCGAAGGAGGGCGACTCCACGGGCCGGGTGGCCAGGGTCAGGTGCCGGGTGGTCGTGTCCAGTTCGCCCAGATGGTCGGTGGTGTCGCCCAGCTCGAGCAGGGTGGGGGGCGGGTTGAGGTCGTTGATGAACGCGGCGAGGGACTGGGAGTTCGCGGGCTCGCCGGCCTGGGCCAGGTAGCGGGCCAGCGCCTCGGCCATGTCCTCGGGGCGAGGGAAGCGGGCCTGGGGGGCCTTGGACATGGCGCGCGCCACGATCGCCGCCAGCGGCGCCGGAGTGCCCGTGAGCGGCGGGGGCTCGCGCTGGGTGATGGCCATGGCGAAGGCCAGGGGATCCTGGCTGTCATGGGTGAGGAAGGGGTGCTGTCCGGCGAGCAGCTCGTAGAGGACGATGCCGAGGGCGAACTGATCGCTCAGGGCGGTGGCGGGCTGGCCCTGCAGCGTCTCCGGCGAGGCGTAGGGGAGCTTGCCCTTGAAGGTCCCGGGCTGGGTGCCCATGGACATGCCCTCGAGGCGGGCGATGCCGAAGTCCGTCACCTTCACCTCGCCCTCGCGCGAGACGAGGATGTTGGAGGGCGAGATGTCCCGGTGGGCCGTCAGCACGGGCTGGCCGGCGTGCATGCGGCGGTAGGCGTGGATGAGGCCCGCCAGTACCTGGGCGCCGATGTGGGCCACCAGGTGCGGGGGGAAGCGCTGGACGCGCCGGGCGGCGTGCCGCAGGAGCACGCCCAGGTCCCACCCGTTCACCAGCTCCATCACCAGGAAGAGGCCATTGGGGCCACTGCCCACGTCGTAGACGCTGGCGATGTTCTGGTGGTGCAGGTGGGTGGCCAGGCGGGCCTCGGCGAGGAACATCTTCGCGATGGTGGGCTCGCTGGCGAGGTGCGGGAGGATGCGCTTGATGGCCACGGGCTTCTCGAAGCCCTCCGCGCCGCGAGCCACGCCGAGGAACAGCTCCGCCATCCCTCCCGTGGCGAGGGGGCGCACCATCCGGTACCGGGACTCGTTCACGCGTTTCTCTCCGTGCGCTTCAGCCCTGGGGCTGGGTGATGTCGCGCAGCAGCTTCCAGGGGTAGATGCCGGTGCCGTGTCCGTCGCTGAAGACGAAGGTGAGCGCGTAGTTGCCCACCGGCTGCACCTGGGTGATGCGCAGGTCCGCGGGAACCCTGGCCGGGTCCAGCGTGCGCTTGTTGGTCCACTCGTCCACGCACCCGGCGCACGGGCACTGCTGGCGCAGGTGCTGCGCGGTGGCGTCCGTCTTCACCCCATCTTCCCAGGTGAGGTTGAGCCGGGTCTTCTCCGGCGACAGCTCCACCTCGGTGGCGGACACGGGGCGCGTGGTGGGCTTGATGCGATCCCAGAAGCTCAAGAGTCTCCCCTTTCAGGGCCAGAACGAAAGTGGCCCCTGCTTACCATCCCGGCGGTGGAATGGGGGGAGGGGGAAGCCAGGGCGCCTCACGAGGCCAGCTTGACGGGCAGGCGGTGGCCCTCCACGCGCACGCCCTTCTTCTCCAGCACCCGGCGCAGGGCGGCGACCACGGCCGGATCGAGCTGCTTGCCGCTGAGGTTGTCGAGGATCTCCATCGCCTTCTCCAGCGGCATGGCCTTCTGGTAGGGGCGGGTGGAGGTGCAGGCGTCGAAGGTGTCCGCGCAGCCGACGATGCGGGCCAGCAGGGGAATCTCCTCGCCCTTGAGGCCGTCCGGGTAGCCGGTGCCGTCCCAGCGCTCGTGGTGGTTGCGCACGCAGGAGCGCATGGCCTGCAGGAAGCTGATGGGCTTGATGATGGTGTCGCCGATGGCCGGGTGCTCGCGCATGATGGTCATCTCCTCGTCGGTGAGGCGCGACTGCTTGCAGAGGATGGACTCGACGATGCCGATCTTCCCGATGTCGTGGAGGATGCCGCCGAACTGCAGCTGCTTGAGCTCGCGCTCGGAGAGGGCCAGCTCGCGGCCGATCTCCACTGCCACGTCGCCCACGCGCTGGCTGTGGCCGCGGGTGTACGAGTCCTTGGAGTCGATGGAGTTGGCCAGGGCGACGATGGTCTCCAGGTAGCCCTGCTCGAGGCTCTCGTAGAGGCCGCGGTTCTCGTGGTCGTACGCGAGCAGCTGCTTGCTCATGTAGTTGAACGTCCGGGCCAGCTCGCCCAGCTCGTTCTTCTGGGGGACGTTGACCTCGAGGCCGAACTTGCCCTGGGCCAGCTGGAGGGCGCCCTGGGTGAAGCCCTTGAGGGGGCGGGTGACGCTGCGCGAGAAGACGGCGGCGAGCGCCAGGGCCACCAGGGTGGCGGCCAGCACGGTGAGCAGCAGCCGCCGCTCCATCGTCTCCACCTGCTTGTAGGCGAGCGCCACCGGCTGCTCGGAGACGATGGCCCAGTGCGGGTCGGCCAGGGCGGCGTAGGCGGCGACGACGGCCTCGTCGCCCTCGCCGAAGTTGCCCACGTGGAGGATGTCCGTGTCCGGGCTGCGCGCCAGGCCCTGGAGCAGGTGCGCCACCACGGGCCGCTGGGCCACGTCCTGGTTGGCCACCAGTCCGCCGCCACCGGCGAGCACACGGCCCTTGATGTCGGCGAGGTAGACGAAGCCGGTGCTGCCCACGCGCTCCTGGGCGAGCATGGCCTGCAGTCCGGCCAGGGACATGTCCGCGGCGACGTAGCCCTTCACGGGTTCGCCCACGGGGTAGAGGAACGTCACCACCGCCTCGCCGCTGGGGCGCCACACCACGTCGGCGTAGCGCAGGTCACCCAGGCCCTCCAGCAGCGCCACGGCGCGCGCCTCGTGCTCGGCCAGCGCGGTGGGTGGCACGTCGCTCACGGCGAAGGCCTGCAGCTTCGGCAGCCGCTTTCCATCCGGCCCGAAGAGGGTGATGGCCTGCACCTCTCGGCTCTGGTTGAGCACCGCGCTCAGGTACGTCTGCTGCTGCTCCAGCGGCAGGGCGAAGAAGTTGGGCACGCGCGCCATGCTCAGCACCGCGCGCGTGGGCTCCGCCAGGAAGGCTTCCGTCTTCTGCTTGAGCTGCTTGACGCGCTCCTGCGCCAGCTCCTGGGCATCGCGCACCAGCAGCTCGCGCGTGTCGGAGACGGACAGCCAGCCCACCATCACCGTGGGCACCAGGCTGGCCACCAGCATCAGCAGCAGGATGGTCTTGAAGAGACGCATGGGAGAGCTCCCGTGCTACTTCCACTTCGAGGGCTGCACCTGGAGATGGATGGGCTTGGCCGGCGCTTCCATGAGCTCGAAGCCCTGTTCGGTGGAGGCCTCGGAGCGCACGTCGCGGGCCACGGCGCGCACGCTCCAGCGGTAGCTTCCCGGAGGCAGCGAGGCCTTCAGCTGGGGCGCGGAGGCCGTCAGCACCCGCTTCTCACCCCGGGTGGGCACCAGCTCCACCTCGTAGCCCTCGGCGCCCTCCACCGCCTGCCAGGCGAGGAGGACGGAGCCCAGGCCGCCCTTGGCGAACTGCACGCTCAGCTTGAGCTTGTCGGCCGGCTGGGTGGGGTGGGGCGTGCCCAGCGAGGGCCGGGACGGCGGTGGCGGCTGACCCTTCTCCACGCGCACGCTCTCGCCCACGTAGACGGGCCGGGTGACGCCCTCGGCCTCCACGCGCACCGGCTGGCCGGACCTGGACTCCACCGTGGTGGCGCCCTTGTCGTCCACCGCCACGGTGAAGGCGGTGGGCTGCGATGCGCTCGCCGACAGCAGCTTCCACGCCCCGTCCGCCGCCTGGGCGGCGTCCTCGTAACGCGCGCTCTGGAAGTGGGCCTCGGCCTCCTTCAGCTTGGCCGCCGCCTCCTCGCGCCGCGTCACCTTGGAGTCCGCGTGCTTCACCGCGTTGCGCGCCGTCTCCAGCACGCTCTGCGCCCGCGCCCGATCCGGTCCCGGCAGCTTCAGCTTCGTGCCCGGAGCGACCGCGTCGTCCTTCAATCCATTGAGCGCCTTGAGCTCGCTGGCACCACCTCGGTCTCCCAGCGCGCGCTGGGCCACCTGGGCGAGCGACTCTCCTTCACGCACCACCACCTCGGCGGGCGCCAGCGTGAGCAAGGCCAGCAGGAGGGAACTCTTCATTGGAACACGATCTCCCTTCCGGCCCGAACGGTGGCCGCTGGAGTGGTGACCGAGAGCGACTGGCGGGCCGGATCCTCGAGCTCGGCGTCCACCCGTCCGCGGAGAACGGTCAGGTCCGTACGCACCTGCCCGGGCCTCGCGCGCGTCTCGGCGATGCCGATCAGCGCATCCTGGCCGAGGTTCACCACGCTGCCGTTGGCGAAGACGATCTGAGCTCCCGCGCCCGCCACGGTCCGCACCTTGTCGTTCTCGAAGAGGGGCATGCCCTCCTGGGCGGGGAGCCACTCATCTCCCGCCGCGCGTTTTACCTTCACGTCCCCTTGCAACCCCTTGAGTTGAGCACGCCGCACCGGCTCCGGTACGGCCGGCACATGCACTGCGGCCGCGGGCTTCTCGTCGGCGGGACAGCCCACCGACAGCGCCGCGAGCGCGAGGACGAACACACTATAGGACCAGCGACTGTTCACGAGATGAGTTCCAGTCCCCAGTGTACCGGGGATTGGACCCGGCACCCAGGGGCCCGGTCACAGGCGCTCGGTCGGTTCAGTCCAGTCGTCGATGTTGCAGGCACGGCAGATTCCTGCGGATGCGCGCGAGCAACTCGGGGTCCACCGGGGCGATCGCCAGGCCCTCGCCCTCGGAGGCGCGGGCCGTCACCAGTCCCCAGGGGTCCACCACCATGGCGTGGCCCCAGGTGACGCGCTGCGGGGAGTGCCGTCCGCCCTGCGCCGGAGCGAAGAGGTAGCACTGGTTCTCGATGGCGCGCGCCCGCAGCAGCACCTCCCAGTGGTCCTTGCCCGTCATCAGCGTGAAGGCGGCTGGGACGGCCAGCAACGTGGCGCCCTCGTGCGCCAGGCGCCGGTACAGCTCGGGGAAGCGCAGGTCGTAGCAGATGGACAGGCCCAGCCGGCCCAGCTCCGTGTCGGCCACCACCACGTCGGTGCCCGGCGCCACCGCCGCCGACTCGCGGTAGGGCGTGCCGTCGCCCACGTCCACGTCGAAGAGGTGGATCTTCCGGTACACCGCCAGCCGCGAGCCATCCGGTCCGAAGAGGACGGTGGTGTTGTAGAGGCGACCTCCGGGCGCGCCCGTCTCCAGGATGGAGCCGGCCAGGAGCGTCACCTTCCGCTCGCGCGCCAGCTCGGCCATGCGCGAGAGCGTCGGCCCGTCGAGTGTCTCCGCGGCGCCAGAGCGCTCGGACTCCGGTCCCATCCAGCTGAAGTTCTCGGGGAGGCCCACCAAGCGCGCTCCCAGGTCGGCGGCCCGCCGGACGAGCCGGGTGGCCGAGTCGAGGTTGTGGGCCTTGTCCGCGGTGGACACCATCTGTGCTGCGGCGAGCAGGTACATGATGGGGGCGTTATAACGATTCCCGTCCGTGGAAACCCCGGGAATCCCTGCCCCTGGGAGGACTGTTCGATGTCAGGACAAGGGGTGCGTCATCCTTTACACCCCGAGGTGGCGTGTGCTACGGACGCCGCCGACATTTTTCGACGCAGTTCCTCGAAAAGTGGGCCGTCGTGCCCGCTTTTCGTGTTTTTGGAGTCCGGAGTCTTTTAAGCGGCCTATGGCGGAGAACATCAAGCAAACGGTGGAAGCAAGGGCGCAAGAGCTGCTCGAGCCCATCGTTGCGGGCGAGGGGCTGGAGCTCCTCGAGGTGGAATTCGTCCGCGAGCGCGAGGGCTGGGTCCTGCGCCTGTTCATCGACAAGCCGGGTGGACGGGTGGGTCTGGACGAGTGCTCGCAGGTGTCGCGCGCGGTGGACACGGTGCTGGACGTGGAGGACATCGTCCCCCACGAATACAACCTGGAAGTGTCCAGCCCCGGGGTGAACCGCCCCCTGAAGAAGCTCGCTCACTACGAGCGGGTGAAGGGACAGAAGGTCAAGGTGAAGACCTTCGGGCCCGTCGGGGAGCCGCCGCGCAAGAACTTCACCGGAACGCTCACCGAGGTGGCGGCCGACGCCATCACCGTGGACGTGGAGGGCGCGGGCAACTTCCGCATCTCCCTCAAGGACATCGCCAAGGCCAATCTGGAGTTCGAGTTCTAGCAGTCCACATACAGGGTGCGCTCTCGCGCGAGCGCGCCCGTGGAACCTTTGGAGAAGATGATGCCCACGCCAGCCAACCCCAACATCAACCTCAACCTCGTCCTGGACCAGGTGGCCAAGGACAAGGGCATCGATCGGAGCGTGCTCATCGCCACGCTCGAGGACGCGATGACGACCGCGGCCAAGAAGCACTTTGGCCAGGAGCGCAACCTCGAGGCGAAGTACGACCCGGAGAAGGGCGTGGTCGAGCTCTTCCAGGCCATCACCGTGGTGGAGCAGATCACCGACCCCGTGCAGGCGGTCAACCAGATCTCCCTCGACGAGGCGCACAAGAAGGGCATGGAGGTGGAGCCGGGCGACGAGCTCGTGTTCCAGATCTTCTACCGTGACGAGGACGCGGCGGAGGCCAAGGCGCAGGACGATCAGTACGGGGACATCCTCCGGCTGAAGACGTTCCGCCGCGGCTTCGGACGCATCGCGGCCCAGACGGCCAAGCAGGTCATCCTCCAGCGCACCCGCGACGCCGAGCGCGAGAACGTCTTCAACGAGTACCGCGACCGCAAGAACGAGATCGTCACGGGCATCGCCCGCCGGTTCGAGCGCGGCAACATCATCGTGGACCTGGGCCGCGCCGAGGCGGTGCTGCCGGTGCGCGAGCAGGTGCCGCGCGAGACGTACCGCGCCGGCGACCGCGTCCAGGCCTACGTGCTGGACGTGCTGCGCGAGTCCAAGGGTCCGCAGATCGTCCTCAGCCGCGCCTCCGTGAACCTGCTGACGAAGCTGTTCGAGATGGAGGTGCCGGAGATCGCCGAGGGCATCGTGGTCATCGAGGCCGCGGCGCGCGAGCCGGGTGGGCGCGCGAAGATCGCCGTCTCCAGCCGGGACGCGGACGTGGATCCGGTGGGCGCGTGCGTCGGCATGAAGGGCAGCCGCGTGCAGGCGGTGGTGCAGGAGCTGCGCGGCGAGAAGATCGACATCGTGCCCTACGACGAGGATCCGGCGCGCTTCGTGTGCGCCGCGCTGGCCCCGGCCGAGGTGAGCCGCGTCATCATCGACGAGGCCAACCACGCCATGGAGCTCATCGTCCCGGATGACCAGCTGTCGCTGGCCATCGGCCGGCGCGGGCAGAACGTCCGCCTGGCGGCCCAGCTGACGGGTTGGAAGCTGGACATCAACAGCGAGAGCCGGGTGCGCGAGATGCGCGAGTTCGCCAACCGTTCGCTGGGCGCCCTTCCGGGTGTCAACGAGATGCTGGTCGAGACGCTCTACGCGCACGGCTTCCGTCGGGCCAAGGACATCGCCGAGGCCAATCCGGAGATGTTGTCGCAGATTCCGGGGGTGGACCCGGCGCGCATTCCCGCCATGCAGGAAGAGGCACGTAAGCAGATGTCGGTGGACGACGCGGAGCTGTCCAGGATGGAGCGGGAGCGCGAGCAGGCCCGGCAGGCCGAGGCTCGCCGCCATCCGGACGAGCTCAGTCAGACGGAGCGTCTGGCGCGCGTCAGGGGCATGGGGGAAAAGACCATCGAACAGCTGTCCCTGGCCGGTTACAAGACGGTCGAGGACCTCGCCAACGAGAAGGACCTGGCCAAGCTGGGCGACGTGCCAGGGGTGGGCATCAAGAAGGCCCGCCAGCTCAAGAGCGCGGCGGAGAACTATCTGGTGGAGGAGGCCAAGCTCCGGGCGGAGCTCAACGCGGAACGTGGCGCCTCTTCCTCCCCGGCGGCCCAGCCGGCGGGTGCATGATTGTCGAGGCCTTTAGCTCGCTTGGACGCCAGGGGGGATGCGCCTGAAGGCTCGTTCCGGTAGTAGAAGAAAAGAAGAACTCCCGGCGAACGCCGGACCGGTGCGATGCTGCATCGGTTGCGGCGCGAGGCGGGTCCAGGAGGAGCTCACCCGGTTGGTGGTGGGCCCCGAGGGCGGCGTGGTGGTGGACAGACGGAGGCGGCTCCCCGGGCGGGGGGCCTACCTTTGTGGTGTCGGGTGCCTGGCGGCGGCGGTGAAGCGGAAGGCCTTTGGCAGGGCCTTCCGGGGGAGGGCGGGTCCGGTCGATCCGTCGGTGCTCGGACAAGCGTTGGAGTCGGGCCCGGTGCGGTAGTAAGGAGCGGCCGGGGGGGAGTGGGTGTTAGCACCACTCGCACACATTTTTGGATTAGGGTGCTGCGCCCGGTAGCCGGCGGAGCAAAAGGCCAAGCAAGGTATGTCGAAGAAGCGCGTTCACGAAATTGCCAAGGAGCTCAAGGACCACGGGGTCGAGCTCGACAACAAAGAGGTCGTGACCGAGCTTGTTGGGCTCGGCTACGACGTCAAGAGCCACTCGTCCTCGCTCGAGGACGACCAGGCCACAGCCGCTGTCCAGAAGATCCTGGACAAGCGCAAGCCGAAGCAGGCCGCCCCGCCGGTGACAGCCAAGGGCTTCGTGGTGCGCCGCAAGGCCCCGACGAGCGCTCCTTCGTCCGCCGATATGTCGGCTGGCGATGAGGCGCCCACCGCCGAGGAGCAGCGTGCCGTCGAGGAACCGCGCGCCGCCGCTCAGCCGGCCGCGGAGGAGCTGCGCGCCGCCGCTCAGCCGCCCGCCGCTCAGCCGGCCGTCGAGGAGACGCGCCCCCCTGCTCCCGCCGCCGCTCAGCCGGCCGCCGAGCCACCGTCCGCCCCGGCTCAGCCCGTGGCCGCCGAGGAACCGCGGGCCGCTGCTCAGCCCGCCCCCGCCGCTGCTCCGGAGACCCCGGCCGCCGCGGCTCAGCCCCCTGCCGCTGCGGAGCAGCCGTCCCGCCCCGCCGCGCAGCCTCCCGCCGCCGCCGTCGAGGCGCCGCGGGCTGTCGAGCAGCCGAAGGCCCCCGAGGCCCCGGCCGCCGCCGCGCAGCCGCCGTCCAACATTTCCAAGGAGACGCCCAGCTTGTCTACCCGCCCGCCTTCGGCGGTCCCCCCCACTGTCCGGACGCCTTCGGCTGGTCCGTCTTCCGGTGCCTCGCGTGCACCGTCCTCGGGTGCGCCCGGCATGGGCGCCTCCGGTCGTCCCGGCGGTCCCGGCCAGGGTGGTCGTCCCGGTGGCCCCGGCCAGGGTGGTCGTCCCGGTGGCCCCGGCCAGGGTGGTCGTCCCGGTGGCCCCGGCCAGGGTGGTCGTCCCGGTGGCCCCGGCCAGTATCAGCGCAGTGGCCCCGGTGGTCAGGGTGGCCGTCCCGGTGGTCCCAGCCAGTATCAGCGTGGGGGTCCGTCCTCCACGGGTCCGGTGCGTCCCTCGGGGATGAGCTCCGGTGCGCAGGCCAGCGCCTCGCCCACCTCGGGCCAGCCCGGCCAGCCCGGCCAGCCGGTCACCATGGTGGGTGGCGTGCCCCACCAGCCGGTGGCGCAGGATGGCCGCTCGATGCGCCCCACGGCCACCCAGGCCGTCGTCATCTCGCGTCCGCTCATCCAGGTTCGCCGGGTGACGCCCACCGCGGGCCAGGGCCGTCAGTACCCCATGGCGCCGGGCAAGAGCGCCATCGGCGAGAAGCGCGAGTACAAGGTCGTCCCGGATCACCTGGGCCGCGGCCGTGAGCTCGTCGACGTCTCCAAGAACAAGGAGAAGGAGAAGGCCGGGCGCGGCAAGCGCGGGACTTCGGCCGCCGAGGGCGGTCCTTCCAAGCAGGAGATCTCCGACCTGGTGTGGGGTCGCGTCACCATCCCGGTGCGCGGCAAGAAGAAGAAGCCCACCAAGAAGGGCGCCAAGACTCAAATCACCCAGATGGCCGAGGAGAAGAAGGTCATCAAGATCCAGGAGGGCATCTCGGTGTCCGACCTGGGCCAGCGCATGGGTGTGCGCACCGCCGAGCTCATCAAGAAGCTGATGGGCCTGGGCAAGATGGCCACGGCCAACCAGGTCATCGACTCGGAGACCACGGAGCTGCTCGCCACCGACTACGGCTGGCGCGTGGAGAAGGCCGGCTTCGAGGTCGAGGACTTCCTGCCCGAGGTGGAGGCGCGTCCCGAGGACGAGCGTCCGCGTCCGCCGGTCATCACCGTCATGGGCCACGTCGACCACGGCAAGACGAGCCTGCTCGACGCCATCCGCGCCGCCAACGTGGCGTCCGGCGAGGCGGGTGGCATCACCCAGCACATCGGCGCCTACTCGGTGAAGACGTCGCGCGGTGACATCACCTTCCTGGACACTCCGGGCCACGAGGCCTTCACGTCCATGCGCGCCCGCGGCGCCAACGTGACGGACATCGTGGTGCTGGTGGTGGCCGCCGACGACGGCGTGATGCCGCAGACGGTGGAGTCCATCAAGCAGGCCAAGGCCGCCGAGGTGCCCATCGTCGTCGCCATCAACAAGATGGACGTGCCCGGCGCCAACCCGGACCGCGTGAAGAAGGACCTGGCCAACTACGAGCTCACCCCCGAGGAGTGGGGCGGTGAGACCATCATGGTGCCCGTGTCCGCCAAGCAGAAGATGGGCATCGACCTGCTGCTGGAGAACCTGGCGCTGCAGGCCGAGGTGCTCGAGCTCACGTCCAACCCGAGCCGTCCGGCGGTGGGCGCCATCATCGAGGCCAAGCTGGAGAAGGGCCGCGGTCCCGTGGCCACCGTGCTGGTGCAGGAGGGCACGCTCAAGGTGGGCGACGCCGTCGTCACCGGCACCCACTTCGGCCGCGTGCGCGCCATGAACAACAGCCGTGGCGAGGCCGTGAAGGAAGTGCTCCCGGGCTACTCCGCAGAGGTCATCGGTCTGTCCGGTGTGCCCACGGCGGGTGACGCCCTCAACGCGGTGGCCGACGAGAAGGCGGCCAAGGAGATCGCCACCCACCGCGCCATGAAGGGTCGCGAGGCGGAGCTCGGCAAGGCCGACACCCGCGAGACGCTCGAGCAGCTGTTCGCCAAGACCAAGGCGGGTGGTGGTCCCAAGGAGCTGCGGCTCGTCATCAAGGCGGACGTGCAGGGCTCGGCCGAGGCCGTCAGCGAGGCCGTCAAGAAGCTCTCCACCCACAAGGTCCGCGTGGAGATCATCCACTCGGGCGTGGGCGCCATGACCGAAGGCGACGTGATGCGCGCGGCCGCTTCCAAGGGTCTGGTGTTGGGCTTCAACGTCAAGCCGGAGTCGGGGACCGAGGCCGCCGCGAAGGCTCAAGAGGTGACGCTTCAGACGTATAGCATCATCTACGAGCTCATCGACGGCGTGCGCAAGGCCATGGAAGACCTCCTGGAGCCCATCCGCACCGAGCGCAAGCTGGGTCGCGCCGAGGTGCGCAACACCTTCAACGTGCCGAAGCTGGGCACCATCGCCGGTGCGGCGGTGCTCGATGGTGTGATGAAGCGTGGCGCCTTCGTCCGGCTGATGCGCGACAGCAAGCAGCTGTTCTCCGGCCGCATGGCCTCGCTCCGACGCTTCAAGGACGACGTGAAGGAAGTCGCCCAGGGCTTCGAGTGCGGTATCGGCATCGAGAACTACAATGATCTCAAGCCGGGCGACATCATCGAGGCCTATGAGATCGAGGAGACGCGGCCGAGCCTGAGCTAGTCCCTCCGGCCGTCGTTCTCCACTCACCGGAACGCACCCGGTGGCCCGCCGTTCCTGGCGCGGTCACCGGGAGAGGGGTTGGGTGCCATGTTCGTTTGTGTCGCGCGTCTGACCCTGCAGATTCCGGAGAGCGGCTCCCTCAAGGCCAAGCGGCAGGTTCTCCGCCGGATAACGGACCGCGTGAAGGCCCGGTTCAACGTGGCCGTGGCCGAGGTCGATGACCAGGATCTCTGGCAGAAGGCCTCGCTCGCGCTGGCGGTGGTGGGCAACGACCGCCGCCACGTCGACGAGCAGATGGAGAAGATCATCCACTTCGTGGAGGAGATGTACGTGGCCCCGCTCATCTCCCGTCAGACGGAGATCATGGCCTTCGGGGACACGCTCTACACTCTCCCCGGGCGGCCCCGGGCCGCTGAGCGGGACGAGGACGAAGAGGAGGACGAGGCCGCGGAGGAGGGTGAGGACGACGAGGAGGCCGGGCCGGAAGCGGACCTGGAGGATCTCATCGCGGGCATGGGCCGGAGCGATCGCTCCATGGCCGAGGCCGAGGGGATGGGTGACTGGGATCGCCGGCACGAGGGGCGGGAAGGTGAGCGGGCGGGCAAGGGGACGGAACGCTCGGGCGCTGTCTCGCTGGACGAGGCCCGGGCTCGTGCCCGGAGTCTGCGCAACCCGAGGGATTGGGAGAAGAAATGAGTACCAGCAATCGGCCGGAGCGTGTGGGGCAGGAGATCCAGGCGGCCCTCGGGAGGATGCTGACCCGGGGCGAGCTGAAGGATCCTCGCATCGGCTTCATCACCGTCACCGGCGTGAAGGTGTCGCCGGACCTGAAGGTGGCGCGCGTCTTCTACTCGATGATGGGCACCGAGGAGGAGCGCAAGGAGACGCAGAAAGGTCTCGAGGCGGCCAAGGGTTACATCCGCCGGGAAATCACCGAGGCGGTGAATCTGCGCGTGTCGCCGGAGGTCTTCTTCACCTTCGACGAGTCGGTAGAGCGGGGTGACCGCATCGAGCGGCTGCTGCGCGAGGTGAAGGAGAAGGAAGGCTGGTAGTCTGCATGGACGGCGTTCTGGTCATCGACAAACCCACCGGGCCCACCTCGTTCGACGTGGTGCGGCAGGTCCGGTTTCTGCTCAAGGTGAAGAAGGTGGGCCACACCGGGACGCTCGATCCGATGGCCACGGGGGTATTGCCCCTGTGCCTGGGCGAGGCGACGAAGGTGGCCGGCTTCATCACCGAGGGCGACAAGGCCTATGACGCGGTGGTGCGCCTGGGAGCCGAGACGGACACCCAGGATGCCGAGGGCAAGGTGGTGGCCGAGGCCCCGGTGCCCACGCTCACCTCCGCGCTGCTGGAGGAGGTGCTGGGGCGCTTCCGTGGCACCTTCGAGCAGGTGCCGCCCATGTACTCGGCGGTGAAGGTGGGCGGGAAGCGGCTGTACGAGCTCGCTCGCGCTGGCGAGGAGGTGGAGCGCGCCAGCCGCCAGGTGACGGTGTACGAGCTGGTGCTGCGCGACTTCAACGCCACGCAGCTGCGCCTGTCCGTGCGCTGCTCCAAGGGCTTCTTCGTGCGCACGCTCGCCTATGACATCGGCCGGGCGCTGGGCTGCGGGGCCCACCTGGAGGCGCTGCGGCGCACCATGAGCGGCCCCTTCGCCCTGGCCCAGTCGCTGCCGCTGGCGGAGCTGCCCGCCCTGGCGAAGGAGCCCGAGGCCCTGGCGAAGCGCTTGCTGCCCGTGTCCGAGGCCCTGGTGGACCTGCCGGCGGTGCGGGTGAGCGAGGCGGACGCGGCGCGCGTGTCCCACGGGGTGCCGGTGGAGGCCCCCGCCCATCCCGGCCGGGTGCGCGTGGTGGACCCCTCGGGGAAGCTGCTCGCCGTGGCCGAGGTGGTCCGCGGCCGGCTGCGCTACCTGCGGGTGCTCGTCTGATTCCGGCCTCTGTGTCTGTGTCCTTTCGGCCTCTCCCGTCCCCCCCAGGCGGCCAGCCAGACGCTAGAGGTTGACCGCCCGCACGGGCGATGCTTATAAGCCCTCGATTCGTTAGTAGGAGGAAGCCCGGTCTGTACCCCTCCGCGGACCGCGGCGACCGCAGTACCCACCCCCCGGAGCGGGCAGAGAGTCAGGAAGCACATGTCGGCATTGCATCAGGACCGCAAGGCAGAGGTCGTCTCGAAGTACCGCACCCATGAGACGGACACGGGTTCCCCCGAGGTCCAGGTGGCGCTGCTCTCCGAGCGCATCACCATGCTCACGGAGCACTTCAAGACGCACAAGAAGGACCACCACTCCCGTCGCGGTCTGCTCAAGCTGGTGGGTCAGCGTCGTCGTCTGCTCGACTACCTGAAGAGCAAGGACGCCAACCGCTACAAGAAGCTCATCGAGGGCCTCGGCATCCGCAAGTAGGCCCGCTGTCAATCGGGGCGCTGGCGCAGAAGTCAGCGCCCCGAGTCGTTCCAGGCAGTCGAAGCACGCAGTCGCAGCACCTTTGATTCGAGAAGAAGGAGCGGGGCGAGGGAGGGAGCAAGGGCGTGATGTGGACGGAGGTTTTGGTTTCCGTTCGGACGGGCCGACCCAGGCAGCCAGGTCGGCCCGTGCGATCAGGGATCAAAGCTCCGACTCATCCCTGCCGGCGCTTCCGAGGCGCCCCTCCGCAGTCACACCGCGGTTGCCCGTCTTTGCCTGTTCCAGGCCCGGCGACCGCATCACCCCACAGGCCTCGCAATGAGGCGCGTGGGCCCTCACCTTTTGGAAAAGGCAGGGCACGCGTCGCGTGGCCATCAGGCAGTTACAAGGCGAGACGGATATGCACTTGAAGAAGAGCGTCAAGATTGGCGACACCGAGCTGAGCATCGAGACCGGCCACATGGCCAAGCAGGCGGACGGCTCGGTGGTGGTTCGCTACGGCGACACCATGCTGCTCGTCACCGCGGTGAGCGCGCGCGAGAAGAAGGACGTGGACTTCCTCCCGCTCACGGTGGAGTACCAGGAGAAGCTGTACTCGGCCGGCCGCATCCCCGGCAGCTATTTCAAGCGCGAGGGGCGCCTGACGGAGAAGGAGACGCTGGCCAGCCGCATCGTGGACCGCTCCTGCCGTCCGCTCTTCCCGGATGGGTACGCCTACGAGACCCAGGTCATCGCGAGCGTCATCTCCGCGGACCCGGAGCACGAGGGTGACATCCATGGCATCACCGGCGCCTCGGCGGCGCTGTGGGTGTCGGACATCCCCTTCAACGGCCCCATCGCGGGCATCCGCGTGGGCCGCGTGGACGGCAAGCTCATCGCCAACCCCACGCTCAAGCAGCGCGAGCTGTCCGACATCGACCTCGTCATGGCCGTGAGCCGCGAGGCGATCGTCATGGTGGAGGGTGGTGCCGAGGAGGTGAGCGAGGCGGACATGGTGGCCGCGCTCGAGTTCGGCAAGCAGGCGGCCCTGCCCGCGCTGGACCTGCAGGACGAGCTGCGGCGCGCGCTGAACAAGACGGTGCGCAACTACGACCGCATCCCCGCGGTGGCCGAGGACCTGAAGGCCAAGGTGCGCGCGCTGGCCTGGGACGGCATCGTCCATGGCTACACCATCAAGGAGAAGGCGGCGCGCTACGAGGCGCTCTCCAAGGCCAAGAAGGAGGCCCTGGCGAAGCTCAAGGAGCAGCTGGGCGAGGGCTACACCTCCCAGGTGGAGAAGCACGCCAAGCAGGTGGTGGAGGACCTGAAGTACGAGCACATGCGCACGCTGACGGTGAACGGTGGCCGCATCGGCGCCCGTGGTCACGCCGAGGTGCGCAACATCACCTGTGAGGTGGGCGTGCTCCCGCGCACCCACGGCAGCGCCATCTTCACCCGCGGCGAGACGCAGGCGCTGGTGGTGACGACGCTGGGTACCTCCGAGGACGAGCAGCGCCTGGAGCTGCTCGGCGGCATGTCCTTCAAGCGGTTCATGCTGCACTACAACTTCCCCCCGTTCAGCGTGAACGAGACCAAGCCCCTGCGCGGCCCCGGCCGTCGTGAGGTCGGTCACGGCGCCCTGGCCGAGCGCGCGCTGCGCAACATGCTGCCCGCCAGCGAGAAGTTCCCGTACACGGTGCGGCTCGTCTCGGACATCCTCGAGTCCAACGGCTCGTCCTCCATGGCCTCGGTGTGCGGTGGCACGCTGTCGCTGATGGACGCGGGCGTCCCCATCAAGGCGCCGGTGGCCGGCATCGCCATGGGTCTGGTGAAGGAGGGTGACCAGGTCGCCATCCTCTCGGACATCCTCGGCGACGAGGACCACCTGGGCGACATGGACTTCAAGGTGTGCGGCACCTCGAAGGGCATCACCTCCATCCAGATGGACATCAAGATCACCGGTCTGACCACGGAGATCATGAGCCGCGCGCTGGAGCAGGCGCGTCAGGGCCGTCTGCACATCCTGGGTGAGATGCTCAAGACGATGGCCGAGCCGCGCAAGGAGATCAGCTCCTACGCGCCGCGCATCACCACCATCCAGATCCGCCCCGAGTTCATCAAGAACGTCATCGGGCCGGGCGGCAAGGTGATCAAGGACATCATCGCCCGCACGGGTGCGGTCATCAACATCGACGACTCGGGCCGGGTGGACATCGCCAGCGCCAACGTGGAGTCGGTGAAGGCCGCCATCGCCATGGTCCAGGCGCTCACCCGCGAGGCGGAGATCGGGAAGATCTACACGGGCACGGTGCGGAAGATCGCCGAGTTCGGCGCCTTCGTGGAGCTGTTCCCCGGCACCGACGGCCTCATCCACATCTCCGAGCTGTCCGACAAGCGCGTGAAGAGCGTGTCGGACGTGCTGAAGGAGGGCGATGAGGTGCTGGTGAAGGTGGTGAGCATCGACAAGACGGGGAAGATCCGTCTGTCGCGCAAGGAGGCCATGGCCGAGCGCGCCGCCGCTCAGCAGGGCACCCCCGCTCCCGCCGAGGCCGCCCCGGCCGCCGCTCAGTCCCCCGAGGCCACCCAGCCCGGCGCCAAGGCCTGAGGTCCTACCCTCCCTCCCTCCCTCCCTCCCTCTCCCTCTGGGAGAGGGTCGGGGTGAGGGTATAGGGGTGGACTCGGGTTCAACCTGTACCTGGTGCCCCAGGGATTTGAAAACCGTGACGGATACCCTCACCCTTTCCCTCTCCCAGAGGGAGAGGGGACATCCACGGTGAGGAAGCTGGTTGGACCCTCTCCCTCTGGGAGAGGGACGGGGTGAGGGTCTGGGGTGGACTCGGGTTCCCACCACCTCCGTGACTACTCGCTCCGCCCGAAGACCCTCTGGAAGATGTCGTCCACGTGCTTGATGTGGTAGCCGGCCGAGAAACAGTCCTCGATCTCCGCCGGCGTCATCACCTTGAGCAGATCCTGATCCTCCAGCAGCGCCTTGCGGAAGGACACGCCCTGCTCGTACATGCGCATGGCGTTGCGCTGGACGATGACGTACGCCGCCTGGCGATCCATCCCCTTGCGCGCCAGCTCCAGCAGGATGCGCTGCGAGTTCACCACGCCGCCGAGCAGCTCCAGGTTCTTCTGCATCTGCTCCGGGTAGACACGCAGGTTCTCCATCAGCCCCGCGAAGCGGTGCAGCATGAAGTCCGCGACAATGGTCGCGTCCGGGCCGATCACCCGCTCCACCGACGAGTGCGAGATGTCCCGCTCGTGCCACAGCGCCACGTCATCCAGCGCGCTCACCGCGTAGCCGCGCAGCAGCCGAGCCAATCCCGACAGGTTCTCCGAGAGGATGGGGTTGCGCTTGTGCGGCATCGCGCTCGAGCCCTTCTGGCCCGGGGTAAAGTGCTCCTCGGCCTCGCGCACCTCGGTGCGCTGCAGGTGGCGGATCTCCACCGCGAACTTCTCGATGCTCGCGCCCAGCAGCGCCAGCGAGGAGAAGAACTCGGCGTGCCTGTCGCGCTGGACGATCTGACTGGAGGCAGGCGCGGGAGACAGGCCCAGCTTCTTGCACGCATGCACCTCCACCGTCGGAGGCAGGTGCGCGAACGTGCCCACGGCGCCGGAGATCTTCCCCACGGCGATGACCTCGCGGGCACGCAGCAGACGGGCCTCGGCGCGGCGCAGCTCGTCGTACCAGATGGCCAGCTTGTGACCGAAGGTGATGGGCTCGGCGTGGATGCCGTGGCTGCGGCCCATCATCACCGTGCGCTTGTGCTCGAAGGCGCGCTTCTCCACCGCGGCCATGGCGCGTCCCACGCCCTGGAGGATGAGGTCCGCCGCGTCGCGCAGCGTCATCCCCAGCGAGGTGTCCAGCACATCCGAGGACGTCATTCCCAGGTGAAGCCAGCGCGCGCTCGGCCCGATGCGCTCCTCCATGAAGGTGAGGAACGCGATGACGTCGTGCTTGGTGGTGCGCTCGATCTCCTCGATGCGAGCGACATCCGCCTCGGTGAAGTCACCGGCGCGGGAGAGGCAGTCCTGGAGTGCCTCGCGCGGCGCGATGCCGTGCTCCACCATGCCCTCCAGGGCGGCCAGCTCCACGTCGCGCCAGCGGCGCATACGAGCCACGTCGGACCAGAGGGAAGACATCTCCTTGCGGCTGTAACGGGGAATCACTCGAAGACCCTCACGGGGAAGTCCCGCCTGGCCGCGAACCGGAGCAGCTCCAGCACTACGTCCTTGGAGCCTCCCAGCTTGCCGGCGGCGGAGAGGTTGACGGCCAGGTCCAAGCCCTCGGGCTGCGAGACCGCCAGCGCACCGGGATCGACCTTTTCGTGGATGATGCGATTGGCCAGCCGTCCCGCCTGCTGCCCGATGGCGGTGGGGCTGGGAGCGAGCGCCAGCGTGGCGCCCTCCCGCACCTGGCTGGGGGTGAGACCCACCAGCGGCAGGCGTTGGGCACTGGCGAAGGCGATGAGCTGCTGGACGACGGCGGCGTTGCCCACCGTCTTGTCGGCCACCATCAGCAGCGCATCCACCTTGTCCTTGGAGCCAGCGAGGACCTTCTCCGCCTTGGCCTGCCCGTCCGCCTCGAGCGGCACGATGGAGAGGCCCAGCGTGCCCGCGGCCGACTGCGCCGCCTCCACCAGCCCGGCGGAGAAGCGGGGGTCATGCAGGATGCCCACCCGCTTGACCGAGGGGGACAGGGACTTGAGGGCGGCCAGCTCGGGGCGGAAGTCGCTGGTGAGGGCGATGCCGGTGATGTTGGGGCCCTCCAGGCCGTACTTCTCGTAGTAGGGCACCATGGCGAAGAGCACGGGCACGTCCGGGCCCAGTGCGCGGCGAGCGGTGTTGGCCGCGAGCGGCCCGAGCGCCAGCACCAGCGCCGGCTTCTGCGCGGCGATGCGCTGGAAGGCGCGCTCCGCGGCCTGCTTGCTCTCCTCCAGCGTCACCTCCACCACCTCGGCGTGAACTTCTGCGCCGAACCCCGCCACCACCGCCGCGTAGGGCGCGAGCGCGGCGGACTTCACCGCCACCACCCGGGGACGGGCCTGCTGCGCGGTGGCCACCAGCGGCAGCACGACCCAGAGCAGGCACAGCCATCCGTACCGTCTCATCGAGACACCCCCGCGCAGCAACGGAAGCCCACCGAATGGGAACGCGAGCCCGGGTCACCGTTCTTCCGGGCCGCGCAGCGCGCCGCGTACTCGGGCCGCTCGAAGGAGCCACCCTTCTGCGTGCGATCCCGGGTATCGCCGTAGCGCGAATCGGTCCACTCGGCCACGTTGCCGGAGAGGTCCGCGATGCCGTAGCCCGAGCGACATCCCCCGAAGCGCCCCGAGGCGGTCAACTCCCGGTACTTCCCCTGGGCATCGGCCGTGTTGCACTTCTCCGCGTCGAACGCGGAGCCGTAGGGGAAGCGAGCGTTGCCAGGGCCCTTGCAGGCCTTCTCCCACTCGGGCTCGGTGCACAGGCGCTTGCCGAGCGTCTCGCACCCGACCTTCGCCTCCTCCCACGTCACGTTCACCCGGGGCGACTCGCCCGCCTTGTTGGGGAACTCGAACTCGTCGATGCAGAAGGAGGCCACCTGCATGGAGGCGAGCGGGAGCTCATCGAGGCCCACCGTCGGCTTGTCGGTGCCCATCTTGAAGGCCCCACCACTCACCAGGCGCATGCCCTGCGGACAATCCCCCGCGGGCACCACGACCCCCGACGGCTCCGCTCCGTCCGGGCCAGCACCACTCCCCTGCACCACGGTCTCGGAGGACTGACGATGCTTCCACAGCAACCCGTACCCCACCGCCAGTCCCACACCGAGCCCCGCGATCGTCAGCAGCACCAGCCCCACCGGAAGACGGGAGCGGGGCGCCGTCGCGGGAACGGGCGCGGCCCGGGGAGCCGTCCGTGCGGCGGAGGCCTGCGGAGCGGGCCGGGGCTCGGCACGCGGGGCCGGAGCCGGACGCGGCTTGGGAGCCGGACTCGGCGCGGACGCGGGCTTGTTGGGGGTGCCCATGATCCTCGCGAGCGTCTCCGCGTCCAGCGGCTGCGTGGCGTCCGGGGGAGGCGGCTCCTCTTCCCTGGCCTTCGCGGCGACCCGCTGCGCGATGCTCGCGGCGGACAGGGGCTCGGTGGGCCCACCCGACACGGGCATGTCGAGCGTGGGGGCGTTCGAGATGGGAGCCTCCAGGGTTTCCCGAGGAGCCTCCAGCGTGGTCGCCCGGGGCGCCTCCCGCGTGGGGCTGCCACCGTCCACCACGGGCACCTGGATCGTCGGGGCCGCCAGCGACGGCAGCTCCGTCGTGGGAACGGGCGGGGGCGGCATGTTCGAGCCCAGGTTGGACGCCGTCGCCAGCTCGGCCGTGAGGCTGAAGGGCACCTGCTTCGGGCGCGGGCGGGGAGGCACCGGAGTCTGCGCCACCCCCGCGGGCTTCGCCGACGCCGGCCTCGGACGCGACAGGGCCGCGGAGTACTCCGCGAGGAACTCACTCGCCGTCTTCGGCCGCGCGAGCAGGTTGGTGTTGGTGGCGCGCCGGTAGAGGGCCTCCACGCCAGGAGGCAGCTCGGACTCGTAGGCCAGCAGCTCCGGCACCTGCCCCTCCTCGGGCGTCTGGCCGGTGAGCAGCTCGCCGACGATGACGGCCAGCGAGTAGAGGTCCATCCGCGTGTCGAGCTCGCCGCCCTCGGCGTACTCGGGAGCGACGTAGCACCCCGTCCGCCAGCCCTTCTGGGCCTGGATGAAGGGCAGGCGGGGAATGCCCAGCGCCAGCCCGTAGTCCGTCACCTTCAGCATGTCCGGCAGGACGATGATGTTCTCGGGCTTGAGGTCCGAGTGCGGCCCGTACTTGTGGGCGCTGTCCAGGGCCTCGGCGAGCTGCGCGAGGAGCGGCTCCACCTCCTTGGGGGTGAAGCGCTGTCCCTGCGCCGTGCGCTGCTCGATCATCCGCCGCAGCGTCATGCCCTCCAGCAGCTGCGTGGTGAAGAAGGGCCGGTTGCGCTCCTCGCCCTCCTCGTAGACGCGCACGTGGTGGGGGTGGGTGAGCTTCTTGCCCGCGCGCAGCGCCAGCGAGAACTGGGTGCGCTCCTCGGGCATCTGCACCAGGCGGGGGTTGATGACCTTGAGCGCGACCTCGACGTCCATCTCCTGGTCGAGCGCGCGGAAGACGTGCCCCACCGGGCCCGGGCCGAGCACCTCGCGGATGGCGTAGCGCCTGGCGAAGACGTCACCGGGCTTGTAGGGCGCCTCCACGCTCCCGGGACGGCGGCGAGGGACCACGCCGCCCGGCGCCGCTCCCGCGAGCTTCAGCCCGCAGGTGGCGCAGGATTCGCTGTTATCGGGGACAGGGCTGCCGCAGCGGTAGCAGAGCAAAACGGTCGGACTCCCGGAGGTGGGGGGACGTAACGGGGCCCTCCAGAAGGCACCCGCAGTCCTCTTAACCCGTCGCGCTGACAGTGGGCAAGGAACGCGGGGTTCAACGCCCCGTCGAGCCGAAACCGCCCTCCCCTCGCTCGGTGGCCTCCAGCACGGCCACCTCCTCGAGGACCGCCTGTGTCACGGGCGCCACGACCATCTGGGCGATGCGCTCGCCCCGGCGCAGGATGAAGGGCTCGTTGGAGAGGTTGACGAGCAGGACGTGGACCTCTCCCCGGTAGTCCGCGTCGACGGTACCCGGTGGGTTCAACACGGTGAGGCCGTGCTTGAGCGCCAGCCCCGAGCGGGGCCGCACCTGGGCCTCGTAGCCGGGCGGTAGCGCGAGCGCGAGCCCGGTGGGAACCGCCGCGCGCTCCAGCGGCCCGAGGGTGAGCTCCCCGTCGATGTCCGCGCGCAAATCCATGCCCGCGGCGAGGGCGGTCTCGTAGCGAGGCAGGGGCAGCGGCTCGGAGTGGGTGCGCACGCGGCGCACCTTCACGGTGACGGGCGAGGACATGCGGCCCGCTGTACCACACACGTCACACGGGCGGCGTGGGCATTCAGCGCACCGTCTCGTCCGCCACGGCGTTGCGCCTGGGGCGGAAGCGAAGCGGATCCACTGGCTGCGCGGCCAGCTCGAGCTGGTAGTGCAGGTGGGGCCCGGTGGAGCGGCCGGTGTTGCCCGAGCGGGAGATGAGCTCACCGCGCGCCACGCGCTGCCCCCGCCGCACCAGCAGCTCCGAGTTGTGGCAGTAGGCCGTCGTCACACCGCGGCCGTGGTCGATGATGAGCACCTTCCCATTCACGGCGTCCTCGCTCGCGCGACGTACGACGCCATCCGCCACCACGTGTACCTCGGAGCCCTCGCGCAGGGAGAGATCCACGCCCGTGTGCAGCTTGCGCACGCCCAGCACGGGGTGGAGGCGGTAGCCGAAGGGACTCGACACCGGCGTCTGCTCGGGCACGGGCCACGCGAGACCAAAAGCCGTGGCCAGCGCGAGCGCCTGGGCGGCGGCCACGGTGGCGTCCTCGAAGCCGGGGGGCAGCTGCCGGGAGAGGCGCTCCAGACTCGGGGTACCGCCCTCGGCCGCCACGCGCTCGAGGGCATAGCGGGCCGGGACGCGGCCGGCGAAGACGGCGGTGAGGCGGGACTCGTCCTGGGGAAACGACGCGGCGAGGGCCTCGTGGAGCCGGCGGGCGGAGGCGGCACCTCGGGCCTCGTCCAGCAGGGAGGCGGGGGGGACGCCCAGCTCCTCGGCGAGTGCGAACGCGGGAGCCCGGGCCGCGGGAGAGAGGCCCTTCAGCGCCAGGTGGGTGCCATACGCGAGCGCCTCCGCGTCGGTGAAGGGCCGGAGGGGCGGCGTACCGGGTGCGAGCGAGGGCACGGACACGCCGGTGCCACTGACGCCGTCGTAGTAGGCCAGCAACGGGCGGGCGGTGCTGCGGCCCCCGAAGGCCCAGGCCGAGGCCCGTCGCACCAGGGCTCCGGCGGGCGTGTGGTGCCAGGCGGTCCAGAGGCACAGGAGGGCCAGGGAGAAGTCGAGCAGCCCTCGGGCATTGCGCGAGAACATGGGGCCTCCTCCTCAGCGAACGAAGGACAGCAGGGGCGAGGCATCGAGCGCGGCGGCGAGCGCGAGGGGAGCCACCAGCGCGGAGCCGGGCAGCCCGTACGCGAGGGCCCGGGCGAAGCCACGCGCATGGGCCTCGGAAGCCTCATCGGCGTGCTGGAGGTTGCGCAGCACCGCGCGCGAGCCGAGCCGCCACAGCAGCCCCACCAGGGCCGCGAGCGCGAGGCCCCGAGCCGCCCCATCCGCCACGCCCTCACCGAGCAGCTCGCGCCAGGAGAGGTACACCGTGCCCTGGACGAGCCGTGCCACGGTGCAGGCTCCAGCCACGGCCACGAGCGCGGTGGCGAGCGGGCGGATCCACCGCATCGAGGTGGGCTTGCGCAGGCACCGGGCCAGCATCGCGCGCCAGCCGTGGCGCGGAGCGACGTGGAGCATGCGCCAGGAAGGGACCTGGGGAGCCGACTCCTCGCGGTAGCCGAGCGCGGGCAACGCGAGCACCACGTCCGCCATCAGCTCCCAGGACAGGGCGAGGGCCCGAGCCAGGGTGGTGCGTCGCTCCAGGGAGAGCAGCTCCACGAGAGACTCGGTGAGGGAGTAGCGGCCCACGACGCGGTCGAACGCGGCATCGGCCAGGTCGACCACGGCGAGGAGCCGATCATCGAGCGTGTCCGCGGCGGCATGGACGCCCACGGCGATGAGCGCCAGCAGGCCGAGCGGCATGAAGGCCCAGCGGAAATGACCGAGGAAGCGCGAGAACGCGCTGAGAGGGCCCTCGGGCCGGGGGACGGTCGGCGAGCGGTTCACGCGAGGCTCCGGAAGAGGACCCGCGCATCAACGCACGAGCCCGCGGGAAGATCTTTCCCGGAGGGAGCCCGCAAAGGAAGACGCCCTCCCCCGCCAAAACGGAGAGAGGGCGTGGACCGTGGCCCCTTACCGGAGGCCGTGCCCCGCTCCCCTCTCCCTCTGGGAGAGGGCTAGGGTGAGGGTCGTCGCTCACCGTTACTCGTCGTCGCTCAGAGATACCCGCGCGCCTTCAGGTTCTTCTCGATGCGCGCGTGCACATCTCCCACGTTCAGTTCCAGTGTCGTGCCGGTAATCCGCTCGTAGGCCGCGATGTACTTCTCCGCGAGCGACACGCGCACCTCATCCGGAATCGCCGGCGGCGTGCCATGGCCCTGGAAGCCCCGCTCGCGGATGAGCCACTGGCGGATGTTCTCCTTGTCCAGCATCCGCTGGTCCTCGCCCTGGGCGAAGCGAGCCTCGTACTCATCGGCCACCCAGTAGCGGCTCGAGTCCGGCGTATGGATCTCATCGATGACGTACAGGTCATCGCCCACCTTGCCGAACTCGTACTTCGTATCCACCAGGATCAACCCGCGCGTACGCGCCCACTTCTGGCCCTCGAGGAACAGCCCCCGGGCCGCCTCGGTGATGCGAGCCCAGTCGCGCGCGCTGGCCAGGTTCTTCGCCAGAATCTCCTTCTCGGAGATGGGCTCGTCGTGCTGGCCGTACTGCGCCTTGGTGGACGGGGTGATGATGGGAGCGGGGAAGGCCTCGTCCTTGCGCATCGAGTCCGGGAAGGGCACGCCGTAGGCGGTGTGAGTGCCCTTCTGGTAGTCGCGCCACAGGCTGCCCGTCAGGTATCCACGGACCACCACCTCCACGGCGAAGGGCTCACAGGCGCGAGCCACCGTCACGTTGGCGTCCGGCACGTCCAGCACATGGTTGGCGACGATGTGCTTCGTACGCTCGAACCAGAACGTGGCCAGGCGGTTGAGCACCTCGCCCTTGAAGGGGATGGTGGTGAGCACGTGGTCGAACGCGGACAGCCGATCCGAGGTGACGAGGACGAGCCTGTCCCCCTGGCGGTAGGTGTCACGGACCTTGCCCTGGTAGTGCTGGCCCAGGGCGGACAGGTGCGTCTGCCGGAGAGTGTGCGGAAGCTGCGCGTGGAGTGCGGAGGTGTTCACGAGAGGCGCCTCGGGGCCCCGACGCGGGGCGCGAAAGGAGGCGCGACTCTACTGGACCGCGCCCGCCTGGGAAGCGGGACCGTAGGCCGCCGCCATGTACAGGAAAGCCGGATTGATGCGCAGGATTCCATCCACGTACGCCGCCGCGTACGGCGCGCCCGAGGCGCGATCCACCTGCACGACGCCCGCGGGATTGATCTTCCAGTGGGCGAGCAGCGTCCGGGCCACCAGCTCGGCCGCCTCGCGCTCGGAGAGACCCTGCAGGCTCTCGCGCCGATCCTCCGGCCAGCGCTCGCCCGCCCGTCCATCGAAGCTCAGCTGCAGCGGCGCGCCCGCGTCCGGCGACTGGAGCAGGTCCGTCCGGGGCTCGAAGCCCGGAGCGGCTACCAGCTCTCCGCTCTGACTGATGGGGAACAGCACCAGCGCCTGCGCGGACTGGCCCGACTCCACTTCGGAGAGGCGGGCCACCTCGCGGTACAGCTCCAGGCGGGTGGAGGGGCTCTCGAACTCGAGCATCTCGGGAGGGCTGGTGAGTGCCTGCCGCGCACCGATGGAAGCGCGCACGGGGGCACCCCCGACGCCACAACCCGTCAGGGTAACGAGAGATAGGAGCAGGCCAGCGACCCAGCGACGCATCACCCGGGAATATACCGATGCGGGTCTGACACGGAAAGCTAAACTCGGAGGCATGCTCGCGGCCGACAACATGACCGTCATCCTCCACCAGACGCGATCACCCGAGAACCTCGGGTCCGTGGCCCGGGTGATGGCCAATTTCGGATTCTCGCGTCTCATCTTGTCCGACCCCGCCACCTACGCCTTCCGAGGGGCCGAGCGGCTCGCGGTCAAGGGAGACGCGGTGTTGGACGCCATGTCCGTGGCCCGGAGCCTCCCCGAGGCCCTCAAGGACTGCGTGTACGCGGTTGGCACCACTTCTCGCACCCAGTTGGAGGGGCGCACGGCCCTCACCCCGGAGGAGGCGATGGCCCGGCTGGCGGATCACAGCCAGCGGGGGCGGGTGGCGCTGGTGCTCGGCGGCGAACAGCGGGGCCTGTCTAACGAGGAGCTGGCGTTCTGCACCGACATCCTCGTCATCCCCACCAGCGAGGTGCAGCCCTCGATGAACCTGGCGCAGGCGGCGGCGGTGCTGCTCTACCTGTGCTCGCGCGAGGGCCGGAAGCCGGCCGAGCAGGCGGCCCCGGCGGTGGAGGAGGGCGCGAAGATGGGGACGGTGCACGCGCTGAGCGAGCGGATGCGCCAGGTGATGCTGGAGGCGCAGTTCCTCAACCCGCAGGCGCCGGATCATATCCTGCGTGAGCTGGAGCGGAGTCTGTTGCGTGCGAGGCTCACCCAGCGCGAGGCGGAGCTGTGGCTCACGGCCTTCAAGCACCTGGGACGAGCGGTGGCCGGGGGCAAGGGCACTCCCGGGAAGGGAGCGCCCTCGCGAGGCCCGGACCGGAACGGCTAGGCCGCGGCGGCCTTCTTGTACGTCTCGTTGTAGTGCTTCTCGCACAGACCGCCCTTGAGCGCCTTCACGCGGCAGTCCGGCTTGGAGCAGGTGCGGTAGCGGGAGTGGGGCAGCTCACCCTGCCGCCACTTCTTGAAGTGGAAGAAGCAGTAGCTCTTGGCGCGGTAGGGGCGCTTGCAGCCCTCGACGCTGCACGCCTTCTTGCCACCGCCCTTGGACTGGCGCGGCCAGGCCTTCAGGGTCGTCTTCTGTGCATCAGCCATGGAAATGCTCCTGTTGCGAAACGCTGCCCCGCATCTCCATGCGGAGAACCCGCGAGGCTTGCAAAGGCGCTTCGTGTAGCGCTGGCCGTAGCGGAACGCAAGGAGGCAGGCGGGGATGCGGGCGCAACCCCCGTTTTCCGGCTACGGGGTGGGAGCTTTTCCACCAGGGGCACGCCCGTTCGCCTGCCCCTCGGGGCCTCCACCCCCCGTCCCCGGCTCCTCGACGGGGCCATGGGAGGACTGAGTGGCCACGGCCGGGGCCAGCTGCTCCACCTCCCCGGGCATGTCCTCGAGCCTCACCTTCATCTTCAGGGGCCGCTCTCCCCGGCGGACGTGGAGCACCACGTTCCGGCCCACCCCCCGGGCCGCCACCTGCCAGCGCAGCTTGTGGGCGCGCTCCACCCGGCCGGTGTCCAGGCCCTCGATGACGTCTCCCACCTGCAGCCCGGCGCGCGCGGCGGGGCTCCCATCCTGCACCTCGGATACCACCACGCCCCGGGCGTGGATCAGCCCGTAGGCCTCGACGACCGTGGGGGTGCAGTCCTGCACGGACACGCCCATCCACCCGCGGCGCACCTTCCCGTACTTGCGCAGGTGTGGAATCACCGCCTTGGCGATGTCCACCGGGATGGCGAAGCCGATGCCCTGGCCCGCCACGTTCACCGCGTTGGCGATGGCCACCACGTCCCCGTTCAGGTCCAACACCGGCCCGCCCGAGTTGCCCGGGTTGATGGAGGCGTCCACCTGCATGTAGTCGAAGTCGCCGTCCCGCCCGTTGGGCGTCACGTCCGTGCGGCCCTTGGCGCTCACCACGCCCGCCGTCACCGAGTGCGCCAGCCCGAAGGGGTTGCCGATCACCACGACGTAGTCCCCCACCTCCACCTGCGAGGCCGAGGACAGCTTCAGCACGGGCAGCTTCCGGGACGCCTTGATTTTCAACAGCGCGAAGTCCGTGCGCGTGTCCTCGCCCACCACCTCGGCGGGGAAGTCCTCGGTGTAGCCCCGCTCGGAGTAGACGGAGATGGAGATGTCCTCGGCGCCCTCGATGACGTGGGCGCTCGTGAGGATGTAACCGTCCTCGTGGATGATGAGCCCGGAGCCGATGCCCTTCTGCGACTCACCCTCGGAGCCCGGGGTGGTGCTCGCCTGACGTGTGGTGATGGACACCACCGCGGGCATGGCCGCCTGCGCTACCTGACTGAGGGCGGAGCGTTCCTTGCGGACGCTGCGCTGTTGCGCCTCCACCCACAGCCGCCGATTTCCCTCATGCTGGGCGCCCCAGGCCGGTGCTTCCAGGCCACACAACAGCGCCAGCGAGACCCCCACCCACCACCGTCCACCGACCATCGTCCCGCCTCCGCCCCAGCCACCTCGGGAGAAGCTAGGGAGGGGGGCTCGGGAGGGGAAGCGGGGCGGCCGGCGAAGGTGGGGAAAGCTACTTCTTCTGGGCGATGATTTTGTCGATCGCCGCGCGATCCTCGTTGGTGATGCGCTCGCGCGGCGCCGCCTTGGCCTGTTTCGTCGTCCGGTCGACGGCGACCTTGGCCTCGTCGATCGTCTCGCGCAGCCCGTCCTTCACCCGCTCCACCTGACGGTCCACCTGGGTCGGCTGGACGTAGCGCTTCCACTGCCGCTGCGCGTACTCCAGGGGGGATCGGCCATCGAAGTCCGCCGTCGCCAGGAAGACACCGAGCCCCACCGCGCAACCCGTCCACACCAGGAACTTCAGGAAGCCCATTGTTCACATCCTCCTACCACCTCATACATCGAGGAGGGGGAGGTGGCCAGTTTCCGGCGAGGGGAGGGGAAGAGCGCTGACAGCGAGCGGGGGGCCCTCTAAGGTGCGTCGGCCTTGCAGCCCGACGAGCTCTTCCAGGCCGCCCAGCAGCGTGCGGCGACACTGTCCCTTCCCCGAGCGCAGGAGGCGCAGGAGCAGCTGCGCGCGCAGGCGCTTGCCCTCTTCGCCCGGATGCCGGAGCCCCCGGTGTACCACCGGTTGGATGACCCGGCGAGGAAGGCGGCGGAGGGGTTGCTGCCGGAGCTGGAGAAGGTGCTGGCGCTGGGGCTGGCGGTGGAGCGGGACACGGGGCGCCGGGAGGGCACGGAGCGCATCCTCGAGGCGCTGAGGGCGCACGGCGAGGCGCTGGTGCACTCGGTGGACGGGCGGCTGGTGCAGGCCGAGGACGCGTGGCGGCGGGCGCTGGAGCTGGAGCGGGTGGCGCACCCCACGCGGGCGCTGGGGGCGAAGGAGACGGTGGTGTCTCCGGTGTTCGACCGGACGACGGGGGCGTCGCGGTTCGACCCGAGGCAGGAACCGGTGGCGCAGGTGAAGCTCATCTGCCCCAACACGGGCTGCAAGCGCATCAACGATTACGGGTATGTGCCGGGGCCGGGGACGCGCCGCTACGTGTGCCCGGCGTGCAACACGCCCTTCCTGGCGTACTTCGGCGAGCTGCGCGGGCTGGAGATCGAGCACAAGAGCAGCTCCAAGCGCTTCTTCTTCACGGTGGACGAGATACGGGGCGCGGGTGGCTCGCGCATCGAGTTCGAGGAGGCGAGCGGCGAGGACTTCCCGGTGGCACGGAGGGACTTGCTGGTCTTCCTGTACACCGAGGCGCGCGAGCTGAAGGCGGTGGTGAACCTGACGAACAACCGGCTGATGTGGATTTCGCCGGCCAGCTCGTGCTTCGTGGTGACGGCGGCGTTCGGAGAGGGAGCACCGGAGCTGGTGGCGTTCCGGGAGTTCCGGGACGAGGTGCTGAGGCGCCACGGGGTGGGGCGGGAATTCATCCGGGTGTACTACCGGTATGGGCCGGGGTGGGCGGAGTGGGTGGTGGCGAGGCCGGGGGTGAGGCGGGAGGTGAGGCGGGTGTTGAAGCAGGTGCACCGGGTATTGACGACGACGAGGAGTGGACGCACGTGACGGAGCAGGGAAACGCAGGCGACGGGCAGCGGCCTGACGCGGGGCAGGGGGGCACGGGGAGCGGGCCGAAGCCGGGACGTCACGGGTGGAGCTGGGTGCTGCTGTTGGTGACGGGGCTGTGCGGGGTGGGGGCGCTGGCGTACCTGGGGGTGCAGGAGGCGCTGAGGGCGAGGCTGGCCTCGGACGGAATGGCCGCGCCGACGATGAAGCTGGAGAGGTACGAGGGCGGGACGCTGTCGCTGGCGGACCTGAAGGGCAAGGTGGTGATGCTGGACTTCTGGGCGACGTGGTGCCCGCCGTGTCAGGCGGAGATGCCGTCGCTGGTGAAGCTGGCGAAGGAGTACGAGGGGAAGGGGTTGGTGTTCGTGGCGGCGAGCCGGGACGACATGCCGGACGCGCCGATGTTCGTGCAGGAGTTCATCCTGAGCCGGATGCCGGAGCTGGCGCCGTACGTGGTGTACGCGCCGGACGAGCTGGCGGCGGCCTTTCAGGTGACGGCGTTGCCGACGCTCTACTTCCTGGACAGGGAGGGGCGGGTGGTGGACGCGCAGCGGGGCATGCTGGACGAGGCCGCGCTGCGCCGGCGCGTCGAGCAGGCCCTGGGCTTGTAGTTTCGTAAAGGAGGGGCGGATGAACGCGGACGAGCTGGCCCGCATCCCGGGGGTGAACCCGGAGGTGCCGAACGCGGCGCGGATCTACGACTACACCCTGGGGGGGACGCACAACTTCGAGGCCGATCGCCAGGCGGCCGAGTACATGTTCTCGCTGGTGCCCTCCACGCGGAAGTGGATGCGGATGCTGCGGGCGTGTCTGCAGGGGGCGGCCCGGCGCTTGGCGTCGGAGGGCTTCACGCACTGGGTGGACTTCGCCTCGGGGCTGCCGACCGACCACGTCCACGCGGTGATGCCGGACGCGCGGGTGCTGTATTCCGACATCAACCCGCTGACGATCGCGCAGGGCCAGGCGCTCCTGGGGAACAACCCGCGGGTGCGCTACCTGGAGTGCGACATCAAGAAGGCGGGAGAGTTCCTCCAGCGGCCCGATGTCCAGGCGTTCCTGGGCGGCGAGCGCCGGCTCGCCATCGGAGGCAGCGGCATCGGCGTGTTCCTGTCGGCCGAGGAGAACCGGAAGTTCTACCGCGACCTGTATGACCAGGTGGCACCGGGCTCGAAGCTCTTCACCACGTTCGAGACGAAGGCCCCGGGCAAGACGACGCCCCGGTGGGAGCAGTTCGTGGGGATGTTCCAGCGGATGGGGGAGTCGTTCCAGCTGTACTCGCTCGACGAGTACCTGGAGTTCTGCGAGCCCTGGAAGCCGGACGGCATGGGCGTGCTGACGGTCCGGGAGTTCCTGGGCCTGCCCCCCGAGCACATCACCGAGGAGGACCACGAGGGCGTCGGCATCGAGTTCTACGCCGTCGTCCTGGAGAAGCGGTGACGGGGCGGGCTCAGAACAAGTGGCCGAAGTCCAGGTAGAAGCCCGTGGTGCCGTCGCGAGGGCTGATGCCGTAGTCCACGCGGAGGATGAAGTCGTTCTGCCAGGCGATGCGCAGGCCGCCGCCGCCGCCATAGCGGGGGATGCCTCCATCGGCGAAGCGGAGATCCGTCCACGCCTGCCCCGCGTCGAAGAAGGCCATGAGGGTGAAGTCCAGGCGCTGCTGCCAGGGTGACACCGATAGGAAGTTCCAGCGCAGCTCGCCGTTGGCGAGCGCCTTGGCCTGCCCCTGCAGCCGGTTCTTCAGGATGCCGCGCGCGGTGTACACGCCGCCGATGCCGCCCCAGCCGTCGAGCCACTCCACGCCGCCGAACGAGGAGAGGTGGAAGAAGGGCACGTCTCCGCCCATCACATCGACGAAGAGCCGGAAGGCGGCCACGAGCCGCTCGCTCACCACGGGGTGGTAGAAGCGCAGGTTGGCCGTGGCCCCCCAGTAATTGGAAGCACTCCCCGTGACGGTGGAGGCCCCGCGCAGCGCGAGCTCGTGGAACATGCCGCGCACCGGGGCGGGCTCGTTGTCGCGCGTGTCCAGGAGCAGGCTCGCCGTCACCTCCGCCGTGCGGAAGACGGACTCTCCGTCCTCCTCGCCGTTCAGCCCCGAGAGCAGCCCCGCGCGAGCGTCCTCCACCACCCGCGAGTCCCGTGCCTGTCCGAGGTCCTCCGCGCCGTAGCGCGTGCGAATCGAGGTGAGGCGAAAGCGGTAGCCCAGCGCCACCTGCCAGGGACCGCTCAGGGGCCGGCGCGCGTTCAGCACCACGCTCGGGAAGGTGCGCTGGTCGAAGCTGTAGTACCGCAGGCCGCGGAAGTCCGGGTTGCCCGGGCAGACATTCGGGTCCGACTCCAGCGCCTTCCGGTCCGCGCACGCGTCGAAGGCCGACACGTAGGCCGCCCCGCCGCCCAGGCCGAAGTACGGCGAGAAGCGGTCGTTGAGCAGGCCCAGGTTCACGCCCAGCCGCCAGGACGACGAGAGGAAGCCGGGCGCATCCAGCATGAGGCGGTGCTGGGCGATTCCTCGCGTGGACTGGAAGAACTGCCCCACCACGGAGTAGCGGTAGGGCCGTTGGCTGCCGTCGCCCGAGTCCACCAGCATCAGCCGCGCGCCATAGCCGAAGCCCTCGTCGCTGTTGAAGCTGACGAGCGGCAGGCCCAGCACGTTCCATCCCGTGCGGGGAGGCTCGGCGGGTGTTGGCGCCGCCGTGGTCACGGGCGCCTCGACGGCCTCCGGCGGGGGCTCCTGCGCCCATGCCGGAAGCGCGAACAGCGCGGCGGTCAGCACCACTACCCACGTCGTCGGAGTCGGATGATGCATGGAGGCCCCCCGGCCGGTTCCATCACTCGTTGGCGTACAGCGAGTCCATGAACTGGAGGATGAAGCCCTCGGCCTCGCTCTTGTCGGGGATGGCGCCCAGCATGCCGTACATGGCGGCGCTGCCGTCCGGGGCGGGCTCACCGGAGGCGAGGCTGGCGGCGCACGCGCGCAGGTCGGCGAGGAAGGGCTCGACCACGGCGGCATGGGCGGGCGTCACCATCAGGTGCAGGGCGGGAGGCATCATCTGCCGGTCCAGCTTCCAGCCGCGCGCCTCCATGGCATCGCCCAGCGCGTACACGTCCAGGGAGTCCGAGGAGAAGGCGAAGATGCTGAGCCGGGGATTGCCCAGGAGCTTCAGCCCGGGGATGGCGGCGATGCCCTCGCGCAGGGCCTTGGAGGTGTCGAGCACGGTGCGGGCCAGCCGCAGGTAGCCCTCCTCGCCGAGGTACTTGAGGACGGCCCAGGCCGCGGCGATGGCGCCACCGGGGCGGGTGCCGGCCATGGAGGGCGAGGCGTAGATGCCGCCGCTCCAGTTGGCGAAGGTGAAGAACTGGTGCCGGCGCAGCTCGGGGGTGCGGTAGAGGACGATGGAGGCGCCCTTGGCGGCGTAGCCGTACTTGTGCAGGTCCGCCGAGAGGCTGGTGACACCGGGCACGGCGAAGTCGAAGTCGGGGATGTCGTGGCCGAGCCGCTTCGCGAAGGGCAGGAGGAAGCCGCCGAGGCAGGCATCCACGTGGAAGAGGACGCCCTTGTCCTGGGCCAGGGCGGCGAGCTCGGAGATGGGGTCCATCACGCCGTGCGGGTAGGCGGGGGCGGAGCCGACGACGAGCACCGTACGGGGGCCGATGGCGGCGCGCATGGCGGCCACGTCCGCGCGGAAGTCGGGCCCCACGGGGACGTTGATGGCCTTCACCCCGAAGTAGTGGGCGGCCTTCTGGAAGGCGGGGTGGACGGTGGCGGGCAGCACCATCTCCGGCTCGGTGATGCCGCGCTCGGCGCGAGCGAAGTCCCGGGCCGTCTTGATGGCCATGAGGATGGACTCGGTGCCACCGGACGTCATGGTCCCCGCGGCGGTGTCGCCGTGGAAGAGCTCGGCCGCGATGGTGAGCACCTCGGCCTCGAAGCGCCTCAGGCTGGGGAAGGCCAGGGGGCTGAGGCCGTTCTCGGACATGAACTCGGTGTAGGCCTCGGCGGCCAGACGGCGGAGGTCCTCGCCCGCGTTGTAGACGAGGCTCCAGGTCCGCCCCTCCTGCCAGCGGGCATCCTCGGTGCGCATCTCGCGCATCCGCGAGAGCACATCCTGGTGGCTCAGACCCTGGGACGCCAGGCGGGGACTCTTCGACATCTCTACTCCGGGGAGTGGGGTAAGCGAGGTGTTTCCCCACACTATAGGGGGAATCGGAGTGGCCCACTGCGGGAGGCTCCTGGCTCGTGTCGGACAATCCTGATTTTCCTTGTATTCCAGTCCTCCCTTCTTCATGGTCGGATTCCCGTTCGCTTTGAAAAGGAGAGTCCGATGCGTGTCCTGAAATTCATGCTGATGGGAGTCGCGGTCGCTTCGCTGCAGGCGTGTGGTCCCCAGACGGAACCTGGCGGTGAGTCCATCGGCTCGAGCGTTCAGGACCTGGGGCGGCTCTCCATCAAGAATGCCGATCCCAGCGTCATCCGGGTCGACAGCACCTACATCTCCGTGGAGACCGAGGGAGGACGCATCTACGTCCGCATGGCCTCGTCCGTGGATGCGCTGTCGGGAGCGGTTCGCCAGCAGGTCTGGGGCAACCCCAACGGCTTCGCCGAGGTGTGGGCGCCCGAGCTCATCAAGGACGGCACCACCTACTACATCTATTTCACGGCTGGGGCGGGCAGTGCCCACCGGATGTATGTCATCCAATCCCAGTCGCCCAATACGGGCTACTCGCAGGCGGCTCCGCTGGCGCTGCCGGACAACAAGTGGGCCATCGACGGCACCGCGTTCATCTACAAGGGGCAGCGCTACTTCGTCTGGTCGGGCTGGGTGGGGGACACCAACGGCGAGCAGACCCTGTTCATCGCCCGGATGTCGAGCCCCACCACGGTCACGGGAGCCCGGTACGTCATCTCCCAGCCCCGGGAGTGGTGGGAGAAGGTGGATGTCAACCCGCCGACCCGCGTCAACGAGTCGCCCGAGGCCATCATCGATCCCAACGGGCAGCTCCACATCGTGTACTCGGCGAACGGCAGCTGGGATGTGAACTACTGCCTCGCGGATCTGCGCCTGAGGGCCGGGGGTGATCCCACCTACGTCTGGGATTGGTTCAAGTCCAATGGATGCCTCTTCGGCGCCAATGGCAGCATCATGATGAGCGGATGGGATCCCACGCTGTACGCCAAGGGCGTGGGCCACCACTCCTTCGTGCTGCTCAACGGAGATCCCAACACCAGCCCGCCCGCGGGCCCGGTGTTCCCGCTGGCGTACCACGGCGTGCCCAAGAGTGATTACCCCAACCCCTTCTGGTCGGGCCGCTACTGGTACTCCGGGAACTTCCAGTGGTGGGGCAACATCAAGTACACGCGCGGCGCGGAGAGCAACACGGGCTGGAGCCTGAAGTTCTACGAGTAGTCGGACACGAAGCGGGGAGGGGGACGGATGTCGCCCCCTCCCGCTCACGCCTCCGGACGAGCGCCTCTACTGCTTTCCGGCACCGCCCTTGCTGTCGCCCGTGCCCTTCTTCTCCGCCGGCACGGTGCGCGCGGGTGTCTCTATCTCGGACTTGATGAGACGGAACTCGACGCGGCGGTTCTTGGCGCGGCCGAGCGCCGTGCCATTGGTCGCGATGGGCCTGGACTCACCGAAGCCCTTGGCGCGCAGGCGCTCGGCGGCGATGTCCTTGGAGACGAGGTAGTTCATGACGGACTGGGCGCGCCGCTGGGACAGGTTCAGGTTGAGGGTGTCGGAGCCGACGTTGTCGGTGTGACCCTCGATGAGGACGGGCCCGAGCTCGGGGTTGCGTGCGAGCACGATGGCCACCTCGTCGAGCAGCTTGAGCGACTGCTTCTGGATGGTGGCGGAGCCCGTCTCGAAGAGGATGTTGCCCTTGATGCGGATGCGGTCGGACTCGACGACCACGAGCGGGGGGTTGTCGATGGGGCAGCCATCAGCCTCGGGCGTGCCGGACTGATCCGGGCACTCGTCGACGTTGTCGGGCACCTCGTCGCCGTCGGTGTCGGGGCAGCCGTCATAGCCCTTGGGGCCCGGCTTGTCGGGGCAGAGATCCTGTCCGTCGGGCACGCCATCCCCATCGGCGTCACCACAGCCTCCATGGGCCTGGTCGCCAACGGAGTTCGGGCACTGGTCCTGGCCGTCGACGATGCCGTCGCCGTCGTTGTCCGGCTCCGGGCAGCCATCGTTGTCCTGGAAGCCGTCGGTGTCCTCGAGCTCGTTGGGGCACTTGTCGAACGAGTCGCGGACGCCGTCGCCATCGGAGTCGAGGAACGTCTCCTCGTAGCGCAGAGCGAAGATGACGCGCAGCTCCTCGCGGCCGTAGCCACTGCCGAGCGTCACGCCGCGGCCCACGTCCAGCTCCAGGCCCCAGCCCTGGTAGAGGTGGGCGCGCACGCCGCCGAGCACCTCCCAGGGCGTCTTGAGGGAGTCGGCCTGGCGGAAGTTGAAGGGGGCGGAGGTGGGCGTGGCCAGGTGCATCTCGGCGATGGCCTGCACGTTGAAGAGGGGGCCCACGTCGGGCAGGTCCACGATGGCGCCAGCGCCGAAGGTCACCTCGTTGCCGACGTAGAGGTTGAGGTACTGGGCATGCTGGGGACGCAGGCGCAGGCCCAGGTTGCCGAGCACGCGCACGGGGCCGAAGGCGCGCTCCACGGCGAGCCGCGGGGCCACCAGGACGCTGCGCTCACCGAGGAAGCTGTCGCCGTCCCCGGTGGGCAGGCGCACCTCGGCGGAGAGGGCGACGCCCACGGGAAAGTCCTCGGGCAGCAGGAGGAAGGCGCGGGGCTGGAGCCGCACGTCGCCGAAGCCGTACCTGCTCACGCCGGCCGCGCCGGGGAAGTCCTGGGCATTGAGGGCATCGCGCAGCAACTGGAAGCGGTCACCCTGGGTGAGGGTGAAGGGCACGTCCGCGGCGAGCTCCAGCCGGCGGTGGAGCTGCCAGGCGAAGAGCGCATGCGCGTCGAGCCGGTAGGGGAGGAGATCCCCCAGCTTCTCGTCGCCCAGCTTGAGGGCGAGGATGCCGCGGTTGTAGTCGAAGAGGAGGGCGCCCCGGAAGCTGCCGGCGGGGTCGGCCGCGGCACCTTCGAGGGCGATACCACTCCTCTGGGCAGGGGTGGCCTTCAGCGGCACGGCGTCGAAGCCGCGCGCGAAGGGATCATGGTCCGCCCGCGCCGCCAGGCCGGCCAGCAGCAGGCACACCACTGCGAGTCGGGTTGCTGCGCTTCGCAAGGACCGCTCCCAGGGAGAGGCCCGGAAATTCGGGCCTGTCCTGGCGGCTCATACCATCCACTCCCGGGGGGCGGAAGAAAACCCCCCTCGGGAGTGTGCCTGGAAGGACTACAGCCGTGCGCTACTTCTCCATGAACGTCTGCGCGGGAACGACCTGGACGGCATCGGCCCGGATGGGGAGGGGCAGGGAGATGATGGCCTTGTCCTCGCTCAGGAGCTCGGGCGGCTTGGGCGAGGCGTAGGAGATGGGCGAGGGGGGCTGCTCCTTGAGCAGCTTCGCGAGCCCGTCGGCGTCCTGGGTGACGAAGGCGAAGTTGAGGGCCTCGGGGCGGATCTGCCGGCGGACGGCGGCCTGGACGGACTCGGGGGTCATCTTCGCGAGCGCGGCGCGGTACTGCTCCAGGAAGTCCGGCGTGCCGTAGAGGAGCGAGTCGATGGCGTACCCGAGCCGGCGCTGGTCGGTCTGCTCCCACAGGCGGGAGTAGCCCAGGAGGAAGCCACGGCGCAGCTCGAACTGGTCCTGGGGGATGCCCTGCTTCACCAGCCGGTCGAGGAAGTAGAGGGCGCCGCGGGTGGCGAACATGCCGTTGCCGGGCACCACCGGGCGGATCCACACGGTGATGTCCTGCTGGGTGCGCGCGATGTTGGTGCGGTTGTAGGTGGTGCCGGGCTGCTCGATGAAGTGCTCGGCGTAGGCGTAGTCGCCGTAGTTGAGGCCGCGCTTCTCACGCAGCTCGCCGAAGAGGACGCCGGAGGACTGGCGGTGCTCTCCGAGGTACGAGAGGGCGAAGGACACGGGGAAGAAGTCCGGGTCCCCGCGGCGCAGGGGCGTGACGTAGCCCAGGGAGACGGCGGTGGAGAGGGTGGGCTTCTGCACCACGAGGGCGCGGCCGGCGGTGGTGGGCACGGGCGGCAGCTCCACGCGGGGAGCGCCGGTGGCCGGGAGCGCGGACAGGCGCGAGACGACGGTCTTCTGGAGCGCCTCGTCCACGGGGCCCGCGAGGCCGATGACGAGCCGGTCCTGGGTGAAGACGCGGGCGGCATGGGCCTTCACGTCCTCGAGGGTGATGGACTCCAGGCCCTTCTCGGTGCCGCCGACGAAGTGCGCGTAGGGGTGGCCCTGGTAGAGGAGCGCGTCGAGCGCCACCTTGCCGAGCATCTCGTCGTTCTCGCTGCGCAGCCCGTTGCGCACGTCGCTGAGGGCGCGGGCGCGGAGCCGCTCGAACTCCTGGGGCGAGAGACGCGGCGCGAGGAGCACGTCGGTGAAGATGTCGAGGAAGCGGGCCAGGTGGTCCTTGTGGACGCGGCCGGAGAAGACGGTGAGCTCCTTGTCGGTGGAGGCGTTCAGCTCGGCGGCCATGGGGAAGAGGGCCTCGAGGAGCTGGGCGGAGGTGAGATTCCGCGTGCCACCTTCGGAGAGCACATCGGCGGTGAGGGCGGTGAGGCCCTCCTTGCCCTTGGGGTCATCCACCGAGCCCGCGTGGAAGACGAGCCGGAAGCTGACGATGGGGCTGGCGGGATTGGCCTGCACGACGAGCTGCATGGGCGCGGGCCGATGAAGGGGAACGGTGGGCACGGTGGCCGGAGCCTGGGGCTGGGCGGGGGCCTGCGCCTGCTCCTGCTGCGGGGCCTGGGGCGCGGGAGCCTCGGGCGGGGGAGCGGTCTGGGAGGTGGTGGCGCAGCCGCCGAGGCACAGCGCGGCGGAGAGGGCGAGGGAGCGGGAGATGAGGGAACGCATTACTTCTGACCTCCGGCCGTCTTGGGGGTGAGGGTGAGCACGGTGCGGTTGGCGGCGGTGAGGTACTTCTTGGCGAAGGCGACCAGGTCGGCGGGCTTCACCTCGGAGACCCTCTGGTAGTGGCGGGCGAGCGCGTCGGGCGTGCCGTAGATGCCGGCGTACACGGAGAGCTGGGTGGCCACGGACTTGGCCGTCTCCATGCCCATGAGGAGGCCATAGCGGGTGTTGCTCTTGATGGCCTCGACGCGGGAGGCATCCACCTTGCCGGTGGCGAGCTCCTTCACCGCGGCGTTGAAGGCGCTGGCCACGGCGGCGCGGTTCTCCTCCTTCTGGAGGACGGCGACGACGCTGAAGAGGTGCGGGTCGCGGTGGATGCCGAAGTCGCTGCCGATGTCCTGGGCGAGCTGCTTGTCCAGCACGAGCTCCTTGTAGAGGGGGCTGGTGGTCCCGACGAGGTAGTCGGCGAGCACGGCCTGGATGGCGGCGTTGGCGGTGTCGAGCCGGGCCGCGGGGGTGCGCCAGGCATGGAAGTGGCGGGGCTGGGTGCTCTGGGGCCAGTCGATGTGGACGGAGCGCTCCTTCGTCTGGGGCGGCTCGGTGGGCACGTTGACGGAGGCGACCTTGCGATCCCACGGGCCGTAGTGCTTGCGCACGGCCTGCATGAGCTTGGCGTCATCGAAGTCGCCGACGACGAAGAGGAGGACGTTGTCGGGGGTGTACCAGCGCTCGAAGAAGGTGCGGCTGTACTGGTAGGCCTGGGGCATGGCCTTGACGTCGTCGTAGTAGCCGAGCGTGGTGTGCCCGTAGGTGTGCTTGGTGAAGGCGGTGCGGCCGAGCTCCTCCTCGATCTTCAGGTAGGGCTGGGCGGCGTTCTTGTGGTACTCGCCGAGCACGGCGAGGGCCTCGGTCTGGAAGGAAGGCTCGGAGTACTCGAGGTTGCGGAAGCGGTCGGCCTCGATCTCCACGAGCTTCTCGAGACCGGCGGTGGGGCCGTACGAGTGGTAGACGGTGATGTCATCGGAGGTGAAGGCGTTGTCATCGAAGCCGTAGGTGCTGATGACCTTCTCGCGCTCGCCCTCGGGGAAGTTCTTCGTGCCCTTGAACATCATGTGCTCGAAGAAGTGGGCGAAGCCGGTGCGGCCGGGCTCGACCTCGTTGCGCGAGCCCACGCGCACCACGGTCTGGTAGGCGATGAGGCCGGGCGACTTGAAGGGCACGCGGACGACCGTGAGCCCGTTGGGGAGGCGGTCGACCTGCATGGGGTAGGGGAAGAAGGGGGAGGCGGGGACCTGCTCGGCGGCGGCCGGCAGGGCGACTCCCAGGAGGAGGAGCAGGAGGGGAAGGAGGCGTTGGGTCATGCGCGTTCTCATGTCGCTGAAGCACCCACGAGGTGGGGGCCGGAGAACGTAGCAGGCTGGTTGCTATTCCCACGGGCGGGCGGGCGTGGGAAGTGGGTGTTGGAGAACGACAGCGGGGTGCGTCAGAAGGATTGACCCGGTGCCGTCAGCGGTTAAGGTGGATGAAGCAACGAGGAAGTGAGCGAAGTTGAAGTGCCCGAAGGGGGCGACCTGGTTTCGACGGGGGCATGGAAGTTCGAGACGCGTGCCGAGCTTGTTGGTTCGCTCGTAAAACCACCGACAAAGACACAAAAGCCAACGACAACGTTGAGCTCGCGCTGGCTGCCTAACAACAGTTCCTAGTGCGCGGTCCTCCCGCTCTCGGCCCGTGGGGTGGGGTAGGACCGTCATAATGCGGGCTGGCCGTCGAGGGTGCCTGGACTCTCGGCGGTGAGATCATCCAGGACCGGCTCGTAGGATCCCGTCCGTGGGAGCCTGCGGGACGTAACAAACCGCGGACTACGCACGTAGGGTCAAAGGACGGAAGGCTTTCGGACGCGGGTTCGATTCCCGCCGCCTCCACTCTTCAGGGCCCCAGGTTCTTCGGAACCTGGGGCCTTTTTCTTTGTCGGCGCAGGTCATGGCCTGCCGGTGCCGCGGGCCGAGCGCCTCCATGTCCTTCTCCAGCCGCTTGTGAGGAGTGGTGGTCCGTCCGCGAGGTGCCGGGGGATGTCCTCCAGCGCCATCTCCCCGATGTACGGGAGGACATGGAGCCGGAGGCGAGACTCATCCGTCCTCAAGTCCGCGACGAGGCCCTTGCGCTGCTCCAGCCAGCACTGGGTGTAGCGGGCCAGGGTGACTGGGCCTTTCTCGGGCTCTCCGAACTCCACGTTGGCGGCGAGCCGGTCTTCCAGGCGCCGCAGGGCCTCGCGGGCCTGCTGCTCCTGGCCGACCTCGAATCCGCTCGGGCTCTGCGTCCATTTCCCATCCGTCCCTTGAACCGGAGCCAGAGCTTCTTGCCTCGCTTGTAGATGCTTCCCATGCGCTGTTTCCGAATAGAACCGCAGAGGTAGTCACAGGGTGGAACACCTATTCCGCCGTGTTCATTGCCTTGGTGCGCACTCGGTCGAGGATGCGTGCGACCTGCTCCTCGACGTTGGGAGTGGCATCCGTGCGAGTCCGCGAGCGACGTGCGAGGAATTCGTCGAGGTCTTCATGGCGGATGCGGTAGACGCGACTGCCTCCTGGTCGGCACGCCGGCAGGCCACCCGACTGGATCCATTTCCGGACGGTCGGCCTGGTCACGTCACAGTGGGCGGCGACCTCTTCCACGGTGAGCAGCGCCGGGATCGCTGGCGGGTCTTCCTGACGACGGTGCTTCCGTTGTTCAAGCTGCTGGAAGAGGGCCTGGGTCATTTCCGAGCGGATGAGGGGAGCTAGTTCCTCTTGGAAGATCCTGCGGATGGTCTCCCGGAACGCATCATCAAGCGGGGCGCCATACGGCACAGACGTGGTGCTCATGGCTGACTCCCGCGCATCTCCGCCTTGCGCTTGATGTCCCAGATGGTGCTCTTCGGGATGCCGGTGAGCTGGGCCACCTTGCGCACCGCGACGCCCTCGGCCAGCAACTTCTCGACGTGCTGGCGCTTGAGTGGGCCCGGCTGCCGGCGCTTCCGACGGGCCTGACCAGCCCGCACCTTCCGCTGGCGATCCGCTCCCTGCTGGCGCTGCATGGAGGCATAGGGCTGCGTGTCGGTCCAAGACGTGCAGATATTGGCGTCCCGGTTCTTCAAGCGCCTCTTGTTATCCCATCGAAAGACAGTGCGGCCCTCCTCCACCACTTCGTCGTTGATGCGCTTGTTCTCGTGCACGGCTTCCTCGGCGCTCATCAGACGCACGCGCTTCCGTATCGGGGCCACGTCGGCGCTGCCGGCCTTGATGCACATGAGGAGCGTCTCGGCGAACTGCGGCTTGTCCTCGATGGATGCGTGGCGAGCCACTCGCACCACTGCCCAGGTGTCGTCCTGGGCGAGGACGCTCTCTCCAGGGCGGATGCTGTCCACTCGCTGGAGCAGGCCGTAGACGCGAGCGCGCGAGGTGAAGGCGGCATCGGCCGCATGCTTGACCGGGAAGCCGCTGCCCACCGATTTGAGCGCCTCCAGGGCGGGACCGCTGAAGCCCGTATCCGCCGCGCACACCGGATTCACCGGATGAAAGGCTGCCGTTCCGCGAGTCCCCGGAAGCAATCCGGTACAACGCCCGCGTGCGCGCCGAGCGTCCCACGTGGACGAGCGTGGGGGAGCTGGCCGACCGCATCCTGAGCTTCGGCCCGGAGGACGTGGAGCGCATGGCCCGGAAGGTGCCCGAGCCGCTCAAGCGGATTCTCCACAAGGCCCTGCGCGGCAACCCGGACGAGCGCTACCAGAGTGGCGGTGAGATGAGGGACGAGCTGTGCGCATGGCTGAGCAGCCAGGGCAAGCGGTTCGGACGCTCCAGGGCAGCGGCGGAACTGAGAGCCGCCGCCGGCCTCCACACCTCACGCAGGCGAATACGTCCAACGCGAACGTCCTGCTGCGCACCTCCGCCCAGTCCACTCCCGACGGCCTCTCCTTCATCGGCTCCTTCCTGGTCGCTACCTCAAGCCTCGCGCTCGCCTCCTCCGCACCTGCTTGGGGGAGCGAGGTGTGCCCCATCACGTCCGTGGCGATCGCCTAGCCGCAGGTTAGCTGATGGATTGCAAACGGCATTGCCGGAGACTTGGGTTGGGGCTCGGCATCACAGGGTTTGCCCAAGAACACTTTACACAGGACCTTCTCGTTCTGGATAGTGCACGGAGTGTTTCTCAGACTGGAGCAGGATGGAAATCTCGCGCTCTTGGCTTTCGTCTCGCAGCCGAACTCGAGCTCGGACGAGTAGACCATGCCGCCGGACGAGACCACCAGATCGATCACGTTGGTCGTACCAGCCGCTAGCGAACCGCCGATCACGCTGTCCTTCGGCACATTAGCGTCTGGTTGTCGCGTCTCGGCGCCCGCTCGGAATCCTTTGCTCATCAGAGTGATGATCGCGCTGCCCAGCGGCTGGCCTCGCACCAGGTCGATGACCTGACCCGCGGTGGTGGTCGGCTGATCAGGAAACATCGGCCCCATGGGCGGTACGTCCGGCAGCGGAGTAGGGGGAGGAATCTCTGGCGTTGGAGCCGTCGGCGAACCTGGACAGTTCCCGACGAAGGCGAGTTGCGTAGTTCCATCGTCGCCGATCGTACGTCCATCCAGGAGCGTGACCCTGGCACTGAGCCTGGCGAAGTAGCTACCGTTGAAGCAAGGTGCGTGAGATACGCCGAAGCCGGTCTCGGAAAAGTAGGGTTGTTGGCGCACGACCTGAGGCGGCCTGAAAATGGACTCGGCGTCCACGCGCCTCGCTTGGGTGGATCCTTCTGGAACGACGAGCAGTTCGATGGATAAGCTGATGTTTCTGACTTCCGCGACACACTGCACAGACTGGTTGAAGGTGACCGTATCGGCGCGGAGGCCGAGCTTGAACGGCGTACGTGGGCCTGAGAAGCCGCACAAGGCGTCAGGAGGGAGCGATTGGGCGTGCGCCGAGACTGAAAGCAGCAGCAGGACCGCAACGGTCCAGAGAGCACGGCGAGAATGGTTAGGCATGCGAGATCTCCGATCGAGGTTGGTTGTTTACCGAGCGCCAGTAGTACGGAGCAGGTTCCTGGTTCGGTTCCATGCCCACCCAACGGTGATGGCGCACGCCGACCGGATCATCGATCTTGAGCCGGCCACGACGGCGGACGAATCGTGTTCGAAGGCACCCCGGCGCCCTCGTGGCAGCGAAGTCGACGCTGACCAGCGAGCACCTGGCGGCGCTCATTGGTGGTCCTTTGAAGGCTCGCCCATTGGGAAAAGAACGTCGCGGCGAGGTGCCCTCATCCGAACGGCGAGATGCGCGATGATCGCCAGCATGAGTACCGGGCTTGGTCAGACCATCATCTGCGGGATGAGGCCCTACGCCACCAGGGAATGGTCGAGCAGTGTGCCACCTGCTCCATCGCCGAAGCTGTCGAGTCGAGCGACGAGGTCCATGAACACGCCCGAAAAGAACGCCTGATTGGTGCGCTGCTGCCCTCGTCGACCACCTCCACCTGAGCGCTTTCATGTTGGTCCCTTTTGTTATTCGGTGGACGGCAAGAGATCGATCTACGGACGGCTCCCCATCTCCTCCAGCGCTGAGCAGGCGCCGCTCATGTCTCTTCCCCAAGACAGGATGCGCTCTCACCAAGTAGAGGAGAAATGGCCCGTTTGTGACGGCTCAGGGAAAAGAAAACCGCGTGACGCTTCCCCGGCCGGCCACCGGGAAGGTGTCAAAGAACCCGCTCCGGACGTGGTGAGGACCCGGCTCCACCAGGCCCGGGCACTCCTCCGGGACGAGCTGGAGACCCGGCTGGGTAGCCGGCTCGAGGGGGTGTTCTCCTTGCAGGCTCCGCGTTGCGAGTACCCAGCACCGAGGCCCTGTCATTGTTAATATTTATCGTGTCCCTTCCAGGTCTGAAGCAAGTGAAAGCACTATCGGCTGCCGTGGCTGCCCTCGCGCTGCTCACAGGTCCTCTCGCCTATGGTAAGCCTCCGATCCAGCCCAGGTAGTGCAGGTGCGCGAGGGGCCGCAGAGTGCGTGGCGCGATGACGACGCACACAGCGACGACGAAGACGGAGCCGGCGTGGTTGGCAGCAGCGCGGCAGCCGAGGTGGACACCGGAGGTAGCAGCGGAGGTGGTGCGAGCGTGGGAGGCGGAAGGAGGCACGCAGTCGGCCTTCATGCGCAAGTACGGGTTGCCGCGCGAGAGGCTGCGCTTCTGGACGCGCAGGCGAGAGGGAAAGGAGGGAGCGCGGACGGCCATGTCCTTCGTGCCCGTGGAGGTGGCGCCCGCCGAGCGGAGTGAGGCGGGGCGGGAGCCGGGGGAGGCGGTGCAGGTGGAGGTGGGCGGGGTGAGAGTGCGAGTGGAGGCGGGAGCCAGCCAGGAGTTGGTGGCGCGGGTGCTGCGGGCGGTGAAGGAGGTGCAGGGGTGCTGAAGCTACCGGAGGGGGTGAGAATCTGGATGGCGGCGCAGCCGTGCGACATGCGCAAGCAGGCCGACGGGCTGAGCGCGCTGGTGCAGGGCAGTCTTGGGCAGCAGCCGAAGTCGGGCCACCTGTTCGTCTTCTTCTCCAGGAGAAGGGACCTGGTGCGCATTCTCTTCTGGGACGCCAACGGGTACTGCACCGTCAGCAAGAGGTTGGAGGCGGGGCGCTTCCGGGTGCCTGAGCCCGTGGAGGGCCAGGCCGCGGTGCACCTGGAAGCGCGGCAGCTCGCGGAGTTGCTGTCGCTGGTGGAGGAGAGCAGCGCGGTGCGCCGACGCGAGGTGCACTGAGTCTTGGCTTGCGTGCCCGGCCTGACTTCGTGCATAGGCAAGGCGCGCATGACTTCCGCCGTCAGAGTCGAAGAAGCCAGGGGCCAGGAGCAACAAGCCCAGCCGCCCGCCTTCGAGGGGGAAGACATGGAGGCGGTGCGCGCCTACATGCTGCAACTGCTGACGGAGGGCCGCGGCGAGCAGGCCGTTGAGATGTTGTTGGGCCTGTTGGGCCGGCTGCGCGAGGAACACAGCTCCACGGTGGTGCGCCTCAAGGAGGCGCTGCGGCAGCCCGAGAGGGTGTCAAAGGACTCGACACGCGGGACTCAAGCCCCGGAACGAGACTGGGTATCCCTACGAATCCCCAAGTCTTTCCAAGGACTTGAAGCTGGCTCACCGAATGCATTGGGCCTGGCGACTCGTTCGTAGGGGATGGGGATGGGCTGGCCGTTGAGGATGTTCCAGGAGGAGGGTCTCTATTTCGTAACGTCCAGGTGTTTCCAGGGACGACTGCTGCTGCGTCCCAGCGCGGAAGTGAACGAGGTGGTGGGTGGGGTGTTGGCGCGAGCCGTCCAGCAGAGTGCCGGTAACGTGCGGCTGCACGCTTTCACCTTCGCTTCCAATCACTTCCACCTGCTGGTGTGGGCTCGTGGGGCCGCGCTCGCTTCCTTCATGCAGTACCTGCGCGCCAACCTCTCCAGGAAGGTGGGCCGGTTGGTGGACTGGAGTGGAGGCTTCTGGGAGCGGCGCTACTCAGCGGAGCCGGTGCTGGACGACACGGCGCTGGTGGGGCGGTTGCGCTACGTGCTGGCCCATGGAGTGAAGGAGGGCTTGGTGCAGAGGAGTGCCGAGTGGCCGGGACTCACGTGTCTGGCGCAGCTGCTGGGCTCGGCGAGGCGGATGTTTCAGTGGTTCAACTGGACGAAGCGCTGGAGCAAGAGAGGGAGCGAGGACACGGCAGTAGGGGAGGGGCGCTTCGCCGAGGAAATCGCCGAGCCAGTGGAGTTGGAGGTGGCGCCACTGCCGTGCTGGGAAGGGCTGGGGGAGGAGGAGAGGCAGCGCGTGGTTCGGGGACTCGTGGAGGGGGTGGAAGCAGAGGCTCGCGCACAGGACACGCCCGTCTTGGGGGCGCGAGCTGTGCGGGCACAGCACCCGCATACCCGGCCCGAGCGCCTCAAGCGGAGCCCTCGGCCGTTGGGGCATGCGTCGACGCGCCAGGCCTTGAAGGAGTTGCGTGAGCAGTACCGGGCCTTCGTCGCGGCATTCCGAGAGGCGGCGGCACGGTGGATGCGAGGGGATTTCTCGGCCAGCTTTCCGCTCTTCTCCTTTCCGCCGCGTGTCGTGCCGGGTCGCGTCACTCGAATTCTCTGACACCCTCTCGGCTCTTCCTGCGCGTTGCGGGTGAAGAACTTCCACCCCTCGGGGGCCCAGGTCCGCGTCAGGAGCTTCTTCTCGCCGGGCAGCTCGAGCGGGTTGTACGGGAGGCTACCGTGGACGGCGTAGGAGACGAGGCAGGCGGCGCCAGCGGCGAGGCCCAGGGCCACGGCGCCGAGGATTCGGAGCTGCCGCTGCGCGGGTTGCCCCGCGGAGGACGGAGTTTCTCTGTGAGACATGGAGGACCCTGAGTGGAGGAACGGCCCCACCGCGGCGTGAGGCCGGGCGGCGACGGCGACTCGCACTCAGGGAATGCATGCTCAGGGCCAGCGCACCGGGAGGGCTCGCCCGTGGGCAGGGGCCTCTCGGCTCCGCCAGGGTGTAGCGCGGGGTGTAACAACCGAGAGGAGGGTTGAGACCTTGGGCGCTACACCCGCGCTCCAAGGGGGGCCCAAACCCGCGACGGCGCACGTCTTTCGCTCAATCGTGAGTGACAACTCCGACCGGCGTGTGAACCGTCGTCGTGTGAGGCTCCGGCGTGAAGCGGCGGTGCGCGACGTAGGCAATGCCGGTGAGCAGCAGGAGCACGCCCGCCGGAGCGCTGTCGGCGAGACCGTCCCCCGAGGCGGTGTGCGCGACGAGGGCACCGCTCAAGTCGAAGAACACGCCCGCGAACGCCCATTCCTTCAGGCGCGGCCAGCGCGAGCCGAAGACGAACGTCACGGCGGCGAGCAGCTTCCAGATGCCCAGCTCGGTCGCGATGTACGGGGGATAGCCGAGGTGCAGTGCGGCCTGCATCGGGCGCGGCTGGTGGGTAACGTTGGCCACGCCCGAGATGAAGATCATCGCGGCCAAGAGGCCGGTGGGAATCCAGTACTTGAGTTTCGTTGTCATGGCTCTTGGATAAGAGGCACGCTATGGACTGTCCATGTCTCGGAAGCCAAAGAAGTTAGCCGAAACGCCAGCGCCGATGGAGCTCCAAGACCCGCGCGGCGACGTCATCGCGGATGTGCTCGGCGCGTCGCTCCTCCGCCATGCGCTCTACAGGTCGCTCGAAGCACACGCGCCGTGGGGCCTTCGCATCCCGCAGCAGCCGCGCGCGAGCTTCTACCTCGTCGCTCGCGGCAGCGCGCGCCTCGAGGTCGAAGGAGAGCGCGTCCACATGCTCTCGCCGGGCGAGGTTGCGTTCGTTCCGCATGGCACGCCGCACGTGATTCGTGACGCCGAGGGCTCGGCGGTCACGACCGCCTGCGACGGCCCGCTCACGTCGTGCCTCGTCCCGCGCCGCATCGGTGGGCACGGTGCGGCGACGACCGTCGTTGCGGGTTTCTTCGAAATCCGAAACGGACGGGAGCCGCCCATCCTCCAGAAAATGCCGTCGCTCGTCGTGCTGTCGTCGACAGACACCGTGTCGGGACCGTGGATCTCCGCCACGTTGCAGCTCGTCCTCGCGGAGAGCGCTGCGCCGAGGCCCGCGACCAGCGTCGTGCTCCAACGCCTCGCCGACGTGCTGTTCGTCCTCGCGCTTCGGTCGGTCGGAGCTTCCGGCCAGTGCAAGGCCCCCGGCATTCCCGCGCTCACCGACCCTCGCATCTACGAGGCGCTGAACCTGATGCACGCGCAGCTCAAAGAGCCGTGGACGGTCGTGTCACTCGCCAAGCGCGTGAACATGTCGCGCTCGGGCTTCGCGGCGCGATTCACGGAACTCGTCGGCGAGCCGCCGCTGCAATACCTCGCGCGCTGGCGCGTCACGCGCGCCGCCGAGCTGCTGCGCGACGGCGACGAGAAGATCGAGGCGGTCGCGAACCTCGTCGGCTACGAGAGCCTCCCGGCGTTCAGTCGCGCGTTCAAACGCTGGCAGGGCGAGAGCCCCGCGACCTTCCGGCGCGCGCTCGAACAGCAGGGGCTGCGTCGTCAGTCCCAGCGCCCCACGCCCCGGCGGAGCGCGCAGCGCCCCGAGCCGAGCAGGGCGACCACGAAGGCCCCCACCACGTAGAAGACGTACAGCTCCGCCACCCAGCCGCCCGTGGGCGCCAGCCGTCCGAAGTCGTGCGCGTGCACCAGGAGCACCGCGAACAGGACGTTGAAGCCGTAGACGAGCGCCCACAGGCGGGTCCACGCCCCCACGAGGATGAACACCGGCGCCACCACCTCCCCCACGTAGACGCCGTAGGCCATGAGCGTGGGGAGACCGTGCTCCGCCAGATCGTGCGCCACGTCTCCGGGTCCGTGCAGCAGCTTGTCTATCCCGTGGAACAGCATGAGGCCGCCCACGAGGAGCCGCAGGAGGAGCTTACCGAGGTCCTCCAGGCGCTCCCGTGGCGTATAGGCGGGATAGAGGGCATGTTGAGGGTGAGGGCTGGAGCGGAGGGGCCGAGGAGGGCCGCGGACGGGGGCCGCCCGAGCAGTGCGCCAGGCGGGTGGAGAAGCCGCGCAGCCCCTTGGGGAACACGCCGGCCCTGGCCGCCCTCCCATGAGGAGCGCGGCAGGGGCCTGGCTCTCTTGGCCCTGGCGGCTTGAGCTTCAACACCACGCGGCCTGGGGGGGCCCGCGCGTCGGGGCCAGGCTCGCACCTGCCGTGGGCAGGCCCAGGTGCTCCAGAATCGCTCGCCCCCCGCCCGCCTCGTTCACGTACGCCAGCACTCGCCGCCTGCCTCCACACCTCACGCAGGCGAACACATCCAACACGAAGGTCCTTCGTAGCAGCCCTGCCCAGTTCACTCGCGCTGGCCGCTCCTTCCTCGCTTCCTGTCTCGCCACCGCTTCAGGCGCCACGCTCGCCTCCTCCACTCCCGCTTGGGGGACCAGAAATGGCCGTAGCTTCGCGCCCGGAGCGAAGATGCCATGAAACCTCGTGAGGTTCGCCCGAGGCGGGGGTACCAGGGACGCCAGGCGACGCAGCAACTCCAACTCGGTGAAGAAGAGGTGCGTGGTGCCGCCCGGCAGCGGGCGCTTCATCCGATAGGCGATGCGACCGTCCTCCGCTCGTGACAGCCGCTCCAGCGCCAGCGCACCGCGCGCCCCGTAGCGGCATAGCCGTTCCACATCCCATTCGCAGACTACGATACATGCAGGGCCGGTTTCGGGCTGCGTGACCATCACCCTGCCGACTCATCCGCTCCAAGGCGTGCAGTTGCCGTTCATCCGCACCGTCCGCAGCCAGGACGGCAGGCGGTACATCGATGTGGAGCACCCACCTGGCTGGTGCATGAGGCTTCCCATCGAGTGGACAGACCGCTCCCCGCCTCAGCTTCCACCCAGCATCGGCGGTCGTGAGGCTCGCCTCGGCATTTCCGACCTGCTCAAGCTCGCTGATGCTGTTGAGGTGGCACTTCGCCAAGAGCCTGCCCCGCCGCCTGATTATGACTCAGCGGCTGCGCATAGCTTTATCCATGTTGCCTCCTCCAGTCCCTCAACCCGCACTGCCCTGGTCAACACTGCCCGCCGCAATCCGACAAGACCTCCTCAGAGCGTGGACGACCCTCCTGCACAAAATGCTTCGCGCCGAGGCCGCAAGCGCGGAGGAAAGCGATGAACGAGAAGATTCGAGCAACCCATCTGGAGCGGCGCGCGATTGTCTACCTGCGACAGTCCACACTCAAGCAGGTCCACGAACACCATGAATCCACCGCTCGCCAGTATGCCCTGCAACAGCGGGCCTTGGAGCTGGGTTGGCCGACCGAGCGGATAGAGACCTTGGATGAGGACATGGGCCAGAGCGGTGCAAGCGCGAGCTGGCGTGCAGGCTTCCAACGGCTGGCCGAGGACGTTGCACGCGGACGAGTAGGAGCCATCTTCTCCCTGGAAGTTTCGCGCCTGGCCCGCTCTTCAGCGGACTGGCACCGCCTGCTCGAACTGTGTGCCCTGGCCGATGTCCTCATCGCAGACGAGGACTCCGTCTTCAGCCCTCGGGATTACAATGACCGGTTGTTGCTCGGTCTCAAAGGCACCATGAGTGAGGCCGAGCAGTACTGGATGCGCCTGCGCCTGCAAGGGGGCAGACTCTCCAAGGCCAGGCGGGGCGAGCTCTTTCTCCCGCCACCGGTCGGCTACGAATGGGATGAAGCGGCTCAGCGCTTGCGCCTCGACCCTGACGAGCAGGTCCAACGCATGGTGCGCCTGGTCTTCGAGCGCTTTCGTATGGAGGGCAGTGCCTTCGCGGTCATGCGCTACTTCGAAAGGAATGGGCTGAAGATGGAAAGGAATGGGCTGAAGATGCCTGTTCGCTCTCAAAGCATGCACCAGGTGCGCTGGGGTCCCGCACGTCACGGAACCATCCTCCAGATACTTCACAATCCCGCATACGCGGGTGCCTACGTCTTCGGCCGCCGCGAGGAGCATCTGGCGCTGGTGAATGGTCAGTTGAAGCGACGGCGCATCATCAAAATGCCACAGGAAGAATGGAAGGTATGTCTGCGAGACCACCACCCGGCATATATTTCCTGGGAGGAATACCTGGCCAACCAGAAGAAGCTCCATGAAAACCGCTCCAACTCCAGGTTGCCGGACCAACGTGGTGCTGCTCGCGAAGGGAATGCGCTGCTGCAAGGCCTCGTGCTGTGTGGGCGGTGTGGCCACCGCATGCAGACGCGCTATCACGGCCTACGACGCCATGCGTACTACGAGTGCCGTAGTCCCACACCAGAAGGTGGCGACAAGAGCATGTGCTGGATGGTCGCGGCAGCAGCGATTGATGAGGCCGTTGCCAGGCTCTTTCTCGAGGTAACTCAGCCCCCAGAAATCGAACTCGGGCTCGCCGTGGCCCGAGAGGTGGAACGCCAGGTGGGCGAGGTCCAGCATCAATGGAAGTTGCGCTTGGAGCGTGTCCGCTATGAGGCTCAACTGGCGGAGCGCCGCTATAAGGCCATTGACCCAGATAACCGTGTCGTGGCCCGGACTCTTGAGCGCGAGTGGGACGACCGTCTTCGCGAACTCGAAGAGGCTGAGCACGAGTACCAGGAGGTCCTCAAGCGCGAGAAGCTCGAACTGACGGACAAGGACCGGGCAAGAATCCTTGCTCTCTCAAAAGACCTGTCTCGCGTCTGGAATGCGAAGAGCACGACCCATGCAGAGCGCAAAAATCTCCTCCGTATCCTTGTGCGAGAGGTAACGCTGAGGCCGCTCGAAGTGCCCGAGCGGATGACGCGTATTCAGGTGGTCTGGCAGACGGGGGCGAGCAGTGACCTCAGCATCCCACGTCGTACTCGATTCGAGGCAAGGAAGACCTCCGCCGAAGCTGTCGAGTGCATTCGCACGCTGTTCGAAGAAAAGAGGAGCGATGACGAGATAGCGGTCGAACTCAATCGGCGCGGCTTGCGCTCCGGTGGCAAACGCCCTTGGGATGCAAAGGCAGTGAGTTGGGTCCGCTGGCGCCACGGTCTCCATCACTTGCCCGTGCCACCGCAGGCGGGGCCGCAACCCACTCGCCGAGCTGATTGCGTATTCCGGCGAAGTGGAACACTCGTTCCGGGCGAAGTGGAACACCCGTTCCGGCCATGTGGAACAGTCGGAGCGTCAGCGACGCTGGCCGGGGTTCACTTCGCCCCCTTCTTGGCCCGGGTCAAATTCCCGCCCGGGCTGCGCACCGACTCGCCCGTGAGCTTGAGGCGATGGGCGTTGTGCACCAGCCGGTCGAGGATGGCGTCGGCCAGGGTGGCGTCGCCAATCACCGCGTGCCAGTCCTTGGGGTCGAGTTGGGAGGTAACAACGGTGGCTCCAGAGCCATAGCGGTCCTCCAACACTTCCAGCAGCTCCTTGCGCTCGCTGGCGCCCAACGGCTCCAGGCCGAAGTCGTCCAGAATCAGCACCTGGGCCTTGGCGAGTCTGCGCAGCAGGTGCGGGTAGGTGCCGTCGGCGCGAGCCTGCGCCAGCTCGTCGAAGAGACGCGAAGCGCGGCGGTACACCACGCCGTAGCCATCGCGGCACGCCTTCTGCCCCAGCGCGCACGCCAGGAAGCTCTTGCCCACGCCGGTGGGGCCCGTCACCAGCACGTTCTGCGCCTGCGCCACCCAGCGTGAGGTGGACAGCTCCAGCACCTGGCCCTTCGTCAGTCCGCGCGCCAGGCTGTAGTCGATGTCCTCCAGGCACGCCGTCTGGCGCAGCCGCGCGTTGCGCAAGCGCGAGGTGAGCTTCTTGTTCTCCCGGTGCACCCACTCGGCATCCACCAGCAGGCCCACCAGGTCCGTCGGGCCCACCTCCTTGTCGGCTGTCCGCTCCGTCCAGGTGCGTAGGTAGTTGGCCATGCCGTACAACTTCATCGCGTTGAGCTTCTCCAACGTCTGTTCCACCAGCATCGTCTCTTCTCCTCGTTGGGGGTGTTGGGTGTTGCTCCGCCTGCGCGCGCCCGAAGGGCGCGCGCAGGCGTCCTCCGAGGCACCGGGCCGCGAGGGCCGGCACCGCGGAGAGTTGTCCGCGCGCCGTGGCCGGGCGCGCGAAGCGTCAGTGGTAGTAGTCGGCGCCGCGCACGTTCTCGTGCGCGGGCAGCGGGCCCTTGTCCTCGTGCGCCGCCTCCACCTCCTCGAGGTGGTGCTGGAGGATTGCTGCCACGGACTTGTAGCTGTAGGCGCGGTGGCGCACGGCCCTGGCGCACGCCTTCTCCACGCGCTGCGGCCCGTGGCGCTCAGAGAGGCGGATGACGCCCAGGGCGGAGCGGAAGCCCTGCTCGGGGTGGGGACGGCGCTTCATCAGCTCCTCCACCAGCCTCGCCGTGCTGGGCCCCACCGTGGCGGCCCAGGAGAGAATCCGGCTGGGCGTCCACTGCGCGTGCGCGCGGTGGCTGGCCGGCATGTGCTCGGCCAGCGTGGTGAAGCGTCCGCGCTCCTCGCTGCGCACGTGGCTGGCCACGCGCCGGCCGCCCAGCAGCACCTCCACGCATGACTGCGTGTAGCGCACCTCCACCTGCTGCCCCACCAGCCCGTAGGGCACGCTGTAGCAGTGCCCCTCCAGCTCCACGTGGTAGTCCACGTTGACGCGCGCCTTCTTCCAGTGCGCCAGCTCGTAGGGCTTGTCCGGCAGCGGCTTGAGCACCGCCCTCTCCACCTCCTCGAAGAGTTGCCGGCGGCTCTTGCCCAGCTTGCGCATGGGCCGCGTGTTCAACTTCTCCAGCAGCACCGCCACCGCCTCGCGCACCTCGGAGAGCGACGTGAAGCGCCGGTTGCGCAGCGCCGCCACAATCCACCTCTCGGCCAGCAGCACTCCGTTCTCCACCTTCGCCTTGTCCCGCGGTTTGCGCGGCCGCGCCGGCACCACCGCGAAGCCGTAGTGCCTGGCCATGTCCGCGTAGCTGGGGTTGATGTCCGGCTCGTACCGGTGTACCCGCGTGACTGCCGCCTTCAGGTTGTCGGGCACCGCCAGCTCCGGCACTCCTCCGAAGTATGCCAACGCCCTCTGGTTGCACCCCACCCACGTGGCCACGTCCTCGCCGAAGACGGGCTCCGCGTACGTGTAGTTGCTGGCCCCCAGCACCGCCAGGTACAGCTTCGCCACCCGCACCTCTCCGCTCACCGCGTCGTGCACTTGCAGCCCGTCGCCGCTGAAGTCCATGAAGCACTTCTCCCCGGCCCGGTGCTCCTGTCTCATGGTGACGCTCACGCTCTTGGCCCACCGCGCGTAGCGCTCGCAGAACTGGCTGTACTGGTAGCCCTCCGGGTTGCCCTCCCGGTACTCCTGCCACAACAGTAACTTGGTGACGCCCTTGCGCCTGAGCTCCGCGTGCACGTGCGCCCAGTCCGGCTCGGGCCGATTGGCCACCACCTTGCCCTCGTCGGCGAACAGCAGCGCCGTGAGTGCGTGCACCGGACCATCGCGATCACCGATTCCGGAGCAAGCCGATCACCGATTCCGGAGCAAGCCGATCACCGATTCCGGAGCAAGCCGATCGGTGACACGGACGTAGGGATGACGGATGCAGTCCAAGGGGTCATCCCCGGAGTCATGGGAGCGGAGAAGACGCTGGACGTCACATGGAAGCAGGCTGCCTCCCTCGCAAGGAGGAGGACCTGGCCGCACCGAGGATGTCCATGAGGAAGCTACGAGAGATTCTGAGACTACACCTGGAAATGGGACTGACCGGCAGGGCGATAGCGCGCAGCTGCGGACTGTCACCGAGCACGGTGAGCGATTACCTGGGCCGGATAAAGCTGGCGCGGCTGAACTGGCCACTGCCGGCGGAGCTGGACGATGACGCAGCTCTGGAGCAGCTGCTCTTCCCCGACGAGCACAAGCCGAAGCTCAATCGCCCGGAGCCCGACTTCGCGCGAATCCACGAGGAGCTTCGGCGCAAGCACGTCACCAAGCAATTGCTGTGGCAGGAGTACCGGGAGCAGCACCCGGATGGCTACCAGTACAGCCAGTTCTGCGAGCACTACGCGCGCTGGTGCGCGCAACTGTCGGTGACGATGCGGCAGACGCACCGGGCCGGAGAGAAGGGCTTCGTGGACTTCAGCGGGGATGGGCTCGAGCTGGTGGTGCCCGAGACGGGGGAGAGGCAGAAGGTGAAGCTCTTCCTCTTCGTGCTGGGCGCCAGCAGCTACACCTACGTGGAGCCGGTGCTGGGGGAGGACCTGGCCACGTGGGTGGGCTGCCACAGCCGAGCGCTGGAGTACTTTGGCGGCGTGCCTCAGGTGGTGGTGCCCGACAATCTCAAGGCGGCAGTGCAGCGGCCTGACCGGTACGAGCCGGAGCTCAACCCCACCTACGCGGAGCTGGCCCGGCACTACGGTTTCGCCGTCATTCCCGCGCGCGTGCGCAAGCCGCGAGACAAGGCGAAGGTGGAGGCCGCGGTGCTGCTGGCCGAGAGGTGGATTCTGGCCGTGCTGCGCCACCAGCGCTTCAGCACGTTGCAGCAGGTGCGCGAGGCGGTGCGTCCGTTGCTCGAGAAGCTCAACGAGCGCCCCATGCGCAAGCTGGGCAAGTCGCGGCGGCAGCTCTTCGAGGAGGTGGACCGGCCCGCGCTCAAGCCCCTGCCCGCGGAGCGCTACGAGCTGGCGTGGTGGAAGAAGGCGCGCGTCAACATCGACTACCACATCGAGGTGGACGAGCACCTCTACAGCGTGCCGTACCAGTTAGTGGGCAAGCAGGTGGAAGTACGCGCCACCACGGCGTGCGTCGAAGTCTTCCTCGCAGGCCGTCGCGTCGCCAGCCACCCGCGCGCCAGCGGGCCGCGGCCGACGACGCTGCCCGAGCACATGCCCAGCTCGCACCGCGCCCATGCGCAGTGGACGCCCTCGCGAATACTCGAGTGGGCGGCCAAGGTGGGCCCCTCGACTGCGGCGCTGGCCGAGGAGCTGATGCGTCGGCGCAAACATCCCGAGCAGGGGTTCCGCGCCTGCCTGGGCCTCATCCGCTTGAAGGAGAAGTACGGCCCGGAGCGGTTGGAGCGCGCGTGCGCGCGTGCGCTTCGGCATCGTGCCTGTACCTACGGCAGCGTCGCCGCCATCCTGCGCAACAAGCTGGAAGCCGTGGAGCCGGTGGCCGAGGAGCGCGCCGCGCTGCCCGTCCACGAGAACATCCGCGGCCCTGACTACTACCACTGAGGTGAGAGTCTTCCTCCCCCTCGGGCAGTCCTCGAGCTCTCTGCCCCGGGGGAGCGCGGCGTCGCGCGGTGCGCGCCGCCGCGCGCTATCGCCGAGCTCGCTCACACAGAGGAAAGCCATGCTGATGAAACAGACACTGGAGAAGCTCAAGGCGATGAAGCTGCTGGGGATGGCCAGCTACCTGGAGGGGTGGCTGGACGTGCCTCCCACGCAGGACGTCAGCGCGTCCGAGTTGCTCGGGCTGCTGGTGGACGCCGAGTGGACGCAGCGAGAGAACCGCAAGCTCTCCCTGCGGTTGAAGAACGCGAAGCTGCGGCAGCCGGCATGCGTGGAGGACATCGACTACGCCCACGCCCGAGGGCTGACGAGGGCCCAGGTGGTGGAGCTGGCCTCGTGCCGCTGGGTGGCCGCCCACCAGAACGTCCTGCTCACCGGGCCGACGGGAATGGGCAAGAGCTACCTGGCGTGCGCGCTGGGCAACAAGGCGTGCCGCGAAGGCTACACGGTGGTGTACCGCAGGGCCTCCCGGCTCTACGACGAGCTGGCCCAGGCGCGGGCCGATGGCACCTGGCGCACGGTGCTGCAGCGCTTGTCCAAGGCGCACGTCTTCATCCTCGACGACTTCGGCTTGGAGCCACTGACGGCCAACGAGCGAAGGGACCTGCTCGAAGTCTTGGAGGACCGGTGTGGAACTGCTTCCACCGTCATCACCTCCCAGCTCGATCCCAAGCAATGGCACGCGCTCATCGGTGATGCGACCGTCGCCGACGCCATCCTCGACCGGGTGGTCCACAACGCCCACCGCATCAAGCTGATGGGCGAGTCCATCCGCAAGCAGCATGGAAAGTTGACGACCGAGCCGAAGCCGGAGAAGTGAGGGGCACCAGCGTCGCTCCGCTCCGATGATCGGCTTCGTCCGGAACAGGTGATCGGCTTCGTCCGGAACGAGTGATCGCGATGGCCGGAATACGCACCGTGAGCGCCGCGTCGTCGTCGAGTTGCGGCGGCAGCGGCCAGCTCGTCAGCTTCGCCGCCTTGGCCCGGTACAGGTAGCGATTCACCGTGCCCACGCCGATTCCCAGGCTCCGGGCAATCTCCCGCACCGACAGCTTCAGCTCCAACCTCTGTCTCAACAACTCTCTGAGCTTACGCATGGACAGCCTCTCTGCCGCCATCAACACCTCCTTGGGGGGAGGTCAGAGGCGGCGGCTCGTCCAGCACCGTCAACGCTCCACTGGGTTTCCCATCCCGCCACCTACTTCCAGGGTGCGTTCCACTTGCCCGGAATCGGTGTTCCACATGGCCGGAATGGGCGTTCCACATGCTCCGGAATCAGTGTTCCACTTCCCCCGGAATCGGTGTTCCACATGGTCCGGTGCACGCACTGATGGCCTCTACTCCGTGCGCGGGGTGGCTGAGTACTTCAACGTCACCAGGTGGATAGTGTACTACTGGATAAAAGAGGGCTGGCTCAAGGGTGTCGAGGGCGGTGGGATGGGGCGCTGCTGGTGGTTCAAGCTGGATAGCCAGACAATCAAGCGCCTGACTGATGCCAGGTCCCGAGGGTACGGGCCAGGCGGGCGTAGTCATTCCCAGAGCCGTCTCCGAGAAGAGGGGCATTATGCATAGCGCACCCAGTCCCTGCCTGTCGTTCTCGTGAAGGTGCGTGTTGGCGTGCAGGGAGAAGCCCTCCATGAAGGCGCATCGGGGCTGCTTGCTGGGAGGGGGCCGTACGTCTACCTCCGTCCAGCGCAGCCGCTGCTGCAGCGAGTGTGCCTGGTAGGCCTGCAGCGAGTCCTCGGGCCCTTGCGCGGGCAGGGCCCCTCTTTTCTCCAGCAGGCGCAGAACCCGGTGGCGCACCACCCTCAGCAGCTGCTCCACCTCACCTTGCGTGGGTGGCGGCAACGCCTCGAAGCGCACGCCGCCCTCCCCCGGCACGAAGACGCCGTCCGGTACCAGCGAGTGGAAGTGCGGCGTTACCTGCAAGGCGGAGCCGAAGAACTGGATGAACGACACGGCCCCGACCTGCCCACCCCGCAGACCCTGCCGCCGTGCCCTCCGCCGCTGCAGGGCGAACACCGCGCGCAGGAAGACGGTGAGGACCTCCGAGAGCAGTCCCACGTCCTTGAGCAGCACCCACCGCACCCGATGCGGAAAGGACAGCGTCCACTGACGGTAGGGCACGTGAGGCAGCACCCGCTCCACCAGGTGCACCGCTGTCACCTGCGCGCGCTTCGCGTTGCAGGAGGGACACACCCCTCGGCCCTTGCATGAGAAGGCGACGAGCAGCTCGTCCTTGCAACTCTCGCAGCGTACCCGCTCGAAGCCGTGCGCCAGCACGCCGCACTCCTGGTACCGGGCGAAGTCCCGCTCCACGTACCGGGGCAGGCCGCGCCCCACCTCGCTCGCCTCCTCCAGCAGCGTGGCCAGGTTGTCCCTCACCGCCTCGTACAGCACCGTCCCCTCCGGCCGCCTCCGCCGGTACGCCCACCCGCGCTCCTCCACCCGCCCCTCCCCAGCCACACCTCGCCAGGGCACACGCTACTGTCCGCCTCCCACGGACCTCCGTGGAGCCCCTGCCTGCTGGTGGGGTTCGGGGCCTACGAGAGCAAGAGGCGTAGGAGGGTCGCAGCTCGCGCCGGATTGCCCCCTTCCAGGGCCTCCAGGGCCGCTGTGACGTGCCTTGCTACATTGCTACAGCAGACCCGCGCTGGAGCGCTCTCAACACAGCTCGGCATGGGGCAGGGGGCGGCGTAAGCGGCTGGAACTCCTACGAAAACCACCCTCAAACGTTCTGGAATGCTCTCGCCGAATGCCTCCGGCGGCGGGTTCGATTCCCGCCGCTTCCTTGCAGAGCAACCCGCTTGGCCCCGGCTCCATCCCGCAGAGGGAACGGAAAAGGGCCCGGAATCGACTGGCGATTCCAGGCCCTTGTATTGCCGTGCCCGCCCATCCACAGCGCCTGCGCTTCAGACGTGGTTTTACTTCCTCAAACAGACGAAACTGACGTTACGGGACGTTGAACTGTATCCGGTGGCACCAAACCCCGTCAGATACCCGTGTTGCATGCAGTAATCGCGGATCGCCCTGTTACAAGAAAGCGACACGAGTTCGGATGGAGTGCAATTCGAGTTGAGCGCCGTGAGAACAGAGATATCCGTCGTTAGAACGACCGCTCCAGGACCCGGAGGGCCTTGTGGACCGGTGTCGCCTTTGTCTCCCTTGGGTCCCGGAGAACCCTGTGGTCCAGTGGAGCCCTGCGGGCCGGGATCGCCCTTGGGGCCCTGAGTGCCCAGCGTCACATTGAAAGAATCATTCTGTTCAATGTTGGGGCCGATCGACATCGTCAGCAGGTAGGAACCGGCTTCCAAGAACGCTAGAGGCACGGAGATGATGACCTTAGAGGTGTCGTAAGTCACGACCCCCACTCCAGTTCCCATGAATTGGACGACGGGCGGAATACCGGAGGCAGTACCGAAGTTCCGGCCGTGGATGGTCATCTGGCTCAAGGCGTAGTTCACCTCCACCTTCGTGATGACCAACTGCGTCTGCCAATCCTGCGCCTGTGCCGGAACCGAGAGTCCCGCCATCACGCTAGTCAGCACGCCCAGGCTTGTGGTCATGGGCGACATGCGCAGGCGGGCAGCCAACGTCCTACTCTTGAAGAGCCTCATCATGAGTTGAGTTTGTCTTTTTGAAGTGTGAATTTGCGAAGTGCGCGAAGGCTCTGTCGCTGGCACCCACCTTACAATAAAAGCCCTGTTTTTAAAGCGGCGACACCGGCCAAAGGTGCAGGTTGGCCGCTTCTCGAACGAGCAATTGAACGAGAGGCGAGCAGTCCCAGGTGGGCTCGGTGCTCTCTCCTTTGCCTTCACTCCGCGCGAGTAGCCGGAAGCGCCTGTGCTCCCGGCATACCCTGGAATTTGATGGTCCATAGCCTGCTCAGCAGGCAGGTAGACGCAAGTCATTGCGCTTGCTAGCGATACTGCCCAGTAGTGGAACTGGCGGGCTATACAAAGTGCGTGGAATCGAGAGCATTGCTGACCACCAGCATGGCCACTCACCGCGCCACCATCAATACCACCCGGCTCCCTCCCTGGTTTTGATGCTCGCGCCCTGCTTCCTGCGCCCAGGACGCCGTCAATGGATCGAGGAAGGGCAGATGCGCGCGGATTCATGTTGCATGTATGTCGCAAGAGCCTGCGGAATGACCTGGAACGGGGCGGGACAGAGGGGGACGCGGCGGGATGACGACTCCCAAGCATTCCGGGCAGTTACGAGGTAAGGGCGCGATTCTGCTGGGAGTTTCGCACCGCCCGGCGCGGGTTCGATTCCCGCCGCCTCCACTGGAAGTAAAGAGCCCCGGGCGCCATCAGGCGACCCGGGGTTTTCTTTTTCCGCTGAAGCCGCCAGCGGCAGCCGGGCGAGCTGGCCTCGCTCGTGGCGCTGCACCTGGAGCTTCGCCACCTCGGCGCAGAGGGCCTCCCACGGGAACGTGGTGTAGAGGTCGATGGTGTTGCCGCTCTTGCGCGGGGTGTGCGTACAGAGCTCAAGGATGTCCTTCCGGGCACCGTCCGTGCGGGCCAGGGAGATCATGGTCCGGCGCAGGTCGTGGCCCCGCCGGTGCCGCAGGCCTAGCGCCTCCATGTCCTTCACCAGCCGCTTGTAGGAGTGGTGGTCCGTCCGCATCCCGCCGAACTCCACGCGGGGGCCACGGTTGGTCGGTCGGGGCATGGGCACCACGAGGTCTTCGGGTGTTGGTGAGCGGCCCATCGAGGCAGGGCCGTCAGGTACGCCAACACCCGGCGCCTGCCTCCACACCAGTCACTGGTGAAGACATCCAACGCGAACGTCCTGCGCAGCAGCCCCGCCCAGTCTACTGGCGGCGTCCTCTCCTTCCTCCGCTCCTGCCTCGCTCCTGCCTCAGGCGCCACGCTCGCCTCCTCTGCTCCTACCTGGGGGCGCGTCACGCTCCTCTCCTGCGCTCCTGCTTGTGGGAGCAGCCGTGCGTGAGGGGCTCGATGCGCTCGACTTCGAGGGCAGGCAGCGGCTGGTACGCCTGCTCATCGAGCGCGTGGTGGTGGCGGGCGAGCACGTCACCATCGAGCACGCTGTCCCCCTCTCCGGTCGGTTTTGTCGTTTGCGGAAAAACGTCCGTGGAAGTGTTCGCCTGCGTGAGGTGTGGAGGCAGGCGGAGTGTTCGACCTTGAGTGCCTATCTCTCGCGATGGCGGAGCTGACGTTCAACCCCCACGCGGGGCTGCGTCCAGCGGGTCAGGGGGGATCGGGCCCGACGTGGGTTCCTCGAGTCCGCTATCTCGGCTTCTCGATGGGGCTCGATGCTGTCGCGACATCACCCTGGCAGGAGGCCAGACCTCACACGCTCCACCGCCGCAAGAACGAGCGGAGGAGCTCATTGAACGCGCCGGGAAGGTGGAGCGGCACGTAATGACCGCCGTGCTCGAATTCGTGATACTGCGCCCGCGGGATCTCTCGTTCCATGTGGCGGCCGTATCGCGGCACGGCGAGCGTGTCCTCACGTCCCTGGACCACGAGCGTGGGCGCCTTGATTCCAGCGATGCGATCGGCCGCATCGAAACGCAGGACCTCGGCCAGGTAGTCGAAGCTGCGCTCATAGCCCGCGTCGCGCTGCGATGCTTCGAGCGCCATGGTGCGGCGCGCGAGCGTCGAGGGAGCCTCTTCGGGCGTTGTCCGCCGGAGATCCGCGAGCAGCCTCCGCATCATGTCCTCCATGTTCCGGACGCTGTCCTCCTCCTCGAGGCGAGAGGTCGTATTGACCAAGGCGAGCGAGCGGACGCGGTGGGGCAGCGCGAGCGAAAACTCCTGCGCGACCATCCCGCCCAGGGACCATCCCACGATGTGCACGGCCTCGTGGACGCCGAGCCCATCGAGAACGGCGGCGACCCGCCTCGCGATCCGCGCCGGCGACAGCGAGCCGTGGGGCGCCGTGCTCCGACCATAACCCGGGTGGTTCGGGACGATGACCCGAAAGTCACGCCGGAGCTCTTCGATCTGGAACACCCAGATCGGGATTGACGCCATGATGGGGGGGAGCAGCACGAGCGGAGCGCCCGTGCCCGCGCACAGGACGTCGATGATTTCTCCAGAGGAGAGCGTGACCATGAAGGCTTCGAGGGGAGTGCCCGAGCCCACGCTCGCCCCAGGGACGGGCGTGATGTTCACGTCGCGCTCGACCCGCTCGACCGAGAGCGCCGGCTCCTCTTCCTCGGCCTTGCGTGACGCTGCGGCGCCGTCGTCGACCTCGTCCGGAGAGGGCCGCGTGAGCGTCGCCTGACGGATTCCGAGGAGCAGGTTCGTCAACGTGCTCAAGGTGAGAGTCTGGCGGGATGCATCGGGTCGCAGGGCCATCTGTGCGGACATCGTGACGCCGAATGTTTGCTCTGCTCGTCGAAGCATCTGGAGATACATCAGCGAGTCGACACCGACGCTCTGGAGAGAGCGGTCGGAATCGATTCCTGCATCGTCGCGCAAGGTCACCTGGCGAAAGATGCCGCGGATGAGCCGCTCGACCGTGGCCGGATCGTCTAGGTTCTGCTCTTCGTGGCTCGCTGTCAGCGCCCGGCTCCTCACGAGCAGCGGGTTGGAGGCTTTGGGCAGCGTCACCTGGTTTGTCCGATAGAGCGGTTCAGGGCGCGAGGCGAGGGCGCTCCGGAGCCGCTCCTTCGAGGCGGGTGTGGCGCGGAGGGCGTCCACGGATGCGACCGGCTCGCCCAATGCGTCGGCGATGGCAAGCGAGACCGTCCCTTCGCCATTGCGGCGAGAAAGGCGCACGCGCAGGCAGGAGGCTCCGGTCGCGCGCAGGGAGACGCCCACCCAGGCGGAGGGGAGCGCCAACTCGCCTGCATCGAGAAGAAGGGAATCGAGCGCGAGCGCGTGAAGGGCAGCGTCGAGCAAGGCTGGATGCAGACCGAAGTGGTCGGCCTGCTGCGCGGCCTCTTCGGAGAGGTGAACCTCGGCAAACAGGTCGTTGCCCTGCTTCCAGGCGGCGCACAGGCCCTGGAAGTCGTGGCCATAGGCGAGACCCGCTTCGGCGAGGCGATCATAGAGGCCGTTCAGGTCGAGCGGGGTGGCTCCCGCCGGCGGCCATGCGCGTAGGTCGAAGGAGGCCGACTCCGTGGTGGCTCCAAGGGTGCCGGTGGCGTGGCGGGTCCATGGAGTGTTGGGCGGGGCGTTCTCGGGCCGGGCGTGGAGGGTCACCGACCTGCGGAAGGCCTCATCCGGGATGCCGACGGAGAGCTGAAGATGGACCGCGCCCTTCGAGGGCAGCACAAGCGGGGACTCCAGGGTGAGCTCCTCGATACGGTCGAGCCCCACGCGGTGGGCGGCGACGAGGGCGAGCTCGACGAAGGCGGTGCCAGGCAGGAGGACCGTATCGAATACCCCGTGTCCGGCAAGCCAGGGGTGGCTTTGCAGCGAGAGACGGCCGGTGAAGAGCAGGCCATCGGCATCAGCGAAGGGAACGGCGGCGCCGAGAAGCGGATGCTCGGCGGAGACAAGGCCGGCGGAGGCCACGTCGGCGCTGCCGGCCTTGGGAGCGTCGAGCCAGTAGCGCTCGCGCTGGAAGGCGTAGGTGGGCAGCTCGATCCGACGTGCGCCGAAGGGGGCGAAGAAGGCCTTCCAATCGAGCTCGTGTCCGCGGGCGTGCAGGCCCCCCAGGGCGGCGGTGAGCGTTTCAACCTCGGGACGGTCATTGCGGAGGGCGGGCAAGAAGAGAGCGCGGGCCTGGGCCTCGTCGGACAGGCAGTCGTGGGCCATGGCGCAAAGCACGCCATGAGGTCCGAGTTCGAGGAAGGTGGTGACGCCTTCGGCCTCGAGGGTGCGCACGCCCTCGAGAAAGCGGACGGCGTGGCGCACGTGATGTACCCAGGTTTCGGGCGAGCCGAGCTCCTCGGCGCTGGCACGCTTTCCAGTGATGTTGGAGACGATGGGAATGCGCGGCGGATGGAAGGTGAGCCCCTCGACGACGTGTCGAAACGCGTTCAGCATTCCATCCATGCGAGGGGAGTGGGGGGCGTGGCTGATCCGCAGACGCGTGGTCTTGCGGCCGAGGGCTTTCACCTGCCTTGTGACCTCGATCACGGCCTCTTCGTCCCCCGCCACCACGGTGGACAAGGGGCCGTTGAGCGCGGCGATAGCGACGTGGGCCTCGCGTCCGACGAGCAGGGGCGCGACCTCGGCCGCGGAGGCCTGGAGCGAGACCATGGCGCCGCCCTGGGGAAGGGCCTGCATCAGGCGAGCGCGTGCGACGACGAGGGTGCAGGCGTCTTCGAGCGACAGCACGCCGGCGACGTGGGCGGCCACGAGCTCGCCGATGGAGTGGCCGAGCAACAGATCGGGCTTGACTCCCCAGCTTTCCGTGAGCCGGAAGAGGGCCACCTCCAGGGCGAAGAGGGCAGTCTGGGTGAAGGCGGTCTGGTGGAGCAGGGCGGCATCTTCCGAGCCTTCGGTTGCAAACAGGATGGGACGCAGGGGCCGCTCGAGCTGCGCATCGAGATGGCCGCAGACGATGTCGAGGGCATCGCGGAAGATGGGGAAAGCATCGTAGAGCGCCCGGCCCATGCCGGGATGCTGACTTCCCTGTCCGGTAAAGAGCAGAGCGAGCTTGCCCTGGGCCTTGGCTTCGTCGAGCACCACGTTGACAGCGGAGCTGCCCTGAGCGATGGCGCCGAGCGCCTCGAGAAGGGCTGCGCGGCCCTTCGCGACTACCACCGCGCGTCGTTCGAAGTGCGTTCGCGTGAGCGCGAGCGAACAGGCCACGTCCGCCAGCCCGAGGTCCGGATGGGCCTCGAGGTGTGCCCGCAGCCGCTCGGCCTGCGCCCGCAAGGCCGCTTCGGTCTTGCCCGATACGAGCAACGGCAGCGCCGCGGGCACCTCGGTTCGTGCTGCCTGTTCGGAAGAGCCCGGAGTGGGCCCGTCCTCGGAGGATGGCCAGAGCTCCGGGAACGCCGCTCCGGACGGCCGCTCTGCCGGGTAGAGCTGCCGCCAGGCCACCTGCTGGCCGCGGGTGTAGAGGATCCCCAGGGAATCGAGGAGCACCGCCCGTCCTGGCTCCTCGCGGCGCATCGAGGGCAGCGCGAGCCCAGGTTGGACGATGGGGCTCCGGTCGGAGCCGGCATGCGCGAGGCATTGCTCGACGGCCCGCGCGAGGACCGGATGAGGATTGACGTCGAGGAAGACGTCATGCCCGCTGCCGGTGAGCCGCTCGATCGTCTCCGCGAAGAGCACCGGCTCCCGGAGGTTGTTGCACCAGTAGTCGGCGTCGAGCTCCGAACCCTCCAGGCGATGGCCCGTGACGGTCGAGTAGAACGGCACTGGGGCGCAGCGGGGTCGTATCCCTTCCAGGGCCGAGCGGAGCTCCGGCAGGAGAGGATCCATTTGCGGACAATGCGCCGCAACATCGACGTTGATCCTCCTGGCGTACACGCCCGAGCGTCCGAGCTCGGAGAGGAGCTCGTCGATCGTGGCCGGATCGCCCGAGATCACGACGGAGCTCGGGCTCATGCTCCCCGCGACGGAGACCTTGTCCTCTCGCTCCAGGAGGGTGCGCCGCGCCTCCTTCAAAGACAGCTCGACGAGCGCCATGGTACCGCGGCCGGCGGTGCGCTTCTGGAGCCGACTCCAGACGCAGATGATGCGCGCGGCGTCCTCCAGGCTCATACAGCCGGCGACGGTAGCCGCGGCGATCTCGCCCATGCTTTGCCCGACGACGGCCGCCGGCTCCACGCCCCAGGACCGCCAGAGGGCCGCGAGGCTGACCTGGACGGCGAAGATTGCGGGCTGGACCCACGCAATGTCCTCGAGCCATGTCGCGTCGCCCGAGAGCAGCGCGTCCAGCAACGATCCGCCGAGGTGGGGACGCATCACCCGATCGCACCGCTCGATCGACGCGCGGAAGGCAGGCTCGCGTAGCAGGTCCGCGCCCATGCGGCGCCATTGAGACCCCTGCCCGCCGAACACGAAGACGGGGCCGAGGCGCCCCCGGCGGGCAATGCCTGCCACCGCACCCGGGAGCGGGCGATCCTGCAGCAGACCGTCGAGCCGCGCGGCGAGGTCGTCCCGCGTGCGCGCCGTGACGGCGATCCTCTGGTCTCCTTCGCCCGCGTGAGGGGCCGCGGCAGCGCAGAGCTCCGGGAGCGAGAGAGGTCGAGAGCCATCCAGGCAAAGGTCCCTCACCCTGGCCGCGAGCTGCCGGAGACGCTCGCCGTCCATCGAGGCGAGGGGCACCAGACAAGCGCTCTCCAGCCGAGCGCCCTCGAGGACGACATGACAGTTCGTCCCGCCGAAGCCAAAGGAGCTCACGCCCGACAGGGCCCTTCCATCTCGTTCGGGCCAAGGCTCCCTGGAGGTCGGGATCTTCAGGTGGAGGGCGTCGAACGCGATGTACGGGTTCGGGATCTCGAAATGGAGGTTCGGCGGAACTGTCCGGTTCTTCAGCGCGAGGGCCGTCTTGATGAGCCCCGCGATCCCTGCCGCGGTTTCGAGGTGGCCGATGTTCGTCTTCACCGACCCCAGGAGTAGCGGCCTATCAGCGGGCCGGCCTGCACCCAGCACGGCCCCGAGGGCGCTGGCCTCGATCGGATCGCCGAGCACGGTCCCTGTCCCGTGCGCCTCGACGTACTGGACGTCCCGCGGGTCGACGCCCGCGTTCGCATACGCGTCCCGGAGCACGAGCTCTTGCGCAGCGGGGCTCGGCGCGGTCAGGCCGTTGCTGAAGCCATCATTGTTGATCGCGCTCCCGAGGACGAGGCCATCGATGCGATCGCCGTCCGAAAGGGCACGGGACAGGAGCTTCAAGACCACCACGCCCCCGCCCTCGCCGCGGCCATAGCCGTTCGCGCGGGCGTCGAAGGCCTTCGAGCGGCCGTCGGGGGCCAGAGCCCCGAGCTTGGCCATCGCGACCATGCTCTCGGGCCCGCTCATGAGGCTCACGCCGCCCGCGAGCGCGAGCGTGGCCTCCCCGAGGAGCAGGCTTTGACGGGCGTAGTGGACCGCGACCAGCGCGGACGAACAGGCGGTGTTGATGGCGACGCTCGGGCCGCGCAGGCCGAGCGTGTACGAGACGCGCGCGGGAATGATGCTGAGATCCTGCCCTGTGGCGCTGTGCTGCGTGAGGCGAGCGAGGGAGCTGCCAGACAGCCTGGCATAGTCTTGCCACATCGCGCCGAAGAACACTCCGGTCCTGCTGTCTTTGAGAGAGCGCGGCGGGACGCCCGCGTCTTCGAGAGCCTCCCAGGAGAGCTCGAGCATCAGGCGCTGCTGGGGATCCATCTCGGTGGCCTCTCGCGGAGAGATGCCGAAGAACGTCGGGTCGAAGCGGTCGATCCCCTCGATGAAGCCACCCCAGCGCGTGCCCACCTTGCCGGGCGCGAGGGGATCGGGATCGTAGAGCACGTCGGTATCCCACCGGTCAGGGGGCACCTCGGTGATCGCGTCTACCCCGGACTCCAGGAGTCTCCAGTAGCTGTCCAGGTCCGGCGCCCCGGGGAACCGGCAGGCCATCCCGACGATCGCGATGGGCTCGTTCTGCGTGGGACTGCGTTCGGCACGTTCGGCGCGTCCGGGCACAAAAGCCTCGAGATCGCTCGCCCCACCGGCCAGGTGACGCGCCAGCGCCTTTGGGGTCGGGTGTTGCCACACCAGGACGGGCGACAGGGGGCGCCCGAGCGCCTGCGCCAGGTCCGCGAGCATGCCTGTCGCGCCCTGCGAATCGAGACCATAACGATTGAATCGTTCACGGACATCGATGGATCGCGGCTCGATGCGCAGCCGCTCCGCGAGAAGGGATGCGATCAAGGTGCGGAGGTCATCCTCCGTCAGCGCTGGCAGCCGCGGATGGGTCAGCTTGTTGGTCATTTCGAGGTGTTCGCCTGCGTGAGATGTGGATGCAGGCGGAGTATAGTTGCCAGTCCTCCCATTCGCCCTCTGCGTACAGCCGAGGGCGGATGAGGCATCGAGCCGAGCCATGGTTCCGTCTCCCATGGGCCGACACCTTGGCTGTCGGGGCATTGGCGGCGCCATGACGTCGCACCACCCTCGGGGAGTCCTTGCCATGTGAAGTGGCACAACCCGCCCTCGCGCTGGACCGCCAGCGAGGGACACCTCACCCTCGAGACGGGCGACCAGACGGACTTCTGGCGCGAGACCCACTACGGCTTCATCCGCGACAGCGGGCACTTCTTCCACCAGGAGGTGGAGGGCGATTTCACCGCGACGATCCGGTTCTCGGGAGAGTACCGGGCGCTGTACGACCAGGCCGGGTTGATGGTCCGGTTGGACGAGCGCCACTGGATCAAGGCCGGCATCGAGTACACCGATGGAGTGCAACACCTCAGCGTGGTGGTGACGCGAGGGTTCTCCGACTGATGGGCGAGCGCGGGGCGCGCCAGATTCAGCGCGCGACGAACCTCGCGGCGGCCGGCGGCGAGCTCAAGTAGCGCCGCGCCGCTTCTCCGGAGGGCCGTCCCCTCGCAGTCCCCGGAGCACGCCATGACCAGCCCTCAGCCCCCGTCGCGCACCCTCACCGCCGCGCAGTCGGTCATCATCGAGCGCTTCAGCAGCTTCCTCGATGCGGAGCGCGCCCGGGCTGCCGACATCGAGGCCTTGCGCAACATCGTCGCCATGGGCTTGCGGCACTTCGTCCACCCGGACAACTCCGCCATCGCGTTCGAGTTGATGGCGCTCGCGGCCGAGGCCGTGGGCGAGGAGCTGACGCCCGCGGGCATCTGGGAGTCCGGGGCGCGAGGCGAGCTGTGGCTCCACCACGCCGTCGCCTTCCGCGCCGCCCTGGCGAACCCGGACGCGCCGGAGCCGACGAACCCGCGCCGCGCCGGGCACCTGGGCTTCACCGCCTACAACGACGAGCCCGGTCCCCACGGCCCGTGGAAGACGTTCAACGGCCGCGCCGTCCTCGGATGGGATGACCTCGGTGAGCCCACGCGGGCCCGGTGGGTGGCGGCGGGGCGAGCGGAGCGTGACAAAGCGCTCGAGATGGCGGCGTACCGGGCGAACCGCGCCCTCGTGGACGCGGGCATCAAGGACACGGACGTGCGCGCCCTCGTCGCAGGCGCCATCCTCTCGGCGCTCTCGTCCGCGCAGGACTCGGCGTCCGCGAGCCGCAACGGCTGATGCGCCGCTTCTCCTGGGGGAACCCTCTTCCCAGGAGTGCCCATGTCTCCCTCCAGCAGTGCCTCTTCGCTTCCCACGCGGTCGCTGTTCCTCGTCCACGCCTTCGAGCAGATGGGGGCCACGACGTTGTGGGGAGCGAAGGGGAAGCGTGACCCCTCGACGGGTGAGCGCCTAATCCCTCGGACCCCGAGCACGTGGCGTATAGGCAGGATAGAGGCCGTGTTGAGGGAGAGGGCTGGTGCAGAGGGGCCGAGGAGGGCCGCTGACGGGTGCCGGCCGAGCTGTGAGCCAGGCCGGAGCAAAAGCGGCGCAGCCCCTGGGGGTACACGCCGGCCGAGGCCGCCCACCCAGGAGGTGCGCGGTAGGGGCTCTTCTGGCTGGGGCGGCGTGAGCCTCAACACCACGAGGCCTGGGGTGGCCCTCGCGCCGGGGCCAGGCGCGCACCTGCCGTGGGCAGGCCCAGGTGCTTCAGAATCGCGCGCACGCCTCCCGCCTCCTTCATGTACGCCAACACCCGCCGCCTGCCTCCACACCTCACGCAGGCGAATACGTCGAAGTCGAATGTCCTCCTGAGCACCGCCGCCCAGTCCACTCCCGACGTCCTCTCCTTCATCGGCTCCTTGCTGGCCGCTGCCTCAGGCGCCACGCTCGCCCCCTCCTCTTCTGCTTGGGGGAGCCGAGCCGGTGAGGTTGAACGGCGACGAGTTCAAGGAGGCCGTGGCGAAGCGTGCCTGGGAGATTCGGCCCTCCGCTCGGCCCCAGGAAGCCGCCCGGAAGTTGTTCGAGGTCGAGGCGCGGAGTGGTTCGTACACGTACGAGACACGCAGCCGCCGCGTCACTCCGCTCGGGCCGGACGAACATCTGGAGGGGGCACCACCGGCGGCGGCGGTGGAGTTGACGCGCGACTATCTGCGCTGGTGCGAGCGCACCGGCAGGCCCGGAGACTGTCTCCGCCTGCTGACGGAGAGCCCCATCGTCAACGGGGACGGCCGTTTCGCCCTGGCCCTGGCCCTTGCCAAGGGCGCCGTGCTCGACGAGATGCTGGAGGCGTTCAAGGACATGGCCGATCCACACGCCATGGTGGCGGCGGTTCTCTGGACTTGGACCACGTACATGGTCCTCATCTCGATTCCCGACGTGACGGTCTCGAAGGGTCTCGCGGCGGTGATGACCGCCACCCTTATCTCCTACGTGGGCGTCGACACCTTCTGGGGCCTCGTCGTGGGCTTCAAGCGGCTGATGGACGAGGCGGATCGGGCCGCCACGTTCAACGAGCTGCGCGAGGCCGGGGAGCGGTACGGCAAGATGATGGGCCGCAACGCGGCGCGTGCGTTCGCCATGCTGGCCATGGTGGCTCTCGGCAACACGGCGCCGGGGTTGGCGGCGAAGGTGCCGACGCTGCCCGGTGCGATGCAGGCGGCGGCGCAGGCGGAGACGCAGGTGGGTATCCGCCTCGCGGCAGCGGGGGAGGTGGAGACGGTTGCCGTGAGTGCCGAGACCATCACCATCGCACTTGCTCCGGGCGCCGTGGCGATGTCGGCTCAGGGGTCGGGTGCCACGAGCGCTCCGCTCCCGGCTTCGAGAGCACCCTCAAGATCAATAATAGGTTCGGGGGGATTGCGAACCTGACCATTCGCTGGTTCAAGTACACGGACGGTCAAATCACCATCAACACCGCTTTCATTCCCCCATGACGGACCATCTCGAATATCTGGCGAAGCGAGTGCTGGAGACAGGAGGAGCAGAGACAGAGCGGGCCTTCCGCGATGCGCTCCGTCACATCTCCGACCCTGCTGTGCTCCGGGTGCTTGCAGGAAAGTTCTACGCTGAGCCCGAGGTATCGGTGCCCACCTATGAACGACTCCTGGAGCTGATGCCCAAGGACGTGCTCACACGGGTTGAACTCGGATTCATCTATTTCCTCATGGGAGAAGACGGCGAGGCGCGTCGGCAGCTCGGCATGGCCCAGGCGTTGGACCCGGAGCACGTGCAGGTTCTCACCTTGGCGGCAGCGTTGGCACGTGAGCCAGCCGAGAAGGTGCGGCTCTACCGCCGCATTCTCCAGAAAGAACCGCTGAACGAGATTGCACGCGGCAAGCTTCGTGAGATGGGGGAAACGCCGTAGTTCTTGGCCTGGAGGCCGTAATGGGGCAGACGGATTCCAAGAAGAAGCTCGGGCGCTTCGCTGCCGACTGCCGACAATGAAGCACATGGAGGAGCAACCCAGGCCAAGAAGGCTGCGCGCCCGTTGCTTCTTCTTCTCCTCCTGCCTCGCCTCTTCCGGCCCTGACTCGGGACCCGCTTGAGGGAGAACCTTCAGGCCCACCATCTGCGCCGCGCTCGGCATCACGCTCAGCGGTTGAGCGTCCCGTCACCCCGGCCCCGCTCCGCTCGGGAACAGCTTGAGCCTGCCCCAGTAGACCGGACGATGGCCAGGAGGAAGAACCTACCTGGACCGGCACGGCAACACCCGTTGGCAACTGGAGCGGATACACAACGTGAGGCCCTCGCCGAGCTGGTGGCCCGCTTCCTCGCCCACCTTCCTCATCACGCCCGCCCAGGATGCGACGCCGGGCCTCAAGCTCCTCCCTGCCAGTCCCGAGTCAGAAGCAGGAGTCCTCCGGGCGCAGGTGCTCACGAGTGAGTGGCAGCCCGGAGGGGGCAACTCCCTGCTTCAACAGCAACGTCTGATAGACGCGAAGCCCGCTCCGCTGGAACTCCCGCGCGAAGCCAGCGAGGTAGGCCCGGAAGGCGCGGTAGCGGCGAGCCCCCACGAGCTGCTCCACACGCTCCGCGTTCCGCTCCAGCCGGTGCAGCCAATGGCGAAGGGTGTAGAGGTAATGATCACTCAGGCTCTCGACATCGCGGATATCGAACCCGGCGCTCTCCACGTTCGACAGCATCGTCCCTAGTGAAGACAAACCGGCCTCCGGAAAGATGAATTCCTGGATGAACTCCCCATGGCCGCGGAAATTCGCCAATGGTGAGCAGACAATTCCCTGGTTGAGGAACAGCCCGCCTTGTCGAAGCAGGGACGAGACCCTCTGGAAGAAGTCCTGCTGGAATGACTCGCCGACATGCTCGACGACCCCGACCGCCGCGATCTTGTCAAACCGCCCTGGCCCATCAAGGTCACGGAAGTCCTGGACCTTGATGTGGCAACGATCCGAGACGCCATGCTCCGCCGCCAGCTGCCTGGCGCGAGCCGCCTGGAGCTCGCTCAGAGTCGTCCCAAGGACCTCCGCACCATAGTGCTTCGCAGCGTACACGGAAAACGCCCCCCAGCCACACCCCAGGTCGAGGAGCCGATCGCCGGGACGCAGGAGCAGCTTGCGGCAGATGTGGTCCAATTTTCGCACCTGAGCGCTCTCAAGACTCTCGTCTGGAGAGCTGAAGTAGGCGCAGGTGTAGAGCAACTTGTCATCGAGCCAGAGCCGCCAGAATTCGAGCGGCAGGTCATAGTGATAGTTCACGGCCTCGCGGGTGCGCTCCTTGGAGGCGGCAAGCTCCCGCAGCGGAAGCCTGGCACTGCCGTCCTGGAGTGGTCCTCGCGGTTGGACCAACAGGCGCTCGATGCAACCAATCGCCGCCTCCATGTTGCCCTCGACGTCCAGGTCACCTTCGACATACGCCTGTCCGAGTGCGCGCACGTCCCGTAGGCGCAGCGTCCGCGAAGCGGCTTGTGCATCCTTGAAGACAAGCGTGAAATGGTGCTGCTGCCCGGGACTGGGCTCCAGGAGGGTATCCATCCCCAGTCTCACTGCGAAGTCCCGTGGGCCCCCTAGCGCAAGCAACGTATCAAGGGCGGCGCGCAACTGGGCATCTCCATGAAACTCGGTCATGGACTGGGTGGAATCCATCGCTTCCTCCTGGAATGTGGACCTTGCCGGGCGAGCATCACGCCTGCCGGACCTGCCCGTAGCCTCGCGTCTTGGCGATAATCTCGTTCATGATCTCGCTCGTGCCACCCCCAATGGGAAGGACGCGTACGTCACGATAGAGACGCTCCACGCGTGTCTCGCGCATGTAGCCCATCCCGCCAAAGAGCTGCACGGCTTCGTAACAAACATCCTGCGCCACCTGACTCGAGAAATTCTTTGCCTCGCAGACCTGCTCGATGACGCTGCCGCCTCTGCGAACATTATCGGCTACGACGTAGTTGAAGCACTTGGCGGCCCGCATCAGCGTGGCCATATGCGCCAGCTTGTGGCGAACCACCTGAGAGGCCAGCAATGGACCACCAAACGCGGAGCGCTCCTGCGCATAGCGCTCCGCATCGGTCAATGCCACCTCGGCGCTGGCATGTCCATAGGCAGCGAGGATCAGCCGCTCCATCTGGAAGTTGAGCATCGTGGCCTTGAAGCCGCTGCCCTCGTCGCCCAGCCGGTTTTCAACGGGGACCTGGCAGTCCTCGAAGGAGAGTGTGGCCGTGTCACTCGCTCGCCACCCCATCTTCTTGAGTGCGCGCGAGATGCTGAACCCCCGCGTGCCCTTCTCCACGACGAAGAAAGTGAGTCCCCGGTGCGGCTCGTTGCTGGTGCGGGCCAGGACACAGACGAGATCGGCCCGACTCCCACCGGTGATGAAGGTCTTGGAGCCGTTGAGCACATAGTGCTCTCCATCTCGAACGGCCCTGGTACGAATCGCCGCGACGTCGGACCCGGCGTGTGGTTCGGTGATGGCGAGCGCGATGAGTTTCCGCCCCGCCAGCACGGGAGGGATGAAGCGCTGCTTCTGTGCCTCCGTGCCGAGATGGAGGATGGGGGGGAGCGCGATGTCCAGGCTGTTCAGGCTGGCGAGCACCCCCGTGCACCCGCCCCACATGAGTGCTTCGATCTGCAGCAGCACGTGGAAGACGTCACCTCCCGCACCACCATAGGCTGGGGGAAAGTTCACCCCGAGGAACCCCGCGGCACCCGCTTTCTCGTAGAGCTCACGAGGAAACCCCTCTTCCTCATCCCACTGAAACGCATGGGGCGCTATCTCCGCCTCCGCGAACTTTCGGCAGTTCGCGTAGAACTGGCGATGGGTGTCTTCGAGAAAGGAGTCCAATAAAACGTCCGACATGTCCGCCTCGTGCCTGGCTTTCCTCTCAATGTTCCCTGCCAGCGTGAAGCTGTTGGCAGGTGCGGTAGAGTTCCGCCACCTCTGGGACCAGCTCGTACCCCATGAGTACCCGGCCAATTTTTTCACCCGGGTCGAGGATTGCTGGTAGCTCCCTCGCTACGTCCACGATGTGAGCACCGTACCTGCGGGCCACTACCAGGCAATACAGATAGTGGACCACCGAGATCGGCCGGTGCGGATCCTCGAGCGCTATATACTGGGCTTGCAGGAACGCGGCTTGAATGGAACGGTGCTCGGGAAGGAGCCGTGCGCCCTCCTCCGTCTGCGTACACATCATCAGCAGGGCCTCCCGCTGAGCGTCCTCTTGCATACCCAGCCGGGGCCAGGGGACGTTGGGGGGACGTGTCCCGAATCGCTGAGCATAGGCCTTCGCGTAACACCAGACGATGCTCGCGAGCACCGGACTGACCGCGACCCCAGGCTTCGGGGAGAGGTAGGTGTCGAAGACGGGCAGCAACTGCATGCGCAGATCTTGAGCCGACGAGTCGTCATCGCGTAACGCGCGGTAGCCGAGTCCGTTCAGGGCAATGCATCGGGCTACAGGTGTCCATTCGTCGAGCGAGTTGACGAGGAGCTCGATGGCGGGGCCGTCCATCGGGACGCGAGAGCTGGTCATCAGTGCACAGAAATTGGCCGTGATCAGGTGGGAGCGGGTCTCCTTCGCCTGCTGGAGTACCTTCCGCACCAGCTCTCTCTGGACCTGCTTGCCTTCCCCACAGAGCAGCTCGCCCGCGGTCTTGCACATCCGCGGCGTGTAGCCGATGTGCCGCAGCTCGTTTACGAACCCGGTACTGATGCACTGCGCGAGGTAGCGCGCGGCGAGGAAGTCTTGCCACTCGCGATGCATAAACCTGGCCCGATCGTGCCCGGTGGGGATGAAGACGCTGCGGCTGAACAACGCCCGGCAGGTCCTCTCCTGGAGGACCAGCCGGAAGCCCTGGAGCTGCACGGACAGGGATTCGTTGGACGTACTGCGGATGTACTCGCTCCACCGCTGGCAAACGCGCTGCGCCTCATCCCTCAGTGCGCCAATGGACATTTCGCCATGGAGCCCCATATAGAAGATGGAGCCCACCAGGGTGAGAGCATCCAGCCACTGCTCGACATCGGTGAGTTGATAGCCGTCGCCGGGCAGCTCGTTGAGATGGCTCTTCTCGATGATGGCCAGCAGAACCTGCCGTATGATCTCCGCCTGGGTCGGTGTCGAGCGTTCGTCGACGAGCCGGGACGCGCGCTGCCCGAGCCACGCCAGAACGAGAGGGGTCAGGAGCAGTTTTCGCGCGCCTGGATTCTGGATGTGCTTGAGCACGCTCCCCACGCCGGGAAAGCGCTCGCAGGCTTGTTCGACGGTGAGCGGAAGGATCTCCAGGATGTGGTCTGTATCACTGGCAAGCGCACGCAGCCCAGGCTGGCTGCTACGGACGCCCAGGACGAAAGACAGCCCCGCATTGTCCGCGAACTCGCGGGACAGCCAGTGGAGCATCTCCCGGATGTCCGAGATACCAAGGGCCTGGTTGTTGGCGAGGAATTCGTCGACCCCGTCGAACAGGAGGGCCGTGGGAAGCGTGGCGAGCCGCCGCTCCAGCCACTCGGGTCCGACCGCTCCCGGGAAGGTCAGCTGGTTGCTCACCCATTCGCACCATCGCTGGCTCAGAACGTTGAACAAGAGCTGCCCCCGCTTCACCGAATCCACCGCGAGGATGGTACGGATCTCCTCGGGACTCAGGCTCTCCTGTTGCATCGGAAGGATGAGCGGCAGGATGTGGCTTGCCTTCAAGTCTTGTAGGAACTCGAGTGCCAGCCGGCGTCCCACCGCTCTGAAGGTGATCGACTTGCCAACGCCCGCATTTCCGGTCACCACGATTCGGGGAGGCACGCTTGCTCGTGTCCGGATGAGCTTCAACAACCGCTCGCACACCTCCTGTTGTGTTCCGGAGATGGCGTAGTCGACGGTGGGCGGCGTGCCGTCCCGGGTGTCTCGTCCCCTCTCCGTCTCCATCTCCCCGATGAGCGTCTGGATGTGTACCGCGCGATCCAGGTCGAAGCATCGAGCAATGACCTCCGATGCCACCACCAGATCCGATTGCGCCATATAGGCGGGAAAGCTCACCGTATTGCAGATGGCATCCAGCAGGCTCTCCATCGGCGTCAAGGGTCGGACGTCGCTCTCGGACAACCCACTGGGAGGCCGTCTCCGCAAGTGCTCCTGCAGGTTGAGCACCTCGAGAGTGGGCCAAGGCAGCCGTGCCTGCTCCATCGCCTGGGCCCACTGCGTGTACTCCGTTTCGAGCACCCGCAGGTACCTGCGCCGCGCGGTGGCGCCAGGCGAGGGCACCGCCGATGGAGCGCCAGGGCCAGCCGGCTCCCTGGAGTTGGGTTCCGCCACGTCGACGAGCTGCCGTGCCCAGGATGAAACGAGCTTGCGCAAGTCGATGGGGCCTCCGTCCACACGTAATGCCTCCAGCAACCCAGCACAGTCGCGCCGGAGCATCGTCTTCGTCACGATGCAGCCCAGACCCTTGGTGATGAAGAGGAGGTTCACGCCGTGAGGAAACGCGGTCCGAAGCGTGTCGCGCAACTGGTCCGCTGCCGTCTCGATGTCCCGGCGCCGCGCAGCGCGCAACGCGGAGCGCACGAAGAGAATGTCCGTCTCGACTCCCAACCGGCGGAGCAACAACTCTGGCAGTTGGCTCCAATCATCCGCCTCGGAAGCGGCCAGCATGAATACAATGGCGAACCGGGAAATCTGGACGGCCCCCGGTGAAGGCTGTGCATGGTGGTAGAGGAGAGATCCATCTCCCGAGGAGGACCAGAATGGCTGCTGTGCCAGGGCGCCAGGATCGGACTCCATCCCCTGGACCTGCGGGGTTACGAACGCGGGAGTCGCGGACACTCGGGAGACCTCGAGGCGGCCCGAGAACGGACGCTCGCCATCGGAACGCATCCGCCGCAGGAGCTTCTCGAGCTGGAATGCGAGTTCGTCTGCCGTCTGGTATCGCTTGCTCCGGTCCTTGCTCATGGAACGGAGCACCACCTGGGAGAGGCTGGCCGGCAGGTCTGGACGGGAGATGCTCAACTGGGGGGACGGCGCGTCGGAGAGGACCTGATCCCGGACGGAGGCGACATCCGAGCTGGAGAAAGGAAGCCGCCCCGCCAGCATCTGGTACAGGATGACGCCCAGGCTCCATATGTCGGTACGCGCATCCACCGGCTCTCCCCGCCACTGCTCGGGAGCCATATAGACTGCTGTTCCCGCGATTGGCAGAACAGGCGGCCCGACGCTCCGCCCTCTGTCCTGCGGAACGTGTGAGCTCCCAGAAGGGGCTTGGGCCAGGAGGGCCAGACCAAAGTCGAGAATCTTCACCGGCTCATGGTCGGGCAGGAAGATGTTCTGGGGCTTGAGGTCGCGGTGGAACACCCCCTGCTGGTGAGCGTGCACCAGCCCTTTTGCCACCTGTAACGCGATGTCGAGCGCGTCCGTTGCCGGGAGCTGCCGCTTCCGCCGTGCGTTCAGGAGCTCCCAGAGCGAATGGCCCTGAAGGTACTCCATGACGATGAAGGGCGGGTCGTGTGAGTCGTCGAACTCGAAGATCTGAACGATGTTGCCGTGCCTCAGACGAGCAATGGCCCGGGCTTCGTGATGAAAGAGCGCCTTGAGCTCTTGTGAGGACAGGCCGCCGAAAGGCACGAAGAACTTGATCGCCACGTCACGGAAGAGCTTCGAGTCCCTTGCGCGGAAGACCCTTCCCATCCCTCCAGCGCCGATCTCCTCCAGCAGTTCGAACTTACCACCGAGACCCACTCGCGCTGGCAGCTTCTCATGGACAGGGGGCGGTTGTACTCCGGTTGCCGGCGATGCGACGGCCTTGAGCAAGGAATCCTCGATGCTGGAGGACACATCGCGCTCGTCCAAGCCCCTCACCTTGATGGGAATGCCCTCGGTCGAAGGAGACTCACCGACGGGCTCCCGCTCCTCATACGGATCCGGCATGACCGGGCTCCCTGTGGTTGGCCGGAAATTCATCAAAGTGGCCCGCCCAAACGCCTGCTTGTCGATTCAACGCCCCCTTCAGGAAAACTTGGGGTTCGTGCCACGCAGCGCGCAACCCATGCAGGAAGAAGGGCAGCCATGCGACTGGCATGCCGCCTCTCCCAGCGTCACACTCTTGATGCGAGCACCCACCTGATGCCCCTGGTCTCCTGGTGCAGCGTCCATCGTCTCCCCTCTACGAGAGAGATGAACGAAGGACACCTTGTGATGGGCGGAGGGCGCGGGAATGCAGCCCCAGCGGAGGGGCAAGCCGGGAGGCCTGGATGAAATCCAGCGTCCAGGCATCTCGGGTTCTTCGAGGGACCCACCCAAGGGCCAGGCGGCCTTTCAAGGGTCAGGAAACCGCCGCTCTATCCAACTGAGCTACGGAACCGCGAGTGGGACGTGGTTTGTAGCAGGCACCCTGGCTCGCACCGTGAGCAGCTCAGGGAGTGAAGAGGAACCGCGAGGACTGCTTCACCCAGGCCCGTCGCGTCTCGAGCGAACCGAAGTCGAGCCGGATGAACGGATCGAACAGCCTCGGCATCATCGAGAGCAGCGACAGCGAGGACCAGAGCTGGGTCAACGCCAGCCGCAGCCCGCTCTCCGACAGGTGAGGTGTGACCGGGGCGAGCCGCGAGGCCAGCTCCCCAAGGAACGTGTTGAGGCGCTGGATGGCGGCGCCGTCGTAGCGCTGATGCACGAGCGCTTCGTGGAAGTGCGCATGCGCGATGCGCGGGTAGCGCGTCGTGTTGCTCACGATGTCCTCGAGCAGGGTCTCGAACGCCTCGCGAATGCCGAGCCCCTCGGCCCGGAGGCGGTCGAAATCCGCGAGGACGTTCCCGAACGCCTCCTCCAGCGTCCGCTCGAGCGCCTGCGCCAGCAGCTTCTCCTTACTCCGGAAGTAGTAGCTGATCGCCGCGCTGTTCACCTGCGCCTCGCGGGCGATCTCCCGGATGCCGGTGGCGTCCAGCCCGTCCCGCCCGATGCAGGTGATGGTCGCCGCGAGGATGCGCTCCCGGGTCTCCTGCTCCTTGCTACCCATCCCTTCAACCCCTTGAAATAACACGTGTTCACGCCGTGCATTTGACACCACGGCCCGATTCAATCTATCGATTCAATCAACCGATTGAATCCGGAGATTGAATCCTATGACTCACCCTGGTGGCAACAGTAGCGCAGGAAGGCTCACCCGACGAAGCGTGCTGGTGGGAGCGGGGTTGTTCGCGGGAGGAGCCGCGGCGGCGGTGGGCACGCGGAGGGCGCTGGAGCCAGCCTCGACGGACGTCATCGGCATCAACCCGCGAAGCGACGCCTGGTACGACCTGCGCATGTCCGGAGACGGGCTGATGGACAACCAGCTGCTGTGGTTCCTGGGCCACGCCGCGCACGGGCAGAGCGACGTGGGCGACGTGCTGGAGACGGCCCAACGCATCCAGCCCGGCGACGAGCGGAGCTGGTTCGAGGCGTGGCTCCAGACGGCGCGGCGGGTCCACGGCGTCGCCAGCACCGCCGAGTCGAAGGGCCACGCGCTGAGCGCGGGCCAGGCCTACGCGCGCGCCGCGAACTACTACCGAGCGGCGACGATGCACTACACCAACACGGCGGATCCGCGGCTGCTCGAGGTGACGCACAACGCCGTCACCACGTTCGAGAAGTCGAACGCGTTGCTCGGCTATCTGGCGCAGCCGCTCGACATCCCCTACGAGGGCACCACCCTCCCCGCCTACTTCCTCCGCTCGCCGTACGCGAAGCCGAGCGCCCCCATCCTCCTGCTCCACCAGGGCCTGCATGCCTGGCCGGAGGAGACGAAATGGGTCTGGGACGGCGCGCACAAGCGGGGCTACCACGTGCTCCTCTTCCACGGGCCGGGCCAGGGACGGGCGCTGCGCGAGAAGCGGTTGAGCTTCCGGCCCGATTGGGAGAAGGCGGTCAGCCCGGTGGTGGACGCGGCCGAGCGCATCAGCGGCGTGGACCCGCGCCGCATCCTGCTGATGGGTCTGTCGTTCGGAGGCGCGCTGGCCCCCCGGGCGGCTGCTTTCGAGCCGCGCATCGCCCTGTGCATCGCCAATCCGGGCGTCCTGAGCTGGTGGGAGTCCACGAGCGGGCACTTCAACCGCTTCCTCCCGGGCTCGCTCTCCCTGCTGAAGTCGCACCCGGAGCGGTTCGATCAGGCGATCCTCGGGCTGGCGGAGCGCTGGCCCACCGCGAAGTACTGGCTGCGCGACGTGTTCTGGAAGCATGGAGCCCGCACGCCCTCCGAGCTCTTCCGCAAGCTGGAGGAGTTCAACAATGAGTCCGTCGTCGACCGCATCCGCTGCCCGGTGCTCATCATGGAGGGGGAGGCGGAGGACGCGTCGCCCGGCCAGTCCCAGAAGCTCTACGACGCGCTGCGCGGGCCCAAGCACCTGATGACCTTCACCCGGGACGAGGCCGCGCCCCTCCACTGCCAGGCAGCATCCACGGCACTGGCGGAGCAGCGGCTGTTCGACTGGCTCGACGAGAACGTGTGAGACCGAGATGACCTCCCTGACCCTTCTCTCGGCCACCCTCGGCATCGTCCTCGCCACGGCTCCGCAAGAGGAGCGCGGACAGTTCAGCGTGGTCCCCTTCGTCCTGCCCGCGTACCAGCCGGAGACGAGCTTCCTGCTCGGCGGCGCGGCCTCGTTCGTGTACCAGCCCCCGGTGGCCAGCGGCCGCCGGGAGTCCCAGGTGCTGCTGAGCGCCGCCGCGAGCGTGCGCGGGCAGTTCACGCTGCTGTTGCAACCGGACGTGTACTTCCTGGACGACCGGCTCAACCTGACGGCCACCGCCAGTGTGGCGCGGTTTCCGGACCGCTTCTTCGGCATGGGCGCGAACACGCGGGCCGAGGACGTGGAGGAGTTCACGCCCATCTTCCTCGAGCTCGAGCTGAGCCCGAAGTGGCGTGTCGCGCCCCGGCTGTACCTCGGCCCCACGCTGCGTCACCAGTATGTGCGCATCACCCAGATGGAGGAGGACGGCGCCCTGCGCACCATGACGGGCGCCCATGGAGGGGGAACGCTCCAGCTCGGCCTCATGGCGCTCTATGACTCGCGAGACAACACCCTGAACCCCACGACGGGATTCCTGATGCGGCTCAACCTGCGCAGGGCCAGCGCGGACTGGGGCTCGGACTACACGTTCGACCTGCTCCGGTTGGACGCCCGGCGGTACATCACACTCCCATGGGGCCAGCGGCACGTGCTCGCGATGCAGGGCCTGGTGGAGTTGCGCCGCGGCGAGCCACCCTTCTACGACACGGGGCGGCTCGGGGGCATGGAGCTGGGCAGGGGGTACCTGGAGGGGCGCTTCCGCGAGCGCCAGCACCTCGCCGCACAGGTGGAGTACCGCGCGCCCCTCTTCTGGCGGCTGGGCGCAGTGGCCTTCGCCTCCGCGGCGACGGTGGCCCGGAGCCTGGGGGGCCCCGAGACCTGGGAGCTCAAGCCCGCGGGGGGCGTGGGACTGAGGCTCGCGCCCCTCGCCGACGTGCCGGTGAACATCCGGCTCGACGTGGCCTACGGCACGGAGCTGGGCTTCTACCTGAACGTGGGCGAGGCCTTCTGAGGCACATGTCCAGGCGCCGGTGCGTATAGGCAGGATAGAGGCCGTGTTGAGGGGGAGGGCAATCGTCAGAGAGTCCGTGCTGCAGGAGCTTGGACCGTCCGCAACCCATGAGTCACTTGCGGCCATCCGAGCGCAGGCCGCCATGCAGCCGCCGAAGTTCCGGTCTTGTGTGGCCTGTGGACATCGGATTGGCACCTTGACGTCACCGACTTGCGAGAGCTGCGGCTCCCGAGCGAGAAACGGATAGGGGCCCTGATGAGGCCTATGCCTAAGGGACCCTGAAACCCTGGATGCCAGGAGGTGGCCATGAGGCAGATGCTGTGGACGTGGAAGACGAAGCGCTTCCTGGGGGCAATGGCCGTACTGCTGCTCGCCGCCAGCACGGGCTGTGAAGAAGCCAGACCCAATACGCCCCCCACCGTCCTGGAGGGCACGCAGTCCGCCACCCAGGTGCAGGCCCTGGAGACGGTCACCCTTCGCGTGACGGCGCGGGATACCGAGAGCCGCTCGCTCCGCTTCTCCTGGGAAGCCAGCGCGGGCACGCTCGGCACCCGGAACGATACGGAGACCACCAGCGAGGTGACGTGGAGCGCCCCCGCCTGCTCCGGCCGCGGCACCGGCGACGTCACCCTCACCGTCACCGTCTCCGACGAGCAGGGTGGCTCCGACTCCAGGTCCTTCCCCCTCTCCATCCTTCGCTGCCGTGCCCTCTTCATCGCCAGTGGCGACACCCACTCCCTGGCCCGGCTCTCCGACGGCACCGTCTGGGCCTGGGGAAGCAACAACTCGGGCCAGCTCGGTGATGGGACAAGCACCGCCGCGCGCGCCACGCCTGCCCAGGTGTCCGGGCTGACGGGCGTCACCGCCCTGGCTGCCGGCTTCAGTCACTCGCTGGCCGTGCGCCAGGACGGCACCGTCTGGGCCTGGGGCAGCAACAGCTCGGGTCAGCTCGGCGACGGCACCACCACCTCGCGCTCCACCCCCGTCCAGGTACCTGGGCTGACAGACGTCACCGCCCTGGCCGCCGGCTCCTACCACTCGCTGGCCGTGCGCCAGGACGGCACCGTCTGGACCTGGGGCCTCAACAACTACGGCCAGCTCGGCGACGGAACCACCACCTCGCGCTCCACCCCCGTCCAGGTGCCTGGGCTGACGGACGTCACCGCCGTGGCCGCCGGCTTCGGCTTCTCCCTGGCCCGGCGCCAGGACGGCACCGTCTGGGCCTGGGGACTCAACGACTACGGCCAGCTCGGCGATGGGACCACCACCCAACGCTCCACTCCCGTGCAGGTGTCCGGGCTGACGGGGACCACCACCCTGGCCGCTGGCCTCACACACGCCCTGGCCCTGCGCAACGACGGCACCGTCTGGGGCTGGGGACAGGCCGGCCTGGTGGGTCAGCCCGGCAATGAGCCCACCCCTTGGGCGATTTCCACTCCCGTGCAGGTACCCGGGCTGACGGGCGCCACCGCCGTCGCCGCCGGCAGCTACCACTCCCTCGTCCTGCGCAATGACAGCACCGTCTGGGCCTGGGGGAACAACGACTTGGGTCAGCTCGGCGATGGGACCACCACCCCGCGCAACACTCCTGTCCAGGTGCCCGGACTGACCGGGGTCATCGCCATCGCCGCCGGCTCCAACCACTCCCTGACCCTGCTCGACGACGGCTCGGTCCGGACCTGCGGGGACAACGCCTTCGGGCAGCTCGGTGATGGGAAGACCACCCACCGCTTCACTCCCGTCCAGGTACACGGGCTGACGGGCGTCACCGCCATCCTCGCGGGCGACCGTCACACCCTGGCCCTGCGCAACGACGGTACCGTCTGGGCCTGGGGCAGCAACAGCTCGGGTCAGCTCGGAGATGGGACCACCACCCCCCGCCGCACCCCCGTCCAGGTGCCCGGGCTGTCCGGCATCACCGCCCTCGCCAGCAGCTGGAACCACACCCTGGCCCTGCGCAACGACGGCACCGTCTGGGCCTGGGGGAGCAACGACCACGGCCAGCTCGGCGACGGAACCACCACCCGGCGTTCCACCCCCGTCCAGGTGCCCGGGCTGTCCGGCATCACCGCCCTCTCCGCCAACGTGTCCCACTCCCTGGCCCTGCGCAACGACGGCACCGTCTGGGCCTGGGGCTTCAACTTCTCAGGGGAGCTCGGCGATGGAACCACCACCCAGCGCACCTCCCCTGTCCAGGTGTCCGGGCTGACGGATGTCACCGCCCTCTTCGCGGGCGTCGAGCACTCCATGGCCCTGCGCAACGACGGCACCATCTGGGCCTGGGGTGCCAACGGCGTTGGCCAGCTCGGCGATGGCTCCTCCACCCCGCGCACCACGCCTGCCCCGGTGTCCGGGCTGACCGGCATCACCGCCCTCCGCGTTGGCGGGGGCCACACCCTGGCCTTGCGCCAGGACGGCACCGTCTGGGCCTGGGGTTGGAACCAATACGGCCAGGTCGGCGACGGGACCACCACCCACCGCCGCACCCCCTTCCTCGTGCCCGAGCTGACGGGCATCACCGCCTTCTCCGCCGGCTTCAGCCACAGCCTGGCCCTCCGCGAGAACGGCACCCTCCTGGCCTGGGGTTACAACCTCTACGGCCAGCTGGGCGATGGGACCACCTCTCCCCGCCTCACCGCCACCCAGGTGTCCTCGCTGCCCGGCCTCACCGCTGTCGCCACGGGCTCCTCCCACTCCCTGGCCCTGCTCGGTGACGGCACCCTCCTGGCCTGGGGCAGCAACTCGAACGGCCAGCTCGGCAACGGGACCGAGGCCGCCAATCCAACCCCCGGGCCCGTCTCCCTCCCGTGAAGCCCCACGGCGCCGGGGAGGGCACGTCCAGACTCCCCTGGGAAAGGCGGGAAAGGTGTCAGAGGATTCGAGTCGGAGCCTGCCGCTATCGAGGGGGGCATCACCGCAACGAGCCGGCCGTCCTCCCGTACAAATCCTCTGACACCTTCTGCGGCGCGTACAAATCCTCTGACACCTTCTGCGGACACCTTCTGCGGGCTCAGCAACCGCCGACGTTGTGCAACTTACGCGACCGCTGATCCCAGAGCAGAAAGCGCCCGTCCTTCTCGCAGCACCCGATATAGAGGACATCACAGCGGTGCTTCTGCGCCCAGTTCACATCGACATCCTTGGGTGTCACCTCGGTGCAACCCAGCGTGCGGTCCGCGGGCAACGGTCCGCGGTTGCTCGGCTGGCTGCCCGGAAATGATTGCCACTTCAGACCGGACGGACTGCTCAGACCCACCCGGACCTCGGCCGCATCGTCGTACCTGAACCGACGGAGCTCGCGCGACAGGGTCTCCAATCGAGGGCCGGAAGGATTGGGTTCGGAGGTCAACCCCCGGGCGAGCTCCGACTGGGAACTCAGGCCTGGTAGCGCATAGTCCACGGTGCCGTCGCAATTGAAGTCGCCCTTGACTGCCTCCGGTCCTTCCGCGGATGGATCCAGGATACCGAGCGGGGTGAAGTCGGGGGCCGCCTTGCGGAGCGAGGCCTTCGCGTTGGCGGGAAGCGCGGAGAGAAAACGCTCTTGTGCCTTCACGGCGTCTACCCACTGGGCCCGGGCCTCTTCCTCGGAGGCGAACCCGATCGAGGCCCACCAGGGTTTCGCGCTGGGGGCGACCGCCTCCGGACGAGCCCCCGCATCGGCAATCACTGAGGGAGGCGCCCCCGCGTCAGGGAGTGCCTTTGCTTCCACGGCGGCTGGCGCCTCCGAAGACTTGCAACTGCTGACCAGAGGGCCCGCTACCATCAGCCAGGCGAACGGGGTCGTGCGGAGGGGATGGCTGCGTCGAGCTCGGATGGGCATGCCGCCCATTCTAGGTCATTGCTGCCCTCCTCTGGGTTGCTATGAATTCTCGCACCATGATCTCCAAGAGTTCCTCCTCATCCGACCTGCTGGTTCGCGCGCGACAAGCCCTTCGCGAGGAGCGGTTCGAAGAAGCCGCCGCCCTGGTAGAACAGGCCGCGGGAGCACTGGTGCTGCGTATAGGCAGGATAGAGGCCGTGTTGAGGGGGAGGGCTGGTGCAGAGGGGCCGAGGAGGGCCGCTGACGGGTGCCGGCCGAGCTGTGAGCCAGGCCGGAGCAAAAGCGGCGCAGCCCCTGGGGGTACACGCCGGCCGAGGCCGCCCACCCAGGAGGTGCGCGGTAGGGGCTCTTCTGGCTGGGGCGGCGTGAGCCTCAACACCACGAGGCCTGGGGTGGCCCTCGCGCCGGGGCCAGGCGCGCACCTGCCGTGGGCAGGCCCAGGTGCTTCAGAATCGCGCGCACGCCTCCCGCCTCCTTCATGTACGCCAACACCCGCCGCCTGCCTCCACACCTCACGCAGGCGAATACGTCGAAGTCGAATGTCCTCCTGAGCACCGCCGCCCAGTCCACTCCCGACGTCCTCTCCTTCATCGGCTCCTTGCTGGCCGCTGCCTCAGGCGCCACGCTCGCCCCCTCCTCTTCTGCTTGGGGGACCAGAAATGGCCGCAGGTGCGCGCCTGGAGCGAAGACGCCGTGAAACCTCGTGAGGTTTGCCCGAGGCGGAGGCACCAGGGACACCACACGCCGTAAGAATTCCAGCCCGGTGAAGAGCAGGTGCGTGGTGCCGTCCGGCAGCGGGCGCTTCATTCGGTAGGCGATGCGGCCGTCCTCCGCTCGTGACAAACGCTCCAGCGCCAGCGCACCGCGTGCCCCGTAGCGGCACAGCCGCTCCAGACCCTGCCTGTCGTTCGCATGAAGGTGCGTGTTGGCATGCAGGGAGAATCCCTCCAGGAAGGCGCACCGGGGCTGCTTTCTGGGAGGGGGCCGGGCGTCCATCTCCGTCCAGCGCAGCCGCTGCTGTAGCGAGTGTGCCTGCTAGGCCTGCTGCGCGTCCTCGGGCCCTTGGGCGGGGAGGGCCCCTCTTTTCTCCAGCAGGCGCAGCACCCGGTGACGCACCACCCGCAGCAGCCGCTCCACCTCTGCTTGCGTGGGCGGAGGCAATGGCTCGAAGCGCACGCCGTCCTCGCCTGGAGGCCGTGCTCCGGTTGATGCCTGTCCTGGTGGAGGAGGACACCGAATTCAAACACCGCGAGGTGCTCAGGGACACGGACTTCCTGCGCGAGCGCCTCTCCGCGCTTCCCCCGAAGAAGTTCGAGTCGATCTCCAGCGCCGACAAATACACGGTGACCGTGCAGTTGGCTGCCTGGGACAGGGAGTTGGGGCGGCATTAGTACTTCTTCTCCAAGACGCTGCTCAACATGGACGTCTACCAGCAGCTGGACACCCAGGTCGCCACCAAGAACCTGGGCACCGAGTGGTTGAGCTCGGGCGCCTATTACCGCCTGGCGACGAGCACCTATGGAAACGTCGTCTTCGGCAATCCCCAGGTGCAGACCATCCGGAGCTACGGCCAGCGTACGCCCCATGCCCTCATCGCGACGCCGCAGCAGAACCCGAACGTCTGGATTGTCGGCTGGGAGGACCAGAACGCGGGCGGCAACCGCACCTTCAACGACTCGGTCATCCTCATCAAAAAGGTGCCGCCGTCCCCGTAGGCCCGGTCCCGTCGGCGCGCGAGTGCCTCGGCGCGCTGAAGCACCGCGGTAAGTGGGGGCCGTGGCGCTTCGCGACCCAGCGTTGCGTCACGGCCGACGGAAATTGGACCTCGGTCCGCGATAACGGTGGCATAGTCCCTTCCCCTTCACCGAGGTCACCATGATTCGCTCCACGAAGAAGGCAGCCCAGGTCCTGCTCGCGGTCGCCGCGGGCTTCGTCGTGTCGTTCGGTGCCACCCAGGCCGTTCCGGGCGCGCAGCAGGTGCCGCTCGATATCAGCTGCAACGACTACTGCGTGCCGCAGTGCGTGGAAGCCGGCTTCGCGTATGGCTTCTGCCAGGCCGGCAGGGTGTGCGCCTGCTACAACTGAGGACGCGGCTCTGAGCGCGGGGCTGGCCAGCCAGCCCCGCGGCTCGTGCATCAACCCAGCAGCTTGAACGTTTCGCGAGCAATCACCAGCCGCTGCACCTCGCTGGTGCCCTCGTAGATGGTCTGCACGCGGGCGTCGCGGAAGTACCGCTCGACGGGGAACTCGTCGATGTAGCCGTAGCCGCCGTGCAGCAGCTCCGCCGCCTCCAACTGCGTCTTCATGTCCGCCATCATGAAGCGCGGGCCCTGGAAGTCGCCGATGGACTGACCGAAGGCCTTGCGGTCCTTCGAGTACGCCACCGCCGCGTCCAGCGCCGCCCGGCCCACGCCGCACGCCTGCGAGGCGATGCCGATGCGGCCGCCGTCCAGCGCCGTCATCGCTAGCCGGAAGCCCTGCCCCTCCTGGCCCAGGAGGTTCTCCGCCGGAATCACGCAGTCCTCGAACGTCAGCGACACCGTGTTCGAGGCGCGCAGCCCCATCTTGTCCTCGTGCTTCCCGATGATGAGGCCCTTCGTCCCGCCCTCCACGATGAAGCAGGACAGGCCCTTGTTGCCCGTCGGGGACGTGCGCGCCCACACCACCATGACGCCGGCGTACGCGCCGGACGTAATCCACTGCTTGCTGCCGTTGAGGACGTACGTGTCGCCGCGCTTCACCGCCGAGGTGAGCATCGCGCCCGGGTCCGAGCCCGCGTGCGGCTCGGACAGCGCGAAGGAGCCGGCAATGGCCTCACCGGACGTCAGCCGCGTGACGAACTTCTCGCGCTGCGCGTCCGTGCCGAAGGCGTGGATGAGCTCCGCGCACATGTTCGTCACGGCCATGTGGGGCGTATAGGCGGGAGAGAGGCCATGTAGAGGGAGAGGGCTGGAGCGCAGGAGCCGAGGAGGGCCGCTGACGGGGCCGCCCGAGCAGTACGCCAGGCGGGTGGAGAAGCCGCGCAGCCCCTTGGGATACACGTCGGCCCAGGCCGCCTTCCCATGAGGTGCGCGGCAGGGGACTGGCTCTCTTGGCTGGGGCGGCTTGAGCCTCAATACCACGCGGTCTGGGGGGGCCCTCGCGCCGGGGCCAGCCCCGCACCTGCCGTGGCCAGGCCCAGGTGCTCTAGAATCGCTCGCACTCCACCCCCTCCCTTCACGTACGCCAGCACCCGACGCCTGCCTCCACACCTCACGCAGACGAACACGTCTAAGTCGAACGTCCTCTTGAGCAACTCTGCCCAGTCCACTCGCGGCGACTTCTCCTTCATCGGCTCCTTCCTGGCCGCTACCTCAAGCCTCGCGCTTGCCTCCTCCTCACCTGCTTGAGGGAGCGCGACACGCATGGAGAGATCGTCCGCTGGTTCGGCACCAACACCAACGTGGATGAGCAGCGCCGCCAGGCCACCGCGCTCAAGGAGGCCGTCGAGGCGCGCGACATCTTTCTCTCGGTCGCGAGCCACGAGCTCAAGACGCCGCTCACGCCCATGGCGATCCGCCTCCAAGGGCTCGCGCGCACTCTCGACAAACAGGCCGACTCACCTTTCGTGCAACAAGTGCGCGCGTACACCGAAAGCGCGAAGCGGCAGATCGACAAGCTCGCCGCGCTGGTCAACGACTTGCTCGACGTGTCGCGGATCTCCTCCGGGCGGTTCCGGATGGAGCTGGAGCCGACAGATCTGGCGGTGCTCGCTCGGGACGTGGTGACGCGCTTCGAGCCGGAGGCGCAGCGCGCGGGCTCATCGCTGGAACTGCACGCGCCGCCCTCCCTGACCGCTCGCTCCGCGAAGCTGCGTGTCGAGCAGGTGTTCACCAACCTCGTCGACAACGCGATCAAGTATGGCGCCGGCGCGCCGCTCTCGGTGACGCTCGAGCGAATGTTGTTCCCGGTGAACGCGCTTTCGAGATAGTACCGGATTGCCACACCCACCTTCACGCTGCCAACGAGCTGCGTGAGCCTGTTCAACCGGAAGAGGCAGCAATGCAATCACAGGTGCGCAGGAGTGTACGGGCATGGTCTCCCATGCCACTTTTCGCAGCGTTCGCGGTCTGCTCCCTTGTCGTAGGCTGCTCGACATCGTCGGCGCCGTCGACGCCGGAGCTCGAGGTTGTGCGCGCGGGCGCGGTCATTCAAGACGCCAATTTCGCCGACTCCGTCTTCGTCAACGGCCTCCAGGGGCCGACCACCATGACCTTCGCGCCCGACGGGCGCCTGTTCGTCTCGGAGAAGAACGGCTCGCTGCGCATCGTCGAGAACGGCCAGCTTCTGCCGACTCCGTTCGTGGCGCTCACCGTGGACGATGACAACGAGCGCGGGCTGATGGGCATCGCGTTCGATCCCAACTTCCCCCATAACCATTACCTGTATGTTTATTACACGGCAGACGACGGCACCATTCACAATCGCCTGAGCCGCTTCACCGCCAACGGCAATGTGGCGGTGCCCGGGAGCGAGCTGGTGCTCGCCGACTTTCCGACGCTCGACGCCGCCAACCACAACGGCGGCGCGGTTCACTTCGGACTCGACGGCAAGCTCTACGTCTCGGTCGGCGAAAACGCGGTCTCCTCCAACTCGCAGAGCCTGAACACGCCGCTCGGCAAGCTGCTGCGCTTCAACCCGGACGGCACCATCCCCACCGACAATCCGTTCTACGCGACCGCCACGGGGCTCGCCAAGGCGACCTGGGCGCTGGGTCTGCGCAATCCCTTCACCTTCGCCGTTCAGCCCGGCACGGGGACCCTGTTCATCAACGACGTGGGCGAAGGCGGCTGGGAGGAGATCAACCGCGGCCAGGCCGGTGCCAACTACGGCTGGCCGTTCACGGAAGGTTATTTCACGAATCGCCCGGAGCTCACGCAGCCGTTCTTCGCGTACCCGCATGGCACCGGTACGGCCGCCGGTAACTGCATTGCAGGCGGTGCCTTCTACAACCCACCGACCTCGGCGTTTCCCGGCGCATACTACGGCCAGTACTTCTTCGCGGATTACACCAACAACTGGATCAGGCGCATCGACCCCAACTCCGGCGCGAATTCGCTGTTCGCGACGGACATCGCGGGGCCTGTGGATCTCGACGTGGGGCCCGACGGCGCGCTCTACTATCTGGCGCGCGGTTCGGGCCAGGTGGGTCGCATCGCCTACACGGCGTCGCTGCCGCCGAGCATCGCTCAGCAGCCAGCGAACGCGCTGGTGTCGGTCGGCTATCCGGCGACCTTCACGGTCTCGGCGAGCGGAGAGCCGCCGCTCACCTATCAATGGCAGCGGGGCGGCGTGAACATCGCCGGTGCGACGTCGCCGAGCTACGTGCTGAACTCCGCGCAGCTCGCCGACAGTGGCGCGCGCTTCCGCGTGGTCGTGACCAACGGGCTTGGCTCGACCACCAGCGCCGAGGCGGTGCTGACGGTGACGTCCAACAAGCCGCCGGTGGCCACGATCGTGACACCGGGCGCGAGCGCGACCTACACCGCGGCCACCAACCTGACGTTCTCCGGCTCGGCCAGCGACCAGGAGGATGGCTCGCTGCCGCCGAGCGCGATGACCTGGAGCATCGTCTTCCACCACGATACCCACACGCACCCAGCCATGCCCGATACCACTGGCATCGCGAGCGGGAGCTGGCTGATCCCGAACGTCGGCGAGAGCTCGTCCAACGTCTGGTATCGCGTGTGGCTCACGGTGCGCGACTCGATCGGCCTCACCCACACGACGTATCGCGACGTCTATCCGGTCACGGTGCCGATCACGGTGCACACCGTGCCGTTCGGGCTGCAGGTGCTGATGGACGGGCAGCCGTTCACGGCGCCGCACAACACGGTCGGCGTGGTCGGCGTCATCCGCTCGGTGGGCGTCGACTCACCGCAGTACGCGAACGGAAAATTCTGGGCGTTCTCGTCGTGGTCGGACGGCGGCGCGCAATCGCATACCTTCACCACGCCTGGCAGCTCGGCCACATTTACGGCCACCTTCGTCGAGACCTCGGGCGGGAGCTGCTACCAGATTCAAAGCGAGCGCACGGACAAGTGGCTCACCGTCAACACCGCGGGCAAGGTCGTCGCCGGCAGCACGACGCAAGCCGGGGGGCAGATCTTCCAGCTCGTTCCGACCGGCACCCGGTACAAGCTCAAGGGCTCGGGCAGCGCGTTCCTGGCGGTGGTGTCAAACCAGCTCACGATGAGCGCAAACTTCTCCAGCGCGGAGTCGTTCACGCAGCTTCCCTGCGGCTATGGCGGGCGCACGCGTGTCGGCTTCCAGGCCTCGTCGGGAAGCGCGCCCCACTGGAAGGAAGCCACGCCGGGCGAGCCGATCCAGAGCGGTGACGGCGGCAATGGCGGCGCCTGCAACGCGGCCGATGGCGGCGCTTGGGAGGGCTTCTACCTCGAACCGGTGGCCTGCCCGGGGAGCAGCACCGGCCCGGTGTGCGGCAACGGCACCGTCGAGGGCAGCGAGCAGTGCGACGACGGCAACACCAGCTCGGGCGATGGCTGCAATGCGACGTGCACCATCGAGGCCGGCAGCAGCGCGGGCTGCTTCCGCATCCAGAGCGAGCGCACCGACAATTGGCTCACCGTCGACGGCACGGGCAAGGTGGCCGCCCTCAGCACGACGCAGACCGGTGGCGAGGTCTTCGAGCTCGTCACGAGCGGCACGCAATACAAGCTCCGAGGCGCGAGCGGCGCGTACCTGGCGGTGGTCGCGAACCAGCTCACCGTGAACGCCACGCTTGGCACGGCGGAGCCGTTCACGCGCCACGCCTGCGGCGTCTACGGCGGCCGCAATCGCTATGGCTTCGAATCGTCGACGGGCACCGCGCGCAACTGGAAGGAGGTCACCCCCGGCGCTCCCATCCAGAGCGGAAGTGGCGGCAACGGGGGCGTCTGCAATGCCACCGACGGTGGATCGTGGGAAGCCTTCTACCTCGAGCCCGCGACCTGCCCCGGAGCGAAGAGGTAGGTCCCCCACCCCGTAGACCCAGGGAAGTGGAGCGCCCAGACGGGCCGGAAGCCCCAGCGGCTTCCGGCCCGGTGAGACTCCACACAGGGGCTCCTGGCTTACCAGTCGAACGTCCTCTTGAGCAACTCTGCCCAGTCCACTCGCGGCGACTTCTCCTTCATCGGCTCCTTCCTGGCCGCTACCTCAAGCCTCGCGCTTGCCTCCTCCTCACCTGCTTGAGGGACCAGAAATGGCCGCAGTTTGGCGCCTGGAGCGAAGACGCCGTGGAACCTCGTGAGGTTTGCCCGAGGCGGAGGCACCAGGGATGCCAACACCAGAAGCCCAGGCGCTGTACCGGGGTAGGGCCAGTCTGGTGGAGAACGTCAACGCACAGCTCAAGCAGCACTACGGCCTGGAGAAGCTGGTGGTGCGCGGGCTGGACAAGGTGACGAGCGTGGCCGTGCTCACGGCTCTGGCGCACAACCTGCTTGTCCACGGCTCCACTCTCGTGAACCTGCTGGGCTGACAACTACCACGGACCCGCCGCGACCTCCGCCGGGCCCACGTCCCATCACGCTCCTATGCGCCCTATCCGGTCCGGGTGTCGGCCGACGAGGGCCGCGCTGCGCCCTCATCTGGCCTTCCTCCTCGATAATTTATCGACTGCTCTTCAGCGCTCGACTGGGGCTGGTACAAGCAGAGCTGGGTCCGGTGGAAGCACAAGGAGATTGGCAATCCCTACACGGAGCCCTCCTCCTCGGACCAGCCGCGCGTGATAGCGGAGACCCTGGACGCTCAGTTGACCTGGCTCGACGGCTTCCTATGAACGACCGGTGGGCTCCCACGGAGCTCCGCCCAGCCCGCTCTGGGAGTGTGCCGCCCCTGGCTGCGGAGCTGCCCGCTCAATCCTGCCGCGGGCAGGCGGCTGCCGAGGGCGTCGTCCAAGCCCTGCCGAGCGCGGCGACGGCGAGCCGGTAGGCCGCGTCCTGCTCGACGCGGCGTTCGCCCACCGCGGGCTGCACGAAGCAGTGTGGCATCGCGCCATGATGGGCGAGGGGCTCGGGCCAGACGAAGCGGAAGGCGAGCAACGGGATGCCGATCTCCATTCCCGAATGGGGCAGCGCCAGGTCCCATTTGTAGCCGCTGGTGTTGCCGCCATGCGTACCCCCCACTTCCTCGCCGACGAAGAGTCCGCGGTCGGTCGCGCGCAGCATCGAGGCGAGCTCGGCGCCACCCGAAAAGGTATAGCCGTCGGCCAGCACCACCAGCCTCCCCGTGAAGACCGGCGCGACTGGTTGCCAATGGGTCATGAGCCCCTCGGGTGGGGCATTCAGCCGGAACAGGTCGCCCCCCGGGCCCTGGCGGACAGTGGGCAGTTCCTCGGCATCGTAGATGTCGTGCTCGAACACCTTGCCCGACAGGCTGGTCACCCGAAGCTTGTTCGGGCGCGAGCGCACCGAGGCATATTTCTGCATCGGCGCGGGAACGAGATACGAGAAGAGGATGCTCTCGTTCGGCTCGGAGCCGCCGCCATTGTCGCGAAGGTCGAGGATGAGGTTGCGCACGTTGCGGGCTTGGAGCGCATCGAAGATCGCCTGGAGGGTCGCGCGGTAATCGGCGCCGGCCGCGCGATAGCGCCGATTGCTGAATGTTGGGACATAGAGATAGGCAGTGTCGGCGTCGATCCATTGCAACGTTGCGACCGGGTTGGGATCGGGCGGCGGCGCGGGACGTGCGGAGACCGGGACGGAGGAGAGGCGACGGCGCACGGCCCTGCCGTCCGGGAGCCGCAGCCGCAAGTCGAACGCCGGCTCGTTGCCTCGCATCCACCAGCGCGTGACGGCATAGCCGCGGCCAGCACGATCGCGCATCACGCCGGTGCGGATGTCTCCGTCATGGGCGCTCGCCCGCATCATCTCGTCGAGCAGTGCGCGCTGCTCCTCTCCGTTGATGGCGAGCAGGCGAGTGCCAGCGGGGATGTCGGCCGCGGCGCCATGGCCGGCGACCACGAACACGCCGTCGTCCCGCCACAACAGGTCGAGCGGGAAGAGGCGTGCGTCCTCGCGGTGGCGGCAATTCATCGCGTCGCTGCGCGCGACCGACAGATGGCCCTCGCCGATGCCTCCGAGCAGTGGGCGGAGCGCACGAAACAGCTCCTCGTCCGAACGGGCGCGGGCGGCCTCGGCGCGCGCCTGGGCCTTGCGGCGTTCCCAGTCCTGGCGAGTCTGTCGCCAGTAGAGGTCCGGCATCGCGGTCTCTACCGTGGAAATGGCGAGCTCCAGATCCTCGCGAGCCTGGAGCGGCGTGAGGCTGCCGGACGGGCATGAGGAAACGGCGAGTCGCAAGGCCAGCACGGCGGAGACGAGCATCGCCCTCCTGCTAATGCAGGGCCGTGACGATCGCCAGGGGCATCACTCCCATCTCAGCTCCAGGGTGTGTCTGGCGGCCGTGGCGTGGATCTTCAAGCCGGGCTACCGGCGAAGACCCAGGCGCCACGGCCCCTGGCTGCGCTCGTCTCAGGGAGTGACGGTGACGAGCGTGCCCGCCCTGGCGTTGTTGTCCTCGAACAGCTCGACCATTCCGTTCTGCGGATCCACCACGGCCCCCACGTAGTACGCTCCCGTGTTGGGCACGTACGCCGGGCCCACCACCGACAGCAGCTGGCACTGGCCCGCGCTCAGCGTCGCCGTGGAGTTGTAGCCCAGGAAGGCATCCGGCGAGGGGCCCATGGGGCCGTTCGGAGTGATGGTGGTGTCCGCCGACAGGTAGACTTCCACCACCGTGCTCCCAGCCTGCGTGCCCTGGTTGCACACCGTCACCGAGGCCGTGAGCGACTGGCCCTGCTTCACGGTGCTCGCGCTCGACACCGCCGAGACGAAGAAGTCCGGCTTGTTGCCAATGCCGATGCGGTTGCCCGCCTTGGCGTTGTTGTCCTCGATGAGCTCCGCCAGCGAGTTCTGCCCATCCACCACCGCGCCCAGGTAGTAGGTGCCGTCCGCGGGCACGTACGCCGAGCCCTGCACCGTCAGCGCCTTGCACTGCCCCGCGGTGAGGTACTGCGGAGCGGCACTGCCCAGGAAGCTATCCGGCGAAGGCCCCGTGGGCCCGTTGGGCGTGATGGTGGTATCCGCCGAGAGGTAGACTTCCACCGACGTGGTGCCCGCCTGAGTGCCCTGGTTGCACACCGTCACCGAGGCGGTGAGCTGCTGGCCCGGCAGGGCGCTGGCCGGCCCCGTCACCGCTGACACCACGAAGTCCGGCTTGTTACCGATGCCCAGGCGGGTGCCCGCCTTGGTGTTGTTGTCCTCGATCAACTCGGCCACGGAGCTCTGAGGATCCGCCACCGCGCCCAGGTAGTAGGCGCCGTCCGCGGGCACGTACGCCGAGCCCTGCACCGTCAGCGTCTGGCACTGGCCGGCGCTCAGGTACGTCGAAGAGGCGGAGCCCACGAAGGAGTCAGGCGAAGGCCCCGTGGGCCCATTGGGAGTGATGGTGGTGTCCGCCGAGAGGTAGACCTCCACCGGCGCGCTGCCCCCCACGGTACCCTGGTTGCACACCGTCACCGAGGCGGTGAGCTGCTGGCCCGGCAGGGCGCTGGCCGGCCCCGTCACCGCCGAGACGATGAAGTCCGGCTTGCGGCCGATGCCCATGCGGGTGCCTGCCCGGGTGTTGTTGTCCTCGAGCAGCTCGGCCACGTCGCTGTACGGGTCCGCGACGGCGCCCAGGTAGTAGGCGCCCTCGGTGGGCACGGACGGCGAGCCCTGCAGCGTCAGCGTCTGACACTGGCTCGGGTTGAGGTACTGCGAATAGACAGAGCCCACGAAGGAGTCAGGCGAAGGCCCCATCGGCCCGTTGGGGGTGATGGTGGTGTCCGCCGAGAGGTACACCTCCACGCCGGTGCTGCCACCCTGAGTGCCCTGGTTGCACACCGTCACCGAGGCGGTGAACTGCTGCCCGGGGCTGCTCGACACGAAGCTGGCCGGCCCCGTCACCGCCGAGACGATGAAGTCCGGCTTGTTGCCGATGCCCATGCGGGTGCCCGCCTTGGTGTTGTTGCTCTCGATCAGCTCGGCCACGGAGTTCTGCGGATCCGCCACCGCCCCCAGGTAGAAGCCGCCCTCGGTGGGCACGTACGCCGAGCCCTGCACCGCCAGCGTCTGGCACTGCCCTGCGTTGAGGTACGGCGAGGAGACATAGCCCACGTAGGAGTCCGGCGAAGGCCCCGTGGGCCCGCTGGGCGTGATGGTGGTGTCCGCCGAGAGGTACACCTCCACGCTGGTGCTGCCCCCTTGCGTACCCTGGTTGCACACCGTCACCGAGGCAGTGAACTGCTGCCCGGACGGGGCGCTGGCAGGCCCCGTCACCGCCGAGACGATGAAGTCCGGCTTGTTGCCAATGCCCAGGCGGGTGCCCGCCTTGGTGTTGTTGTCCTCGATCAACTCGGCCACGGAGCTCTGAGGATCCGCCACCGCGCCCAGGTAGTAGGCGCCGTCCGCGGGCACGTACGCCGAGCCCTGCACCGTCAGCGTCTGGCACTGGCCGGCGCTCAGGTACGTCGAAGAGGCGGAGCCCACGAAGGAGTCAGGCGAAGGCCCCGTGGGCCCATTGGGAGTGATGGTGGTGTCCGCCGAGAGGTAGACCTCCACCGGCGCGCTGCCCCCCACGGTACCCTGGTTGCACACCGTCACCGAGGCGGTGAGCTGCTGGCCCGGCAGGGCGCTGGCCGGCCCCGTCACCGCCGAGACGATGAAGTCCGGCTTGCGGCCGATGCCCATGCGGGTGCCTGCCCGGGTGTTGTTGTCCTCGAGCAGCTCGGCCACGTCGCTGTACGGGTCCGCGACGGCGCCCAGGTAGTAGGCGCCCTCGGTGGGCACGGACGGCGAGCCCTGCAGCGTCAGCGTCTGACACTGGCTCGGGTTGAGGTACTGCGAATAGACAGAGCCCACGAAGGAGTCAGGCGAAGGCCCCATCGGCCCGTTGGGGGTGATGGTGGTGTCCGCCGAGAGGTACACCTCCACGCCGGTGCTGCCACCCTGAGTGCCCTGGTTGCACACCGTCACCGAGGCGGTGAACTGCTGCCCGGGGCTGCTCGACACGAAGCTGGCCGGCCCCGTCACCGCCGAGACGATGAAGTCCGGCTTGTTGCCGATGCCCATGCGGGTGCCCGCCTTGGCGTTGTTGTTCTCCAGTACCTCCACCACGGAGTTCTGCGGATCCGCCACCGCGCCCAGGTAGTAGCCACCCTCGGTGGGCACGTACGCCGAGCCCTGCACCGCCAGCGTCTGGCACTGGCCGGGGTTGAAGTACTGGGAGGAGACAGAGCCCACGTAGGAATCCGGCGAAGGCCCGGTGGAACCCATGGGAGTGATGGTGGTGTCCGTCGAGAGGTACACCTCCACGCCGGTGCTGCCCCCTTGCGTACCCTGGTTGCACACCGTCACCGAGGCAGTGAGCTGCTGCCCGGGCATGGCGCTGGCGGGCCCCGTCACCGAGGACACCACGAAGTCCGGACCGGATACGACAGCCTGGCTCGTGGTACCGCGCTCAACTGCCGTGCTGCTGTCCGCCGAGCCCTCGCACCCCGCCGCCGCCAGCAACGCCACCGCTCCCAGAAGGCTTCCGACCCTGCTGGTCCTTCGATTCATGCGCCACCCCAGGTGAAATCAGTCAGTCCGGCCTACCGCGCAATTCACGCGAAGGGCGAAATAACAACTCGGGCGATGAAGGGACAAGCAAAATTGCCGCAACTTTCCTCTCTCAGAGTATGAAAAAGCCACCTCTGCCTACTTGGAACGAGGGAGAGGTGGCTCTTCGCAGCAGGGAGCGGCGTATAGGCAGGATAAAGGCCGTGTTGAGGGGAGGGCTGGTGCAGAGGGGCCGCTGAGGGCCGCTGACGGGTGCCCCCCGGGCTATGCGGCAGGCCGGTGCGGAGAGAGTGCAGCCTCCTGGAGGCACACGCCGGCCCAAGGGGCCCCGCCTCCTGGAAGGACGCAGCAGGGGCGTGGGCTTGTGGGGCAGCGCGACTGCTTGGGGCTCAACACCACGCCAGCTGCGCTGGCCCCTGCGCCGGGGCCAGCTGAGCAGGCCACGAGGGCAGCCCCAAGTGCTCCAGAATGGCGCGCACCCCACCAGGAGCCGTCAGGTACGCCAGCACCCGCCGCCTGCCCCCACACCTCTGGCAAGTGAAGACGTCCACCAGCAGTGTGGCCAGGTTGTCCCTCACCGCCTCGTACAGCACCGTCCCCTCCGGCTGCCTCCGCCGGTACGCCCACCCGCGCTCCTCCACCTGCCCCTCCCCAGCTACACCTCGCCAGGGCACACGCTACCGTCCGCTTCCCACGGGCCTGTGTGGAGCCCCTGCCTGCTTGTGGGGTTCGGGGCCTACGAGAGCAGAAGGCGCAGGAGGGTCGCGGCCCGCGCTGGGTTGCCTCCTTCCAGGGCCGCCAGGGCCGCCGCGACGTGCCTTGCTACATTGCTACAGCAGACCCGCGCTGAAGCGCTCTCAACACAGCCCGGCATGGGGTAGGGGACGGCGTAAGCGGCTGGAACTCCTACGAAAACCGCTCTCGACCGTTCTGGAGCGCTCTGGCCGGAAGCCTCGGGACGCGGGTTCGATTCCCGCCGCCTCCACTGGAAGTAAAGAGCCCCGGGCGCCATCAGGCGACCCGGGGTTTTCTTTTTCCGCTGAAGCCGCCAGCCGCAGCCGGACGAGCTGGTAAGCGCTCGTGGCGCTGGACCTGAAGCTTCGCCACCTCGGCGCAGAGGGCCTCCCACGGGACGAGGGTGTAGAGGTCGATGGTGTTGCCGCTCTTGCTCCTTCACCCGCCGCTTGTAGGAGTGGTGATCCGTCCGCTGAGATCACAGGCGCACAAAGTGCGCGGGTCTCAGTCTACGGACTCACTTCGAGTTTGAATCTTTGACCCCGACCCATTCGAGAGCTTCCTCGTTTTCGCCGAAAGTGCGCATCTCAATGGCCTTGCCGTTTCGGAACGTGAAGACATCCATGATAGGCGATGGAAAAATGGCAGCGTGAGGCACCGCGAGCCTGGAGAACGCCAAAAGCGTTCGGAGGGACGCGGGCGGGAGTTTTTCGTAGCGACTTGCGCGGAGAAAAACGGACCGCATAAGGCTCGACGGCTCCCTGGCGTACGCGCAGCAGAAGGGCGACACGCTGAAGGCGGTGGTGGAGAGACTGGGAGTGTCGGAGCCGACGTTGCAGGCGTGGTCGAGCGCGGAGGGGTGATTGCGGAGGAGCCCGAGGGCGCCCTCCTCGAGCCATCCTATGGCGTTGCCATCAACGTCGGAATCGATGCGAAGCTCCGCGGATCATGCGCGACGACGATGGTCATCTCCGGATGTCGCGCCGATATCGCGGCCATATGCGCGAGGTTCTCACGAACGAGCTGAGGCTCGACGTCCGCGAGGCGCTGCGTGAGAGGTCGCTCCTCCTGCTCGGTGACGCCCTCCAGCTGCCAGGCGAGGTCTCCGATGAAGGCATAACGCTTGTTGTCCGGAAGCGTCACGAAGACAATCACAGAGCCTGGCGTATGGCCGGGCGCCGGGACGATCACCACCGCGCCATCTCCGTAGACATCATGGCTCTCCGCGAAGCCGAGATAGGGATGCGCTTCAAACCGATACTCTTCGATTTGAAGCGATTTGATAGTTCTTGCCGGGGCCGTCGTGAAGTTTTCACTTTGGGCGAAGCTTCGTTCCGCGGGAGGTATCCAGACAGGTACCTCGGGAAAATCCGCGGCGCCGCTGATGTGATCCCAGTGGGAGTGGGTCAAAAGGATCGCACGCAGCCGGGTCAGGTCATACCCGCTCGATTGGAGCTGCTCCCTCGCGGTCTTGTCCAGCGTATACCGGGTCAGGAGTTGAAAGACGAGCGGCAGCGTCGCGAGGTGCTGTGCGATGTCCCGGCCGAACCCTGTGTCGATCAAGAGATCGCCCTTGGGGTGCTTGATCAGGATCGCGGTCATGGAAAACCCTCGCGGCTCGAAGAGAGAGCCACCGCGATACCCAAAGGACGCGCTGCGATAGGTGGCGCCGGTCGGAAGCTGGGCGATCGACATCTCGGAAGGCGCGGAAGCCGGCGGGAGAGCGCCGATATCGAAGTTCTTTGATACAGAGAATGGCGACGCACGATAGGTAGACAAGAGCCCCAGCGGCAGCAGATAAAGCGTGAGCGAGAGCGCACGCAGGGGGCGAGAGAACGAGCGCAGAAAAGAAGAGCCAGCGGCGCAGGCAATGCCAATCAGGGCGCCAGGCAATACCAGCCATGAGGTCGGTCCGTGAGCGCTCAAGAACAGGATCCACACCGCGAGCAGGACCGGCGCGACGCACGCAAGGAGCAATTTCATGGGGGACCGCCTGGGAGTTCGGTGCACACGCAGAGGAGATGCGCTGCTCTCGCGAGCGCTCGAGAGGCCGTCCACCTGGAGCGCGGGTTTGAAGACATCGATCACCTCCAGGGAACAACCTTATTCCTGTAGCCCACGTGGGCATAGGAAAAATGGGAGGAAGCCTGGGGGCGTCAGAAGGCGTAGCGTACCCGGCAGTAGGGCATGCGCCGGGCCAGGAGTTGCTTGAACTCCGAGACGAGCCGGCCCTTCAACCCGGTGCGGTAGCGCACGTTGGTGCCGCCGCCCTGGGACACCTTGGCCTCCTGGGTCTCCGGTGTCCACAGCAGCTCCTCGGCCCGGGGGTGCCACTCTTGGCAAGCCCCTGGTACCAGGGCTGGTGCTGCTGGACATTGTGACAGCCGTGACGACACTCGACCTGCAACAACGCAACGTGTTGGAGCACCTCGCCGAACGCCTCCGCGCATCGGCGAGGGCTGCCTCCTGCCTTCCCTCCTCCCATTCACGACCAGAGCTCAGGCTGCGCTCTCTGCCTGAGCCGGTGAACGGTTACTCGATCGCCATCAGCGCGTGCACGCGATGTTCGGGGCTCTTGAGGCCGGCTGGTCCCGTTACCTCGATCTCCGCCCAGTCCACCGTGCCGGTGAAGCGGTTGTTCCCTTCGAAGTCCTCGCACAAGGGGCCGCCAGTCTTGTTGCCGACCATCAGGAAGGCGTCCACGTTGAAGACAACCGGATTGGTCTTTGGGATGACGCCCTGGCCGAGTTGGACCTCGCTCGCCCCGTCTTTTCGGAAGAGTTTCACCGTGCCGCCCTGGCCGGTCTCCTCGCCGCCGTCGTACGTGAACTCCATGCGGACCTGGTACGTGCCCGACGGCAGCAAGGTCGCGTTATCATCCTGACGGACGTAGAAGATCTCGAGCCCCAGGTAGTTGTAGACGTAAGTGAGAATTCCATTTTTGGCATAGAGGCCAAAGCCGCCAAAATCGTTGCCACGGGCGAGGATCACGCCTTGCACTGGCCCAGATAGATCGGCCGGCACTGTGATCTGTGCGGTGATATTGAAAGAGCGGTTGAAGTTGTCGATCACGACCGGGTCGGCAACGAAACTACCGTCGACGTACCTTTGGCGGAGGGCGCCCTCCGCGGGGGGCAGGCGCTCTATCTTTCGGTCGTCGAGGGGGAAGACGTTGTAACGGGCCGCCTCGATCTGAAAAAGGTTCTTCAGCTCCTCTAGCTTGTCGGGGTATTCTGCGGCGAGGTTTTTTGCCTGGGTCCAGTCCTGCTTATTCAAGTCCTCCGACTTCTCGGCATACGTGAAGTAGAGCTCCCACTTATCGTCTGCGTAGTCCGGTAGGTTGTAGAAGTCCCAGGGCCTCGAGTGGAGGGTGACGGCAGTCCAGCCTTCATGGTAGATGCCACGATTGCCAAACATCTCGAAGTACTGGGTCCTGTGGCGCTCAACCGCGTTGGGGTCCTTGAACGTGTAGAAGAAGCTCAGACCCTCGATGGGTTTCTGCAGCACTCCGTCGACGCTTAACGGCTCCGGCAGCCCGATCGCTTCGAGGACCGTCGGAAGCACATCGGTCACGTAAATGAACTGGTGTCGCAGGTTGGCGGGTCCCGCAATGACCTTTGGCCAATGGACGATCATGCCGTTGCGCGTGCCTCCGAAGTGGCTGGCGACTTGCTTGGTCCACTGATACGGCGTGCACATGGCCTGGGCCCAGCCGACGGCGTAGTGATTATACGCTTTCTTGGTGCCGAAATCTTCTATGTGATTATTGATGATATCTATCTGTTCCTGCGGCGTCATCTCGATGCCGTTGAAGCCGATCATCTCGTTGAAAGTGCCGAGAAACGTGCCTTCGGCGGACGCTCCGTTGTCGCCGAGGATGTAGATGATGAGCGTGTTCTCGAAGATATCGAGGGTCTTGAGCGTCTGGATCACCCTGCCGATCTGGTAGTCGGTATGTTCGAGGAAGCCGGCGTAAATTTCCATCTCGCGCTTCAGGGAATCTTGGACCTCGGGCGCCATTGTTTCCCAGGCTGGAACACCATCGTTGGGAGGTGTCAGTTGCGCGGACCTCGGGATGACTTGTATGTTTCTTTGGCGCTCGAACGTGGCCGCGCGCAGGGCGTCCCAGCCTTCGTTGAATTTCCCTCTGTACTTGTTACTCCACTCTTCCGGGACCTGGTGGGGGGCATGGGTCGCGCCTGGAGCGAAATACATGAAGAAGGGCTTGTCCGGCGCAAGGGACTTCTGAGTCTCAATCCACTTGATGGCCTGATCGGCCAAATCCGTGGTCAGGTGGTAGTTCCCACGTTCTGGCATTTCGATGTAAGTCGTTCCATCGTAGAGCGTAGGGTAGTACTGGTTGGTTTCGCCACCCACAAAGCCATAGAACTTCTCGAACCCCATGTAGGTGGGCCAGTGGTCGAAGGGCCCCGTGGTGCCAGTTTCCCAGGTGGGCACCTCGTGGCACTTACCGAACTGAGCCGTCGAGTAGCCGTTGTACCTGAGTATCTTGGCGATCGAGGCGGCGCTGTTGGGGATCACCGAGGTGGCGCCGGGCGCCGAGGTCGCCATCTCGGTGATGCAACCCATGCCGACGGAGTGGGGGTTGCGGCCAGTCAGTAAGGCGGCGCGCGTCGGACTGCACAGGGCTGACGTATGGAAACGGGTGTACTTGATGCCCCCCGCGGCGAGCTCCTTGGCTGTCGGAGTCTCGATGGGCCCCCCGAAGGTTTCAGAGGCGCCGAACCCCACATCGTCGATCAGGATGACGATGACGTTGGGGGCGCCCTCGGGCGGGCGGATCGGTAAGAGGGGAGGGAATTCAGGCTGCGGGTCCGCGGCATTGTACTTCGTCGGGCCGACATAGGGACGGTCGGGGATCGGCAAGATTTCGCGTTTGGGAAGGTCTCGATCCAACGGCATTGATGACTCCTGTTCGTGGCGGCACCCAAGTATCGTGGGGCACCAGTGGGGCACTCAAGAGAGCTGAATTCCTGTGCAAACGTCAAGAAGATATTTGGGCTCTACACTTGGTTTATAGCGTCTCAGCAAAGGCTCGCATTCACGTGCCGGAGTGGGCCTGCCCCTGTTTTGTGGCTCTCCCGCAGTTTGTGTAATCGACGCACTCACGCGGCGAGCAGCACGCTCAAAAAGCTTGAGTTCTGGAGTGCTGCCTTCTCAGGAGACCGAGCGGCGCCTTCTTCTGCTAGGGTCTGATTTGTTATACCAAGCCCTGGTCTCGAGCAGAGGGCAGAGCGCTCATGCCTGCGGGTTCGATGCAACCTTCAGAGAGGCTTTGCGCTCAGGGCACGTACACTTCCGTCGTGGCAGGTGGGCGGGTGCCATCTTCGCCACCCACGACGAGAACCCTGCCTGAGGGAAGCAGCGTCGCGGTGTGGCGGGAGCGGCCTTCGACCATGGAGCCAGCCACAGACCAGCTGTTGGTGTCTGGATCATACAGCTCAGAGGAAGAGGGATCGGTGAGCGATTGCCCCCTGAGACGAGCACATTACCCGAGGGGAGCCGCGTGATGGTGTGATGGTAGCGGCCCATGGCCATGTCACCGGCGTAATACCAGGCGTCGGTAGCTGGATCGTACACCTCCGCAGGCGAGAAGGGAGAGCGGTAGGTTTTTCATGCGAAGTGGCCCTGGGTTCATGGTGGGGAAAGGCCCAGACGGCCAGCAGCCAGAGGAGGTGCCGGGTCATGCCTGCGCAGCCACATCTACCCAGAGTGTCAGGTCATGGATATTGGACCTAGTGCCTACACAGCGCGGGCTCAGCCCTGGCCCAGCCGGTCCACGAACCGCACCAGCTCCGCCACCGAGTCCACGTCCAGCTTCTGGATGACGCGGGCGCGGTGCACCTTGATGGTCTTCTCGGTGGTGCCCAGCCGCTGGGCGACCTCCTTGTTGGTCAGCCCCTGGGCCACCAGCGCGCATACCTCGCGCTCGCGGGGAGTGAGGACGGCATGACGGGCATGCAGCGCGGCTGTCTCGGCGCGGCCGGCGCGGGCCGCCGCGTCCTTGAGCAAGGCCTCGGAGATGGCTCCCAGCAGTTGTTGCTCATCAAAGGGCTTCAGGAGGAAGTCCACGGCGCCGGCCTTCATGGCCCTGACGCTGGCCGGCACATCCCCGTGGCCGGAGATGAAGATGACAGGCAGGTGGCAGTCCTTGGACTCCATGGCCTGCTGCAGCTCCAGCCCGTTCAGCCCCGGCATCCGCAGGTCCAGCACGGCGCAGCCCGGCGTGTCCCCGGACAGCTGCGCGAGGAACTCGGAGGGCGAGGCGAAGGGCTTCGTGGCATGGCCGGCGGCCCGCAGCAGCCGACCCAGCCCCCGCAGCACGGACTCATCGTCGTCCACGAGGAAGATGGTGGCGGGGGCTTGTGTCATGGCGAGGACTCCGTGTGCGCTGCTGGAAGCACGCACCGTAACAGAGCCCCCTGCCCCGGAGGGCTCTCGGCTTGCAAGCGGCCGCCGTGCGCCTCGACGATGGAGCGGCTGATGGACAGCCCCATGCCCAGCCCCTGCTCCTTGGTGGAGTAGAAGGGCTCGAAGATGAGGGCCAGCCGCGACGGCTCGATCCCTCCTCCCGAGTCCTGCACGCTCAGCTCCACCTGCCCCGGGCCAGGCGAGGCGGTGCGGACCCGCAGCTGGCGCTGGCCCGCGGGGACATCGGCCATGGCATCCATGGCGTTGATGAGCAGGTTGAGCACCACCTGTTGGAGCTGGATTCCGTCCCCCTGGACGGCGGGCAGAGACGGGGCCAGCGCCAGCTGCAGGGTCGCGCCGCGCAGGTGCATGTCGTTGGCCAACAGGCGAGCCACCTCGCGCACCAGGTCATTGAGCGAGTGGAGCTCCTGCCGGGGCTCCCCCCGCTTGAGCAGCGCGCGCATGCGGTGAATGACTTCGCCCGCGCGCTTGTCGTCGGAGATGATGTCCCCGAGGGCCTCGCGCACCTCGTCCAGCTCCATGGGGGTGGCGTTCAGCAGGCGGCGTGCGGCCTGGGCGTTGCTGAGGATGGCGGCCAGGGGCTGGTTGAGCTCATGAGCCAGTGAGGCGGCCAGCTCGCCCAGGGCGGCCACCCGGCTCACGTGGGCCAGCTGATCCAGGGTTCGACGCGCCTCCATCTCCGCGAGTTTCTCCAGGCGTTGGCGCTCGAGGAGCTCGGCCTGGGCACGCATGCGGCGGCGGCGCTCCACCACGAGCCCCCCGGCCACCAGCGCCTGCAGGCCGCTGATCGTCAGGGCCCCCAGGACCCACCAGCGGTAGCGCTCCCAGAGCGTGGGTTCGTCGAAGGCGAGCCGCACCTCGGGAGGCACCCGCTCGCGGGGGATGCCCCAGCGCCGCAGCGCGCGGGCATCGACCGTCGGCGTGTCCACGGGTGCCGGCTTCAGGGGCGCGAGGAATTCCTCCTGCTCTCCGCGCAACACGCGGGAGGTGAGCATGCCCAGCTGTTGGCCCACGGCCTCGTAGCTGACGAGCGCTCCGCCGACGAACCCCAGACCCAGGACGGTGTCGTGGAGGGCGAAGCAGGGCCGGTTGCTGGCGGAGAGCAACATGCGTGCGATCTCGCGCCCCACGAAGGGTCTCCCGCTGGGATCGGTCATGAAGGTGAAGGTGAGGACAGTGGTGTCGTCCGGCAGGGTCCTCGCGCGCTCGAGCAGCTCGGCCAGCGGCAGGTTGCTCAGATCGATGAGCTCCAGCCCCCGCTGCGCCAGCAGCGGTTGCAGCTCTCGCACCATCTGCTCCTGCTGAGCGCGCTCCCAGGGACTGGAGCCGTTGACGAGCGCCAGCCTCCGTGTGCCAGGCAGCATCTGCAGGGCCAGCTCCGCGGTGGCCCGCATGTCATAATGCAGCCAGAGGCCCGCCACCCGCTCCGGGCGAGGCTGCTGCTCCCAGAGCCGCTCGTCCTCGGAGAGGACGATCATCGGGATATCCGGCCACAGCTCCCGGCGCAGCTGCAGGGCCAACTGGACGGCGTCGGAGCGGAAGGCGATGAGGGCATCCGGCCGGCGCTCCCGGTACTTGGCCAGATACCAGGTGTGCAGGGCGTGTGTGTAGGCAGGCCCGCGGGCCCAACCCAGATCCAGGCTCTCGACATCCAGAGTGATCGGGCCGTCCTGGGCCTCCCACAAGGAGGAGCGGAGACTGGCGACGAGCGTCGCCATGGCGGGCAGCGCCGTATCCTCGGGAATGAGCAGGAGCACGGACTTTCCAGCCGGACGCGCCTCCTGGGCCACCGCCTGGGAGGGCAGCAGCGATAGGATGCAGAAGACAAAGACCATGCGCCAGGACATGGTGGACACTTTGAACCGCATGAGGGGTATCAGGAGACTCCAACGCTGGACGGCGAGGAGCGGTTCCTCGTGTGGGCACGTTGGAGGGTGTTGAGAAGAGGTAATCAGGCCCAAGATATAGGGGTGAGGGCTGGAGCGGAGGGGCCGAGAAGGGCCGCTGCCGGGGCCAGCAAGGCCGCGCGCCGCGCCGGTACACGGGACGGTGCAACCCGTTGGGGCACACCCCTGCCCTGGCCGCCCTGGCTCGAGGAGAGAGGCAGGGAGTTGGGGCGTATTGACAGCGGCTGCGCCAGCGCCGTGCCCAGCGATGCCGCGGAAATGGCCAGACACGCCCCCTGCGTCACCGCCAGCACGGTTCCCTGGGTGCGCCGGCCGTGCTGGAAGTGGCCCACGCCGAAGGGCACCAGGTACCAGCCACGCGAGGGGGAGGCTGTTCCCCGGAGTGCCAGATCCGCCGGAGAGGGCGAGCTTCGTGTCATGACTCGCGCCGAGCCCCAGCACCGCCTCGTTTTCGGCGCGGGCCGGATCCTCCTGAGCGTGGTAGGTGGCGGCCAGCAGCAGATGGGCCTCGCCCTCCAGTTCGTCCCCGTGCAGTTGCAGTGGGTAGCATTGTAGGGCCCGGCCTCCCGGGAGCAACCTTCGTCTCAGGGCAGGCGGCAGGCGCGGAGCGCCGTCGAGCCCACCTGCACGCACGAGCCCACCGCGCCTCCGGGGCAGTCCCGGTCGAGTTGGCAGGGCTGGCGGCACTGCTTCACGGCACCGGAGGCCACACAAAAGCCGCAGCGGGCGCAGTCCATGGAGGATTCACACGTGAGGCCCACCGTCTCCGGCGGCGCGCTGGTGCACTCGTTCACGCACACCGAGTCTGGGGCACACCGGTAGTCGAGCGGGCAACTCGAATCCGTCTTGCAGATCGTCGTGCAGCGGTGCTGGGCATTGCATGTCGCGGAGCCCTGGCAGTCGAAGCTGTCGCGGCACGCCTCACCGAGCCGCGGCCCCTTCTCGCACTGGTTCCACACTTCGTTGCAGCGCGAGCCGTCCGGGCAGTCCGAGTCCCGGGTGCACGTTCGGACGCACACGCTGTCGACGCAGTCCGCCCCGGGGGTGGCGCAGTCGCAGGCCTGGGCACAGCGCTCGTTCAGGGGCACCTGTCCCGTGCAGCCCGCGTCCTCCGAAGGAGCCGAGGTCCCCCCGTCCCCTCCGTTGCTGGAGGTGGGCGCGCAGGCCCAGGTGTTGCTCCCAGGCTGCGGCACGGGCCCGCACGCGTAGCCCGGGCGGCTGCATGCCTCGCCACAGGCGCGCATGCACCGGCCCAGCTCCTTCACACACACCGAGCCCGAGGCGCAGGTGCTTCCTTCGCCGCATGGCGCAAGGCAGTAGCCGCCAGGGAAGCCCGTTCCACAGGTGAGCCCGGCGCCACACGCGGCGTCGGAGGTGCAGGCCGCACCCACCTGCGCGGACTCCCACTCCACCCGGACACACGCGCCCGCCACGCATGCCTCGCCGTCGTTGCATGGGAAGGACTCGTCGCAGCGGACCTGGATGGTGAGCGGGCACCCGGCGGCCACCAGGGCGATGAGTGCGGAGGCGATGAAGAGGAGTCGGCGCATGGGGAAACAGGGGGACTCTATGTGAGCAGGGGCGGAAGGACAGCTCCGGCAGGGGAGCCGTCCGACCGCCCTCCTGTCACAGGTTCACGCGTGGTGGAGCGAGGGTCGCGCTACATGCACACGCCGCTCATGCCCGGGAAGGAAGCGCAGTTGTTGCTGGCGCACTGTTCGTTGCTCGCGCAGGGCATGCCAGGAGCGCCGGAGCTGCAGAAGCCGAGGACCGCATTGGTATAGGGCTTCACGCAGTTCCAGTTGGAGGGGCAGTTCGAGTTGTCCTTGCACATGCCCTCCATGCAGAAGCGTCCCTTGCCGCTGAGGTAGCCGTCGTTGCAGACGGCGCCGAACTGGCCCGTCGGGCACACGCCGCTCTGCGGGCACGGCGGGAACGAGGCGCAGTAGGCGTCCTGCTTCGTGTTATTCTGCTCGTTCGGGTCGACGCAGATGGCGTACTTGTCGCAGCCGTCCTCCGCGGAGCCCGCCCTGTCCGGGTCGCACGTGGGCTTCACCTCGGGCGGCTTGAGGCTGCAGAAGTTCTTGAGACACACCTGCGTCTCGGCGCACTGGCTGTCCGAGGTGCACGTGGGCACCGTCTTGTTCTTGCAGAAGAACGGCGGGCCGATGTCCTCGGTGTCGCAGTACATGCTGTCACCGCAGTCCTTGTTGGAGGTGCAGCCCAGGGCGCAGATGCCGTTGAAGCAGAACTGGCCGTCGGGACACCTGTGGGTGGCGTTGCACAGGCCCTGCGGGAGGGTGTCTCCGCCGCCGTTGTTGCTCCCGCCGTTGTTGCCGCCTCCGTTGTTGGTGCCATTGCCTTCGCCGCCCGAGCTGTTGCCACAGCCCACCGCCAGCACCAGGAGGAAAGCCATCATCATCCGCTTCATGTGTTTGCCCTCGTGAGTCCTGCGCATCGGCCCCTGCCGGCGCAGCTGGGCACTCCCTGGGCAAGTGGAGTGCCAGGGGGCTTCGGCGCGGTGGAAGCCCACCATTTCGCGGACTTGCACGCCTGGGAGTCCCGGGAAGGCCCTCCGGCGCGGGAGGAACGTGCCAGAACTGGCACGCGCGAGGGCCCTCCCGAGGGGACACGCGTGTCAGTCCCCTTCGCCCAAGTAGCGGAACAGCGAGCCGGGGGTGACCCTGCTCGGCGACGCCTCCCACCTCATGCTTCCGTCGGGCGAAGGCGCCAACCTCGCCATGTACGACGGCGCCGAGCTCGGCAAGGCCATCGCCGCGCACCCCAATGACGTCGAGGCCGCGCTTGCGGAGTACGAGACGGCCCTGTTCCCCCGCGCCGTCGCGGTCGCCATCGACGGTGATCGCCTCCACAAGGCCCTCAGAGACGACGACGCACCTCGAGGCTTCCTCGACCTGCTCACTGGACACGCGCAGAACTGAGGTCGCCGTTTCATTGCGGTTTCGGGCCGTCCGAAATCGCAACGTCGCGAAGATCAGCGAAGGCCGGGAGCAGTGCGACAGGGCCGGAGAAGATCACGCTCTCGACGATGGACCAGGCGGGATGGCCGACGAGGGGATCGCCGGGCGCGGCGTTCCACTCCACTTCGACCGGAAGGCCGTGGTGGAACGTGCGCACACGCTGGAAAGGACGGGCGAGGCGCGGCCGCTCGTCGTCGAGGAGCCGCTCGTGACGTTTGAGCTGGCGGTGGGTGAGGTTCTCGGCGCAATCGAGGGTGATGAATTGGAGCGATGGGGTGCACGAGGCGAGGCGATCGGAGTAGTCCTTCGCGGCGAGCGCGTCGAACCACTTGATGCAGGCGGTGAGCTCGGCCCGGGTGGACTCGACATCGCCGCGCACGCTAGCAACGAAGCCCGACGTGTGTAGGAAGGAAAGGAGCCCTGTTGGGGGTAGAGGGCGGGAGCAGAGCGGGAGGTGAGGGGCGGCGAGGGACTGCTGCGCGTCGGCGAGGTGCAGCGCATGACGGCGGGAACCGGCGTCCTCCATGGCGAGATGAACGGCGCGGACGAGGAACTGCACTTCCTGCAGATCTGGCTCCTCCCCAACCAGCGCGCACTGGCCCTGCCCGCGGGCGAGTGGAGCGTCCACGCGGGGTCTCATCCCTGACATGGGTGATGGGTCTCATCCCTGACATGGGTGATGACAATGCCGCCTTTCTCCAACATTTTGAGTGGGAATTCAGCGGGGAGCCACATCGCGACCCGCCGACCTTCAGGAGAAAGACATGCGCCTCACACTGAAGCACGAGCTGCTCGCCCTGGGTCTTGTTCTCACACTCGGTGCGTCATGGCCAGCACTCGCCGAGAACGCGAAGCCGCCGCCCGAGAAGAAATTCGAGACACCGGTGGGGCTTGCGTTGAGCGTCAAGCAGATCGGCCCGGTCACCCAGACCACCGACCTGCAGATCCTCTGTGTGTTGAAGCACGATCCCGCAGGGGACCAGTACATCGAGGCGATGCAAGACTTCAATGAGAAGCAGGGGGGACTGCTCTCGGCGCTGCGCGAGCGGGGCGAGTTCGTGGGCGAGCTGGGGGAGACGCTGCTCTACACGCCGCCGCCGCGCTCCATCACGCCGAAGCGGGTGCTGCTGATTGGCATTGGGGATGCCAGGGAGCTGTCGCTGGACAGGCTGCGGTTGGCGGGACGGATCGCGGTGCGCGAGGCCGTGCGCCTGGGAGTGAAGCACGCGTCGTTCGCGCCTACGCTGCGCGATCAGGGAAGCTCGGTCATCGATGTGGGCGAGGGAGACGCGGCCGTGGTGGAGCAGGTGCTGCTGGCCTTCGACACGGAGAAGCGGCTGCAGCAACAGGGCCTGGCGCCCAGACTCCAGCTCTCGTCGTGGGTCATCGAGGCGGGTCCGAAGTACTTCGATGGCGTCATCACCCACGTGGGCGAGACGCTCCAGACCGTCAGCAAGACGCTCGAGCAGCGCGAGAAGAAACCGTACGTGAACGCGGCCCCGGCCCCCGCGAAGTAGCCACCTGCTTGGGAGGACATCAAGTCGCTCGAGTCCGTCCCCCGCCCACTCCCATGGAGCCCGCCTGTTCCCCCGTGGCCAGGGACGGGGGCTCATCATCGAGGTGATTATGCGAACCCGGCAACGTCGAATGCACCGCCTGCCCCATCGCGGATGGACCGTGCTCGCGCTGCTCGTCGTGGGGCTGCTCGTTGGCGGGCGCGCCCGGGCACAGGCCCCGCGGAAGCCGTCCTCGCCACCCCCCTTCGAGGTGCTACGCGCGGAGGAGGACTACCGCTACCTCCGCGACCCGGACGCGCCTCGCGCGCCCCTCGACGGAATGAAGTACCTCCCGCTCAACGAGAAGGGCTCTGTGTTCCTCTCGCTGGGGGGCGATCTGCGCCAGCGGGTGGAGTATTACCGCCACCCCGACTGGGCCGAGGCACCCGCTGCGGACGGCGCCTGGCTGCAGCGCTACATGCTGCACGGGGATGTGTGGCTGTGGAATCTGGCCCGGGCCTTCTTCCAGCTCAAGAGCGGGTGGACACACGGACGCGAGGGAGGCCCCGGCCCCACGGACGAGGACCGGCTGGATGTACACCAGGCCTTCGTGGAGGCCCGCCCATGGGAGCGCGCGGACGAGGGACTCCAGGTGCGGCTGGGACGCCAGGAATTGCAATTCGGCTCGGCCCGCCTCGTCTCGGTGCGCGAGGGCCCCAACGTACGCCGGACCTTCGATGGGGCACGCACGCGGCTTCGGCTCCACCAATGGGACCTCTCCGCCTTCGCCGTGAGGCCTGTCGCCACGGAGCCCGGCGTCTTCGATGACGGCCCGTTGCGCACCCAGGGCTTCTGGGGACTGTACGCGGAGCATCCCCTGCCCGTACTCCCGGGTGGGAACGTGGACCTCTACTACCTCGGCTTCTCCAACAGTCAGGCCCGCTACGCACAGGGCGAGGGCCGCGAACAGCGCCACTCCTTCGGTACCCGGTGGTGGGGGACATCCGGGCGGTGGGATTACAACCTCGAAGCCGTGCTGCAGGTGGGACGCTTCTCGGGCGCGCCCCTCCTCGCCTGGACGGTGGCGAGCGACACCGGCTTCACTCTCGAGCGCCTGCCGCTGTCCCCGAGGCTGGGGGTGATGGCGGACATCGCCTCCGGGGACCCGGACGCGGAGGCCCCGTCGCTGGGGACCTTCAATCCGCTCTTCCCGCGCGGCAGCTACTTCGGGGAGATCGCCCTGCTGGGACCCTACAACTTCATCGACCTCCACCCCGTGCTGCGCCTGCACCCCAGCCGCTCACTCGTGCTGTCGGCCGAGTGGACCGGCTTCTGGCGGCAGAGGGTGGAGGATGGCATCTATGGTCCGAGCGGTGCGCTGGTGAGACCGCCCGGCGGGAGCAGCAGCCGCTGGGTGGGGCATCAAGTGAACTTCACGGCCAACTGGCAACTCGGCCGGTACACGCACGTGTACGCCACCGCGTCACGCTTCTTCGCCGGCACCTTCCTCCAGCAGACGGGCTCCTCCCGCGACGTCATCTTCCTCCAGGCCGAGGTGTCGCTGCGCTTCTGAGGCCGGGCTTCCTTCTGAGACGCGACAGGTGCTCCTCGCCGCTCTCCACGAAGCGCCGCGCCAGCTCGACCTGGCCCTCCGCGCCATGCTCCAGCAGGTACGCCAGCTCCGAGGGCAGCAGCGCCTTGACGGTGACGAGCTTCACCTCCCCATACGGTGTGGAGAAGTATGTGGGCGGCCTACGAAGCGGCCGGGTTCTCGCGCCTCACCGTCAACCCCGCGCCCATGATCGACGTCGCCGCCCGGGTACACCTCACCGTGCACGGCTTGCTGTCAGCGACGGCGCGCGATCGCGTGAGCGAGAAGGGGTCTCGCTCTCTTGCCCGTCGTCTTCGCGGCGGCGGCTTGATAGACCGATCTACCCATGACTCGCCGCCACCTCCGCCTTCTCGCGCTCGGCGCTTTCGTCGTGGCCGTTCTCGTGGCCATGCTCCTCGAGCCCGCGTGGGTCGCCCGCAACACGGTCTTCTTGGTAGGTTTGATCGCGGCCATGCTCTGGACCATCGCACGAGATTTCGTGATGGGGGTGGTCTCCGCAGAGGACTACGATGCGCTGACGTCGTGGCTCTTCGTCGCCGGTCGTCGTGACACCTATCCGGTCGCCCAAGTCGCCATCGTGGGGTGCCAAGGCTGCTCGCGCGCCGACAGCAAGAAGCTCCGTGACGAGCTTCGCGCCGCTCGACGAGCGCTCGCCGCCGACGGCGTGTACGTCGAGCGCACGAGCTGGGAGGCGTTCGCGGATCGGCTCGACGAGGCACCGCTCGTCCCCGAGGGCGAGGACGACCTGTTCCGGCTCGCCGTGCTCGGCCAGCTCGACCGCGGGCGCGAGCGCATCGTCACCAAGGTCTCCGAGCTGCGGCAGGGCGGAAACGAGGAGGCCCACGCCCTCGCGCTGGTGCTCGAATGGATGGCATCCGGTTCGACCGACGACGCGGAGATGGATCGGCTCGCAGAGAGGCTCGAGCCCGACGAGGCGTGGGCCGGCGACTTCGACTCCTGCTGGCCATGGCTCCTCTTCGCTCGACCCAACGAGCGAGCCCGGCGCCTGCTGTTGCGGGCGCGCAAGACGTGGAACAAGGACCGCCGCGCGCTCGCGTCGGACGGCGACGGGGACTTCGCCGAGTACGTCCATCGTGAGGGCGCCGCGGTCGAGCTCTTGGCCGCCGTGGTGTCGGCTTGGGAGGGCGGCGTCTCGCGCGCCGCGCTCTCGAATGCGTTCCGCGCGTACTACGACAAGACCGTCGACTTTTACGGGCTCGCCGGCCCCGTTTCGGCCACCTGGCTCGAGATGAAGATCGCCGAAGAGCCGCTCTTGCCCGGCGAGGCGCTGGCTCGGCTTCGACCCTTGATCCACCCGCCGATCACGCCGCGCCCCGATCGAAGGGCCGCCGCCGCCCCCGCGCTCCGGGCCGTCGACGCGATCCTCGAAAAGCTCGTGCTCGGCATGGGGCTGACCGTTCGTCAGGGCCACGATGGGGTCTGGCTCGTGGCGAAGCCGGGGGAAGTCAGCCGGGACTTCATCTGATTTGAGGGTGAGGGCTGGAGCGGAGGCGCCGAGGAGGGCCGCTGACGGGGGCCGCCCGAGCAGTGAGCCCCGCACCTGCCGTGGGCAAGCCTTCAAGCGCCTCGTCCACCGTGCTCCGGGGCAGCCTCGCGAGCCGGGCCGGCACCTGCTGGTTGTCTGCCTGGAGGAGTGGCGCGTTCACGCCCGGCCTCGGACGTGAACGCTTCGAGCAATTCCACCCCGGAAGGCACCAGGGATCAGAGCGACTTCACGAAGTCGATCAGCTTGCCGCGCTCTTCCTTTGACATGGCCTTGAAGCGGTCCCGGCTCGCGCGGCCCTGCCCTCCGTGCCACAAGATGGCCTCTTCGATGGTGCGGGCACGACCATCGTGGAGGAAACGCGCACCGGGATTGGTGTGCTCGAGCAGACCCAGGCTCCACAGCGGCGCGGTGCGCCACTCCCGCCCGGTGGCGACACCTTGAGGGAAGTTGTCTCCAAGCTCAGGCCCCATGTCGTGCAGCAGCAGATCCGTGTACGGATGAATGGTCTGCTCCCGCAGCTCGGCATAGCGGTGTTCGGTTCCAGTGGTCAGCGTCGCCACGTGGCACGCATTGCAGCGAGCCTGCGTGAACAGCACGGAGCCGGCAGCGACGCGCTCCTGCATCTGACGCTCGGCCGCTTCGTCCTCCCGCATCTTCGCCAACTCAGCCTCGAGCTTGGACTGATCCGGATCCTGGACCAGCGCTCCGAAGTCCACGGCGTAATTCCGGAGAGGCTGCTCACCGGGGAAGTGGCGCTGGGGCGGGACCGCCAGGAGGCTCGTGTAATCCACGATGAGGCGCACGTTCTCGTTGCTGAGCTCCGGAGTGGTGGAATTCGCATTGCGGCAATCCACGTCGTCCTTGGCCAGGCTGCAGTTGTGGGTGGGGAACATCGACGTCGTCACGCCCATGTCGTTGTTCAGGGCGCCTGAGACCTGCTCCTCCACGGTCGAAGCCGTGCCGCGCCAACCGAAGCGACCCACGCGGATGACCGACGGGGAACGTGGATCCGGAATCAACTGAAGCTTGCCGACCGCACCATCGGGATCGTGTTGGCTCGCTTCGGCAAGGGCCTTCAGCTGCTTCTCCGGCACTGCCTCCAGGAGGCCCATCCCCACCATGTGCGGAGCCGTGTGCACCGACATGCGGGCAGGCATCTCCAGCGTATTGCCCATCCGATCCGTCAGCGAATAGATGGGCTCTTGCAGCGTGTATGCAGTGCCATCCGGATACTGCCCCGGGATCTCTCGATACGAGGTGATCTTCAGTACCGCGTTGCGTCCGTCGTACACGGTCTTGCCGTTGTTCACCACTCCCTGCCAGAGGTGCCCGCCGAAGCGGCTGTCCGGCACGAGCTCGCCGGTGGCGTCCACGTCCGCGGTGAGCACCACCATCGTCGACAATGGCGTGTTGAGCGCAGGAGAGCTCTTGCCGTTGTTCACGTGGCAGTCGATGCATGAGGCCTGCTGGAACCTGGGGCCTGCCTTGTTCATGGCAGCCGTGACAGGCGGATTGCCAGGCTCGTGGTGGCCACCGGTGAGGAAGGAGGTATGGATCAGGCGTCGCCCTTCGGTGAAGGCCTGGATGTTGCGACCCGCGATATTGAGGCTCGCCTGCATGAAATTGATGTGAGTGAACCCCGAGGTGTTTTCCTGCAGGGTCATCATCTTGCCGCCAGCCAGAGCGCTGTCCGGGATGGGAGTCGAGTCCCAGGGAATCGAGGGGGCATCACAGCAGGGGCCTCGGTACCAGGGCACGATGCCGGGAGAGCCGACGCGGTAGACGAGCGCATCCGAGTAGTAGTTGAAGCGACCGAGTTCGTCGCCCTTGGGGCCGTCCAGGAAGATGCCGAGCTCGAACTCATACAGGTCGCCCTCTCGCAGATCCCGATTGAGCGCGGGAGAGCGCGTGATCTGCTTCACCAACACGAACTCGCCGTCCGCGAGAGGAACATTGAGATCCCGATAGGTGCTTGGGCTGTTGTTGTCCGGCAGGGCGTCGTAGTTCTCGATCGGAGTCTTCAGCTCCTGGTCCTTCAGAAGGGTCCCGGGGGGCAGCTGCTTCATGCCACCGTTGTCGCCGTAGAGCGCCACCGACATCGGCAGGTAGGGCTCGTCTCCGCGCCGCCCGATGTATCCGCCCCGGAAGTTCGTCCCGTACAACCACCATTGCGGACGCACGACGATCGTCAGGATGCGGGTACCGGGCTTCTTGGAATTGGGATTGTCGTAGATGGTGATGTCGTGGGTGCGGCGCTCGAAATAGTGCGCCGCGAAGGTCATGTAGTTGTCCCCGCCCATCGGATCGCCCTTCGGGGGCATCTCGCGTGCGTGGCGGTCGCGCGTGCGTCCGCCGACCTTCGTCACGAGCGTGCCACTGGGGAGCGTGTAATGGGTCGTGGGCTGCTGCTCGGGCCAGGTCAGCTCGGTATAGCCGTCAGATCCATTGGCCGGCGCTGGCCCGTCGCCGATTTGCGCGGTGCCGGGGCTGCATGCGGCAACCGCCAGACATACCCAGGAAACCGCCGCGAACAGTGCGGGCCGGATGCTCACTCCCTGCTTTGGATTCCGACAATAGATGGCCACCTGCGAAGAACTGCTCGCGGGGGCGAACTTTTCAGGAACGCAGCTCACATTTCGACTCCTTTCAAGACAACGTGCCGCCACAACGACGAGACGACGCCGACGTCGAATCAGCTCAAGGCGCGTAGAGGCTCTTGAGCGCCTCGTACGCGGGCCGCGTGTTTCGGTCGACGTCGACGAGACCCCACCACTCCTCATTGAAGGTGCTGTCAGGGTAGGGGCCACCGCCGGGGGCAGTGCCGCCGTTGTCGTGCTGGGAGGGATTCCCGGACTTCCACCACTCGTCCGACCACTCGAAGATGGTGCCGCCGGAGCACACGCCGCCTTTGTTCGCGGTCGAGTGAGCGAGAATCTCCTGGGTCAGCTCGTGGGTCGCCTTGCCCTGGCTTTCGGGATCGTATCCGGGGATCTTCGCATTGAAGGCATCCGCACCGTACTCGGCGACGAACATGGGCTTGGGGCTGAGGTCCTTCCACCTGGTGAAGGCGTCTCCGAACGTGATTCCGCGATACATGTTCAGGCCCCAGACGTCGATGTCCGGCATTGCTTCGATGGTGGCCTTGGAGGGCAGCTCGCCATAGACGGTCGCGATGGGGTGCTTGGAATCGAGCGCCTTGATCGCGGCGGCGATCTGGTTCAAGCGAGCCATCGAGTCATTGAAGGACATATTGGTATACAGGCCGTTGTAGTTCCATTCATTGCCAAGGGACCACATGAGGATGGAGGGGTGATCCTTGAGCGCCGTGACGTGCTCGGAGGCGCGAGAAGCGGGGTCGCCACCGTAGGCGTACACGCTCATGATCACGCGGATGCCCGCGGCGTGCAGCTTGTCCAGCACCGCGGTGTCGCGGATGGTGTCGTAGGTGCGGACCACGTTGATGCCCGCGGCCTTCATCAGCGCGATATCCTTGTCGGCGAAGGCGGCGTAGTCACCCCTGGGCGGGTGGTCGTGACCCTTTCCGACAGGATTCCAGCAGACGCCCTTCAACTGGACGGCCTTGCCACCTGCCTTGATGGCTCGCCCATCCACCGAGATCGCACCGTTGCCCCAGTCGTCTGTGCCACCATCAGCGGAACCACCGTCGGGAACTCCTCCATCCGCACGCGGGCTCCCGCCATCCCCGATGGGATCGTTCGGCTCGCTGGGAGCGACCGCACAGGACTGGATTGAAACCATCAGGAGGCTGAAAACGAGGCCACGAAGTATCATAAGCGCTTTTGAAGTGGGTTGGGGTGGAAGTGCTCTTAGAAGGATGCGCCCAACGTCCAGGTCAGGCCGGAATAGCTCTCCTGGGAGATGCCTCCCTTGGTCCAGTCCGTCCCCGCTCCGGAGAATGTGTCCGCGTATTTCTGGAAGCGGTAGCGAATGCTGTAGTCGAGCGGCCCGAAGAGATCGCCACTGACTCCCGCCTCGAACCCGAAGCCGCTGCTCGACACCTCGGGACCATAACGCTCCTTCTGCTCCTGGCCCGGCTGCGGCCGGATGAAGTACAGGAAGCCCGCCTCGACCCGAGCCAGACGGGTCAGGGTCACTGACACATCCAGGCCCAACGACGCATGTGTGCGACTCGTCTTGGGAAGCAGCGCCTGGTACTCCTCGGCCACCTCGAACGAGCGGGAAATCATCCCCCCCCGAAGCCCCACGAACGCGGGGAGGGGCGTGGCCGTAAACGATAGCGGGAAGTACAAACGATAGGTGCCGAAGAGCGACCAATACATGTCCGCGGCGCTCGTGGTTCCCTCACGTCCGCCTCCGTTGACACTGACCTGGGGCCAGCGACGCGACAGCTCGGCGGTTACGCCCAGGCCCTTCAGCGCCGTGTCTCCCAGGAGGACCAGCGGAAACACATCGAGCTCGGCGCTCAAGCCCGAGTACGGACTCTGCGTTCCGAACAACAGGTAGTTCCCCGGCCTCTCCTCCACCGGCTGCGATTCCAGTTGACCGCACGACGCGATGCCGGGGGCCGCACAATAGGAGCGCCAGGTGGTGGCTCCACCGAACCTCACGGAGACCCATCGAGGCCCCATCATCGGCGCAGGAGCCTTCACCAGCGGCACTTCCTCCCCTGGAACTGCTGGAGCTGCGGGAACTGCCTCGACCTTGGCCGTGGGTTCGGCGGTGCCGGCGCCACTCGAAGCGAGTGCATCTGCCGTGGCTGGCATTGCCGCCTCCACGGACTCCTGGGGGACGACCTCCGCTGCGGCTCCGCGCAACGTCGTCAAGATCGCTTCCGCAACGCGGAAGGCGTCCTTCTGTGAAAGCTTTCCCTTCTTGAGCGGGTATGACTCGGTTCCGAGCAACCTTCCTGACGTGCTCACCACTTTCACGGTGAGCGTAGGTCCCGACACGGCTCCCCGGACGGTTGCCGCGAGCCCCAGTTCCCGCGAGAGCACGGCGATGGCCGCATCCGTGTAGGCCTCGCGTCCCCGGAACCCCAACCGTCGCGCACGGGTTTCATACAGCTTGCCCTTGACGACCTCGGAGCCCTTGGCCTGCAACGAACGTTCGAGCTGTCCCCGAACCGCGTCCCGACGGTCCCCGATGAGCTCGAGAACCGTGACGCCCTGCTCCGCACGAGCCCAGAAGGACATCAAGAGCACGCACAGAGAAACCACTGCATTCGACCACTGGCCGCGAAGAATCACTCGTCCCATACCTCTGTCACGTCGCCTTCAAAAGTGAACCGAACTCGCCTATCACCTGGGCAGCCGCAAGGTCCGGACTGCTTCGACGGTCGACGCCTCCATCTGGGCCGGCAATCCGGGGAGCAGCGCGCCGACCGAGGCGGGAACATTGAGCGGATGGATGATCGCCAACTGGACGGTCCGGTTCGGAACGTCGAGGAGGATCAAGAAGTAGCGATAGCCAGACACCGGACGGCGGAGCGCTGCACCAGGCCCACGGGTGGGGCTGGCGACCGCGCCCCGCGCCGCTTCGGTACTCGTCGATTTGTCGATCAGATCGGCCTCACTGCCCAGAGAGCCGACCTTGCACCTCGAGCCACAGGGGCCCTCGCCGACGTAGCCCGCATAGCCGAACATGTTGGTGCTGAAGACGTCGAAGTTCCGGAAGTCGTTGTTGTCGTTCACGACCTCGAAGACGTTGAACTGACCGCAGCCGTCACCCAGGTACCACTTGTCAGGCTCCTTGGCATAACAGTGGCAGCTGCCGAAGGCGCCAGCGCGCACGAGCTCTCCATGACTGAGGCCCACCCACGGGGCATCGAACCAGTTTCCGCCCGAACCCTGCGAGCAAGCATGGCCCAGCGAACCCGCGTGGGGCATGGTGGCGAGCATCACGAAGAGCTTCGAGCCAGACCAACCCCAGGTCTTCTTCTTTCCGCTACCTTGCGGCGGGCAGTACGGCACGCTTCCCGGACCGCACGCGAAGTCCTCGCTCGTCGAGACGTCGACCAGACATTCGGTCCCGATGATGCCGTCGAACCCCTTCTCCTCGGTGCTGTTCCCCTCGAAGTGGAGGCCCCGCGGGCTTTTCGGGCTCCGATCGTCCCAAGAAGACACCAGGTTCCAGGGACCCTTCGAATCGCCCGCCGGTTGATACACGGCAAACTGCTTGACCTTCATCGGACCACGCAGGGTCACGATGAGATCCTCGTCCCACGGGGTCAGCGCATTGCTTTCGATGGTATGCTTGCTGAGACAACAACCCGAGGCCTGGTAGGCATCGCAGGGCCCCGTCTCGGGATCACGCCGACTCGGGTACCAACCCGGCGCACCGATGGACTCGAAGGTGATGGTACCTCCATGCGAGACCGGGTCCAGCTCCGAAGGATCCAGGTCCGCTCCCAAGCCACCATCGACGGGACCCGGCTTGGGACCGGGGTTCTGCGTCTGGGGGCCGCCATCCGGCGACTGCGAACCGAGACCTTGCGAACATGCACACAGCAGCGCCAGGAGCAGACTCTTCACTTTGAAGTTCATACGGGTTGTCGTTGTCTCGGGTTCGTTCGTTCCGGTCAGCTTCCGGTCCTCAGCGCCGGCTGCGCCGACGACTCTGGAGGACAACCACCGTGGCGCCGAGTAGCGCGAACGTGGAAGGAGCCGAGGCGGCCGTGCATCCAAAGCCATAGTGAATGGGGGGCGCCACTGCCACTCCGTGCTGCTGGCTGTCGTTGGAGTCGGTGCGGGTCACCGCCCTGGCCCAAAGCGTGTGCTCGACCGAGCGGATTCCGAATGGAAGTGTCAAACGCCCTGCCCTGATGAACAGCGCATCATCCAGCAGGGTGGCTCCCAGCCAATGCTCGCGGCTGATGAGCTTCGGCCCGTCGATGTCGCCGACAGGGGTCAGGCTGGCCGCGAAGGCGCGGCGGGGTGCCACACCGAGCGAGGCCATGGCCCGGAAGGCTCCCGCCACCACCGCGGCGCGAACATCGGCGGCCATCACCACGGGGACCAGCACGTCGCGGACCTGGCCCTCGTTGCTCGAGGCTCCGAGATTCACCGAGCGCGAGAAGAGGCCACCCGCGCGCACCGACAACTCCGGCAGAAACCACTCCGGGCGCGAGGAACCGAGCGCGCCATGGAGGAACTGGGTGTTGGGGTTCGCTTCACCCTCCAGGTTGGGCGTCCCCCATTGGGTCTCGAGGAGCGTCTGCTGCTGGCGTGAGCCCTCGAGGCGGCTCCGTGGTTGAAGGCACGCACCCAAGAGAGAGCTCACGCGAGGAGCTCGGTGAGCTCCGCGTTCGCCACGCCTCGGGCGTCCTCTCCGAACGAGGTCACAGGCATGCCGAAGACGTGCCGCATGATGGTGTACCACATATCGCGGAGCTGCCGGTCGTTGCCCACCGAGTCATAGGCGATGTGCGTGTTCCGCTTCAGGACACCGTTGCCACCGGCGATCAGGATCGGCAGATCGAACGCATCGTGGTCGTGCGTGCGCATCTCGCTGAGGAACACGAGCGTGGTGTGATCGAGCACGGTGCCATCGCCTTCGGGGATGGCATCCAGCTTGAGAGCGAGTTCCGCCACCTTGCGGCCCATCCAGGCGTTGATGGCCGCGAAGTCGCGGTTGCTCGGCCTCACGATCTTGTACTTGCCATTCTCCGTCGTATCGGCCAGCTCGCCCTCTCCGTGCTGGCTGCCGTGGTAGTGGAGGCTGGCTCCCGCATTGTACGCGAGCCCCACGCGCGTACGGTCCGAGGCGGGGATGTTGCGATATTCGAACTCGGAACGCGCGTCATCGAGCAGGTGGGTCACCACGCGCGTGCGATCGCACTCGAAGGCGAGTGTGATGAGATCGTTCATCACGTCGGCGTGGAGCTCGTGATCGTACCCGTCCTGTCCCTGGGACAGACCCTGCTGCGGGCCGGGCGGCTCGGGCACTGCGTTGGGGGCGGGAAGCGTACGGCATGTGGCCGAGACCTGATCGGCGGCGAGCTCGAGGCTCCGCACGGTCGTCAGATACTGGTCCAGCACCTGCTGATCGCGGCTGCTCACGCGCTTCTTGATGCGATTCGTGTCCTCGCGGACCGCGTCCAGCACGCTCTTCTCTCGCGCCTTGAGCCTGGCGAGCTCCGCCGGAGTCTGAGCGTTGCCGCTTCCGACCAACGCGTCGAAAATGACACGTGGATTGACGTTCCGCTTGAGCGGCTCGGTCGGCGACTTCCACGACAGCACTTGGTTGTAGGCGTAGCTGCGGTAGTCGAAGAAGCCGGGCTTGACGCCCAGACCGGTCTGCATCGAGTTGAGGCCGGTCTGGCCCCGCAGGGTCTGCGCGATGAGCTGATCCACCGAGGTGGTGCTTCGCACCGCGGAGTCGAGGGGGAGGTTCGCCTTACGCGCGGCCTCATCGGCATCGATGCAGGTGGTGACGGCCGACATGCAACGCGCGTGCGACGGCTCGACGCTCGGGGTCGGCTTGTCGCCGTCGTTGCTCCACGTGTAGTTGCCCAGTCGGCTCACCATCATCACCTTGTGCTTGATGGGCTGGAAGGGCGTGAGCACGTTGGGCAGCTGGAACGCGTCACCCGAGACCGACGTTCCGAACGCGGGAGCCGTGCTCCACCAATCGTGCGGAGCGCCGTTGGGGAAGGCGCAGATCAACAAACGGCGAGGAATGCTCCCGGCCGCGGCGCGGGCGACGCGAGGCGCGAGCGCCTCCAACCAGGGAAGGAAAAGCGCGACGCCTGCTCCACGCAGGACGGTTCGGCGCGACAATTGGGTCTTCATGGAGCCTCCTCGGCGTGCCCACGGAAGGCGGGCGAAACCACGACCTGGTGAAGGAGCTCGCGGAGCGTTCCTGCATTCCAGGTGGATGTTAACCTGGCGACCTGTGGCTCATCGTCCGGCCCCAGGCTGCGGCGCATGGCGAAGCTGTACAGCTTCCGCGGCGCGCAAGCGCCGAGTCGCGAATCCTTCGCAAGCAGCGGCAGCAGCTCCGACACGTTGGCGATGGGTGTGCCCTCGTAGACGCCGCTCGCGTCAATGGGCTGCCCCTCGTCCTGGGTGCGGTAGCGGCCCACTGCATCGAAGTTCTCGAGGCTGAGTCCGAGTGGATCGAGCATGTTGTGGCAGCCCGCGCAGGACGGATTACGCCGGTGCGCCTCGAGTCGCTCACGGACGGTTTTGGGCGTCGGGCCATCCTGCGGCGGAAGCTCCGTGATGACTCCTGGCGGAGGCGTCATGTCGGTGCAGAAGAGCGACGTGATGACGCCCTTGGCTCGGGAGGTGGGCGAGGTGCGATCGCTGTGGGAGCTGAGCGTCAGGAAGGCCGGCAGCGTCAGGAAGCCGCGGCGCTGCAGGGTCGTCGGGTCCGCGGCGAGCAGCGGCTGGATCGCCGTGTTCGCCGGGTGCGGGGCCAGGAACAGCTCTCTCCAGGGAGTGGTCCCGGTCACGAAGCCATACAAGAAGTCGTTGGCCTGCGCCTCGACCCCCTTTGCCACCGTCGGCGTCCATTGGGGGAAGCGGCTGGTGTCGACGCTGTGGCTCGAGAGGCGCACGGTGCCGAGCCATTGGCCGAGGAAGTGGGAGACGAAGCGCTGACCTCGCGGATCCGCGAGCATCTTGTCCGTCATGGCGATCAGCGCCGCGTCATCGTCGAGCTTGCCGCTCTCGGCGATATCGAGCAGCTCATCGTCGGGCATGGAGCCCCAGAGCAGGTAGGAGAGGCGGCTCGCCAGCGCCGCGGACTCGAATGCGCTCTTCCCTTGTCCGGGACGCTCGATGCGAAGGAAGAACGATGGACTGCTGAGCATCACCCGGAGCACGTGCGCGACCGCGTCCACGTGGCCCATCTCCAGCGACTGTCTCGCCTTGTGGTAGGTCGCCATGTACGCGTCCACCTCTTCGGCGTCGAGGGAGCGGCGAAACGCGCGGCGACCCAGCTTCTTCACGAGGGACTTCGGACATTCATCATCCGTGTCACTGGTGGGAGTGCAGGTGACCAGGCGCGCGGTAAGCGCGGGCGACTCGAAGGCCTTGTCCACCACGTCGCGGGCGGCGTTGAAGACCGCTTCACTTTGAACCTGTGACAGGGAGGCGAGCACGCCCACGTTCGCGTCGAACTCGGACGCTGAAACCGCTGGGAAGTAGTCGGCCGGCCGAGACGTGACTCCGAGCAGATCCTGAATCGTCGCGTTGTATTCCGACGCTGTCAGCAGATGCGCCGACATCGTCTCGCCCTCACCTCGGTTCGACAGAGAAAGATAGGAAGATCCCTCGCATGCCGAGAGCCCGAGAAAAACACAGACTCCAACACGTTTGAAGGCCAAGCCGAGACGCATGGTCGCTCCTTGCAGAGACGCCGAAGGACCGAAAGGAGCTTCGGGAAAAGCGCATGTCTGCGAATGCCATCGCGTCTGTAGAGACTCTTGCGGCTGTATTCGGCTCAACAAAATCGACAAGCCTTGTTCGTTTGCTCGAGGTGTGGAGGCAGGCAGCGCCCGGTGTAGGTGAAGGAAGCACCTTGAGCTCTCAGTGTGCTGTGGTGTGGGTGACCATGCGTGAACACCGTGGCGTGACCTGGTTTTGCGCGGTAGTGTCTCTAAAGAGTCATGTCTGTACCCGGGCGACTCATTCCATTGCACCAGGACCCCACCGAGCTGGAGGTCGACCCGGCCGACTTCACAGCCGTGGTTCGGGCGTACCGCCCCTACATAGCGGGGGTGGTGAAGCGCATGTTGGGGCGTGACGACGAGGTCGACGACATCGTGCAGGACACCTTCGTGCGTGCCCTCGATGGTCTCAAGCGGCTCGAAAACCCCCTGCGGATCAAGCCCTACCTGGCGTCGACCGCGGTGCGGCTGACGCTGAGGCGGCTGCGAAGGCGGCGGGTGCAGCGCGCTTTCGGCCTGTGGGAGCGTTGGCACCCCACGCTGCTCTCCACGCCCCGCGCCAACGGCGAGCACCGGGCGCTGTTGAGCGACGTGTACCGGGTGCTCGACGGCAGGTCGGCGGACGAGCAGGTGGCGTGGAGCCTGCGCTATCTCGAGGGGGAGCGGCTCGAGCGCGTCGCCGAGCTGTTGGGCTGCTCGCTCTCGACGGCCAAACGACGCATCGCCGCGGTGGACGCGGCGATGGAGGAGGCGCACCGTGACTGAACTGCACCAGCGTCTGGCTGAGGCGGCGCGCTCGCTCGAACCGCAGTACTCGACCCACGAGGCGACCCTGTTCGAAGCGGAGGTGCGCCGGCGCTACCACCAACGGGCGGTGCGCCGGCGGGTGGCTCTGGCCGGGCTCGGCGTTGCGGTGCTCCTGCTGGTCGGGCTCTTCGTCCCGTCGAAGCTGCGCGGGCCCGGCGTTCCCGAGGTCGCGATCGGTGAAGACGCGCGGGTGGTGATGCCCATCGGCGCGCCGGTGCGCACCCTCCGCTCGGAGCCGGGACTCTTGTGGCTCGAGGTCGAGCGTGGCGCCATGCGCTTCAGTGTCGCCCCGCAGCACGGGCGGCTGGTGCGGGTGTCGGCTGGCGCGGTGGATGTCGAGGTGGTCGGCACTGTGTTTTCGGTCACCCGAGGTGACGAGCAGGTGAGCGTGGTGGTCACCGAGGGCCGCGTTCGGGTGCGCGCCGGAGCTCGGGAGACGCTGCTGGCGGCGGGCGAGCAAGGCACCTTCCGCGCCGAGGCGCTCGCCCCTGAAGCTGCCGGCGCGCCCGCCGGGCCTGAGAAGGTGACGACCGAGGCGGGCGAGGACGGTGGTGTGCCCGCGATGCCCGGGGCGCCGAGCGTGGCGTCGGCACCGCAGCCCCCGGGCAGGAAGAGCGTGCGTCGTCCGGCCACCTGGCGAGCGCTCGCCGAGCAGGGCAATTTCCAGACTGCATGGTCGGCGCTGCAGCGCGAGGGCGCTCCCGATGACGAGCCCGGCGATCTGCTCCGCGCCGCCGACGTGGCCCGTCTCAGTGGCCACCCCGAGGCTGCGCTCGCCCCGCTCCGCCGGGTGCTGTCGCGCTTTCGCGGTGACCCGCGCGCGTCGCTCGCCGCCTTTACCCTTGGTCGGGTGCTGCTCGACGACCTGGGCAACCCGCGAGAGGCGGCCGACGCGTTTCTCGAGGCGCACGCGCTGGCCCCGAAGGGCCCGCTCGCCCCCGACGCGCTTGCCCGCGCCGTCGAGGCCCAGGCCCGGGCGGGAGACGCCGCGGCCGCCCGCAGCACTGCCGAGCGCTTCGTCGACGAGTTTCCGCGGTCGGGGCGGGTCGACGCCGTGAGACAGTGGGGAAGGCTCGGAGCACCGTGATGTCCCCTCTTTCGTCCAGGTACCCCGGCGCCGCGCAGGGGGCCCAGGCGTGATGGTCGCTGTGGTGTGGTTGGTGGCCGCCGTCTCGATGCCTGGCTCGGGGCGTGTAGCGATGCGCGCCACGGGTTGCCCACCAGGCGTCGAACCTGAGCTGCGCCGGCTGCTGGCGGTCGAGCTCAAGGTGCCCGTCGACGCGGCGTCCAGCGAGGGTGACACGCTGGTGACCGTCGACTGCACGGCGCCGCGCTACAGGGTGGCGCTCGAGGTGTTGAGCCGAAAGCCCGAGCAGTTCGAGGTCGACACCTCCGACATCAGCGGGTTGGCCGTTCCCCGAACGGTCGCGTTGTTGGTGGCCGAAGCCGTCGCGCGGCTGTGGTCTTCGCCCCCAGCGGAGCCTCCCCACCCGCCGGTCGAGGCCCCGCCCGCCCCACAGGCCCCGCCTCCTCCACCGACCCCGCCCGCCCCGCAGGGTGCGCCCGCTCCCATCGCTGAGCCGGGCCGGGTGCAGCTCGGCCTGTTCGGTGTCGGCCGCTCGGGGGCGGTGCCGCTGTTTGGCGGGGGGCTTGCGGCCGACGTGCGGCTTGGGAGCTGGGTGGGCATGCGCCTCGACGTGGCGTCGCTGCGGGGAGGAGCACAGCGGGCCTCGGGCTCGGTGTCGGCGACGCTGGTCGATGGGGGTGTCACCTTCGACGTGCGGGCCGAGCGGGCGCGGTGGATGGTTCGGGGCGGCGTCGGGCTGCGCGGCGGGCTCGGGGTGCTCAAGGGACTGCCCGCGGAAGGGCATGTGGGGGCTGTCACGCAGGGCGTGCTCTGGGGTCCCCAGGTGGGGGTGAGCGGCGAGTGGCGGCCGTGGAGGTGGCTTGCACTCGGGCTGGGCCTCGATGGAGCCGTCTGGGCCCCGCGCCTCGAGGGCACCGTGGTGGGCGAGTCGCCCGTTCGCGTCGGCGGCGCCTTCGGCTCGCTCTGGTTCTCGGGCGGCGTGCGCGGGTGGTAGACTGGCGAAGCCGATGCGCAGACGGTCGCCCGACATGCTGGTGCTGGCGCTGGTGCTCGCGGGGTGCGAGCCGGTCAAGCTCGGTGGCGGCGCTGGGGTGGTGCTCGGTCCCGGCCCGCAGCAGTGCCGGCAGGCGTCGCTCCCCCGGGTGACCCCGCTGTTCGCCGAAGGCCCCGCCGAGACCGGCCCCATCATCCGCCACCGGGAGGACGGCGTCCTCGTCACCGAGGTCGCCGGGCGGGTGCGCGGCCGTCATGAGCGCGAGGAGCGCTTCGGTTCCTTCGACACGCGCTCGTTCGAGAACCGGAGCTACCGGCTCGTGGTCGAAGACGCGGTCGCGGCCGGCCGTTCCGAAATCAAGATCACGTACTACCCCATCGCCGATGTCTCGATGTACGGCCCAATCACCAACTTCCGCAGCTGGAAGAAGTACGGCCTCGAGGGAAACCAGAACGGGGGCTACACCTTTCACGTCAACCAGCAGATGCGTCAGGTGTCGCCGCGCCAGCTCGATCAGACGGTGACCGACAACGTCCGCGAAGGCCGGCCGCTCCGCGCGGGTGACATCCTCGACTTCGAGCTCGGCATCTACCTTGCCGGCGCCGATCCCATGGACCCCGCCCCCATTGCCGGCGGGTCGTCCTATTTCTCCGACACCTTCCGCTACCAGGTCGGCCTCGGCGGCCTCACTCCAGAGACCTTCGACTCCGCCGGCATGTTGGGGCCTCCTCCCGACGCCCGCCTCGGCGGAGGCACCACCGTGCCATTCGTCGCCCTCGCCGACGGCACCCCGGTCGAGCCGAAGTACGCGCTCTCGCAGTTGGCGCTCAACATCCAGTGGCCACACCCTCAAGGGTTTCTCGAAGGCCGCCGGCTCTTCTACACCGAGCTCGACACGGGCGCCCACGTCGAGGCGGGCAACCCGCCCCTACCGTTGCAGGACGTGCTGGGGCCGCTGTTCAACGCCAGGAGCTGCATCGCCTGCCATGCCTTCAACGGCCGCGGCGTGTTGCCGCCGGTGGGAGAGCAGGTGCAATCGCTGGTGCTCAGGCTGACCGGCGAGCCGGAATTCGGCGACCAGCTTCAGCCCCAGGAGGCCCCGGTGCGGCTTTCGCGCATCGAGCCGCAGCCGGTGACGCTCAGCGACGGCGAGGTGGTGATGCTGCACCGGCCGGTGTTCGACGCCGGCCGGCCGCTGCGCGCGTCGGCGCGGCTGGCGCCGGCTCTGGTCGGCCTGGGGCTGCTCGAGGCGGTCGACGAATCGACCATCCTGGCGGCCGCCGACGAGACCGACTGCGACGGGGACGGCATCTCGGGCCGCCCTGTGCTGAGCAGAGGCGCGCCGGGTGAAGAACCGCGGCTCGGCCGCTTTGGCTGGAAGGCTGAGCACCCGTCGGTCTCCGCGCAGGTCGACGCCGAGCTCGAGGCCCACCTCGGAGTGGGGGTGACGGCGAGCGCGCTCAGCGGCGAAGACCGGTCTCGCCTCGTCACCTATCTGCGGCTGCTCGGGGTCATACCGCAGCGCGTGACCTCGCCGGTGCAGGTCCGTCGCGGCGCCGAGGTGTTCGCCGCGGTGGGTTGTGGCGCCTGTCACCTGCGCGAGCTGACGACGGGTGGGCGCCACCCGTTCGAGGAGCTCCGTGCACAGACGGTGCACCCCTATACCGACCTGCTGCTTCACGACATGGGCGCGGGGCTGGCGGACGACTCCGGCCTGCCCGAGGCGAGTGAATGGCGCACGGCTCCACTGTGGGGCCTGGGCTTCACCGCGCAGGTGTCTGGCGCCGTCAACCTGCTGCACGATGGGAGGGCCGGCTCGGTGCTCGAGGCGGTGCTGTGGCACGGCGGGGAAGCGCAGGCGGCGCGGGACGCGGTGGTGGCGCTGCCGCGAGAAGACCGCCTGGCGTTGCTCACCTTCCTCGACAGCCTCTGACGTGCCAAAACGTGCACCGGCGCTGACCCGAGCTTCGCTCGTCGGGTCTCTCTGGACGCAGTCCGGAGACGACACATCCACCTCAGGCGTATAGAAGCCTCCGGCGGGTTCGATTCCCGTCGGGGACAACCTGGGAAGCCCAGCAATCTCAAGGGGTTGCTCCCTCCGGCATCTCTAGCCGGGAGGGTAGCGGTCGATTTCATGCAACGGTGTCGCCCGGCCTGTCTCTTCCCGTCAGGAGGGGGCGTTCATGCCCCCCCAATAACTCCTCGGGAGGACGACATGAAGGCGACGACGCGGTACCTGGTGCTTCTCTCCATGCTGGTGGTGGGCTGTGGTGACTCGAACGAAGACGATGTGGACGGGGACACCAACTCGTTCCCAGAGACCCTTGAGTGTGGCGACATAAGCTGCAAGCGCGCCACTCAATACTGCGCGACCATCGCAAACGCTGAGACGCGCTCTGTGTGTCTGAATAAGAAGGAGAGCTGCAAGAGCTGTGACTGCGTGAATATGGACACAGACCTCACCGCCCAGACCGGGCGCCAGGACTGCACCGCGACCGACAGGCTAAATGTGTACCTCTCATGCGCTTATTATGATGATGTGGACTACATCAAGACCCACTGCATAGTACGCGCTCGCTATTAGAACAGTCAGCAGAGCGCGCCCACGACCATCGAGTGCGGCGACAACACATGCCAACGCATACGCATAGGACGAATGGGAGGCCTGTAGAGAAGGTGAGGGCTGGAGCAGAGGGGCCAAGGAGGGCTGCGGACGGGTGCCGCTGAGCTGTGCGCCAGGCCGGTGGAGAGGCCGTGAGGGCAACGCCGCTCCCGGCTCGGTCCTGACAGTCAATACCCCTCTTCAAGACGGTCCGATACATTGTCGACGGCTGGGAGGAGGACCGCATCCCCTCTCAGCTCGGGGGGGCGTCTGTTGCATGCTCGACGGGTCGTCCCCTCGGAGGCCATGGTGCAGGAGGCCTGCACGTGCTGGCTCCAGATGCTGCTCGGGGTGGGGCAGACGCTGCGTAAGAGCGTGACCCACCATGAGCGAGTGGACGCGGGTGGCGGTGAAGCCGTGGAGTGCTTCGGCCTGCTTGTCGTCGGTCTTCGCGAGGAAGGCCTGCAGGTCGGCGAGGGCGGTGGCCTCGGACGTGAGCGAGCCGACCAGGTTGTGGACCGCGCCATCCGTGTCGGAGAGCGCGGCGCGGATGGCGGTGATGCCCGCCGAGCCCTGATAGACGGAGGTGTCGCCCCAGGTGAAGCTGAGCGCGGTGCCGGCGCTGTAGGCGCTGAGCGCGCAGGAGCCCCCGGGCCGGCAGCCTCGACCAGGATGACCTGGCGGAGGCGATGCTGGGGGTTCAGGAGCGCGAGACACTCGTCGCCCTCGACGCCGTCATAGTTGGCGGCGGGGAGCACGGCCTCGACGATGTTGTAGACGCGGAAGCTGGGGTCCGTGGCCTGCTGCTCGGTGGCCTGGAGGGAGTCGACGTCCGTCTCGCCGCCCTGGCAGCCGACGGCGAGGGTGGACGCAACGAGGAAGGAGGAGAATGTCAGGGATGGGCACATGCCAATTTCATGTACAGTAACGCGCGCACCGTACGCTGCTTGTCCTCCTCATCCAGTCCTTGCCAGCACGGCAGTGGCGCCAGCTCCAACTCCACCGGTTCGGCCCATTCTTCGGCGAAGGGCCCTGGCTGCGCCGCCAGGTACTCGCTCGTGCGTCCACTCCAGCGCTTCGTCCAGATGAACCACCGGAAGAGCCGCCGCGCAGGACCCAGCAACTGAGGCAGGCACGTGAGGCCCGGCCACTCGGCACTCCTCTCCACCAGTCCTTCCTTCACTCCGTGGGCGAGCATGTAGCTCAGTCGTCCCACCAACGCGGTGTCGTCCAGCACCGGCTCGGCGGAGTAGCGCTTTGACTCCGTCTCGGCGCCCCGGGGGGCCCGGAGTTCTTTGACACCAGCCCTCGAGCCGGAGATTTGTATCTCACTGTATCTGGAGCGGCTACAGACACACAACATTGAACTGAGACCGGTTCGGGACACATCCCGGATACGTTGCGGGCCTTGAATGCGGTCATCCGAGAAACAGGACCGCATCATGAATACACCGATAGAGGCTTCACTCGCATTGCTGGCCGGCACCCTCACCGTCGCCTCGACCTGCGTGCGGCAACCTACCTGATCAACAAGAAGGACCAGGGAAACCGAAGCCGCCATCCGCGCCCTGCTCGCCGAACCGAACCAAGTCTGTCGCTCCACCGTTGCATCACTCAATCCACCTGAAAGGAAGCATCATGAGCAAGATCGAAAAAGTCCTCTACACCGGCAAGACCCACACCACCGGCGGCCGCGACGGTGTCGCGCAAAGCGGCGATGGCCGCCTGAACATCAAGCTGTCCGCCCCCGGCAGCCACGGCGCCGGCACCAACCCGGAGCAGCTGTTCGCCGCCGGCTGGTCGGCCTGCTTCATCGGAGCCATGGGCCTGGCCGCCAAGGAAAAGAAGGTGGCCCTTCCCGCCGACACCGCGGTCGATGCCGAAGTCGACCTCGGTACCGGCAACGGCGGGTTCTTCCTGCAGGCGCGCCTCAACGTGAGCCTGCCCGGCCTGCCGCGCGATGTTGCGCAAGCATTGGTCGATGCTGCGCACCAGACCTGCCCGTACTCGAAGATGACGCGCGGCAACATCGACGTGAGCATCACCCTGGCCTGAAGCCCCAGTCCGTACGGAAGGAACCATCATGAAGAACCTGCTGCTCTCTCTCGCCGCTTCGAGCGTCCTTGCCGCCGTCGTACCGACGGCCCATGCCGAAGCACCCATCACTGCCGTACAGGGCACCGTCGCCAAGCCCACCATCGTGCTGATCCACGGCGCCTTTGCCGACTCGAGCAGCTGGGACGGTGTGGCAAAGAAGCTCACGGCCAAGGGCTATCCGGTGCTGAGCGTGGCCAATCCGCTGCGCAGTGTCGGCAATGACGCGCAATATGCCGCCAGCGTGATCGGCGCCGTCAAGGGCCCGTTGGTCCTAGTCGGCCACTCCTACGGCGGCATGGTGATTTCCAAGGCTGCCGAGGGCAACCCCGAAGTGAAGGCGCTGGTCTACGTCGCCGCCTTCGCGCCCGAGCAGGGCGAGACCGTCGCCGGCCTAGCCGGCAAGTTTCCCGGCGGCACGCTGGGCGATGCGCTCGCCGATCCGGTGGCGCTGGCTGACGGCGGCAAGGAGCTCTACATCCGCCAGGACAAGTTCCACCAACAGTTCGCCGCCGACGTGGCGCCCAAGCAAGCCGCGTTGATGGCCGCCGGCCAGCGCCCGGTGACCGTGGCCGCGCTCAATGAGGCCGCGAGCGGTTCTGCCTGGAAGCAGTTGCCGTCCTACTTCGTCTATGGCACCGCCGACAAGAACATCCCGCTCGAAGGCCTGCGCTTCATGGCCAGGCGCGCCAACCCGAAGGATGTCGTCGAAGTGAAGGGCGCTTCGCATGTGGTCATGGTCTCGCACCCGGATGCGGTAGCGAAGGTGATCGAAGAGGCTGCCCAAGCAAAGTAATCAATACCGACCGGATCGGCATGCACTGCCGATCCGGCGAACAATCCTCGAATGAGAAATTCATGTCAGAAGAATTCAACCAGCAGCGTCGCGGTTTTCTCGGTACGGCAGCCTTCGGCCTGCTTGCAACCCAGCTCGGCCTGATGGGCAATGCCGAAGCCGCGCCGGTCGTGCAAGACAGCACCCCCAGCGACAGAGGTATCACCGACGCCGGCACCCGCTTCTCGACGCTGAAACAGATCAAAGCCGGCGTGCTCAACGTCGGTTATGCCGAAGCGGGCCCCGCCGATGGCTACCCCATCCTGCTGCTGCATGGCTGGCCCTATGACATCCACGCGTTCGTAGACGTCGCACCCATCCTTGCCGCAGCCGGCTATCGCGTCATCATTCCGCATTTGCGCGGTTACGGCACGACGCGCTTTCTCTCTGCCGATACGCTGCGCAACGGGCAGCAGTCCGTGTTCACCGCCGATGCGATTGCCTTCATGGATGCGCTCAAGGTCGACAAGGCCGTCGTCGCCGGTTTCGACTGGGGCGCGCGCATCGCCGACACGCTGGCCGCGCTGTGGCCGGAACGTTTCACGGCGCTGGTGTCGGTCAGCGGCTATCTGATCGGCAGCCAGGAGGCGAACCGAAAGCCCCTGCCGCCCAAGGCCGAGCTGCAGTGGTGGTATCAGTACTACTTCGCCACCGAGCGCGGCGAGGCGGGTTATCGGCAATACACGCACGAGTTCGCCCGACTGATCTGGGAACTGGCGTCGCCGCAGTGGAAGTTCGACGATGCGACCTTCGCGCGCTCCGCTGCGTCGCTCGACAATCCCGACCACGTCGCGATCTCGATCAGCAACTATCGCTGGCGTCTGGGCCTGGCGCCGAGCGAGGCGAAGTACGAAGCGCTGGAAAAAAAGCTCGCGCAGTTTCCCAACATCACTGTCCCGACCATCACGATGGAGGGCGACGCCAATGGTGCTCCGCATCCGGACCCCAAGGTCTACGCCAAGAAATTCCTAGGAAAGTACGAGCATCGCCACCTTACCGGCGGCATCGGCCACAACCTGCCGCAGGAAGCACCGCGCGCATTCGCCCAGGCGGTTCTCGACGTGGCGAAGCTGGTTGCACGCTAAGCTACAAAACGAAAGGCCCGGTACCGGACGGTAGCGGGCCTTTTGCCATCAGTGCTGGATTTCGTTCAGACCTTCTTGGGCAGGCCCCGCAGCGAGAAGCGCGGCAGCGTCCCGTTCAGGCCTCGGTCGGAGCCAGGAGAGACCGCGTGCCGCGCCGGAGGGCCTGGGCGCGCCCGGCGATCAGCCGCACTACCACCGCGGTGAACAGCAGCGCCGAAGGCACGGCGTACCAGTAGTTCATCGGCACGCGCTTGAAATACGAAAAGGTGAACACCGCCGCGATTACCCACATGCCGGTGACGTGCAGCCGTCGCCAGGCGGTCGGGCCCATGCGCCGGGCAAGACCGCGATGGGAGGTCACCGCCAGCAGCAGGATGGACACGTAGCCGAGCGTGCCGGGCAGGTTGGTCAGGGTGGAGCGGCTGGGCCAGAACTCGGGATTGAGCTGGCCGAAGGCGTAGATCGCGATCGCGTGCAGCAGGTGCGAGAACGCGAACGACAGGCCGACGATGCGACGCTCGCGCAGCAATGCCTGGGTGAACGGGCCGGGCAGCAGCGAGGCGAAGGAGGACGCGGTGAACGCGGCCAGGAACAGCACGAAGGAGGTACGGGCGGTGACGCGGATGGCGCGGCGGCTGCCTTCCACGGCGTCGGGGCCGAGCAGATAGGCGGCGCCCGTGGCGCCCATCAGCAGCGCGGCCAGCATCAGGAACAATTTCCAGCCGCCGAAGCGGCGGGGCGAGGGGAGCGGGTTCTCGCGGATGGGGGAGGCGGGATGCTGCGTTGACATGGACGGCTCCTGGCAAGGGTGGCGGTGAGCGGAGGGTGGCCATTGCAAGGGGGCGAGGTATCCGTACCGTGTCGGGCGGGCCGTCGTTTTGTCAGCGCCTGTGTCGCGGACGGCGGTCGATACATTGCGATACGAAGTGCCCGGCGGCGGGCGCGGTGGGAGACTGGCACGGGGAGAGGTCACGCGACCGTGCATCGGCGTGGCCGGCGCGGGCGTTGTGTGTCGAAACGTAGCCCCGCGCCGCGCCGACACCTTGTGTGACAAGAAGCCGGCCGCGCGGAAACAGCGGAGATACAGTCCTGGCCCGCAATGGGCGCTCCTCTTCCACAGGAGTGCATTCCATGATTCGCAAGACGATGCTGGCCGCGCTGATGGCCACCGCCCTGATTCCGGCCGCCGCGGGTTCGCGTCCGGTGCATGTCGAGCCGGCCGCGCCCACGGTGAGCCTGGTGCATGGCGCCTTCGCCGACGGTTCGAGCTGGAGCAAGGTCATCCCGCGCCTGGAGGCCAGGGGAGCGCCCGCCTTGGCCGTGCAGAACCCGCTGACGTCGCTGCAGGACGACGTGGCAGCCACGCGCCGCGCCATCGCCGCCGCGCCGGGCAAGGTGGTGCTGGTCGGGATGCTGTCCCATCCAGGTGAGGTCGCCGACGTCATCCTCGAGGCCGCCGGGGCGAAGTCGGCCGCTCCGTTGCCGGCCAAGGCGGGTGGCTGACATGTGGGCCTTCGTCCTGGCCGCGCTGGCTGGCGTGGCCACCATCCTCTCTCCGTGCGTGCTGCCGATGCTGCCCATCGTGCTGGCGCGCGGGGCAGGCGGCGACCGCCGCGAACCGCTGCTGATCGTCGTCGGCTTCGTTGCCTCCTTCGCCGCCGGCGGCATCGCCATCGGAGCGCTGGCGGCGTCCTCCGGCCAGTTCGAGGCGGGCGTGCGCGTGGTCGCGCTCGTGGTGCTGCTGCTGGCCGGGCTGGCCTGCGTGTGGCCGACGCCATTCGAACGGCTGCGGCAGCGCTGGCTGGCCGGCTTCCGTCTGTTCGCCTGGCAACCGCGAGCGGCTGGCGCGGGCGGCGCGCTGCTGGTCGGAGTCTCGCTTGGCATCGCCTGGACGCCATGCGCCGGGCCCGTGCTGGCCTCGGTGCTGGCGCTGGCCGCCAGCGCCCAGGCCACCGCGCGCGCCTGCGCCCTGCTCGGCGTGTACGCGCTCGGCGCGGCCACTCCGTTGCTGGCCCTGGTCCACGGCGGTCGCTGGGCCAGTGCCCGGCTGCGCCCGCTGCAACGCCACACCGCCTGGGTGCGGCGCGGCTTCGGCGTCTGCGCCGTGGCCATGGCCCTGCTCCAGTTGTGGCAGCTCGATGCCGCGCTCACCGCGCGACTGCTGCCATGGCTGCCCTCCATCTCCACCGGACTGTGAACATGCCTACCTTCCTTCGTGTCTTTCTCATCGCCGCCATCGCCGCCGTGTCCATCGTGCTGGCCTGGTCCTCCGCTCGCGCCGACGAGGCGCGGCTGGCCACTCTCACCACCGCGCCGGACTTCAGCGGCGGCGGTGAGTGGATCAACAGCCCGCCGTTGCGCATGTCGCAGCTGCGCGGCAAGGTCGTGCTGGTCGAGTTCTGGACCTACTCGTGCATCAACTGCCTGCGCGTGGCGCCTTACGTCTCGCAATGGCACGCGCGCTACGCCGATCAGGGCCTAGTCGTGGTGGGAGTGCACACGCCCGAATACGGCTACGAACGCGTGGGCGCCAACGTGCGCGAGGCGGTGCGGCATCTGGACATCCAGCATCCGGTGGTGCAGGACAACGGCTATCGGATCTGGAACGCCTATGGCAACCAGTACTGGCCCGCGCTCTACTTGATCGACAGAGAGGGCAGGGTGGTATACCGCCATTTCGGCGAGGGTGCCTACGACCGCACCGAGGCGCGGATCCGGGCCCTGCTGGCCGCGCGCTGAGTCCGGTGCGCTAACATGGCGGTGGCCGCGGCGCGGCCGTCGCCATCCTTCTCCCGGACGACACCATGGCTCATACAGACCACATCCTCATCGTCGACGACGACCGCGAGATCCGCCGCATGGTCGGCGATTACCTGCAGCGCAACGGCCTGCGCACCACGCTCGCCGCCGACGGCCGCGAGATGCGCGCGGCGCTGGACACCAGCGACGTCGATCTGATCGTGCTCGACGTGATGATGCCCGGTGAGGATGGTCTGTCGCTGTGCCGCAACCTGCGCGCCGGCAAGCACCGCGGCGTGCCGGTGGTGATGCTCACCGCGCGCGACGACGAAACCGATCGCATCATCGGCCTGGAGATGGGTGCGGACGACTACGTGGTCAAGCCGTTCTCCGCGCGCGAGCTGCTGGCGCGCATCAACGCGGTGCTCCGGCGCACGCGCATGCTGCCGCCCAACCTGCAGGTCACCGAGGCCGGCCGGCTGATCGGCTTTGGCCAGTGGCGGCTGGACACCGCCGCGCGCCACCTGCTCGACGAAGATGGCACCGCCTATCCGCTCAGCGGCGCGGAGTTCCGCCTGCTGCGCGTGTTCCTCGACCACCCGCAGCGCGTGCTCAGCCGCGACCAGTTGCTCAACCTCACCCGGGGCCGCGACGCCGAGCTGTTCGACCGCTCCATCGACCTGCTCGTCAGCCGCCTGCGCCAGCGCCTGCGCGACGACGCGCGCGAGCAGGCCTACATCAAGACCGTGCGCAGCGAGGGCTACGTGTTCTGCCAGCCCGTGGTCCTGCTCGGCGAGAACGCATGAACGCCGCCCCGAGCACCGGCTGGCGGCGCCTGCTGCCACGCACCCTCGCCGCGCGCCTGGCCCTGATCCTGTTCTCCGGATTGCTGCTCGCGCACGCGCTGTCCTTCGCTCTGCTGTTCTCCGAGCGCTACATGGTCGCGCGTTCGATGATGCTCACCCACCTGGACCAGGACGTGGTCGTCAGCGTGGCCCTGCTCGAACGCCTGAGCCCGGCCGAGCGCGCGCGATGGGCGCCCCGCCTGGAGCGGCGCACCTACCGCTACCTGCTCGGCCCGGCGCGGCCCGGCGTGCCGCTGACCAGCGACCGGGCGCGCGAGGTCACCGCCCTGATCGACCGCAGCCTGGACCATCGCTACCGCTTGCAGGCGCGCACGGTGTCCACCTCGCCGGAGCGCTTCGAGGTGCAGCTCACCCTGGCCGATGGCCAGCCGCTGACCATCGAGGTCACGCCCTCGGTGATGCCGATCGCGCGCTGGCTGCCGGTGGTGCTGGCGGCGCAGCTGGCGCTGCTGTTGCTGTGCGCGTGGCTGGCGGTGCGGCTGGCGACGAGGCCGCTGGTGCAGCTCGCCGACGCGGTCGAGCGGCTGGACCCGGCGCGCGCACATCCGCCGCTGCCGCGGGAAGGGCCGGTGGAAGTGGTCAAGGCCGCCACCGCGTTCAATGCGATGCAGGCACGCATCGGCCACTATCTCGCGGAGCGGTTGCAGATCCTCGCCGCGATCTCGCACGACCTGCAGACTCCGATCACGCGCATGAAGTTGCGCCTGGAAGCGATGGAGGAGGGCGCCGACCGCGATCGCCTGATCGACGACCTGGAGCAGTTGCTGCAACTGGTGCGCGAGGGCATCGCCTACGCGCGCAGCACCCACGGGGCCACCGGCCCGGCGGTGTGGCTGGACCTGCACGCATTGCTCGACAGCGTGGTGTGCGACTACCAGGACGCGGGCAAGCCGGTCACGCTGGGCGAATGCGCGCGCGCTTCGTTGAGCACGCGGCCACCGACATTGCGGCGCATCGTCGAGAACCTGATCGACAACGCGGTGAAGTACGGCGGCAGCGCCGAGGTCGGCGTGCGCCGGCTCGACGACGGGCGCATGGCCGTGGACGTGTGCGACCGGGGCCCGGGCATTCCCGAACAGGAGATGCAGGCGGTGCTGCAACCGTTCTACCGGCTGGAAAGCTCGCGCAACCGCGATACCGGCGGCACCGGGCTGGGGCTGGCCATCGCCCAGCAGTTGGTGGTCACGCTGGGCGGCGAGCTCGTGCTCGCCAACCGTGACGGTGGTGGCCTGCGCGCGACGCTGCTGCTGCCGGTGGCGCCGGCATCCACGCCCACGCCGGCGCGCTAGCCGGCCCGCTGGCGCTTCACGGGATGAGCAGGAGCTTACCGGTCGTGCGGCGGCTTTCCATGTCCGCATGGGCCCGCGCGGCTTCGGCCAGCGGATAGACGCCCCCGATCCTGACCTTCAGCGAGCCGGCGGAGATCCAGTCGAACAGGCGCGCGGCGCGGCTGCGCAGCAGCTCGCTGGTCGCGATATGGTCGGAGAAGACCGCGTAGCCGATCTTGATGCTCTTGGGCAGGCTCATCAAGTCGATGGGCCCGGGCCCGCCGAGCACCGGCCCGTACCAGCAAAAGGTCCCGCTGCGGCGCAAGGAGGCCAGGGAGGCCTGGAAGGTCTTCGGACCCGAGCCGTCGTAGACCACGTGCACGCCGTCGCCGCCGGAGAGACGGACCGTCTCGTCGGCGAACCGGCCCTCGTCGTCGACGATCACATGGTCGGCGCCCGCCTCGCGCGCGACGGCGACCTTGTCCGCGTGCGACACACGGCCGATGACCTTGCCACCCCTCAGCTTGATGATCTGGGTGAGGAGCAGGCCAAGGCCGCCAGCGGCGGCATGGACGAGCGCGACCTCGCCGGGCTGCACGGGGTGGAAGTCGGTGGCGAAGTGGCTCGCGGTCAGACCCTGCATCATCACCGCCGCTGCCGTGCGATCGTCGATGGCGTCGGGCAGTGGCACGAGCGCGTCGGCCGGGATGGCGACCCGTTCGGCGTAGCTGCCGGGCGCGTAGACCCAGGCGACCCGGCGTCCCACCCACGTCGGATCGACGCCGGCTCCGACCGACAGGACCCGCCCGGCGCCCTCGACGCCCAGGACCTTCGGGTCTGGCTTGTCGCTCCAGGCGAGCCCCCGCCGCACGCCGGTGTCCATGAAGTTCACGCCCGCCGCGGCGATCTCGACGAGCGCCTCGCCCGGCCCAGCGACCGGCTCGGGACGCTCGACGAACGCCATGACCTCGGGCCCGCCCTGGCGGGTCATCACGACAGCTTTCATCGTTCTCTCCTTGAGTTGAATGTTCATTCCAGAATCGCGCAAAAAAAGAGAAGCTCACCGCAGGGCGCGCAGCGCGAGACGGCCCAGGCCGCGGAGCTGGTCGGTGTCGGCGCCTCCCCGGGCGGCGATGCGGATGGCGGCGAAGCTCGAGATGAGGAAACCCGCCGCCTCTTCGGGGTTCAGATCGACGCCGACGTCGCCGTCGGCCTGGGCCGCGCGCACGCGTTCGACGATCGCGCGGTGCAGCGCCCGCTCGGCGGCGTCGTGGATCTTCGCCAGCTCGGCCCGCGCGCGGCCGAACTCGCAGATGGACCCGATCCCCAGACAGGCCTGCCCGGCGTCCTCGACCAGGCGCTCCACCATGGCCCGAAGGCCTTCGATGGCCCGCGGCCGACTGCGCAGGGCCGCGACGTGGGCGCCGCCTTCCAGGGCCGAATAGCGCTGTACGGCGGCGCAATAGAGGCCCCATTTGTCGCCGAAGGTGTCGTAGAGGCTCTGGCGGCCGATCCCCATGGCCTTGACCAGCATGTCGGCCGAGGTCCCCTCGAAGCCATGCTCGCGGAACACGCCGATCGCGGCGTCCAGCGCCTCATCCGTGTCGAACGCCTTGGGTCTGGCCATGGTCGTTGGATACAGGGTTTTGGAACAGATAGTCAAGAAAGGGCGGTGGGCCGCCGCTCTTTTCCGATCCAGGTCAGTTTGGTCACGTCGAGCACCGCCCGGGCGAAGGCCTTGGGCGCCTCCTGCGGCAGGTTGTGGCCGATCCCGCCGGAGATCAGGCGATGGGCGTAGGGCCCGGAAAACTTCGCCCTGTAGGCCGCCGGCTACGGATGGGGTGCGCCGCGTGGGAGTGGTCACCGAGGTGTACGGGCGGATGGAGCGGGCAACCTGACGCCAGCGTCCTCACCCTGCGCGAGCTGTGCATGGTGCTGCGGGTGGATGCCAGTGCCGCCCTGGGACTGCAAGCGGGCGAGGCGACGGCCTGGTTGAAGGAGTCCGAGCTCACCTCGGAAGAATCGCCGCAGATGCGCCGTCTGCTGCGCACCTTGCGCCAGTTGGACGACAAGCAGCTCACCGCTGTCGGTTACATGGCTCGCAGCCTCGTGCCGCCCGAGGCCCGTTAGCTCTCATCGGAGAGGTGGGTATCAGCCGTCTCCAGCAGCTTGCGCAAGAGCGCCAAGCTCTCCGGCGGCCACGCCTGCAAGACAAAGATGGTGGTTCTACGCATTGTTTTCGATTCGCGAAAGACAACAGTGAACCGCCAGAAAATCATTATGGCAAGTGGGTGACCCCTGCCATTACTACCTGGTATGAATTGACTGGGGATGGTATTGGTAATCAGGAGATGCGGAATAAGCTGAATGGCTTCAATTATGGCTCCGCATCCATCAAAGTAAAAGACAGCGCATTCCTGTCATTCCTCAACACCTGGAAGCCATCGAATTATCCGACGTTTACCCAACAGAGTATTGAGGCATCAAATCCTGTGTCCAAGAAGGATGGAAAGACTGTTGAGGGAGCGTCTAATAAGGCGGCGTCCAAGAAGGATGGAAGGCCTGTAGAGGGAGAGGGCAAGAGCGGCGGGACAGAGGCGGGCCGCTGACGGGGGCCGGCCGAGCAGTACGCCAGGCGGGGAACAAGTCCTTTGACACCTTTCCCGCGGGGGTCAGCGGGCCGCTGACGGTGGCGCCGTCGTAGAACACCACCAGGGTGACACCGACGTTGTCACCCTTTCGCAGTCGTCTGAGTGATGCCTGGAGGCTACCCATGGAACCATAGGGTGAAAGTCCCAAAGCGGTAAAAGGTCGAGGCCTCATAGCTCGGATGGCACCGACAGGGGAGACCCCTGCGGTGAAGCCCATCGACAAAGCCCCGGAAAGCGGGGTGAGCGAGTGAGCGGGCCGCAACGACGAGTGAACACCCGGTAGAGGCCTCGTGACTCGTCAACTCCGGATGCCGAGCCGACTCAGACGCGGCGAAGGCAACAGGACTCCTCCGAAGACGACCTTGGGGAGAGTCCATCCGGCGGGGTGGAGGGTGGCGGCACGCCCATACGGCCATGGGTGGAAACAGGGAAGGGCTCCCCGCCCCGCGGAGAAAGCCCGCGGAAGCAAGGTAGCCCTCGACCCGACCACCCTTTCGTGGCTCCGTGCACAGACGGTGCACCCCTATACCGACCTGCTGCTTCACGACATGGGCGCGGGGCTGGCGGACGACTCCGGCCTGCCCGAGGCGAGTGAATGGCGCACGGCTCCACTGTGGGGCCTGGGCTTCACCGCGCAGGTGTCTGGCGCCGTCAACCTGCTGCACGATGGGAGGGCCGGCTCGGTGCTCGAGGCGGTGCTGTGGCACGGCGGGGAAGCGCAGGCGGCGCGGGACGCGGTGGTGGCGCTGCCGCGAGAAGACCGCCTGGCGCTGCTCGCCTTCCTCGACAGCCTCTGACGTGCCAGAACGTGCACCGGCGCTGACCCGAGCTTCGCTCGTCGGGTCTCTCTGGACGCAGTCCGGAGACGACACATTCTTGGCCACCTCCGCCTGCGTAAGGCCCAGCCGCAGGCGAGCAGCTCGGGCCGCGTCTCCCAGCGCGTGTCGCAGCTTCTCGTCCATGGTGTCCGTCTACCCCAACAGGAAGGGGACCGCGATGATCATAGGGAGATGCTCCCGATTTCGTTCTGTCAGCCCTCCCGCGGTTTCGAACGCCCCGGCCACCTCGCCAATCGGTAGGGTTATCCGAATTCGAGCAAGACCCCCGCCCCTGGGGGACAGGGGTTCCTTTCTCATGGGTCCAATTTCAAGTGGGCCTCCGCCATCTTCGAGATGGCCTCAGAGGCTGGATGGGTCATGGCGAGACTGCACGAGCGCACCGTCGCCGTAGCCAGCACCTCCCGGGTGAGCCAGAGTGCGCGCCCTCGCCCCGACGTCCGGGGCGGACGATCGTCCGCTCCTCCGAGTCTCAATCCCTCTCTCTCGCAACCGCGTAGGGGGGGGCAAAATCCTTGCCATCCTGGATGTGCTGTGCAGAGTGCCCGTGCGGTCTTCGATGCCGAGGAGGCATGATGCGTCAATCCAGGATGTTCGCAGTAGCGATGCTGCTGGGAGGGCTGGTGGCCTGCACCGAGAGCCAGGGGCCCAAGGGAGACACGGGGCCCCAGGGGCCCAAGGGAGACACAGGCCCCCAGGGTCCCGCCGGCACTTCGCTCCCCGTCGCCGTGTGGCGGGATGCGAACAACACGTTGATCGGCCCGGGAGTGAGCGTGGACGACATCGACGATGTGCCCTATTTCGATTCCAGGGGCCTCATCTGGTTCCTGGATGGGTCGACCGGAAATATCCGGAAGAAAACGGCTTCCATCTACTACGACGGCGTCGGTTGCACGGGCACTGCATATATCTCCACATACCGCATGCCCCGGCTCGTTTTCTCGGTGGCTGGCGACGCCCCCGATACATTCCGGACCCTGCCCGATACGTTCACCGCCACGACGGTCCAGACCAAGTCCTACCGGAACAGCGCGGGGGTTTGCGCCAACTACACGGATGAGGTCCAGGTCGTGCCGCCCGCGGACACTCTGCCCGCGACGCCCATCGTCAAGCCCACCATCAACTTCGTGGGCCCCCTCCGCCTCGTCGTGCAGTAGCCTCCGGGCCTCCAGGCGGTGCGGCCCGAAACCCGCCTCACCCCCTCCCGCTGCCAGACTCGTTTCCGCCGGCTGGAGCATGCGGTGCATTGAGCAGTCTTCAGGACTTGAGACGAAGGATATACGTCAAGGCGAAGGCCGAACCGTCCTGGCGCTTCTGGGGATTGTTCGTCCACGTGTGCAAGTGGGAGACGCTGCGCGCTGCCTATGAGATGGCCAGACAGAACAACGGGGCACCCGGTAGTGACGGGGTCACGTTCGAGGCCATCGAAGCAGGTGGGGTGGACGCCTTCCTGGGACAGATTCGAGATGAGTTGAGCTCGGGGCAGTACCGTCCCATGCGCAACCGGAAGAAGGAGATACCGAAGGATGGCGGCAAAGTGCGCGTCCTGTCGATCCCCTCCATCCGGGACCGAGTGGTGCAGGGTGCGCTCAAGCTCATCCTGGAGCCGATTTTCGAAGCCGGCTTCCAGGACGGCAGCTATGGCTACCGTCCCAAGAGAAGCGCACACGATGCGATTGCCCGTGTCGCTCAAGCCATCGTCCATGGCAAGACGCGCGTTATCGACATTGACCTGCGGGCCTACTTCGACAACGTGCAGCACCATGTGCTGCTGACGAAGGTCGCCCTGCGCGTCAATGACGACGACGTGATGCACCTGCTGAAGATGATGCTGAAGGCGAACGGAGAGCTCGGAGTGCCGCAGGGAGGAGTGCTGTCGCCCGTACTCAGCAACCTCTACCTCAACGAGGTGGACCGGATGCTGGAGCGGGCCCGCGAGGCGACGAGGGAGAAGGTAAGGACGCACGTGCAGTATGCGCGTTACGCCGACGACCTGGTCGTCCTCGTGGACCCCACCCGCGGGTACGCGTGGCTGGAGGGAGCGGTGGTCCGGCGGCTGAGGGAACCCCGATGCCGAGGGAGCAGCAATACTCGCCCGGGAGCGGCTCCGGCGTTAAGAGACGTCCCAAGCCCAGAGTCGCGAATGATGATCGATCTCCAGAAGCTTGCTGCCGTTCCCAACCCCACCCTGCTCCGGAGCCCCGAGGTCGAGCGCGGAATTGCCGATTCCGTCGCCTACCTCGGCTCGGACGCCGCGCTGCGCGGCATCGAGCTCGATCCGTACTGGCCCAAGTGGCACTCCCCGTGGTGGCACATGCTGCTGCTCCACGAGCTCGGCGAGGCACGCCAGATCCCAGCGCGTGCCTCCGCGGCGATGGCCGCGAGGATCGATCGCATCCTGCACCTCTTCCCGATCCACCCGAGCGATGCTCCGGGCGCCGACCTGCAGCGCGACAGCGCCTGTCACTGCGCCCTCGGCACGATGTACCCGGTGCTGGCCGCGTGCGGCATCGACGTCGAGCGCGCGCTGCCCTGGGTCAGGCCCTGGTTCGTGCGCTACCAGATGGCCGACGGCGGCCTCAACTGCGACAACACCGCGTACCTCCAGACCGGCGAGTGCCCGAGCTCGATGGTCGGGACTGTCCCGCCGCTCGATGCCATGCTTCTCGGCGGACCCGGGATGGCCGAGCAGCGCGCCTTCGTCGCTCGCGCGGGGGGCTTCATGATCGATCGTGCCCTCATCCACGGCTCGCGGACCGTGCACAACGCCGAGGAGCGCGACGCGGCGGCGGCCTGGCGCGCGCTCACGTTCCCGCGCTTCTACTTCTATGACGTGCTGCGCGGGCTGGCGGCCCTGGTGCGGTGGGCCGAGGCGACCGAGCAGCGGCTGCCGCGGGCCGCGGTCGCGACCGTCGTCAATGCCCTCGTCGAGCGCTGGCCCGATGGCGTCGTGCGCGTCGAGCGCCAGGCCCATGCCGGGAAGACGACGATCCTCCCGACGGTCGACCGCTCGCCCAGCCCGCGCGCGCCGACCTCGACGTTCCCGCTGCTCGACGCCACCAGCAGGCTCGGTGAGCCGTCCGAAGCGCTGACGCGGCAGTGGTCAGAGGCTCGCGCCGGCCTGCTCCGGCTCGCCCACATGGGGCGCCTCGTCGCCTAGTCCAGTCTTGTGCTCTCGGATGCTGAGTCGGTAAGCAGGTCGGCCGGGAAGCCTCGGCGCTGGTGCTCGCGGGGCACTTCGCTGTAGAAAGAGCACGGCGATCCAGAGGACGGGCGGGGGGCTGCCCGAGGACCCTGGCGCCTCGTCAGCCGCCCTGCGCTGGCGACTCATGCCCCGCCTGGCACACGCCACGGCACCTGTCCCTTCCATGCGTAATGCCATCGCGTGCGCCCTCACCTGGGTTCGGGAGCAGTCATGACAGCGAGCAACCCGCAGCACTGGCGCTCGGGGCTGCCCCCGGCGGCAGAGCAAGTGCTCCCATTGCTCCTCGGCTGCCTTGGCCTCGTCGGGGCCTACCTCGTCCTCGCGGAGGTCAACTATGTCTTCGTCATCCCTCCGCAGAAGAGCTCCATCTTCTGGCTGCCGAGCGGCATGGCCCTGGCCTGGTTCCTCCGCACGCCCCGCTCTCGCTGGCCCGCCTGGCTCCTCGCCATCTTCGTCGCAGGGACGTTGATCAACCTGCGCCATGGCCTCCCACTCTCCGTCTCCCTGGCTTGGGGGGTGGCGGACTGTTCTCTGCCTCTCACCACCGCCTGGCTCCTCCGCCCGCCGACAGGCCACCGTTTCGTGTTCAGGCGCGCTGGGGACGTCATCCGCCTGGCCGTGCTGGGCGCCGGGCTCGGCGCACTCCCAGGCGCGCTCCTCGCCGCGGCGGTCAACGTCACATGGCTGGAGCCAGGTGAGTTCTGGTCCAAGGTGGCCAGCTGGTGGAGCAGCGATGCCCTCGGGGCGATCCTCGTCGGTCCCTTCTTCCTGACCTGGAAGGCGCCCGAGAGGCCTCGCTTCGGCCGCGCTGTCGAAGCCGTGGCCTTGCTCGTGCTGCTGACGACCGCGGGGTGGTGGGTGTTCGCCACCATGCGGCCGCGTGAGCTCGACGCGGCGCTTCCCTTCTTCCTGCTCCCCGTGATCACGTGGCCGGCCTTCCGGCTGGGAGTGCGAGGCGCGACGGCAGCCACGGTCATCCTCGATCTGATGGCGACCTGGTACACGCATCACGGGCGCGGCCCCTTCGCCATGCTGAGCATCGCCGTCGGCACGCGCGTCCTGAACCTGCAGCTCTACATCGCGTTCCTCAGCGTCTTCGTCCTGATCCTGGCGGTGGTCGTCGTCACGGAGCAGCAGGCGCGCGCCGCCGCCGAGCAAGCGGAGGAGCGCGCCCGGTTTCTCGCCGCCGCGACCGAGAGCCTGTCGGCCTCGCTGGACTACGCGGAGAGCCACGCCAAGCTGCCGCGGCTGTGCGTGCAGTCGCTGGCGGACTGGTGCGTGCTCGACGTCGTCGAGGACACCGGGCTGCGGCGCCTGGGCTCCGCGCATCGAGATCCCTCGAAGCAGAGGCTCCTCGAGGAGCTCACGGCGCGCTATTCGCCCGACAGCCGCTCGCCTCAGCCCGCGGCTCAGGTTCTCCGCACGGGTGAGCCGCTCCTGCTGCCTCAGCTCACCGACGAGGCCATCCGGGCGAACAGCGTCGACGAAGAGAACGCGCGCCTGGTCCGGGAGCTGGGCACGCGGACGGTGATGGCCGTCCCGCTCGCCGTCCGCGGGAAGATGATCGGTGTGCTCACCCTCTCCTCGGCGATCCCAGGCCTCGTGTACGGCCCCGCCGATATCGTGTTCGTGAGCGAGCTCGGGCGCCGGGCCGCGATCGCGCTCGAGAACGCACGGCTGTACGCGGACGTGCAGCGCGGCAAGGCGGAGCTGCGCCGGGCCAACGACGAGCTCGAGCAACGGGTGGAGGAGCGCACGCGCGAGCTCAAGCAGGCCCAGGCGCGGCTGGTGGACACGGCGCGCGAGGTGGGCATGTCCGAGGTGGCCTCCAACGTGCTGCACAGCGTGGGCAATGTGCTCACCAGCGCCATCATCAACCTGGAGACCATGTCGAAGGCGGTGGGCTCCTCTCGCATCGGCCGGTTGAAGCGGGCCACGGAGCTGCTGCTGGAGCACCGGGACACCCTGGCGGACTTCCTGGCCCCGGGAGCGCGCGGCAATTACCTGCCAGAGTACCTCTCAGCGGTGGCTGACGACCTCGCGGTCGAGCAGTCCCGCCTGCTGGAAGACATGGATGCGTTGGGCCGGCACGTCGAGCACATCCGCAAGATCGTCCATGTGCAGCAGAACTACGCCAGGACCGCGCTCATGCCGGAGGAGTGCGACCTGGTTCAGCTCATCGACGACGCCCTGCGCATCCAGCTGGCGGCGCTCCAGCGCCACGGGGTGACCGTCCGGCGTGAGCTGTCACAGGTACCCCGGCTGAAGGTGGACAAGCACAAGGTGCTGCAGATCCTCGTCAACCTCATCAGCAACGCGAAGGACGCCCTGGACGCGGTCCCCGAGGGGAGCCGCAACCTGAGCGTGCGACTCAGCGCGGAGGGGAAGCTGGCGCGCATCGAGGTGCGGGATGACGGAGGGGGAATCGCGCCGGAGGTGCGGGAGAAGCTCTTCGTGCACGGCTTCACCACGCGCAAGGACGGCCACGGCTTCGGACTGCACACCAGCGCGCTGGCGGCGCAGCTTCTCGGGGGGAGCCTCATGCTGGAGAGCGAGGGCCTGGGCAAGGGCGCCGTGGCCACGCTGGAGATTCCGCTCCCCTGAGCTTCACGAGGGCCTCATCCCACGCTCCGACAGGACAAGGGGGAGGATGGACGTGAAGATGAACGTGCTGCCCGGTTACACCCTGGACGAGCTCGTGCGTCGGGACGAGAGCGCTGTTCTCTACCGGGGAGTGTCCTCGGACGGGCGCCGCGTGATCGTCAAGACGCTGTGCTCCCAGCAGCCCTCTCCGAGAGAGCTCACGGAGCTCCGCCATGCGTTCGAGCTCGGGCGTGAACTCGACTCTCCGGCTGCGGTGCGCGCGCTGGCCTTGGAAACGGCTGGCAACCGCTCCTCCCTGGTATTCGAGAACAGTGGAGGCGGCGGGAATCGAACCCGCCGCCGGAGGCTTCCGGAGAGAGCGCTACAGAATGGAATGTCCCCCCTTCCGCCGCCTCCTGCGGGCGGCCGCGCCTGGAGCGATGGGAGCCCGAGTGGTGGCCCAGACACCCTGAGCCCACCTGGGATCAGCGCCCGCGCTGGCGGATGTAGTCGCGGGCCCCGGGTCCTTCTGGACCGTTGCCGGTCTTGATGTTCTCGGGGAGCTTGTCGAACAGGTTGGCTGCCCAGTTGGTCATCTTCCTGCCGGAGCGTGAAGTGGAACCCGTTTCTGGACCGCCCCGCCATCGAGGTCATCAACTGCCCCGGGTAGCGGACTGAGAGACGGGGACGCTCCGCCAGGCAGTGCCAGCCCGCTCAGGGCTTCGGCCAGAGCCGTACCCAATCGTCCTGGATGAGCTTGCCGCTCACCCGGTCGGTGCTGCCGCTCGCCATGAAGTCGCGGGGACCGCGCAGGGCGAGCGTCCCAGCCTCGAGCCACAACAACAACAGGACGCACGAGGCAAGCACCGGAAGTCTCCCGGCCAGCGAGGGGCGGCTGTCGGTGAATGCCTTCAGGGGCAGCAGGAGCAGCGGCAGCAGCGTGGGAAAGAGGACCAGCATGCCGCGCGTGTACCCGAAGAAGGCCAGGGTGATGAGCGCGCGGTGCAACAGCACCAGGGTGAACAGGCTGAAAACCCGGTGCGGCGCGCGCAACGAGAGCCCCGCTCCCACCAGGAGCAGCAGCGCGAGCGGCCACTTCAGCCAGGTGCTCTCCGGGACGAAGACATCCACCGGCGCACGGGCCCCCTCGAGTCCTCCAGGCAGGTTGGAGGCGCCATACCCCAGGCTCAGGCCGTCCAGCCAACGCCCCAGCTTGGCGGCCAGCAGGCGGACCGCGCCGGCCGGGTGCTCGCCCATCCATCGCAGGCCTTCCTCGTAGCCGTGCAGCAGCAGGTGGCGCTGGGAGGAATTCGCCGCGTCCAGCCACCCGTCCTGGCCGAGCCGGTTGACCAGGTCCGGCGTGAAGCCGCCCGTGGCTCCGGCGTGATTGGCCATGGCGAAGCTGATGGGGCCATAGACGGTAACCGGAGCCACCACCGGCAGCGGCTCGAGCTCCGGCGTGCGTGCGTTGAGTTCCTGGAGCACGCGCGCGTTGTGGAGCCCCCACGGCGCGAGCACCACCAGGGACACGCCCACCGCCCCCGCCCACCGCACGAGTTGCGCGCGCACCGGGGCCCGCCGGTCCCGGTGGAGCCAGGCGTAGACGAGGAGGAAGGGCCACAGGTGCAGGTGCTCGGCCCGGGTCAGCGCGCCCAGCCCCATCACCCCGCCCAGGAGCACCGCGCCCCGCCACGGCAACCCGCTCCGGTGCTCGAGCATCAGCCAGCACGTGGCCGACAGGAAGAGCACGTACAGCACCTCGTTGCTGTACGTCGTCGAGAGCACCAGCCATCCGAAGCTGGCCGAGAAGAGCACCGCTGCCAGCAGGCTCCACCCCACTCCGAGCACCCGGCGCCACCACCACCAGGTGAAGGCCACCGTGGCCGAGTTCAACAGCGCCAGGCTCAGCTTGTAGGGATGGGCGCTGCCTCTCGGCTCCCCCAGGAGCTGGTACAGCAGCCCGAGGCTCCAGGAGAACAACGGTGGGTGGTACGGGAGCGACGCCTGCGCGGGCCGCCCCCGGGCCCAGTCGAGGGCATAGGTATGGAAGAAGCGCGAGTCCCCGTAGAAGAAGATGGAGAACGGCCAGTTCCGATCCATCGACGCCTCGAGGAACAGCAGCCGCAGCACGAGGCTCAACAGGAACGTCCCGGCCACCCCCACGGCCACGGGGCGCCGCATCAGGAATCCAGGAACGCTGAAGCTTGACGGTTTCATGAAACCTCGTTGAGCCTTCCATCGCTATTTCTCATAGCTAGCTAGTAAACGCACTCCCAGCCAGGGCAGTATTCACGGCCCGTCCGGCTCTCTCCGTACGACGAGAGAAACGGGCGAATCCAGTCCCCCCGTAGGTCCAACCCAAGAGGTGTGACATGAAGCGTTTCATGGGCGCCGCAGCACTTGCCACCGTGCTGAGCTCCGGCGCGAGCTGGGCTGTGCATCCCGAGCATGGGCCGTCGCGAAGCGCCGTGGCCCGCAATGCCTTCTTCAATTCCGAGCTCTCCATCAGCTCGAACAACCTCGAGCTCGGTGAGGCCCGGGCGAAGAGGATGCTGGACCCCGCGAGGGAGCGGGCGTTGAGCGACTTCTTCCAGCGCTACGGGAAGGACACCAACGTCTACTTCGAGCCGCGCTCGGGAGCGGCCACCGGTATCCATACGCACATCCCGATGATCCCGGGCAACGGCCTGGACAACCGGGTGACGCTGAGCAACCTGGGCCAGAGCCTCGGCCGCGCGGTGTCCACGGTGGACGAGGCCCTGGTGGGCGAGCTCGTCGTCAAGTTCGCCCGCGATAACGAGGAGGTGCTGGGCATCGATGTGTCGCAGCTCGGCACGCCGCGCGTCACGCAGGTCACCGAGCACCTCTGGCAGGTCCACATCCCGCAGCAGCTCCAGGGCATCCCCGTGCGCGAGGGCCGGCTGGCGGCCACCATCAGCCATGGCAACCTCGTGCTCATCGGCACCGAGGGGTGGGCCGACGTGAAGATCCGCACCCTGCCGCTCGTCTCCGCGGATCAGGCGATGGAGCGCGGGCTGGGTCGCGCCGGGCTGGCCCACAGCCCGAAGTCCATCTGGAAGGACGCGAGCCTGGAGGTGGTGCCCATCTCGAAGGGTGAGGGTTACGGCCACAAGCTCGTCTGGACCTACGGCTTCCAGGACGAGGGGGACGATGCCACCTGGGAGGTGCTCGTCGACGCCCACACGGGTGAGGTGATCGCCCTCGAGGACAAGAACCAGTACCTCGACGCGTCCATCACCGGCGGCGTCTACCCGCTGACCAACACGGAGACCTGCCCGACCGACGGGACGTGCGGCACGATGCAGGCCAACTACCCCATGCCGTGGGCCAACACCGGCCTGGCGTCGCCCAACAACTACACCAACGGCGCGGGCGTCTTCAGCTACACCTCCGGAACCGTCACCACCACGCTGAGCGGCAAGTACATCGGCATCAGCGACAGGTGCGGTACTGTCAGCAACAACTCCACCACCGGCAACATCAACCTGGGCGGCACCAACGGCCAGCACGACTGCACCACGGGAAGCGGCTCCGCGGGCAACACCCCGGCGGCCCGTGCCGCGTTCTACGAGCTGAACAAGCTGGCGGAGCAGGCGCGCGGCTGGCTCCCCTCCAACACCTGGGTCAACGCGAAGCTCACCGCCAACGTCAACATCGCCAGCACCTGCAACGCCTACTGGAGCGCCGGGACGGTCAACTTCTACCGGAGCGGCGGCGGCTGCCGGAATACCGGTGAGATCGGCGCGGTGTTCGACCACGAGTGGGGCCATGGCATGGACGACAACGATGCCAACGGCACGCTGAGCGCCTCCAGCGAGGGGTACGCGGACATCGCGGCCATCTACCGGCTGCAGACCTCGTGCGTGGGCCACGGCTTCTTCGCCACGAGCAACAGGAGCTGCGGCATGACGGCGGATGGGACGGGCTACAACCAGAACGAGGCGCAGACGGGCGCGGCGCACTGCGATCTCAACTGCTCGGGCGTGCGCGACGCGGACTGGGCGCAGCACTCGGACAACACCCCGGACACTCCGCAGAACCACGTCTGTGTCCGGTGCACCACCTCCACTGGCCTGTGTGGCCGCCAGACGCACTGCGCCGCCGCGCCCACCCGCCAGGCCGCCTGGGACCTGGTGGCCCGCGACCTGCGCGCCGCCCCGTTCAACTACGACGCGAACACCGCCTTCATCGTCGGCAACAAGCTCTTCTACCAGGGCAGCGGCAACGTCGGCTCGTGGCACGCCTGTGACTGCACCGCCAAGACCTCCAGCGGCTGCGGCTCCACCAACGGCTACATGCAGTGGCTGGCCGCCGATGACGACAACGGCAACCTCAACGACGGCACGCCGCACATGACGGCCATCTACAACGCCTTCAACCGGCACAACATCGCCTGCGCCACCCCGGTGCCGCAGAACGGTGGCTGCTCGACCGGTCCCACCGCGACGCCCTCCGCCACGCTCACCCCCGGCACCCGCCAGGTGGCGATCTCCTGGACGGGCGTCACCAACGCCGCCAAGTACTGGGTGCTGAAGACCGAGGGCCACGCCGGCTGCAACTTCGGCAAGGCGCTCAAGGCCACCGTCACCGGCACGACCTGGACGGACACCGAGGTCCTCCCGGGCCGGCAGTACTGCTACTCCGTGGTGGCCGCCGGCTCGAGCAACGCCTGCTACACCCAGGCCAGCACCTGCTCCTGCGTCACGCCCAACTAATCCTCCTCGGCCCCGACGAATTCGAATCCCGTCGCCTCCACTCTTCAGGGCTCCAGGTTCTCCGGAACCTGGGGCCTTTTGTTTTTTCGGGGGAGCACTGGTGCCAAGGCGCCGGTCGCGTCCTTTGACACCATCGTATGCGCCGTTCCAAGAAGGATGTCGCTGGTCGCCCTTACGACTCGGCACGGGGACAAGTCCGTGTGACATGAAGGTGCAGGTTTAGCTCCCCTCGCGGGGCGGCGACGCCTCGGTGAACTGCAGACCGTGCGCCACTTTAACAAACACACGCGGCGCAGCGATCAACGGCTCCACTGAGCGGCTCGCGACGGATCCTGCCTTTCGCATCGAGCGGGAAGATATAGAAGAAGCGAAGTCTCGAAGCGGAGCCAGAGACCGAGCCCAGCCCATTGGCCAGGACGAGATAACGTTCCTTGCCCCACTCGAGTCCGAACGCCTGGTGTCCTTCTTCGAGCCAACCTCCGAAGGGAGCGTCGCGCGCCACCACGCGAAAGACTTTCGCTCCGAGGGTTCCAGCCCCTGCCTGTCATTGGCATGCAGGTGCGTGTTGGCGTGCAGGGGAAGCCCTCCAGCAAGGCGCACCGGGGTTGCTTTCGGGGAGGGGGCCGGACGTCCACCTCCGTCCAACGCAGCCGCTGCTGCAGCGAGTGCGCCTGCCAGGCCTGCAGCGCGTCCTCGGGCCCTTCGGCGGCGGCTGGCCCGGGCGCTGCGGTTGTCCGGCGCCCCCGCGGAGGCCTGTCAGGAGGCTCGGCGGGCCTGGACGGAGAGGGGCCCTGGCGCGCGGGTAGTCCTCGAGGCGCGGGCCGAGCTGGGGCCCTGCGCCCGCTAGCCCGTCGATTTTCCGCAACACGCTGGAGCGTCCTCAACACAGCTCGGAGTAGGGCAGGGGGCGGCGTAACTGGCCGGAACTCCTACGGAACCGCTCTCGACCGCTCTGGAGCGCTCTCGCAGGAAGCCTCCAGGTCGCTTCTGGAGGTGCGGGTTGCCGGCTCCCGGTGCGGGGCCGAGAACATTGCACTGCCGTTATTGGCGAATTGCCAATAATATGGCCCCATGGGTCCTCCGGTGCGTGCCGCGGTGCTGCAGGTGGTGAATGGTCCCTTTGCCATCGACGAGGTCGAGCTCGAGTCGCCACGGACGGGCGAGCTGCGGGTGCGGGTGACGGCGAGCGGCATCTGTCACACCGACCTCACCTACCGGGCGGGCGCGGGCCGCTTCCCGTTCCCCGCCGTGCTCGGCCACGAAGGCGCGGGCGTCGTGGAGGCCGTGGGTGACGGCGTGACGGACTTCGTGCCCGGCGACGCGGTGGTGCTCAGCTACTTCTCGTGCCGCGCGTGTGGCACGTGCGCACGCCGCCATCCCGCGTATTGCGAGCACGGGTACGCGGGGAACTTCTCCGGTGCCAGGCCTGATGGCTCCTTCCCCATGCGGTGGCACGGTGAGCCGATTCGCTCCAGCTTCTTCCACCAGTCCTCGTTCGCCACGCACGTGCTGGCGCACCAGCACAACGCGGTGAAGGTCGACGCGTCCGCGCCGCTGGAGCTGCTCGCGCCGCTGGGCTGCGGGTTCCAGACCGGCGCGGGCGCGGTGCTCGAGGCGTTCCGGCTCGAAGCCGGGCAGCAGCTCGCGGTGTACGGAGCGGGCGCCGTTGGCCTCGCGGCCATCATGGCGGCGCGAGTCGCCGGCGCGGCGCGCATCATCGCCGTGGACCTCCGCGCGGAGCGGCTCGAGCTGGCGCGCGAATTGGGCGCCACCGACACCTTCCTGGCGCACGAGCCCGAGCTCACGAAGACGATTCTGAAGCGAACCCGGGGCGGCGTGGACCTGGCCCTGGAGTGCGTGGGCTCACCCCAGGTGCTGCGTCAGGCGTTCGACGTGACGCGGCCCCTGGGCACCTGCGCGTTGCTCGGCCTGCCGGGTCGCGGCGCGGAAGTCTCGCTCCCGATGATCCCGCTCCTCTCTGGGAAGAAGCTGGTGGGCATCCTGGAGGGGAATGCCGATCCGAAGACCTTCATTCCGCGCCTGGTCTCCCTGCACGCGGAAGGACGGTTTCCCATCGAGAAGCTGAGCCGCCCCTATGCCTTCGAGGCCATCAACGACGCGGTTCACGACATGGAGACGCGCACGGCAATCAAGCCGGTGCTGCACATGCACGGAGGAAGGACGCCATGACCTTCGACGAAGCAGTGAAAGCAGGGAACATCAATACCGAAGCGGCGCTCGCGTTGTTCGACAGCCTGCCCACGTTGGAGCTCGCCTTCATGCGCGGCAAGTGGAAGGGCAGCGAGCTTCGGACGGGGCACCCGATGGACGGAATGCTCAGCGCGACCGGCTGGTACGGCAAGCAGTTCATCGACGCCGAGAGCGTGCACCCGCTGCTGTTCTTCACGGAGGACCGCGCGTCGGTGTTCCCGGTGGACCCACGCAAGTGGCCGTCGCCGAGGATTCAAGGCTTCGTGGGCCCGCACCGGGCCGACGTGGAGACCGGGCAGTTCAAGGCGCGGCTGCGCATGACGGAGTACCGCGGGAAGCTCAGCGCGACGATGATCTACGATGACCGGCCCACCCTCGACGTGTTCCGGAGGGTCGACGCGGACACGGTGCTCGGCGCGATGGATGCGCGAGGAATGGCGGCGCCGTACTTCTTCGTCCTGCGCCGCGATTCCGGCGTCCCTCCCCTTTCGGTGAGGGACGGCGCATAGGACTGCCAGAGGACTTTCGCGCAGGCGGCGGGTGCTACACCCGCTGCCCATTCACAAGAAGCGCTTGAAGAGGCCGAGCTTTCCGCCATAGGGCGGGTAGCGCAGCTTCATGTCGAGCGCGAGGGGCCGCTTCACCACGCTCTTCTTGTGACTGAAGGCATCGAAGCTGGCCTGACCGTGATAGCCGCCGAGCCCCGACTCGCCCACTCCTCCGAAAGGAAGCCCCTCGACGGCGAAGTGAACGCACACGTCGTTGGCGACCGCTCCGCCGCTCGAGGTCTCCCTGAGGACGCGCTCGTTCACCGCCGCGTCGCGCGCGAAGCTGTAGAGGGCGAGCGGCTTCGGACGGGAGCGCACGAAGCGGATGGCGTCGTCGATGCTCGGACAGTCGACGAGCGGGAGCAGGGGACCGAAGATCTCCTCCTGCATCAGCGGACTCGACAACGGTGCATCGGTGATGACGGTGGGCGCGAAGTAGCGGCTGGGCGCGTCGCGCTCGCCGCCGAAGGCGATCTGACCGTCGGCCGCGAGCGCGGAGATGCGCTCGAAGTGGCGAGGGCTGACGATGCGGCCATAGTCGCCGCTCGTGAGCGCATCGGCACCGTAGAAGCTTCTGACGGCTTTCTGGACCAGGTCGATGAAGCGGCCCTTGAGCTCGGGTGGAATGAGCACGTAATCCGGTGCGACGCATGTCTGTCCGGCGTTGACGTACTTGCCCCAGGCGATGCGTCGCGCGGTGATCTCCAGGTCCGCGCTTCTGTCGACAATGCAGGGGCTCTTTCCACCCAGCTCGAGAACGGTGGGCGTGAGGTGCCGGGCGGCGGCTTCGGCCACCACCCGGCCCACCTGGGTTCCACCGGTGAAGAAGATGAGGTCCCAGCGCTCCGCGAGGAGCGCCTGGCTCGCCTCCGAGCCCCCCTCGACGACCGAGACGACTTCCGCCGGGAAGGCCTCGCCCAGCATCCGCCTGAGCACATCCGAAGTCGCGGGTGACAGCTCGCTGGGTTTCAACACGGCCGTGCAGCCCGCGGCGAGTGCCCCGATGAGCGGCGCCATCGACAACTGGTAGGGGTAGTTCCAGGGCGAGATGATGAGCGTCACGCCGAGCGGATCCGCGTATTGGTAGGCCCGCGCCGGCTGGATGATGAGGGGCGCCGACCCCCGCCGCGGCTCCATCCACGCCTTCACGTTCTTGAGCGCGTTCTTGAGCTCGCCGTAGATGTTCCCGACCTCGGTGAGGTAGGCCTCCTCCGGACTCTTCGAAAGATCCGCCTTGAGGGCGGCGAGGATCTCCTCCTCGTACTTACGCGCCGCCCGGCCGAGCGCCTGCAACTGCTCCCGCCGCCAGTGGAGCGGGAGCGTGACTCGGGTCTCGAAGTAGGCACGCTGTTTTTCGACGAGCGCCTTCGTGTCGAGCGAAGGCGGAACGGCGGCGAGGGTGTTGAGACTCCGAGCCATGGGACTTCTCCTTCCGTGGGAGGGGGCTACTTCAGGAACTCGCCTCTTTCGGCCTTCGCGACGAGCGACGCGGGCGGCAGGAAGTGCTTCCCGTAGCGCTCCGCGAGCTCGCGCGCGCGGGTGACGAAGCCGCGCGGCCCCGTGCCGGTACGCCCTTCGTAGCCGTTGATGTATTGCACGACACCTCCCGTCCACGGCGGGAAGCCGATTCCGAGGAGGGAGCCCACGTTCGCGTCGGCGGCGGAGCGGAGGACGCCTTCGTCGAAGCACTTCACCGTGTCGATGGCCTCGGCGAACAGCATCCGCTCCTTCATGTCCTCGAAGGGGATGGTGTAACCGGGCCGGGTGTAGTGCTGGGCAAGCCCCGGCCAGAGGCCCGTGCGCTTGCCATCCACGTAGTCATAGAAGCCGCCTCCGGTGGAGCGGCCCTTGCGCTGGTACTGATCGATCATCGCGTCCATGACCGCGTAGCTGCCGTGGTCCATCCACGGCTGGCCAGCGGCCTCGGCGGCGGCCTTGGTCTCGAGGCGGATCTTTCGCGGCAGCGTCAACGTCAATTCGTCCACCAGCTGGAGCGGAGCCGCGGGGTAGCCCGCCTGGAGGCCCGCCTGCTCGATGGAGGCAGGCGAGATCCCCTCGCCCACCATGGCGATGGCCTCGTTGAGGAACGTGCCGATCACCCGGCTGGTGAAGAAGCCCCGGCTGTCGTTGACGACGATGGGCGTCTTTCCAATCTGGACCGCGATGTCGATGGCCTTCGCCAGCGTGGCGTCGCTCGTCGTCTTGCCCGCGATGAGCTCGAGCAGCGGCATCTTGTCCACCGGGGAGAAGAAGTGCATCCCGACGAAGTCGGCCGGCCGCTTCACGCCCTCGGCGAGCAGGGTGATGGGCAGGGTCGAGGTGTTGGAAGCAAGTACCGCGTCCGGGGCGACCACGCCTTGAATCTCCTGGAAGACCTGGTGCTTGAGCTTCACGTCCTCGAAGACCGCTTCGATGACCAGGTCACAACCCGCGAGCGCGGCGGCATCCGCGGCGGGGTGGATTCGCGCCAGGAGCGCGTCGCCCTTCTCCTTCGTGGACTTGCCCTTCTGGATGGCCTTCTCCACCAGCTTGACGGAGTACTGCTTGCCCTTCTCGGCGGAGGCGAGGCTCACGTCCTTGAGCACCACGTCGATGCCGGCCTTGGCGCACACATAGGCGATGCCGGCGCCCATCATCCCGGCGCCGAGGACACCGACCTTCTTCGCCGTGTGCTGCGGGAAGCCCTTCGGACGGCCGCCGCCCGACTTGATGTGCTGCATGTCGAAGAAGAACGCCTGAATCATGTTCTTCGCGACCTGGCCGGTGACGAGCTCGGTGAAGTAGCGCGACTCGATGGTGAACGCGGTGTCGATGTCCACCTGCGTGCCCTCGACGGCCACCGCCATGATGGCGCGCGGCGCGGGCATGTTCGCGCCCTTGAGTTGCTTGCGCAGGTTGGCGGGGAACGCGGGCAGATTCGCCGCGAGGGATGGCGAGGACGGGGTGCCGCCCGGAATCTTGTGGCCCTTCTGGTCCCACGGCTGCTGCGCCGTGGGGTTCGCCTTCACCCAGGCCCTGGCCGCGGGCAGGAGCGCGTCCACCGAGTCCACCACCTCGTGCACGAGGCCCAGTTCCTTCGCCTCCTGCGGCCGGTAGCTCTGGCCCTGGAGCAGGACCTTCATCAGCGCGTCCACGATGCCGAGCATGCGCACCGTGCGCACCACGCCTCCACCGCCGGGAAGCAGCCCGAGCGTCACCTCTGGCAGCCCTATCTGCACGCCCTTGACGTCGGCGACGATGCGCCGGTGACACGCGAGCGCGATCTCGAGCCCACCCCCGAGCGCCGCGCCGTTGATGGCCGCGACCACGGGCTTGCCCAGGGTCTCCAGCGTCCGCAGCTGCGCTTTGATCTCCTGTCCGAGCTCGAAGACCTGCTTCGCCTCGTCCTTCTTCACGTTGCGCAAATCGTTCAGGTCACCGCCCGCGAAGAACGTCTTCTTCGCCGAGGTGATGATGACGCCCGTGAGGGTGTCCTTCTCCTTGACCAGGCGGTCCACGGTCGCGCGCATGGACTTCACGTACGCGGCGTTCATCGTGTTGGCGGACTGGCCCGGATCATCCAACGTCAAGACCACGATGCCGTCGGCGTCTCGCTCCCAGCGGATGGTGTTCTGCTCGCTCATGGGTTCGCTCGAATGTTGTCGATAAAAAGAGGAGGAAGAGATTCAAACGCGCTCGACGAGGGTGGCCACGCCCATCCCGCCGCCGACGCACAGGGTGACGACCGCGCGGCGTGCCTTCCGCCGCTCGAGCTCGTCCACCACGGTCCCGAGAATCATCGCGCCAGTGGCCCCGAGCGGGTGGCCCATGGCGATCGCGCCACCGTTGACGTTGAGCTTCTCGCTCGGGATGGCGAGATCCTTCTGGTACTTGAGGACCACGGAGGAGAAGGCCTCGTTGAGCTCGAAGAGGTCGATGTCCCGGATGGAGAGGCCGGCAATGTCGAGCAGCTTCCGGGTGGCCGGAATCGGGCCGGTGAGCATGAGGGTCGGGTCCGCGCCGGACGTGGCGACGGCGACGATGCGCGCCCGCGGCGTGAGGCCGAGCTCCTTGCCGACCTTCTCCGAGCCCAACAGCACGAGCGCCGCGCCATCGACGATGCCGGACGAGTTCCCCGGCGTGTGCACGTGGTGGATCTTCTCCACGAAGTGGTACTTCTGCAGCGCCACCGCGTCGAAGCCGCCGGCCTCGCCGACCCCGGCGAAGGATGGGTTGAGCTGACCGAGCGAGGCCACGGTGGAGTCCGGACGCATCTGCTCGTCGCGGTCGAGCACGGTGAGGCCGTTCTGGTCCACCACCGGGACGACGGAGTTCTTGAAGTATCCGGCGGCCCAGGCCCTGGCCGCGCGCTCCTGCGACTGCGCGGCATAGCGGTCCACGTCCTCGCGGGTGAAGCCCTCCATCGTCGCGATCAGGTCCGCGGAGATGCCCTGAGGCACGAAGTAGGTGTCATAGTTGGTGGCGGGGTCCTGGGCCCAGGCGCCGCCGTCCGAGCCCATCGGGACGCGCGACATGCTCTCCACGCCACCCGCGATGACCAGGTGTTCCCATCCCGAGCGCACCTGCTGGGCGGCCATGTTCACCGCGGTCAGGCCCGAGGCGCAGAAGCGGTTGAGCTGGACTCCGCCGGTCGTCTCCGGGAGGCCGGCCGCGAGCACCAGGGTCCGGGCGATGTCCGCGCCCTGGTCTCCGACCGGGGAGACCACGCCGAGCACCACGTCGTCGATCCGCTGGGGATCCAGCTTCGGGTGACGCTTCTTGAGCGCATCCACCAGGCCGACGAGCAGCGATAGGGGCTTGATTCCGTGCAGCGCGCCCTTCTTGCCCTTGCCGCGGGGGGTGCGAACGGCGTCGAAGATGAAAGCTTCCTGGCTCACCGGGAGCCTCCTTGCGAAACGGTTGGAGTGGTTCAGAGGGAACGGGCGACGAGCTCTTTCATGATCTCATTCGCGCCGGCGAAAATCCGCAACACGCGGGTATCGGCGAACAGGTGGGCAATGGGGTATTCTTTCATGTACCCGTACCCGCCAAAAAGTTGCAGGCAGCGATCCACGACGATGCATGCCTGGTCGGTCACCCAGTATTTGGCCATGGCCGCCGTGGTCACGTCGAGCTGGCCCTCGATGTGGGATTGGATGCAGTCATCGATGAAGGTGCGGCAGACGCGCTTCAGGGTCGCGCACTCCGCGAGCTCGAAGCGCGTGTTCTGCAAGGCGATGAGGGGCTTGCCGAAGACGTGACGCTGCTTGGTGTACTCGACCGTCAAATCCACGGCGCGCTCGAGGCTCGCCATGCCCATGAGCGCCACGATCAGCCGCTCCTGGGGCAGCTGCTGCATCATCTGGACGAAACCATGGCCCTCCTCGCCGCCGAGCAGATTGACGGCGGGGACCTTCAGGTCATCGAAGAAGAGCTCGGTCGTGTCCTGGCCCTTGCCGCCAAGCTTGTCGAGGATGCGGCCCCGCGTGAAGCCGGGCGTCGTGTCGGAGACCTCGGCGCACAACAGCGAGATGCCGGCGTGCCCCTTCGCATCCCCCGTCCGCACGGCGATGATGATGAAGTCACAGACGTGGCCGTTGGAGATGAAGGTCTTCGCGCCGCTCACCCGGTAGAAATCACCGTCCCGCACCGCGCGGGTGGAGATGGCCTGGAGGTCCGAACCCGTCCCCGGCTCGGTCATGGCGATGGCCCCCACCCACTCGCCGCTCGCGAGCCTGGGCAGCCACTTCTGCTTCTGGGCCTCGGACGCATAGGCGAGGAGGTAATGCGCGACGATGGCGCAATGCACGCCGAAGCCCATCGAGGGGTCCCCGGCGCGGATCTGCTCCTCGATGAGGACCGCCTCGTGCGCGAACGTGCCACCGCCTCCGCCGTAGGCCTCCGGAATGGACATGCACAGGAGCCCAAGCTCGCCTGCTCGCCGATAGAGCGCCTTGTCCGGATAACCCTGGGCCACGTGCTTGGGCACGTTGGGAAGGACCTCTTTCGTGAAGTAGGCGGCCGCGAGCCCGCGCACCTGCTCGAGCTCGTCCGAGCTCCATGGGGAACGTCTCGTCATGTCTGCCTCTCTCTTCTCAGGTTCCGCTCTAGAGTCCGAACGTCTTGCCGATGATGTCGCGCTGGATTTCGTTCGTGCCGCCATAGACGGTGGAGATCACCGTGGCGCGCAGATGCGACTCCATGTCGTACTCGAGGGCGTAGCCGTAGCCCCCCATCATCTGCATGCCTTCGAGCGCCACGCGCTTGGCCGTCTCGGTCGCCTTCAGCTTCGCCATCGACGCCTCGCGGGGGAGCCTCCGTTCGGGTGCCTCGTCCGCCATCGCGGCCACGCGGTAGATGAGCAGCTCACAGCAATCGAGCTCGGTGGCGAGGTCCGCGATCCGGTGCTTGAGCGCCTGGAAGGAACCAACCGGCTTGCCGAACTGCTTGCGCTCCTTCACGTATGCGACGGCGTCATCGAAGGCGCGCCGGCCGCGGCCGAGCATGGACGCGGCGAGGAGGAGCCGCTCGCTGTTGAGCCCCGCCATCAGCTGGGGCCAGGCCTGGTCCACGGTTCCGACCACGGCGCTCTCGGGCAGGAAGCAGTCGGTGAAGTAGACGTCATTCACCTCCTTGCCGCCCATCGTGGGGATGCCACGAATCTCCATCCCGGGCGTGCCCGCGGGGACGCAGAACATGGTGAGGCCCTCGTGCCGCGAGCTCGAGGCGTGGGTGCGAGCCACGAGCAGGATGTGGTCCGCGAAGTGTGCGTTCGAGCACCAGGTCTTCTGCCCGTTGATGATGAATCCTCCCGGGGTCCGGGTCGCGCGGCAGGTGATCGCGGCGACGTCCGAGCCGGCCCCGGGTTCTGAAATGGAGACCGCCTCCACGCGGCCGCGGGTGATTCCGCCGAGAATCGTCTCGCGCTGGGCCTCGGTCCCGAACTTCGCGTACGGACCGGCGGCGACCGCCGTGGTGATATAGCCACCCACCGGGGCGAGCCCGTACGCGGTCCGCTCGGCGAAGAGACAGATGTCGGACATGCCGCCGTCCGAGCCGCCATACTTCGACGGGATGCCCACCCCGAGCCAACCGAGCTCGGCCATCTGAGCGTAGAGGGCGGGGTTGTGGGCCTCGGTACCGTTCCCGGTCAAGGCGTCGCGTTGCGCGCGCGTCCCCGTCTTGGCGCGGCAGAACGCGTCGATGGCGGCGGCGAACGAAGCTTGCTCCGGTGTTCTCGCATGCATGGGAGTCCCTTGGGTGGTGGTTCGGGAGGTGGGGGGTCAGGCGTTCGCGTAGAGCGTGGCGATGCGCTCGGCGTACTGCTCGAGGATCACGCGGCGCTTGAGCTTGAGGGTGGGCGTGAGCTGGCCCGTCGCGGGAGACCACGCCTCGGGGACCACCTCGAAGCGCTTGATCTGCTCCGCTCGGGAAAGCCGGGCGTTGGTCGAGGCAACGAGCGACTCGAGCTCGGCGCGAATCGCCGGATCGCGCGCGAGGTCGGCGAGCGACCGCGGCGCGAGGCCATGAGCCTTGGCCCAGAGCGGCGCGGCGTCCGGGTCGAGCGAGACGAGTGCCGTCACGTAGGGCCGGCCATCGCCAATCGTGATCGCCTGACCGACGAGCGGATGCGCGCGCAGCATGCCCTCGAGCCGGGATGGCGCGATGTTCTTCCCGCTCGAGGTGATGAGGAGCTCCTTCTTGCGGTCGGTGATGGTGAGGAAGCCGTCGGGGTCGAGCGTGCCGATGTCGCCGGTGGCGAGCCAGCCGTCCGCGTCGACCGCGCTGACGATCTGACCGTCCGCGGCGAGATAGCCGAGGAACACCACGGGGCCGCGAACGAGGATTTCACCGTCCTCTGCCAGCCGGAGCTGCATTCCGGGAATGGGTCGGCCCACGGCACCCACGCGGAAGTCCGCGGGCGTGCTGACGGTGGCGCAGCCGGTGGTTTCGCTCATGCCCCAGACCTCGAGCACCTTGAGCCCGAAGCCTCCGAGGTACTCGAGAATCTCGACGGGGATGGGCGCCGAGCCGCTGCTCGCCCACTCGATCGTGTCCAGTCCGAGCGTCCTGCGCAGGGGCTTGAGAACCCTGGCCTCCACCTCCGCGACCTTCCGCAGGAGCTCCGGGGGCACGGCTTTTCCGGCGCCTTCGAGCCGGAAGGCCTCCAGGGCCACCGCATGAGCGGAGAGGATGGCCTCGCGCTGAGCAGGCTCGAGCGTGCCCAGCTTCGCCCGCAGGCCCCCGGCGAGCTTCTCCCAGACGCGCGGCACCCCGAAGAACGAAGGGGGAGACACCTTGGCCATCAGCGGCACCACGCCCGCCGGATCCGCGCAGATGTGCACGTGCAGCGCCTTGTAGAGTGCGCGGTAGAAGCCGAGCTCGCGCTCCGCGATATGCGCCAGCGGGAGATAGGCGATCGACGGGGACTGCATGGGAATGGGGATGGCGAGGTCCACCGAGATCGCCTCATAGAAGGCGTTCCGGTGGCTCAGCACCACGCCTTTGGGGTCGCCAGTGGTGCCCGAGGTGTACATCATCGCGATCGGGTCCTCGGGCCGGATGGTTCTCCAGCCGTCCTCGAAGACCGTGGGATCCGCCTGGTGCAACCTGCGTCCCTCGGTCTCGACCTCCGCGAAGGAGATGAAGCGCGCATCCCCGGCCGGGATGGCCGATGAATCCAGGACGATGATCCGTTTGAGCGCCGGGAGCGTTTCGAGCACCGGCTGCCACCGTGCGACCTCCTCCGCGCCCTCCAGCACCACCACCGTGGCCCGGCTGTGCCGCGCGACGTAGCCCACCTGCTCTGTGCTCAGGGTCTGGTACGCGGTACAGGGAATGGCGGCGAGGTGGACCGCGGCGAAGTCGATGCTCCAGTGCTCTGGCCGGCTGGACATCATGAGCATCATCCGCTCGCCTCGCGACAGCCCGAGCGCGCCGAGCCCGCGGGCGAGCGCGGCGGTCTGTTCGCGTAGCTGTGCCCAGGTGAGCGTCTTGTCTCCGGCGCTGATTGCGGGAGCGCCCGCATATTCTTCGGCATTGCGTTTGAGGAGCAGCGGCAGCGTGAGCTTGTTTGCCTGTGATTGGCACTGCGCTTCCAATGCTGCGAGCGACGAACCCATGGGCACCTCCCCGAGTCAATGGCCAGACGTACTGTTTCGTTCCTCTTCAGGGGTCGACGTAGAGGTCGAGCAGGACGTCAGGGCCACCCCCATAGCTGGTGAAGTCGGTGATGCCTTCGGCGCGGAGGACGTCTTCATCGATGAAGGTCTGCCCCGTGCAATCGCGCGGCGGGCGCTGGAGGATGGCCACGGCCGCGTCCGCCATGATCTCCGGCGAGCGGGCCCGCTGCATCGATGTGTCGCCCCCGAGCATGTTCTTCACGGCGGCGGTGGCGATGAGCGTTCGGGGCCAGAGGGCGTTCGCGGCGATGCCGGCCTCGGCCAGCTCCGCGGCCCAGCCGAGCGTGAGCAGGGTCATCCCGTACTTGGCGAGCGTGTACGCAGGGTGCAGGCCCATCCAGCGCGGCGCGAGGTTGACCGGCGGCGAGAGCGAGAGGATGTGCGGGTGGGGAGATCTCCGCAGGTGCGGAATCGCCGCGCGCGTCAGAAGGAACGTCCCCCGCAGCTGGATTTGCTGCATCAGGTCGAAGCGCTTGACCGGCAGCTCTTCGGTCTTGAGCGGGGCGAGGGCGCTCGCGTTGTTGACGCAGAAGTCGATGCCGCCAAAGCGTGCCACGGTCTCATCCACGGCCCGCTGCACGGCCGCTTCGTCGCGCACGTCGCCGACCACCGCGAGCGCCTGGCCGCCCGCGGCTTCGATCTCCGCGGCCGCCGTGTGCACCGTCCCGGGCAGCCGTGGATCCGGGGTGTCGGTCTTCGCCAGGAGCGTGACGTTGGCCCCCAGGCGCCCCGCCGCGACGCCGATCGCCAGCCCGATTCCGCGGCTTCCTCCGGACATCAACAGCGTGCGTCCCGCAAGTGGCCTCGAGGTCATCGCTCGTCCTTTCCTCGCTTGCGCCCTGACCCCGACCCCCGGGAGTCTCCGTGCTCGGGGTGGGCGTCGTGATGGAGCTGGGGGAATACGTCGCGCACGATCGTGATGAGCGCTTCGCTCAGGAGCAGGTGCGCGTCCTCGCGCGAGAGTGTCCCGCCGCGGATCCACTCGCGGATGGTGGCTTTCACCAGCCCGCCGTAGGAGCGCATCATCGCCCGGTGCCGCGCGTCACTTCCGACCTCGACCTTGAGACCCAGGAACTCGAGCGTCTTCGCGGCGGCCACGTCGTCCGCCTCCGAGATGATGCGCTCGACCTCCGGATCCGCGCCGATGCCCCCCGCGCCGGTAACCGCCACATAGGTCTTTCCGTGGGTCGCCACCGTATCGAGGTACCACTCGACACTGCGCTCCACCCGCTGCCGCAAGGTTCCCGTCATGGGCACACTCTCGTCCAGGCCGGGCATGAGCAGCATCCTCTTCACGACCTTCAAATAGAGATCCCGCTTCTGCCCGAAGTAGTGATTGAGCAATCCCCGGGCGACGCCCGCCTCCCGGGCGATGTCCGTGGTGGAGACTTCCGCGTACGGGCGCTCGCCGAACAGCCGCGTGGCGCACTCCAGAATCTGTTCCCTGCGCGTATCCGGCTCGAGCCGTTTCCAGCGAGGAGCAACGGCTGGGCTCATGACTTTTGCTCCCGCCAGGGCAGGAACGCCGGCAGGTCCCGCTCCAACGTTCGGGGGAACTTCGCGGGCCGCTTCTGCAGGAACGACATCACGCCCTCCTCGGCGTCCGCGTTCTGGGCACAGCTCGCGATGAGCTGGCTGTCGAGTGCGAAGGCGGGCTCGGGCGAAGGGAGCGCGCTCATCCGGTAGAGGGCCTGCCGGATGACGGCCACGGACACCGGCGCGGTGGTCTCGACCAGCTCGCGGGCGAGCGCATGGGCGGCATCGAGCAGCGCGCCCGGCTCGTGGAGGGACTGGACCAGGCCCGCGCCGAGCGCCTCTTCCGCCTGGATCAGACGGCCACTCACCATCCAATCCAGCGCGCGCCCCATTCCGACGAGGCGCGGCAGGAACCAGCACGAGCCCGCTTCCGGATAGATGCCACGCCGGCTGAAGACGAAGCCAAAGCGGCTGTCTTTCGCGGCGAGGCGGAAGTCCGCGGGGAGGATCATCGTCGAGCCCACGCCCACCGCGGCGCCGCGGACGGCGGCGATGACCGGCTTGCGCAGCGCAAACATCTTGCGAGTCACCCGGGTCGCCGGCTCGACCCAGCCGCGCTCCAGATGGTTGATATTCGACACCTCGAACGAGCGGCCGCTCAGGTCCGCGCCCACGCAGAAGTCCTTGCCAGCGCCGGTGAGGATGACCACGCGCACGTCTTCGTTTGCGTCGGCGTCACCGAGCGCGTCGGCGAGCTCGTCCGCCATGGTCACGGTGAATCCGTTCCTCGCTTCGGGACGGTTCAACTCCAGGGTAGCGACCCGATCCGCAACCGAAGACCGGATGTGTTGGTAGCTCATGAGTGGGGCCTCTATTCGCGTGATGATGGGGGCTTGTTGGCACCGTGTCAACAGCAACAGTCTTTGAAGTGCTGCCTGCGAGGCCATGCCTGGTGTCCGACGTGTTGCGTCATCGGGGGCTGGACGCGCGCGGCCAAGGGACTTCATCCGAGCCACTGCGTGATATGCAAGTCCCCCAGGCTCGCGGCAGCGGAACAACGGCGGCGATATGGGCGAAATCTATCTGGTGCGGCACGGTCAGGCCTCGTTCGGCACCGATGACTACGACCGGCTCTCGGCAGTCGGCGTCGAGCAGGCGCAGCGGTTGGGGGACTGGTTCCGCATGCGCGGTCTGACCTTCGACCGCGTCGTCATCGGAGCGCTGCTGCGCCACCGCCAGACGCTGGAGGCGACCGGCTACACCGGCCTCGAGCCCGAAATCCTGCCGGGCCTCAACGAGTATCACTTTCACGCTCTGGTCGACTGCCACCTGGAGCAGTGCCCGGTCGAACCGCCGCTAGACCTCAAGGACGCGCGTGTCTTCTACCGCCAGTTGCGCCTGACCCTCGGCGCCTGGGCCGACGGCACGCTGCGGCATCCGCGGTTGCCGGAAAGTTGGAACGACTTCGAAAGCCGCATCCGCGCCAGCCTGCGCGCGATGATCGACCGGCCCGACGCGCAGCGCGTGCTCGCGATCAGTTCCGGCGGCGCCATCAGCGCGCTGGTGCGCGAAGTGCTCGGCCTCACCGTCGACCAGATGATCACCATGAACCTGCAAATGGTGAATACTGGCATCACCCGCCTGATGTTCAAGGGCGACAAGGTGCGGCTGCAGTCATGGAATGCGCAGCCGCATCTGGAGCGCCCGGATGCTGAACATCTGCTCTCATACACCTGATTGTTTTCAAAGGGGAACCCATGGACTTCCAACATTCGTCCCGCGTCACGGAGCTGCAAAATCGGCTCAATGCCTTCATGAAAGAGCACGTCTATCCGAACGAACACACGTTCACCCAGCAGGTGCAGAAAAACCGCTGGGCGTCGCCGCCGATCGTCGAGGAGCTGAAGGCCAGGGCGAAAGCTCAGGGGCTGTGGAACCTGTTCATGCCGGGCATCGAGCACGGCGGCGCCGGCCTGACCAACCTCGAGTACGCGCCGCTGGCCGAAATCATGGGCCGCGTGTTCTGGGCTGCCGAGGTCTTCAACTGCTCCGCGCCCGACACCGGCAATATGGAAGTGTTCGCGCGGTACGCGACGCCCGAGCAACAGAAGAAATGGCTGGAACCGCTGCTGGAAGGAAAGATCCGCTCGGCCTATGTCATGACCGAGCCGAATGTGGCTTCCAGCGACGCGACCAACGTCGAGCTCTCGATCCGCGCTGAAGGCGACGAGTACGTCATCAACGGCACCAAGTGGTTCGCCACCGGCGCGATGCACGAGAACTGCCAGATCTTCATCGTCATGGGCAAGACCGATCCGGACAACCCGAACCGCCACCTGCAGCAATCCCAGGTACTGGTCGAACGCGGCACGCCGGGCATGATCATCAAGCGGCCTCTGTCGACGCTGGGTTACTGGGAGGAGCCGCACGGCCACGCCGAAATCGTGTTCGACAACGTGCGCGTGCCGAAATCGAATCTTCTGCTCGGCGAGGGCCGCGGTTTCGAGATCGCCCAGGGCCGCCTTGGTCCAGGCCGCATCCATCACTGCATGCGCGTGATCGGCGCCGCCCAGCGCGCACTGGAATACGCCTGCAAACGCGTGGAGAATCGCGTGGCTTTCGGCAAGAAGCTGAGCACGCAGGGCTCGGTGCGCGAGGCCATCGCGGTGATGGCGTCCAAGGTCGAAATGTGCCGCCTGATGACGCTGCGCGCGGCGGACAAGATGGACCGCGTCGGCAATAAGGATGCGAAAGACCTGATTGCGATGGCGAAAATCATGGTGCCGCAACTCGGCTTCGAGGTCATCGACATGGCGATCCAACTGCACGGAGCCGGCGGTCTGACCGGGGATTATTTCCTCGCCGAGGCGTTCAACTACGCACGCTGGTGCCGCATCGCCGATGGTCCCGATCAGGTCCATATGATGGCGCTCGGCAAGCAGGTCATCCAGGAGCTGTCAGCGCTTTGAGCAACTGTGCAGCCGGTGGGTGCACGAATCTTCGAGGAGGCGTATCCATGTCTGAGGCAGTCGACACGCTGAATGTCGAAAATCTGCAGAAGTATCTGGCTGCGCGGATTGCCGATTTCGGCACGATTCAGGAATGCACCAAATTCGCGGGTGGTCAGTCCAACCCGACCTTCATGGTGCGCACCGAGAAGAGCAGATACGTACTGCGCCGGAAGCCGCCCGGACTGCTGTTGAAATCGGCGCACGCGGTCGACCGTGAATACCGTGTGATGAAGGCGCTGGCGGCGACCCAGGTGCCGGTGCCAGGGATGTTTACACTGTGCGACGACGACAGCGTCATCGGCTCGATGTTCTATGTGATGGAATTCGTCGAGGGCCGCATTTTCTGGAACAGCGCGCTGCCGGAACAAACACCGGCCGAACGCCGCGCGATCTACGATGGGATGGTGCGCGTACTCGCCGCGATGCATACGGTCAACCTGGAGCAGACCGGTCTCACCGACTACGGCCGCCCCGGCAACTACTTCGAGCGTCAGATCAGACGCTGGACCGAACAATACCGAGCCAGCCAGACCGGCACCATGCGGGCAATGGAAAAGCTGATGGAGTGGCTACCCGCCAACGTGCCGGCCGACGACGGTCAGGTCGCGCTGAACCACGGCGACTACCGCATCGACAATGTCATGTTCCACCCGGCCGAATCGCGCATCGTCGCGGTGCTCGACTGGGAGCTGTCGACGCTCGGTCACCCGTGGGCGGATCTCGCGTATCAATGCATGCATTTGCGCCTGCCGCCGGATGCGGCGATCCCTGGCCTCGGCGGTCTCGACCGCGAGGCACTCGGCATTCCCTCGGAAGAAGAGTATGTCGCGCGCTATTGCGAGCTGACCGGCATCAAGGCAATCCCGAACTGGGATTTCTACATCATCTTCAGTTTCTTCCGCATCGCCGCGATTCTGCAGGGCGTCTACAAGCGCGCTCTCGACGGCAATGCGTCGAGCAGGAAGGCAATGGACTACGGCGCGCTGGCCGGACCGATCGCGGAGATGGCCGTGGCGATGATCCCATGACACCGGCAGGAACGCGGGAGAACACCATGAACAAGAATCGTTTTGATCTGACCGGCCGCGTGGCGCTGATAACCGGTGCGTCGAGCGGTCTCGGCGAGCATTTCGCGCAGGTACTGGCCGAAGCCGGCGCCAAGGTGGTGGTCGCCGCGCGCCGTGTCGATCGCCTGCGGCATCTGGCCGAGCGCATCAAGAGTGCCGGCGGTGATGCCGCGACCGTGGCGATGGATGTCACCGATCTCGACAGCGTGAAAGCCGCGTTCGAGGAGGCGGGCGGGTTCTTTGGCACCATCGACGTGCTGATCAACAATGCCGGCGTCGCCCGATCGATGCTCTTCGCGAAGACGCAGGAAGAAGACTGGGATTACGTCGTCGATACCAACCTGAAAGCGGCATGGCGCGTCGCCCGTGCGTTCGTCGATCAACCGGGCATGGCCGGCAGGCCCGGCAGCATCGTCAACATCTCCTCGATCCTCGGCATCGGTGTCGGCTATGGTGAATCGCTGTATGCCACGTCCAAGGCGGGCCTGATCCAGCTCACCCGTCACATGGCGCTGGAGTTGATGCGCAACAACATCCGCGTCAACGCGCTCTGTCCCGGCTACATCGAAACCGAAATCAATTCAGGCTACTTCAAGTCGGAGCGCGGTCAGGCCTACCTCAAGAACAATATCCCGTCGAAGAAGCTGGGTACGGTGGAAGACCTTTCGGGCGCGCTGCTGCTGTTGGCCAGCGACGCCGGCGCTTTCATCACCGGTGTCGCACTGCCCGTCGATGGCGGTCACCTGCTGCACTCGCTGTAATCACCGCGGCCTCTGGCCGGATTCAAGCCGGAGGCCGCGGCTCTTCCCGGAGATCTAGAGCGTCTTCATGTATTCGATGATGGCCCAACGCTCGTCGTCCGTGAGCGATTGCGTGAAGTCATGCCCGCCATTTCCAAGCCCATAGAGATGCGAATTGAAGATCATCCGCGAGCGAATCTGCTTCTGGGTGATGGGCGGCGGTGACTGGTAGGCGAGCGAGTTGTAGTTCGCGGCGAGGTTGGCGATGTTCGCGAAGAGGATGTCGGGCGTCGCCATTTCCTGGCTGCAGGGGATGAACGGGTCGTTGCTCGGAACATCTCCGCAGGCAAGTGCCGTCACCTTCCATCCGAGCTTCGCGAAGTCATACGAGGCATGGCTCGCGTCGTAACCCGCGTTGGTTCCCAGCGCGTTGGCGGAGGTCTGCTGGCGCTTCCATACCGCCCGGCGGTCCGACGGCTTCAGCACCTCCCAGATGGAGGGCACGCTTCCGTTGTGGAAATAAGGCGCGGAGGCCCACGCGCCGTAGAGTGGCGTCGCGATGTAGCCGAACGGCTCGATCCACGTGTTCGGCCCTTCGGGTGAGTAGACGGGCCCGAGGCCGTTGTCGTACGCGCTGCGCGGCACGCGGCGCAGTGCGCTGGTGATGGGGTCGTCGTAGAAGGGACCGTGGTTGGGGGCCTGGTCGTTGTAGGCGAGGAAGGACGTGTTCCAGGCTCTGCGCTTACGCACGTCGGCCATCAGTTGCTCGCGCGCCGGATCCGTCCGGATGGTTTCGATGGGCGTGATGACGCCGGCAATGCCCTTGAGGCGGGGATCGGGCAGGTACGCGGGGTTGGCGGCGTAGCGTGGCGAGTAGACGCCATGGCAGCTCGCGCAGGAGCCATTGCCTGGAGTCTTCGGGATGTTGGCATTGGCGCCGTTCGCCCAGAGGTCACGCTCGTGAAAGAGCACGGCTCCTTGCTCGGCGAGTGCGGTGTTGATCGCCTTGGGGTAGACGGGGGGCGAGAGCGAGATGAAGAAGTTGTCGTTGTCCTCGAACTCGGCGGTCAGCGCGCGGCGCTGCGCGGGCGTGCGACCCAGGTTCGCGATTCCAAACGCCATCTCCGAACGGACGTTGTCCGAGGTGAGCGCTCCATCCCAGAACTGGCGAGTCTTGAACGCGCGGTACCACCAGTTGGGCGCGCGGGACATGCCCCCCGCATGGGATGGGAAGAACTCGAGCAGGCTCGGTACCAGTGCGAGCGAGTCCATGTCGAAGAGGGCGGGCAGGAGGTCGACGATGCCAATGGCGTCACTCGTGCCACGGCCCACGCTCCAGGGCACGGGCGCGAGTTGGAGCACCGTCCCCACGCCCGTGGACCGGAAGAGGTCGGATTGGATCAAGCCGGCATCTATCGCGTCGTTCGAGCGGCCCCACACGAAGCCGGCCTCCTGTTCGCTCCCGAGCCGCGAATCGTGGCAGCCCGAGCAGCCGGAGCTGATTCTTCCCGTGTAGCGCCCGTTCTCGTCCTTCTCCTGCATGAGCCCTAGCGGAAGCTGCCCGCTGCCGCCATTGGTGAGGTTGGGGTTCTCCCACGGCAGCGGGTAGGGGTTGCGGAATGGCGCCTTCGCGAGTCCATAGCGTTTGATGACCTGCTCGTCGAAGTCGGCGGGGCGGATGAGGTAGCCCCAGAGCGTATAGAGGTTGTAGTAGGCGAGCGCGTTGGTGAAGGGCTGGAAGTAGGCGCGGGTCTCGATGTTCGCCCGGCCCCGAGCGACGCTCGCGCGAAATTCGCCGCAGTTCTTCGGATTCGGAGGCAGCGTCGAGACGAACGGCGCCGGCGGCGTGTGCAGGTCCACCCAGTAGGCATTGAACTGCACCGCGGCCCCAGGCTTGTTGACGCCGGGCACCACCAGGGTGCGCGGATCCACCGGCAACGGAGTGGAATCCGGTTGCCCAGCACATGCCGCCGAGAACGGCGACCGGGTGGCCGTCGAATCCAACAACGGCAACGGGTCCGCGTCTGCCCGAGAAGCGCTCAGGGCGAGAATCAGAAAGCTCGAAAACGCCAACTCACAGTTCCACCGCAGTCTCATGGCGCAGCCCTCCATTACGTATTGGCACAGTGCCAACAAGGCGTTCTTTAGGCCGCTGGGGTGGGCGTCCACAATGCGCAGCGCGTCAACGAGCGTCATCACTGGCCGCATCATCCGGTGGACAACAGAGAGAAGCAGACTCAAGCAGTGGGCCGAAGAGAAGGCACTGCAGAGGTGGGCCCTGCGTGTCGCCACGACAGACGTCTTGGATTCACGCGGCACGGCTCATTGAGAGGGTGCTGCGGTTGCGCGCCTGGAGCGAAGACGCCGTGGAACCTCGTGAGGTTTGTCCGAGGCGCAGGCACCAGAGCCGTTGCAGCCTGGGCGCAGGGTCTTCTCAGGATTTAGGAATAACCGGGAAGCTCAGAGCAACCTGGAGATGTTCTATAATCAATGTGTTCTCTGCGCCCAAAGCGAGCACACCCCGAGCGAAGGACGCAGGCCGGTTTCAAGCGCTCCAGAGTAGTGCTGTGGCTGAGAAGCAATCCAGTGCATCTGAGTACACCGGCTCCTCCTGAGAGGTTCAACACCATGATGCTGCCCAAGCGCTTCCTTCCCACACATCTTCACATCCCTCCCCGATGGCCCTCCCTCGCGCGCTGCGTCACGCTCATGGGCGCCCTCGCCGGCTACAGCCAGGAGGCCGTCGCATCCACCAGCGGCTCCGCGTGCACCTCACCCGATGTGGAACCGCCCGTCCTGACCTGTCCCTCCGCGATCACGGTCCAGTGCGTCTACAGCGGGTTGGACGTCCTGTTCGACCATGCCGATCCCCAGTTCAGTGATAACTGCGGTCTCCAGTCCGTGGACTACCCGATTGAGTACATCGGCATTCCGGATACCTTCACCTCATGGATCTCCGCCACCGACTTGTCCGGCAACTCGACGTCCTGCTCGACGGTCTGGACGGTGGTCGATACCCATGCCCCCAACCTGCGGGTGGATGGCCCTCTGCAGATGAGCCTTCCCGTTGGCGCGATCTTCGAGGAGCCGGGGTACATGCTCGTGGATGATTCGTGTGACGGGTCCTACCGGTGGGAGACTCGGGCTCAGAGCTCCGGCAGCGTCAACACCGGAGTGCCAGGCATCTATACCCTTACCTATCGGGGCTCCGATCGCGCCGGCAACGAGAGCACCGCCACCCGGCAGGTGAAGGTCTACCCCTTCCAGCCGACCCTGTCGTCCGTCAGCAATACGCCCCAGCCCCGGCTGCTGCACACCGCGACCCTGCTGCAGAATGGCCGGGTGCTGGTGACCGGTGGCTTCAACACCGCCGCGGAGGAGTACGACCCCCAGCAGGCGGCCTGGTCCACCGTGGGCAACAGCATCACCACCCATCGTGGCCACACGGCCACCGTGCTGCACAACGGCAAGGTGCTCATCGCGGGCGGTACCGCGTCGGCGAGCGAAGAGCTGTATGACCCCGCGCTGAAGCGCTGGTCGCTGGCGAGCCCCATGAGCACCCCGCGCTACAACCACGCCGCCGTCACGCTGCCGGAGGGGCGGGTGCTGGTGGCGGGGGGAGGCTCCAGCGAGAGCTCGGGCCCCGTGCTGGCCTCGGCCGAGCTGTATGACCCCACCACGAACCAGTGGTCCCCGGCCGGCCCGCTCCAGACGGCCCGCCGTGGCCACACCATGACCCTGATGAAGAATGGCCGGGTCCTGGTCACGGGCGGAACCGATGAGAACGGCAACACCCTGTCCTCCGTGGAGCTCTACGACCCCGCCACGCGCATGTGGAGCGCGATGCCGAGCATGAGCACGGGCCGCACCCTGCACTCGGCCACGCTGCTGGAGAATGGCAAGCTGCTGGTGGTGGGCGGCTCGACCCAGGCCTGGACGCAGGGGATCTCGACGGAGCTGTTCGACTTCGCCACCTACACCTGGACCGTCCAGGGCTCTCTGAACGCCCCGCGCCAGGCGCACACAGCCACGCGCGTGATTGGAGACCTGGTCGTGGTGACCGGGGGCTTCAACAGCCAGACGGGAATCCTCTCCTCGTCCGAGGTCTACTCCCCGCGCACGGGCACCTGGAAGTCCACGACGTCCCTGGGCGTGGGCCGCTACAATCACACGGCCACGTCGCTTGATGCCTACACGGTCCTCCTGGTGGGCGGAGCCAATAACACCAACCAGTCCGCGGTGGAGCTCTTCAAGGTGAACGCGCAGTAACATGAAGTCCCGCTACCGGAGCGCGCGCTCCAGGCCCTCCGCGGCCCCCAGCTCTGCCTGGAAGCGCTGGCTTTCCTCTGGGGACAGGGGGACCTTCTGGAGCTCTGCGCGCAGGGCGCGGGCGCGTGCCTCGTCCCCCAGGGCCACCGCCAGCTCGGCGCGGGCCGCCAGGGCGCGGGCACGGTCGACAGGAGGGGCGGGCTCGTTTCGGGCGAGCGCCACGTCGAGGACCTTCGCCGCCGCGGCGTCGTCCGTCTTGAAGTCCCGCAGGCGGGCGGCCGCGGCCACCGCCTTCGCCAGCCGGGAGTCGGACTCCTTCCAGGACGGATACTCCTCGCCGCGGCTGGCTCCGGCCTTCTCGCGCCGCACGAAGATGACCGAGTTGCCGTTCAGGTCGACCAGGGTGAACCGGCCCTGGCCCGGCTTCATCCGCGTGAGGCGGGGAATGCCGGACACGGGCAGCTTGCCAAGCGCGCGGCGCAGGGCCTCGGCGAAGGCCGTGTGCAGGGGCTTCACCTCCGGCATCACCACCAGGCACGTGCTGTGGCAGGACGCGGGCTCCAGCCCCTTGAGGCCGTAGAAGTGCAGCTCGAAGTCCTGGCGGCACACCACGGCGTATGGGTTGGGGGCAGTTTGCCGGTATGTCACCTCGAAGCCCAGGGCCCGGTAGAAGTCCAACGTCTCGTCGAGCGAGACACAGGGGAGGAGGGGAATCGTCGACGTGCCGCTCATCGGGTACCTCCACTTCGGTTATCGGTGGTGGGCGCCGCGGCCTCTTCGATGCACTGCCGCACCTGGCGCAGGCCTTCCGCCACGGCCCGCAGCGTCTTCGCGTCCAGCTTCGCCGCGAGCTGGTTGGCCCAGGCGGCCTGGCGAGCCTCCACCTTGCGGAGCGCCTCCCGGCCCCGGGGAGTCATCGTGATGAGCTTCGCGCGGCGGTGGTGCGGGTTCTCCGTGTATTCGATGAAGCCATCCCGTTCCAACGCGTCGGCGGTCTGCTGCACGCTCTGACGGGCGAGCCCCATGATGCGCGCCACGTTCGCCACCGGCGCCGGCTCGTGGTCCACCACTCCGAGCACCTGCCAGCGCGCACTGCTGAGCCCCAGGGGCTCCGTCAGCGCGTCTCCCGCCTCCAGCGCCAGACCGTTGATGCGGAAGACCTCCAGCACCACTTCCGTGAAGACCTCGCCTGCCACCGTGAGCTTCGACATGGACAGTGATCTGCCAAATGGACAGGGCACTGTCAATATAGGCGCGTGCGTGCCCTCGGATGCGCGTCACCCCGACTCAGGAGAGGAACGTGCGCGCCGCGGCCGCGGTGACCTCCTCCACGGCTTTGGGTGGCCAGCCGCGGGCCAGCATCTGCCGCCGAGAGTCCTACGCCGAGGCCTCCTCCCAGCGCGCAGGGTGGCCGATCACCTCGCCGATGATGCGCACGTTGCACGGTTGGCCCAGCGCGAGGGCCACTCCAGGCCGCGTGGTGTTGAGGCCCAAGAGAGCCAAGAGGCCCAGACCCCTGCCGCGCACCGAGACGGCAGACGACGTCACTCCCTCAGAAACTCGACAGCGGCCCGGGTGAACGCACGAACCTTCGCTTCGGGGCCCTGAGCGACGAGCACCAGGCGCACGGTGTGGGGGTCTTCAATGTTGCTACACAGGCTGTGCTTGACGCCGAGCTTGCTTGCAAACTGCTCGAAGGCGAGACGCGCTGGATCAGTCGTCGCGGCGACCACTCGAGGCTCTGAGCTGTTCGGGATCGTGAACGACAGCTCGGTGCGCAGCTCACCGCTTGACCCTTCGACGGGCGCCTCGGTGAGCGACGCGTTCGAGAGGGGCTCGAGCGACAACGGCTCCGTCGAACTCTTCGAGAGCGCCTTCTCCAGGGTGTGATTTGCAATGTTGCGGATGCGGCTGGGGTCGATTGCGCCCATGATTTCGATCGTACCTCCTGACGGGTTCTTGCATCAGCTTGCCTCGAAATTCGCCACGTGAACATCCTCCGGCGCCAGCTGAGTTGAGCGGCACGTGTTCCACCCCACCGGCCAGCACCGCCCGCGGCACCAACCGAGTCATCGGGTGTGCCCACGAAATCGGGGCAGACTCATACATCGGCGGGTTCGATTCCCGCCGCCTCCACTGGAAGTAGAGTGCCCCGGGCGCCATCAGGCGACCCGGGGTTTTTCTTCCGCCGAAGTCGGCAGTGGCAGCCGGGCGAACTGGCTCAAGTGGTCTTTTCCCACTCCAGGCGATACGAGTACATCTTCGATTGGCTGGAGGCGCCGAGCCGCAAGAAGAGAGGTAGCAGTCGATCTCGAAACCACTCCGAGAACGCGCCGCTCACGGCCTTGCCGCTCCCGTTCCGGCGCGCGGCGCGGAAGATGGCATCCACCCGGGGACGACGGGCCTTCTCGAAGGCGGCAAAGGCCTTCGCCGGGGTGTCGATGTCTCGCAGGCACTGGGCCAGCACCAGTGCATCCTCCATGGCGAGGGACGCGCCCTGACCCGCACTCGGAGACATGGCATGAGCGGCATCCCCCAGCAAACAGACTCGGCCCGCGTGCCACCGCGGCATCGCTTGCAGCTCGTAGATGGGCCAGGGTCCCAGAAGCGTCGGCGTGGCGCGAATCACATCGCCGACCCACGGCGGATCCTCCCGATGGAGTTCCAGGAGCCGTTCACGCTCCCGGGCAGGATCCGAGCGCTTTCGGAGTGCCTCCAGGTCCGAGCTTTCGGGCGCACCGTTGTGGAACCACCAGCTCTCCCCTGACGGGGTGACGAAGATGCCGAAGAACGCCCGCCGCCCGAAGAGCATGAGGTTGACGCCTGGCGGTACCGGCACCTGGACGCCCCGGGCGAAGCCTCCGTAATCGAGGAGCCCCGTGAAGCTCGGAGCCGGGGCGTCTGGGAGGAGCAGCGACCGTACCCGGGAGCGCAGCCCATCACAGCCGATGAGGATGTCCGCGGACGACTCCGAGCCATCCTCGAAGCGCGCAATGACATGGTTCGGGTGGGACTCGTCCACCGCCACGAGCCGCTGGCCCCACCGGATCTCCACACCCTGCCGAGCGGCCTCCTCCGCCAGGATCGCGTTCAACTGCCCACGCCGGATCATCGTCAGGGGCCTGCCGAACGCGCTCGCATCCCCGCTGCGATCAATGGACCCGATGGACTCCCCCCTTCGATTGATGAACTGGAATGCTTCACACGCGGTTCCCGCGGCGGCCACGGCGGCGGCCACTCCCAACGGCTCCAGGGCATTCATCCCGTTGGGAGCGACACCCAGGAAGGCGCCTTCCCCCACCGCGGCCGTCGGCCGGGCCTCGGTGATGGAGACCTCCAGCCCCAACCGCTTCAGCCACATTCCCAGAACCGGTCCCGCGATGCCTCCCCCCACGATCAGCACTCTGCGCATGTCTCTCGGCCTCCGTTCATGGCTTTCATACGCGGAGACCCGATTCACTTGCCGTGATGATTCGTGATCCTATCGTACACCACCATGAACCTGTCCTCCCTCGACCTGAACCTGCTCCTCGTGCTGCACACCGTCCTCGAGGAGAAGAGCGTGGCGAAGGCCGCGGCGTCGCTGCACGTGACGTCCTCGGCCGTCAGCAATGCGCTCGGACGACTGCGCGGCCTCCTGGGAGATCCCCTGCTGGTCCGCCATGGGCGCGGCCTGGTGCCCACACGCCGGGCCACCGAGCTGGCCCCGCGCCTTCGAGCCGCGCTCAGGGAGCTGCAAGGGGCGCTGGAAGGAGCCGCCGCCCCCTTCGTGCCCGCTCAGACAGACCGGATGTTCACGCTGGCGTGCTCGGACAATGACCAGATGGCACGGGTCCCCAGGATCGCCGCGGCCTTCACGGCGCGGATGCCTCGCGCGACGCTGAGGATCGTCAGCATCGACCAGCTCGAGGCCAGCGATGGACTCGCCAGCGGACAGGTGGATGCCGTCATTGGTCCGATCGAGGCCGCCGGGCCGGGACTGCACGCGAAGGCGCTGTATCGCGACGAAGCGGTGATGGTGGTCCGCCGGGATCACCCCAAGGTGGGCAAGCGACTGTCGCGGCAGATGTTCAATGACCTGCGGCACGTGGACATCTGGCTCTCCATCGAAGGGCCAGGGGTAGGGCACCGCCTCATCGAAGGCTTCTTCCAACGGCACGGCCTGCGGCGGTCCGTCTCCCTGGTGGCTCCCAGCTTCGCCGCGGCGGCGATGATCGCCGCGACCACCGACCTGATCGCCGGCATGCCGCGCCTCCTGGCGGAGTCACTCGCCCAACACCTGCCCCTGCGGATCCTCGAGCTGCCCGTGGCCCCACCGCCTTTTCAGATGCACCTCCTCTGGCACGAGCGCACGCATGCCGATGAGGGTGCGCGCTACTTCCGGGAGCTCGTCTTCGGAGCCATGCGCGCTCCCGGTAAGGCAACGTAGTCCCGACCCCCAGCGTCGCGCCGAACATCCCGATCGACATCCAGGCGGGCGCGGTGGGAGGCCCTGTCGCGCCTGTGCACGGCGAAGGCGACCTTCGAATCGAAGGTACGCATAGGACGCATGGGGGCCCTGTGGAGGGCGTCATTCAGCGGGGGGATCGTCCACGGTGGGCACCGGAATCTCCATGCCCCGCAGGCGCCCCCTGAACACCGCGGCGCGCATCAGGAGCAAGGTAGTGACAGGTCCGGTGAGGGCAATGAACACCGAGATGAGCAGCGCATGGACGTAGAGCTGCCCGTGCTCGAAGGAGACCTGCACCACCGTCGCGAGTGTGAGGCACCAGGTTCCCAACGTCGTGCCCAAGGTGGGCGCGTGGACTCGCTGGAAGAAGCTCCGCAGGCGCAGGACCCCGAACGAGCCGATAAGTGCCGCCAGCGCGCCCGTCGCCGCGAGCAGCCCGGTCAGTGCATCCACCCACGGAGGCGTCGACGCGCTCATTCGATGAGCTCCCCGCGCAGGAGGAACTTGGACATCGCCGTGGAGCCCACGAACCCGAAGAGGGCGATGAGGAGGGCCGCCTCGAAGTAGGAACTGCTGCGGTAGATGAGCCCGAGCGAAAGGATGACCAGCATCGTGTTCACGTACAGGCAGTCGAACGCCAACACGCGGTCCTCCGCCCTGGGCCCGATGATCATTCGTGCGAGGGCCAGCATCATCGCGAGGGTGAGACAGCCGAGGGCGAATGCCAGTAACCAGGAGAGCAGCGGGCTCATTCGAAGATCTCCATGAGCGGACGTTCATAGCGACGCTTGATGAGGGCCACCAGGTCCTCCTCGTTTTGAATGGCGAGTACGTGCAACAACAGGACGCGATTATCCGCCGAGAGCTGTGCCCAGGCGGTTCCCGGCGTGAACGTGATGATCATCGCCAGCACGGCCAATCCGCTCGGATCCCGCAGCTCGAGCGGAATGTGGACGAAGCCGGAGGGGATGTCGCGCGAGCGTCGCGTGAGGATGACCCACGCCACCTCGGCGTTCGACCGCAGCATCTCGAGCACGACCCGGCCGAACAGGCGTGCCATGACGAAGGGCCTGCGCAACCGCACCGGGGCGGGCCTGAGACGGACCGTCACCGCGGGCCAGAAGATCGCCAGGACGGCGCCGAGCACCAGCGTCCCCGCGCTCAACGACTGCATCAGCAGTATCCAGAGCAGGAACAGCGCAACCGAGAGCACGGGCGAAGGAAGGAGCCACCTCATCGCGCAGCCTCCGGCGCCGGGGTCGGCATCCGCACCCTGGCGCCAAGGACCGCATGGGTGTACCCGCGGCGGTCATAGAGGGACTGCGCCGTCGCACGCGCGAGCTCCATCGTGGGGGCGGCCGCGAGCGTCAACGCTACGCACGCGGCGAGGAGCGCCACCACGGGCAATCCCTCCGCCGCCCGAACCCGAGGCGGCTCGCGCTGCATCTCCGACCAGAAGGTGCGGATTCCCGTTCGCGTGAGCGCGATGAGGACGAGCAGACCGGACCCCAGCAGCCCGCCGACGAACAGCCATGCGCGGGTGGGAACGGACCCTGTCTCTTCACGCACCGCGAGCGCCGCCGACAACATGCCGAGCTTGCCGACGAAGGTCGACAGGGGAGGCAGGCCTGAGATGAGCAGCGCGCACGCGACGAACGCCAGCGCCATCAAGGCGGTGGACGCGGGGAACGGCAGCGCGACGAGCGGCTCCTCCTCATCGTCGAGGTTGACCTCCTGCGCTTCGAGCGTCGCGCTCAGGAAGGGCGCCTCATCCACGACGGTCGCGCCCACGCGCCAGCGCTCGACGAGATCAACGAGCAGGAAGAACCCGCTGGAGGCGAGCGTGGAGCTCACCAGGTAGAACACCGCGCCGCCGAGGACGGCCTCCTCGCCAAATCCAAGCGCCGCCAGGAGCGTCCCGGCGGAGACCACCACCCCCCAGGCCGCCTGACTCGCGAGCCGATGCGAGGCGATCATCCCCAGGGCCGCGAGCACCGCGGTGACCAGCCCGAACACGAACAGCCCGTCCGCACCGAATCCCGCCAGCGGACCCCCGGCGAACATCAGCGTCCACAGCCGCACCAGCGCGTAGATGCCGACCTTCGTCAACACGGCGAACAACGCCGCCACGGGTGGAGTCGCCGACGCGTAGGCGGGAACGAGCCAGAAGTTGAGCGGCCAGGCCGCCGCCTTGGCCAGGAAGGCCACCGCGAGGATGGCCGCTCCCGCGTCGATGAGGTGCCGGTTGGCCACGGCCCCCTCGGACAGGCGCGCGGAGAGCTCCGCCATGTTGAGTGTCCCCGTGATGCCATAGATCATCGATGCTCCGATGAGGAAGAGTGACGAGGCGGCGAGATTGATGGCCACGTAATGCACGCCCGCTCGGACTCGCGATCTTCCGGACCCATGCAACAACAGGCCGTAGGAGGCGGCGAGCAGGATCTCGAAGAAGACGAAGAGATTGAAGACGTCCGCCGTGAGGAACGCGCCGGACAGCCCCATGAGCTGTAACTGCGAGAGCGGGTGGAAATGAACGCCCGCGCGGTGCCAGCGCACGGAGGCGAAGGACAAGGCGCAGGCGCCGAGGACCCAGGTCAACACCAGCATCTCGGCCGAGAGGCGATCCACCGCGAGCGCAATCCCGAACGGCGCCGGCCAGTTGCCGGGGAGGTAGGCCACGACGCCGTATTCCTGTACCCACGCCAGCAGCGTCACCGCGACGGCAAGCCCCAAGAGCGCCGAGCTCATCCCCAGCACCAGCTTGGCGGGGCGCCTGCCCTCGCCCAGCAGGAGCATCATCGCCGCCGTCAGCATCGGCAGGAGGATGGGCGCCACGATCAGGTGTGGCATCAAGGATTGAGCGAGCGCCGTCATGCCTCGGTGCCGTCCACGTGATCGGTCCCCGTCATCCCGCGCGAGGCCAGGATGACGACCAGGAGGAGCGCCGTCATCGCGAAGCTGATGACGATGGCGGTCAGCACGAGCGCCTGGGGTACCGGGTCAGTGTAGTGCACGAGATCCCGCGGGACGCCATCGACGAGGATGGGCTCCTTGTCGATGGCCAGGCCTCCGATGCTGAAGATGAAGAGGTTGACGGCGTAGGAGATGAGCGACAGGCCGACGACGAGCTGGAACGTGCGGGGCCGCAGAAGGAGCCACACGCCAGAGCCGGTCAACACTCCGATGGCGATCGCGAGTACCACTTCCATCATTCACCTCCCGAGGCCCGGTGCGCGCGGATCGACTGGTGAGCGAGCGCCACGAGGATGAGCAACGTGGAGCCCAGCACCAGACAGAACACGCCCAGATCGAAAAACATCGCGCTCCCGATGTGGAGCTCTCCCAGTACCGGAGCGCTCAGGTGGAGGGTGTGCGAGGTGAGCAGCGGATAGCCGACCACGAATGCCCCCGCGGCCGTGCCGAGGACCAGCAGGAGCCCGATCCCGATCAGCGCACGCGGCGCGAGGCGCAGGCGCTCCTCGACCCAAGCGGTTCCGGAAACGATGTACTGGAGCAGGAAGCCCACCGACATCACCAGCCCCGCCACGAAGCCGCCGCCGGGCGCGTTGTGCCCACGCAGGAAGAAGAACGCCGCCACCACACCCGTCACGGGCAGGAGCAGGCGAACCAGCACCGCCGGCACCATCAGGTACCCCACCGCGGTGTCCCGCGCCATGCGCGGGTTCACCAGATCCGTCTGCAAGTCCGCCGGGAGTACCTGCTGCTGCGGAGGAAGCGCCATGACCTCGGTCGCCGGCCGGAAGCGCCGCAGGAGCGCGTAGACGGTGAGCGCGACGAGCGACAGCACCACGCCCTCCCCGAAGGTGTCGAACCCGCGGAAGTCCACCAGCATCACGTTCACCACGTTCCGCCCGCCTCCGCCACTCAGCGAGTTCTCGAGGAAGAACGAGGTGCGCTCGGGGAAGTCTCGCGTCATCACCGCGTATGCCAGGATCGCCATTCCACTGCCGGCACTCACCGCGATGATGAAGTCGCGGGCTCGCCGGCCCTTGGCAACCCTCGCGGTGTGCGCATCGTACACGCCGCGGGTCGGCTCTCGCGGCGGAAGCCATCGGAGCCCGAGCAGGATGAGCAGTGTCGTCACCACTTCGACGGTGAGCTGGGTGAGCGCGAGGTCCGGCGCGGAGAACCAGATGAACGTGACGCAGCTCACCGCGCCCGCGGTCCCCGACAGCATGAGCGCGGCGAGCCGGTGGAACTTCGCCTGCCATGCGGCCCCCAACGCCGCCACACCTCCGATACTCCACAACGCGATGAACGTCGGCGAGAGAGGCACCAGTGGACGCTCCCCCTTGCCAATGCCACCCCACAGCGCCAGGACGCCCACGCTCAGCGTGACCACCACCATCGCCAACAGCTGCCGCTGAAGTCCCGTGGTGAGCAGCCAGCGACGGGTCCATCTGCTCAAGAGGGTGAGCCGCGTCAGCAGTGACGCGAAGAGCCTCGCACCATCCAACCGCGCCAGGATGCGACCACCGAGGCGCTCTCGCACGGCCTCCAGCCGCTGGGCCACCCGGTACAACACTCCGCCACCGCCGAGCGCCAGCGCGCTCATCAGCAGCGGAGGAGTGAATCCATGCCATATCTTGAGGCTGTACGCTGGGGGGGGTCCACCCACGACCTGCCGGGCCGCGGCATCGAGCAGGGGCCCGATCGACACGGCTGGCGCGATGCCCACGACCAGGCACATGAGGACCAGCACCTCCACGGGGACGCGCATCCACTTGGGCGGCTCCTCCGGGACGCGCGGAGTGTCCCGCGCGCTGGCGGGTCCGAAGAACACCTTCGCCGCGAACCGGAGCGAGTAGGCGACGCTCCCCATGCCCGCCAGGGTCGCCGCGATCGGCAGGCCCCACTGGACGGCGGGAATGGCGTCGACGAAGACCGTCTCCGCGAAGAACATCTCCTTCGACAGGAAGCCATTGAGCAGCGGGACTCCCGCCATCGCCGCCGTGGCTACGACCGCGAGCGTCCCGGTGATGGGCATCTGGCGGAAGAGCCCCGACAGCCGCCGGATGTCCCGCGTCCCCGTCTCATGATCGATGATCCCCACCGCCATGAACAGCGAGGCCTTGAACGCCGCGTGGTTCATGAGGTGAAACACCGCCGCCACCGCCGCGAGCGGGCTGTTGAGCCCGAGCAGCAGCATCACCAACCCGAGATGCGAGATGGTGGAGTATGCGAGCAGCCCCTTCAGGTCGCGCTGGAACAGCGCCGCCCACGCGCCGAACAGCAGCGTGACGAGCCCAGCGGACCCGACGAGCCAGAACCAGCTCTCCGTCCCCGACAGCACCGGCCACAGGCGCGCCAGCAGGAACACGCCCAGCTTCACCATGGTCGCCGAGTGCAGATACGCCGACACCGGCGTCGGTGCCGCCATCGCGTTCGGGAGCCAGAAATGGAAGGGAAACTGGGCGCTCTTGGTGAACGCGCCGAGGAGGATGAGGCAGAGGGCCACCAGGTAGAGCGGGTGGGCCTCGAGTCGCTCGGAGCTCCCGAGGACGACCTCCAATTCGTAGCTGCCTGCCATCTCGCCGAGCACCAGCAGCCCGGCGAGGAGGCACAGCCCCCCCATCCCGGTGACCGTGAGCGCCATCCGGGCCCCGCGCTGGGCGTCCTTGCGTTGGTTCCAATAGCCGATGAGCAGGAACGAGAAGAGGGAGGTCAGCTCCCAGAAGAACGCCAGCAGCAGCAGGTTTCCCGCGAGGACCACCCCCAGCATCGCGCCCATGAAGGCCAGGAGGAATGCGAAGAACCTTGGCACGGGATCCGACGGCGAGAGGTAGTACCGCGCATACAGCATCACCAGCGCGCCGATGCCGAGGACGAGCATGCAGAACGTCCATGAGAGGCCATCGAGCCTCAGCACCAGCTCGAGCCCCAGCGAGGGCACCCACGGGAGACGCTCGACCAACAGGCCTCCCCCTTGGACTCTCGGGAAATGGAGCGCCACCCCCACCAGCCCCACCAGGGCGGTGAGGCCCGCGAGCCCGGCGGCGCGGTTGCGGGCACTCGTGGGCAGCAGCGCCGCGATGGCGCCGGAGACCACGGGGATGATCAAGAGAGCAAGAAGCGGCATCGTTCGAGGTGTGGGTGGGAGCGAGGGAGGCCAACCCCTTCCCTCTCAGTTCTTGGTGGGGCCCCGGATGTGGGGAGTGGGCCTCTCCGCTCCATGCAAGGCACGATGATCCCGCGTCATCCTGGGCATCACGCCACCATGAGCAGTTTTACCGCGCGTGACAAGCGGAAGAACGGCGACGGCCGCGCGATGGTTGAGTGCGTGGCAGACCGGATTCCACTCAGGGATTGCCGCGGTGCCGTTCGATGACGGCGGCGTCGGTAATCCACTTGCTCGGGTGGTTCTTCGGTCACTCCTCCGGCTTGGGGTGCACGATCGGGAGAGCCAGGCCGGTCGAATCTTCCGGCCGGTCGGCGCCACGCCCAGGAAGGTTCCGTGGTGCGTCCCGCGGTACGTCTTGTATGGGTTTCTCCTGGGACTTGGGGGATGCCTGCCGAGGGCAAGCCCAGGTGCTCCACAAGCGTTCGCTCACGGTGTGGCGGTGCGATGGACGTGCCAGGCGAGTGCCATCAAACCCAGGACCAGCAGCAGGCCGAGGTTCAGCAAACCGCTCCACCCCAGCGCCGACAGGAGGGCCCCGGACGTCAGTGACGCCGCGCCGCTGGCGGCGAAGACGCACAGGTCATTGAGTCCCTGTGCACGAAAGCGCTCGGGACCCGAGCGACTGCGCGCCACCAGGGTCGTCGCGGTCACGAACACGAAACACCAGCCCACACCGACCAGCGCCAGTCCGAGCATGTGCCCTCCCATGCCGGGAACCCAGCTGATCAGGAACCCCACGAGCAGGAAGAGCAGCCCCAATCCCTGCAACCATGCGATCGACACTCTTTTCAGAATGGCGCTGATCGACAGCGAGGGCAGGTACATGCTCAGCAGGTGCACCTGTATCACCCAGCTCGCCTCCTGAATCATGTATTGCTCGAAGCCACACATCTGCAAGGGCGTGGGTACCATGAGCAGGCTCATCACCAGGAAGGCACCGGCGCCCATGGCCACCATCGGCCAATACAACGCGCGAGCGCGTGCGTCGGGCGTGGCGGAAACCTCGGTGACGAACGCGCCTTGCGGTCGGTACAGCAGCAACGAGAGCGCGGCCAGGACCTGGAGCAAGGCCAGGATCAGCAGGACCCGGGGCACATAATCGGACGTCCTTCCCTCCAGCAGGCCGAAGAGCGAGATGCCGGGAAAGATGCCCACGGCGCTGGCGAGTTGGATCAGGGTCAGCAGGCGCGGGGCCCTGCTGCTCTGCTGCCCCTCGAGGATCGCGAAACGATACTGCTGCACGAAGGAGCCGTGCAGACCGACACCGAAGACGGCTGCGCAGAACAGCCAGAAATCGAACCGGTGCACCGCTCGTGCGGCGAGCGCCAGGCAGCCGGCGGCCAGCAGCGCCGAGGCGATGAAGCAGCGTTTGCGTCCGAAGTGGCGCATCAGCTGGCTGGCGGGCCAGGTGCCCAGCGCCGAGGACAGCACCATCACGGCCACCGGCAGGGTCGCGAGCCGTATATCCACCGCGAGCCACTTACCCACCAGGCTGCCGACGAACTGGATCGAAACCGCGCTGGCGAGCCCCACGACCTGACACAGCAGCAGGACCCGCGTGTTGATGGATGTGGCGGGGGCGGCCCGCGGAGCTCGGAGGATCACCGAACGTGCTCCGCAGCGGGTTGTGCGTCCAGGTCTTCCGCTTCGAGCTCCGCGATACCAGCCAGGGAAAGGCCCAGCTGCTGGTGGAGGAAGCGCACCATCGTCCAGTGGGGGAGTGCGCCCTCGTCGAAGGGACCGAACTCGTCGCGATACAGTGGCAGCCAGCGCAGGGCCTCCTCGAGCATCTGCTCCCGGCCAGGCTGGCTCCGCTGGTAGTCCTCGTACGGCAGGCTGCGGTGATGGATGAAGAAGCGTCCCGGAAGACGCTCCTCGCACAGCTGCCGATACTCCCGGGTCTGCAAGATCAGATAGTGCCAGACCTCATCGAGCGCCTGCTCCACGGGCAGGAACAGCCCGGCCAGCCGCTCCGGATGGCGCGAGATCAGGTACAGGTACTTCAGGCACTCGATGACCTGCCGCTCGACGTACGTGGGCTCCTCGCCGGTGGTCCGCACGAAGTGCCGCACGACGCCGGAGAAGAGCGCGTCATCGAGCAATGCCCTGAGCGCGTCGGTCGTCACCTTGGATGGATTGGAATTCATGCGCCACCTTGTCCTGTCATCTCGGATTCCCGCACCAGCCAGGCGTACTTCCCGGACTTGCCGATCGCGATGTGCTCGCGATGTTCGAGTTCGCATTCGAGACCGGCGACCTCCAGGCTTCTTTGTCGCAGCTCGCGCGCCACGGTCGGCTCGATGGGCCTGTTGTCGAAGGTGGTGTACAGCAATCGTGCCTGTCGCGGCGTCCTCAGGTGGAGCTGATAGAGGAAGATGGAGGGTGTGGCGTCGGCGATCCAGTCATCGAGATCCGCCTGGGAGATCACCCCCCCGTGCTCGAGCCGCAACAGCTCCCGCTCCCTCCCGCAGAACCGGCGAATCCGAAGCGGGTCGGGGGAGCCATCGACCGTCTCGGCGCAATCGCCGGAGCGATAGCGAATCAGTGGCATGTAGGGGTTGCGCAGGCTCGAGACGATGATGCTGTAGATCGTGCTGTCCTTTTCGACGGGGATCAGCTCCAGGTGCATCTTGTCGAGGTAGGGCCAGTACCGTCCGTGGCGATCGCTGTAATACAGATACCCCAGCTCGGTGCTGCCAAACAGGTCGATGATCGGGCAGTCGAAATGTTGCCGCAAGAACCGCTGCACGTTCTTCGGCGTGTACTCGTAGGCGTGAATGATGCTGGCCGGTTTTGGAAAGCGCTGCCATGAGCCCCAGTCCCGGGCCTTCCGCACCAGATGCGCGAGGTGGTAGCTGTCGCAGTCGAGGTGATACGCGCCCTGCGGATGCGCCTGCTGGACGACGGTCATCTCATCGAGCATGCGCTCCACCTCGTCACGCTCCCAGAGCGCCGGATCGAGCCGCAGATTGAGGTAGAGCGTGCGCGAGTCGAGTCGACGCTCCTCGAGGCTTGGAAGTGCCTGGGCCTCGGCGCCGCGCTTCCTCGCGTTGAGTCGAGCCACGTGCTCGGTCGCCAGCACGGTGGTGATCGAGACACGCTGACAGTTCTGCTGCCAGGTGATGGCGATGTCGGGATGCTCGCTCCACAGCTGGTAGTAGGACTTCAACAGGAAGAAAGGAGGGCGGATGATCTGCATCCGTGCGTGATTGGTTCCGGTCGAGAGCACGAACTCCGCCTCGCCCACCTTCAATGCCTCAGCAAGCCTCGGGGTCATCCAATTGTCCGGGAAGCCCCTGGCGATCTCAGGCTTCTCCAGAATCGGGAAGAAACCCTGCTCGATCGACTGATGATAGATGGGGATGTCCCTGACCTGCTCGATCATCTCAACGAGAGTCTGTCTTCGGGCGTCCATCGGTTGTGTGGGGGAGGGGAGTTGAACGGACCAATGAGAAGCGTTGCATCAGCCCTTCGGAGTGGGCGCGAGCGAGGCGGGAAACCACGGGAACGAGGCGCTTTCCACCTCGCTCGCGACCCGGACTACCCTATCAGCTGATGCAGCCGGTCTTGGAGATGCAGCCGGCCTTCACGGGGGTAGCCCCCCTCGAGATACAGCCGGCCTTCACGGAGACAGCCGGCCCGGAGATGCAACCGGCATCGACAACCGGCGTACCGGCCGAGTTGGCCGCGACCCACTGGTTCCAGAGCTGATCCTGGGCGAGCTGACGAATCAGGTTTTTCATTCGAACCTCCGAGACTGAACAGGTGGATGATGCATGGAAAAACATACACTTCCACAGCCGCACCCGGATGCGCTCGGGTGCTCCTCGGCCCGGCTGCGCGACCGTGTGTTTGTTTTAAGCTTCAACTAGTCTGGGGTCAAGGGTTCCTGGTTTTTCATGTCTGCTCAGGTTTTGGGAGTTCGTTCGGGATGTCAGAGGGGCATGCTAGGCGTTGCGAGCCAGGCCACGTCGCTTACATGGAGGCGAATGCATGTCTGACTTTCAGTCGAATCGTCCGGAGGGCGGCGCGAAGCCCGCCAGCAACGTCGACGCCGTCATCGTCGGGGCCGGGTTCGCGGGCTTGTACATGCTCTACCGCCTGCGCCAGCTCGGTCTATCGGTGCGGGTCTACGAGGCGGGCAGTGGGGTCGGTGGTACGTGGTTCTTCAACCGCTACCCGGGGGCGCGCTGCGATATCGAGAGCCTGGACTACTCCTACTCGTTCTCGCGCGAGCTCGAGCAGGAGTGGAAGTGGACCGAGCGGTACGCCACCCAGCCGGAGATCCTGCGCTACATCAACCACGTCGCGGACAGGTTCGAGCTCCGCCGGGACATCCAGTTCGACACGCGAGTGACCGCCGCTGTCTTCGACGAGGCGACGAACCGGTGGGCGATCCAGACGGATGACGGAGCCAGCGTGTCCGCCAGGTTCTGCATCATGGCGACGGGTTGCCTGTCCGCGGCGAAGGTGCCGGACTTCAAGGGGCTCGAGAGCTTCAAGGGCAGGTGGTACCACACGGGCAGATGGCCGCACGAAGCCGTCGACTTCACCGGCCAACGCGTCGGTGTCATCGGTACGAGCTCGTCCGGCGTCCAGGTCATCCCCATCGTCGCCGAGCAGGCGGCCCACCTCTTCGTCTTCCAGCGGACCCCGAGCTTCAGCGTCCCCGCGCGCAATGCGCCCATCGACCCGGCCTATGAGTCGTGGATGAAGGCGAACTACGCCGAATACCGGCGCAAGGCCCGCGAGTCGCGAGCCGGGGTCGTCATGGACGTCAACGAGAAGTCCGCGCTGGACGTGTCGCCCGAGGAGCGGGAGCGCGAGTACACGGCCCGATGGAAGAAGGGCGGCACCGGATTTCTCGGCGCGTTCTCGGACCTGAGGATCCGCCGGGAGTCCAATGAAACCGCCGCCGAGTTCGTTCGAGCCCGGATCCGAGCAACGGTCCGCGACCCGGCCGTCGCCGAGGCCCTGCTGCCCAGGACCTATCCCCTGGGCACCAGGCGCCTGTGCGTCGACACCCACTATTATGAGACCTTCAATCGGGACAACGTCACCCTGGTCGACGTAAAGACGTCGCCTATAGAGGAGCTCACTCCCAAGGGACTTCGGACCCGGAGCGCGGAGTACGCGCTGGACATCATCGTGTTCGCGACGGGCTTCGATGCCATGACGGGCGCCTTGCTCAACATCGACATCCGTGGGCGAGGCAACGCGACACTGAAGCAGAAGTGGGCCGACGGCCCACGCACGTACCTTGGCCTCGCCATCGCTGGCTTCCCGAACCTGTTCACCATCACCGGTCCCGGCAGTCCCTCCGTGTTCAGCAATACGCTCGTATCCATCGAGCAGCACGTGGACTGGCTCACGGACTGCATCACCTATTTGAGGGAGCACCGTCTCGAGCGAATCGAGGCGACCGTCGAAGCGGAGGACGGGTGGGTTGCACACGCCAGGGAGCTGGTGGAGCGCACGCTCTTTCCCCTGGCGGACTCCTGGTATATCGGGGCGAACATCCCAGGCAAGCCACGTGTCTTCATGCCCTATGTCGGTGGTGTCGGGGCATACAGGCAGAAGTGTGATGCCGTCGCGGCCCGGGGCTACGAGGGCTTCACCCTGACGAGGTGAAGTGGAGTCGGCGAAGGCCACGGACGAGGGGGCCCTCCTGGGCCTCGAGCGGTACGTGTCCAGGTCCTATACGCGACCCGTCTGACATGAGGGGGAGTGAACGCTCCCCATACAAGGTGGGCGTGCCCCGGTGACGTGGCTCTCCCGCCGTGTTGTTAAAGCGGGAATGGCTCCCCCCACCTGAACGGGTCCTGCCCATCAGGAGCGAGGGGAGCCACGGGATGTTCTCGAAAACGCGGGTGCTCTAGCGCAGCTGGAGGAAGGAGAAGGAGAGCCCTTCCGTGGTCACGGTGGGTCTGCCGCTCTCGCCCAGCACGTGCAGGGTCGTCGACGCGCTGCCCGCCCCGAATTCGGAGTAGAGGGTCTGATTCTGCGACTCGAAGAGGAAGACACTGCCCGTGGTGGACGGGAAATCGGTCCTCCGCGTCGCGCTCAGAGTGTCGAGCTTCAACTGCCACCACTGCCAACCGGTTCCGCTCGCCACGGTACGGGGGTGGGTGCCCGCTTTCACGGGGGCGATGCTCTCATCGAGCACGCGCACGTACGCCGTTCCCTGAGGGCCGGGGATGAGCGCACCCGCGGTGCCTCCACCCACAAGCGAGCCGAGCTCCTCGTAGAAGGAGGGATCGAAGGTGCGCGTCTGGGGATCGAACTTGAGCAGGCACGGCTCCGGCGTGTTCTCTCCCTCCACCCGGTACACCGCGGCGCCGTACGCCTCCGTCGCGATGTAGACCTTGCCATCGGGGCCGACGGCGGCATCGTGCGTGTAGCCGCACCGGTCATCCATCGCGATGGTGGGCTCATCCGTCCGTGTGTCGACGGAGACGACGCCCGCCTTCCTGGTGATCCCCAATCCCGAGACCGGACGCCAGCCCACGGGCATGATGAGCTGGTTGTCGAGGTGCACGATCGCCCCCGAGAAGGACAGGATCGTGCCCGGGATGTTCAGCGCGTCGAGGGGAAGGGTCTTCGTGACCGTCATCTCGGTGGGATTCCAGATGACGAGCTGGGCGGTGGTCCCGTCGAAGTAGTACGCCTTGGTCGCCGAGATGAACTGGAAGTTGTTCTGGTACTCCCCGAGCGACGAGATGCCCTGGCCCTCGAGGCTCAGGGTTCCCGCCTGCTCCAGGCCTCCGCTGCTCGTCAGGTTGTAGCGGGTGATCGTCGCGCTCTCGTCACTCACCACATAGAGCGAGCCAGACTTGCGAATGCCCACGCCGAGCGCGCGGCCGGGAACCTTGATGGCGTTGTCCAGCGAGAGCGTCGCGGTCTGCTCCGCGCGGTCCGTCACGATGACGTAGCTCTCCATCGGGTCCGAGGAGAACAGCTGCGTGGTGATGGCGTACAGCGGCCTGGTATCGCCGTTGCCCGGGTCGTCCGGGCCCTGCGTGTCACCACAACCGGAGAGCAGGGCGAAGGCAAGCATCGCGGAAGAGAGTCTCGAGGGGAGGAAGGAAACAGGATGCTTCATGGGAACTGCCTTTCTGCCGTGGGGGAAATGGGGGGCGGTGCTCCAGCGGGAGCCTCAGCGCCTCCGGTCAGGCGCTCGGATATGAAATTGATACGCATTATCATTTTCAGTACGTGTTAAATCCATTGCCGCGTCCTGTCAAGAAGTGTGAGGGGCCTCAGGCGCTGGCGCGCGGCTTGAGCGAGGTGCGTCCTGTGGCCCAGGTTGAGCTGCGCCGTCTGCACAGCGACCTTGGCCGCGGCGATGTCCGCGAGGGACACCTTGTGCGCCGCGGTGACGTTCTCGTACTCCTGTTGGCTGATGGCCCGCGCCGCCAGCAGCTCCGTGTAGCGCTCCGCCGGGAGGCGGTTGGACCGAGTTCCCGTTCAATTCGTGGCTTCTGGGAAACGCGCCGCTCCGGTTTCCGCGGGCCTCGGGCTGAGCAGCCGCATGATGAAGACGTAGAAGACCGGCACGAAGAGCACCGCGAGCACCGTGGCGGACAGCATTCCCCCGAGCACTCCCGTGCCAATCGCTCGCTGGCTGGCGGCTCCGGGCCCACTCGCGATGGCGAGTGGGACCACGCCCAGCGTGAAGGCGAGCGAGGTCATGAGGATGGGACGGAAGCGCAGCTGCGCGGCCTCGAGCGCCGCGTCCAGGAGCGGTTTGCCCTGCTCCCGGAGCTCCTTGGCGAACTCGATGATCAGAATGGCGTTCTTCGCCGACAAACCGATGATCGTGATGAGTCCGACCTTGAAATAGACATCGTTGCTCATTCCCCGGAGCATGACGGCCAGCACCGAGCCGAGCACTCCCAGGGGAACGACGAGCAACACGGCCAGGGGAATGGACCAGCTCTCATAGAGGGCGGCCAGGCACAGGAACACGAACAGCATGGACAGTGCGATCAGGAACGGAGCCTGCGAGCCCGACTGGATTTCCTGCAGGGATTGCCCGCTCCAGTCGAAACCAAACCCTCGCGGAAGCTGGCTCGCCAGGCGCTCCATCTCCTGGAGGGCTTCACCGCTCGAATGGCCGGGAGCCGCGTTTCCGCTGATGCGGACGGCGGGGTAGCCGTTGTAACCGACGACCTGGGAGGACCCCACCCGCCAGTCCACCGAGGCGAAGGCGGAGAGGGGCACCAGGGTGCCCTGGCGGTTGCGCACGGTGAGTGCGAGGAGATCCTCCGTCTGCATGCGCCGGCTTCCCTCCGCCTGGACGATCACCCGCTGCATCCGGCCCGCGTTGGGAAAGTCATTGGAGTAGGCCGACCCCAGGTTGGTGGAGAGGGTTTCGTTGATTTCGGCGAACGTGAGCCCGAGCGCGCTGGCCTTCTCTCGATCGATGCGGAGCTGGACCTGCGGCGCGTTCGCCAGACCCTCGAACATCACGCCGGAGAGGACGGAACTCCGGGCGGCGGCCGCCAGCAGTTGCTCCCTCGCGGCGGCGAGCGCCTCCTGTCCCATTCCCGCCCGGTCTTCCAGCCGGAAGGAGAAGCCGCCTGTGTTTCCCAGTCCTTCGATGGGTGGAGGAGAGAGCGCGAAGATGAAGGCATCCCGCACCGCCGATAGCGCTCCATTCGCCCGCGCGGCGATGGCCTCCGCGCTGTTCTCGGCCCCCCGCTCATCCCAGGGCTTCAGCGTCGCGAAGCTCAAGGCCGCATTCTGTCCCTGGCCGGAGAAGCTGAAGCCCAGGATGGCCACGACCCGGTCAACGCCCGGCTCGGCCATCAGCGTCTTCTCCATCTGGACCACCGCGTCCAGCGTCCGGTTGACCGTGGCCTCCGGCGGCGCCTGTACTCCGAGGATGATGTAGCCCTGATCCTCGCTCGGGATGAAGGACGAGGGGAGCTGGACGAACAGCCAGCCGAGGGCCGCGAACACCGCGGCGTAGATGAGCATGAACCGGCCGGCCCGGTGCAGGGTGCGGCCCACGAGTCCACGATAGGCGTGGGACGTGCGCTCGAAGCCGCGGTTGAACCAGCCGAAGAACCCGGTGCTCGCGTGCGTATGCCCTCGGGTGACGGGCTTCAGGAATGTCGCGCAGAGCGCTGGCGTCAGGGACAGGGCGAGCAGCGCCGAGAACAGGATGGACACCACCATCGTCAGGGAGAACTGCTTGTAGATGACGCCGACGGAGCCGGGAAAGAAGGCCATGGGGACGAACACGGCGCTGAGCACGAGCGTGATGCCGATGACGGCTCCGGTAATCTGTTTCATGGCCTTCTGCGTGGCTTCACGCGGAGACAGGCCCTCCTCGCTCATGATGCGCTCCACGTTCTCGATCACCACGATGGCGTCGTCCACGAGGATGCCGATCGCGAGCACCATGGCGAACATGGTCAGCACGTTGATGGAGAAGCCCATCGCGAACATCACCGCGCAGGTGCCGAGCAGGGCGATGGGGACGATGATGGTGGGGATGAGCGTGTAGCGGATGTTCTGGAGGAACAGGAACATCACCAGGAAGACCAGGAGCACCGCCTCGGCGAGCGTGTGGAGGACCTTCTCGATGGACACCCCCACGAACGGGGCCGTGTCATAGGGAATGTCGTACGCGACGCCCGCAGGGAAGAACCGGGCCAGCTCTTCCATCTTCGCTCGGACCGCCGTCGAGGTCGCGAGGGCATTGCCCGTGGGGGACAACTGGACACCGATCGCCGCGCTCGGCTGCCCATTGAGGCGTGAGGACATGGAATAGCTCTGCCCGCCCAGCTCCACGCGGGCCACGTCCCGCAGGCGCACGGAGGAACCATCCGCGTTCGCGCGAAGCACGATGGCGCCGAACTCCTCCGGCGAGGTCAACTGGCCCTTCACCAGCACGGTCGCCGCGACCTTCTGTGTCGCCGGTCCGGGTTGCGCGCCGAGTGAGCCCGCCGCGACCTGGGCGTTCTGCGCGCGAATGGCGTTCGTCACGTCCTGGGAGGTGAGGCCCAGTCCCATCAGCTTGTTCGGATCCACCCAGATGCGCATGGCGCGCTCGAAGGAGAAGAGCTGCGCCCGGCCCACGCCCGGGATGCGCCGCAACTCATTGAGCACGTTGCGCGAGAGGTAATCCCCCAGGCCGATCTCGTCGAAGGAGTCGTCGGTGGAGCTCAACGTCACCATCAAGAGGAAGCCACTGGCCGCTTCCTCGATCTGAAGGCCCTGCTGCGACACGGCGAGCGGCAACCGCGGCTCGACCCGTTTGACCCGGTTCTGGAGATCCACGGCGGCCAGGGCGGGGTCCGTCCCCGGCGCGAACGTCGCGGTGATGGAGACCGCTCCCGTCGCCTCGCTGGTCGACTCGAAGTAGAGCAACGACTTCGTGCCGTTGAGCTCCTCCTCGATGATGCGCGTGACGCTCTGGTAGAGGTCCTCGGGCGACGCGCCCGGATAGAAGGTCGAGATGGTGATCTGCGGCGGCGCCACGTTGGGGTACTGCGCCACCGGCAGGTTGGGGATGGCGAGCACGCCCCCCATGATGATGAACAGCGCGATGACCCAGGCGAAGATGGGCCTGTCGATGAAGAAACGAGGCATGGCGGTGGGCCCTATCGAGGCTGGGAGGGGTTGATGCCGGCTCCAGGCGCGGTCCAGGTCACCGGCTTGACCGGTGCGCCCGCGGCGATCTTCTGGAAGCCCTCGACGATGACCTGATCGCCTGCCTTCAGGCCTTCCTGGATCACCGCCTGCTCCTGGTAGACGCGGGAGATCCGCACCGGGCGCACCTCGGCGGTGCCGTTGCCCGCGACAACGAAGACCTGGGACTTGCCCGCGTTATCCCGCTGGATGGCCTGCTGGGGCACGGCGAGCGCCTCGCTCAGGGTGCCCTGTTCGATCCGTCCTCGCACATACATGCCAGGAAGAAGCTCGGCGTCTGGATTGGGGAACTCACCGCGCACCGTCACCTGGCCGCTGCCGGGATCCACCGTCACGTCCGAGAAGAGCAGCCGCCCCGGCTTCGAATAGCGGGAGCCATCGTCGAGCACCAGCTGGACGTTCGCCTGCTCGGGGGTGCTGTTCTGGATCCGCCCGTCCTTGAACGCCTGGCGCAGACGGTGCAGTTCCATCGCGGGCTGGGTGAAGTCCACGTAGACCGGATCGAGCTGCTGGATGAGCGCGAGCGCCGTGGGATCTCCCTCGCGCACGAGCGCGCCTTCCGTCACCAGGGCCCGGCCGATCCTTCCTCCGATGGGCGCCCGGATCGTCGTGTACTCCAGGTTGAGCTCCGCGCGGCGCACTGCCGCCCGGGCCGCCGTCACATCGGCCTCCGCACGTCGGAGCGCCGCCTGGAGCGTCTCGTACTGCTCCTGCGTGATGACGCCGCTGGCCAGGAGCTTTTCGCCTCGTTCCGCCTGCTGGCGGGCCTCCGTGGCCGTCACCTCGGCTTTCGCCAACACGGCCCTCGCGCTGGCACGTTCGACCTCGTACATCGACGCGTCGAGCTTGAAGAGCACGTCCCCCGCCTTCACGCTGCCACCCTGCCGGAAGACGCGCTCGACGATGATGCCGGACACGCGCGGACGCACCTCGGCGCTTCGTGTCGGAGTGATGCGCCCCGGCAATTCATCGAGCACCGGAATGCTCGAGAGTTGCACCGTGATCGTTCCCACCTCCACGGCTGGAGGAGCGGCCGGAGGAGGCGCTTCGGGTGGCTTGCAGGCCGCGCTCCCCAGAACGGAAACGAGGGCGAGGGTGGAGAAGAAGGGCGTCCGGTTTCGAGCGGAGTGCATGGAGCGTTTCTGGACGGTCCAGGACCTGGACTGTGACGGGTGAGGGTGAAACGGAGCCAGGGCGCACACCGGCCACGTGGGGGCTCGCGATCAGGTGGGGAGGCTCGGTATTTCGAAAAGGCCCCCTACCTAGCGGCGGGATATTTGAGGGTCAATCGAATCGTGGCTCGAAGAAGTGCTCCGCGGGTGTGCCACATGGCTCGCTCAAGTGCTTTCCCTCACGGCCTTTCTCATCCTCTCAGCGGGTTGGATGTTGACCCCTGACTGCACCCGCGACTCCCGCGGGGGCCAGCCCGAGCTCCGACGAAGGGACATGGCGTTGCCTGACGCGGGCACCCGCTGAACCCAAAGGAGTGGTCGAGCCGGTGAACTTCACCAATCCCGTCACCATCGAGGCCTCCAGCAGGGGCGCTTCGACCTCGTGGTCTCCGGGGCGGTAGCTGCCTCGCCACGAGCCAGCCGGGAGAGCGCTCCACGTCCACCGTGGCGCTCCCGGTGAGGGACGCCGGACAGGGGAGCACGCGCTACCCGCGGCGCTCCAGCAGGGTCACCCTATGTGCATGCCGAAGGTCCTCTCCTCCGTCCGCCATCCGGCCCTCGCGCTGTGGCAGGTGTCATCATCTTCGCGCGACTGCCCGCCTCCTCGCTGTGGGCGCTGGGCATCGTGGTGGGCGCGGAGATCCTCTCCAGGGGCATCTCCATCATGGCCGGTGCGCTCGCGGTGCGCGGGGTGCCGCGCCGGCGGGTCCACACCTGAGGGGATGGGCAAGCGTCAAGCGTGCCCGACAACCTGCTGGACATCGAGTGTGGAAATGGGGGGACCGGAGCGCGGGAGCAGGACGGTGAAGCAGGTGCCCACGCCTGGAGTGCTGTCGACATGGATGGCGCCACCCAGGGCCGAGACGATCTCGTGAGCGATGTAGAGACCGAGGCCAAGCCCGCCGTACTCGCGCACGGAGACCGCGCGCACGAAGCGCTCGAAGACATGGGGAAGTCTGTCCGGCGCGATGCCGATGCCCTGGTCCCGTACGGTGAGGTGCGCGATGCCATTGTCGGAGGTGACGGAGAGCTCGACGGGCTTGTGGTTGCCGAACTTGATAGCGTTGGCCAGAAGGTTGGCGATGACCTGCTCGAGGCGCCCCCTGTCCCAGCGGCCTACGACGGGCGGAGTGGCCTGGATGAGGAGGGGTGAGCGGGAGCGGGTGGACTCTTCACGGAAGTGCTCGGCGACATCGCGGGTGATGGCGGCGAGATCGACTTCCTCGAGTTGGAGATGGACCTGGCCCGCCTGGAGACGGGAGACGGAGAGGAGCTCGTCGATGAGGCGGGTGAGGCGGCGTATCTGGAGCCGGGCATTCTGGAAGGCGCGGGAGATGACCTCGGGGCGAGCCGAGGAGCTGGCGCGCTCCAGGCCCTGCATGGACAGCTTGAGCGAGGTGATGGGGGTGTACAGCTCGTGGGAGGCGATGGAGAGGAACTCGTCGCGCAGGCGGATGGCCTCCTGGGCTTCGCGATACAGCCGGGCGTTGTCGATGGAGAGGGCGGCGCGGCGGGCCAGCTCCTGGGCGAGGGCGAGATCGGCGGGCCCGTAGCGGCACTCGGGGGTCACGCGGAAGAGGCTGATGGAGCCGATGCTCTTGTCCTGGGCGATGAGCGGCACGGCCATGACGGACCGGATGTCGAAGGAACGCATCACCTCGAGGTGCTGCTCATCCTCGCTGAAGGCCCGAAGCAGCTCGTCGGAAACCTCGGGGAGGACCTGCGGCTCACCCGTGCGCACGGCCACCACCCCCGGCAGCCCCGAGTCCCATCGGGGAGGATGTCTCCGCTGAGACTCGTGCAGGAGCGCCTCCTTGGCTGGGCTGGCACAGGCGACGGCGACGCAATGGAGCGTCTGGGGTCTCTCCAGCACGAGCACCAGGCAGCAGTCGGCGAGGAAGGGAACGGCGAGGCGGGCGACGCGGCGCAGGGTCGTCTCGTAGTGGAGGGACTCGGCCAGGACCACGGAGGACTCGGCGAGGAAGCGCACGGCGCGCTCGGCCCGGCGGCGCTCCTCTATCTCCACGTGGAGCCTTCCGAACAGGAGGCTGTTCTCCAGGGAGATGGCCATCTGCGAGGAGAGGAGCTGGAGGACCCGGACCCGGTCGGGAGCGAAGGCGCGGGTGGCGAGGTTGTTCTCCAGATAGAGCACGCCCGCGGAGGAGGCCTGACGGCGGATGGGAACGGCGAGGGCGGACTTGAGGGCGTGGGAGGCGACGTAGGGGTCGGAGGAGAAGGGGCTCCTGCGGGCATCGGCGAGGATGACGGCGTCTCCGGACTCGTAGGCCTGGGCCACCATGGAGGAGGGAACGTGCGGGGAGGAACGGAGGGGAGTGCGCTCGAGGGTGACGGGCTCGGAGGTGGAGCCGTGGGCTCGAACGAAGAGGGAGTCATCCTCATGAAGGAGGAGGGCGCCGCACTGAGCGCCGGCGACCTCGAGACACACCGTCATGAGCTTCTCCAGGAGTCGGTCGAGGACCACTTCTCCGGAGAGGGTCTCCGCGGCCTTGAGGATGCTGAGCAGGTCGAGCCTGGCGCCGCGCGCTTCCTCATCGTCACGCGTGGTGGGGGTCTTCCAGGGCAGGGCCTCGCCCAGGGCGAGCTCCGGGAACTCCTCTTCGAGCGCGGACGCCTTGGCCTTGGCGCCCCAACGAGCGAACCCCTTCACGGCGGCGCGGAGGTAGAGGGCGGCGATGCGGCGATGGCCGAGGGAGTGGTAGTACCGGCCCGCCAGATCGTGAGCGAGGGCCTCGTCCTGGGGGAACTCGTTCTGGTGAGCGGAGTCGATGGCCGCGTCGTACAGACGCATGGCCTCGCTCTGGCGGCCCTCGATGCGCGCGAGCTCGGCGGCGACCAGCTGATGCTTGTGGCGGAAGTTCTCCGGGCAGCCCCGGGCCCAGGAGTCCAGAAGGCGCAGGTGCTCCCCGAGCTGGGCCCGGAGGGAGTCTTTCTCGGAGGAGGGCTCGGGGTAGCACGCCGCGAGCGTCAGCGCCGTGTAGAAGGTGTAGTCGATCGAGGGGAGCAGGGGCTTCACGAGGTGGAGGGCCGCGCCCGCGGCGCGAGACATCTCCAGGGCATCGGCGATGTCACCCAGCAGGTAGGACGTCTGGACGCGCAGAATCTGGTACTCGCAGAGAACCAGGGGGCTCTCGCGGATGGAGTCGAGGTATTCGTTCTCGGAGAACGTGTCATCCTCGTAGCGCGCTCTCTGCTGGGTTCGCTCCTGGAGGCACCGGATGGCCTGGCGGTAGGCGAGGAGGATGCCTCTCATGTCCCGGTGACCCAGCTTCTGGATGAACACCAGGCTGGCCTCGCATTCAGCGTGTGTGCGAGAGAGCTCGGCGCCCATGGCGAACAGGACCTCCACCACCTGTGTGGCGGCAAAGCCGGCGAACATGAACTCATTGCCCTCCAGCCCGGCGGCGGTGGCCCTTCGCAGCAGCGGGAGGTTGGTCCGGTACGGCACCCGCCAGTACGTCACGCTCCCGGCGAACGTGGTCAGGCACCGGGACTCCTGTCTCGGATCCGCGTAGCGCCGGCTCAGCTCCACCCCGAGCTCGCCGAGCATCATCCCGGTGTCGTAGTCGCCCGTGGACACCCCGAGGGTCATCGCGTAGGCCACGTAGGCGTGCGCGGAGTAGGGGCTGTGGCCGTGCTCCAATGAGAGGTGGAGCATCCGTGCCTGGAAGAAGGAGAACAACCGGAGCTGGTCGGAGAACCATGCGGCCATGACGACGCTCGACATGAACCGCATGAGGGTGAGGAGCCGCGGATCCTGTATGGAAGGGGCCGCCAGGAGCTCCTCCCGGGTGCGGTCCCGCAGCAATCCGTTCACCGCGGCGAACTCCTCCGCGATCGCCCGTTCGAGCTCCCGCTCCGGTAGCTCCTGCCCCATCAATCGCAGCCCCTCCTTCCCCCACCGCAGCGCCTCCTGGAAGTTCCGGGAGATGGTGTAGGCGATGACGTGGGTCTCGTAGAGGTCCACCTTCTCGCGGTCCGAGGAGACGTGGGGCAGTGCGTCCCGGATGAACGCCTCGGCGAGAGCATGAGCCCCGGTGAGGTGTGCACACTCCGCCGCTTGCCGATGGAGCAGGAGTGCCAGCTCATGGCGTGACCGCCATGCCTCCCCCGGGAGGAGCTCCAGGCCATGCCGCAGGTAGACGAGCGCGGAGTTGAACGCCGAGGTCGCCACGGCCTTGCCGCCGGCCCGGCAGTACAACTCGGCGAGCCGGAGGCGCTCGGCTGGCCCCAGTCCTTCGAGCGACTCCAGACCCATGTCGAAGTGATCGACCACCTCGAAGATCCGCTCGTCGAGCTCCTGCTCGGAGACGCCTTCCAACAGCCGGCTCCCCACCTCGCGGTGGATGTGGCGTTTCTCCTCCTCGGGGAGCAACGAGTACACCTCCTGCCGGATGCGGTCGTGCACGAAGCGGTAGGTGGCGGTTCGTGCCGCGGGGCTCTCCGAAGCCTGACGCTCCCCTCTCGCGAAGCGGGGACCCTGGCTGGCGGGCACGAGGAGCCCTTCCTGGATGGCGCTCCAGAGTGCTCCGGCCGCGTCCTCGACGGACCTCCCCGCCACGGCGGACAGCAACCAGAGGTCCACGCGGCCCCGGAAGCAGGAGGCCATCTCGAGCAGCCGCTGGGTGAGCTCGGGGAGCCGGCGGATGGCCGGCAGCATCAGTTCGATGACGTTCTCGGTGACTTCCACCCGCGCGATGCGTTCCAGGTCCCAGCTCCACCTCCCCTGATCGGCATCGAAGGTCAGGAGCCCGGACTGGTGGAGGAACCGCAGGAGCCTCTTGACGAAGAAGGGATTGCCCGCCGTCTTGCGTAACAGCAGCTCCGCCAGGGGTTCGACTTGATGGGAAGCCTCGTGCAGGGTGTCGCGACAGAGCCGGGTGAGCGCGTGGCAGTCCAGTGGGGGGACCTCCAGAGTGCGGAGGGCCGCGCCCGCGACGTGCATCGCTCCGACGGTCTGGAGCAGGCGATGGTCCGGCCCCACTTCCTTGGAACGATAGGCACCGAGGAGCAGCACATGGTGGAGGTCCGGTGCCGTGGCCAGGCTCTGGATCAGCTGGAGCGAGCCCATGTCCGCCCATTGCAGGTCATCCAAGAAGAGGACGAGGGGACTTTCTCGGGTGGCGAAGACCTGGAGGAAGGCCTGAAACGCGAGCTGGAAACGACTCTCCGTCACGGTGCCGCCCAGGGACGCCGGGCGAGGTGGTTCCCCGAGGAGGCGCGCCAGCTCCGGAATGAAGCGGGTCATGATGCCGGCATGGGAACCGAGCGTCTCCCGCAGGCGCCCGCGCCAGGAGAGGACGGCGTCGGGTGGCTCCTGGAGCAGGCCCCGGACGAGTCCGCCCAGCGCCTCCACCAGGGAGGCATGAGGCACGTGACCATGGAGTGGGTCGAACTTGCCGAAGAGGAACCGCACTCTGCCCTCGAGCCGCCTGCGCAGCTCGTGGACGAGCGAGGACTTGCCGGAGCCGGCATCGCCCGTGATGAGCACGACCTCACTGGGACCCGAGCGGACGCGTGTCACGGCACGGCGCAGCGCGGCCAACTCGTGCTGGCGCCCGTAGAGCTTGTCGGAGATGACGAGCTCGCGCGCCCGGTCGTGCCAGGCGAGCGCGAAGGGCGCGATGGCACCCGTGTCCTTCCAACTGCGCCAGGCTCCGCGCAGGTCCACCTCGAGGGACTCGGCGCTCTGGTAGCGCTCCTCTGGCATCTTCGCCAGCAGCTTGAGGACGATGTCGGAGAGGACCTTGGGGATGGAGGGGTGCAGTTGCTCCGGGGGAACAGGTGATCTGGCCAGGTGGGCGTGGATGAGCTCGACAGGGTCCGCCGAGACGAACGGGGGGACGCCGGTGAGCATCTCGTAGAGGGTGGCCCCCAGGGCGTACAGGTCGGCCCGGTGGTCCACCAGCCGGTTCATCCTCCCCGTCTGCTCGGGCGCGATGTACGCCAGGGTCCCCTCGGACGCACCAACGAGTCCCGTGGCCTTCGTCGCGGTGCCGAAGTCGATCATCGTGAGCTGCCGGGTGTCGGGCCGCACCACGAGGTTGGACGGGTTGATGTCCCGGTGGATGATGTTGCGCTGGTGAAGCTCCAGGATGATGTCCGTGACCTGGATGGCCAGCTCCAGGAAGAGCCCGGTCTCCAGCGGCTTCTGCCCCAGGTGCTGTTCCAGATCCACCGGGCCGGCGTCCTCCAGGACGAGCGCCAGGACTCCGGCCACCTCCTCCAGCGAGATGGGCCTCACCACCCCTGGAACGTCCAGCCCACTCAACATCTCGTGCTCGTGGCGGAGCGTGGCGGTGGCGTGAGCGGCGTGCGGCCCGGGCTGGACCGCCTTGATGATCCGCGACCTGCCCGTGCGTGCCTCTCGGACGCGCAATACGGTGTACTGGCGCCCCTGATGGATTCGCAGAAAGTCGTTGTAGCCAGGAATCTGGAGCGACACGACCTCCCCCTGGGCGAAGCAGCTCACGATGACATTCAGCTCACGGTGGGGATGGGAGGCGTTCCTTCAGGAGCCTCGGGAAAGGGAGCCATCGATTGCTTGAGAGCATGGCCTGCAGGCTACTCCCCTTGTGAACGGATACGGCGCGCACGAAGCGCTGCTACAGCAGTCCCGCGCTGGAGAGCTCTCAACACAGCTCGGCGTGGGGCAGGGGGCGGCATGACCGGCTGGAAGTCCTACGAAAACCGCTCTCAACCGCGTTGGAGCGCGCTCGCAGACGGCGCTCGGGCGCTGACCATCCAGCAGGCAGCGGTATAGCGAACCTCAGCGCCATGCACATAGGGCTCAAAGGCGGCGCGGACGGTTTCGATGACTTGCGTGCGCGTCCGCTCGTTCGCCTCTTGCAGGATCAGACCCACGGGACCGAGCCGGGTGAGGTAGCCGACCAACTCGTTCTCGGGCAGGAGGCAGTCAACATCGAGCGGCCGGACGTCGATGTCGGCCCAGCCGCTCTCTTCCAGGATGGAAGCGACCCGATGCCGGTCCGCGAAGGCGAACTGTCCCGGCGCGTCTGGCTTGCGGGCGGGCATGCCCGGCAGCAGCGGTGCCGCGGCGCGCTCGGCCGTCGTCATGAACGGATTTTCCGCGGCACTTCGCCAGGCGATGCACCGGAGTGCGGCGTCGTCCCTCGCGGCGCGCCGCAGGTTCGCGAAAGCCTGGACCGGGTTGTCGAAGAACATGACGCCGAAGCGCGAAATGATCGTGTCGAAGCTCGCGGGCGCGAAGGCGTGGCTCTGCGCGTCGGCCCGGAGGAAGCTTGCGGTCGTGTCTTCCCGTTCGGCGCGTGCCCGTGCGGCGGCGATCATCGGCTCCGAAATGTCGACACCGATGCAATGGCCCTTCGCGCCGAGCCGCCGCGCAACGGCGAGCGTGGTGCTGCCCGTACCGCAGCCCACGTCGAGCACGCGGTGCCCAGGTCCGGCACAGACTGCTTCGACAAGCAGGTCTTCGAACGGCTTGAACATCTGGTCGAGCACCTCCTGTGCATCGACCCAGGCGTGTCCAGAACGGCCGTTCCAAAGCGTCGCCTGCCCGTTATCGGTCTGGTGCGTGACTTCCATGGTCGTCTTCCTTTGCTTGCCCACAAGGAGTAGAAGCCAACTGTGCCAGTTCAAGTCGACTTGAGGTCAAGAGGGTGAGAGACCTGGACATCGCCGAAGTGGCGCGGCAATCCGGCGTTCCCGCATCGACGCTGCGGTTTTACGAGGAAAAAGGGCTGATTGCCTCCACCGGCAGGCGCGGGCTGCGCCGCCTGTTCGAGCCCGGCGTGCTGGAACGGCTGGCGCTGATCGCGCTGGGTCGCGCCGCCGGCTTCTCGCTCGATGAGATTGCGCTGATGTTCGCGCCGGATGGGCGGCCGAGCATCGACCGGCAGATGCTCACGGCCAAGGCGGAGCAGCTGGACAAGACGATCCGCGAACTGAGCGCCATGCGCGACGGCCTACGGCACGCCGCTGCCTGCCCCGCACCGAGCCACATGGAATGTCCCACCTTCCGTCGCCTCCTGCGGTCCGCCGCGTCGGGGGCGACTGGAGGGCGAGGGAAGAAGGTTCCGCGGTCGCCGGGGAAGTAGTTCCAAGAGCATCAATCCGTTCGGGCACGCCGAGCGGATGGCCGTTGGGGAGCGAGCACGCCGCGGCGTGAGCCACTACCGGGCGGTCCGGAGCGTCGGCCAACGCTCCGCCCTCGCTCGCCACCTGGGCTCGAGCTGGAGGCGCTGGAAGGGATTGGAAGACGGCTCCCGCACCGGCACGCCTGCCCACTCATAGGGCCCGACATGCGGAATTCAGCGGGAAGGTGTCGGCTCGGGCCGGCCCGCCGCGGACTCCTGGCGCTGCGCCGCGTGGGCATCCAAGAAGGCCCGGGTGTAACGCGCACCCGTCTCCACCAGGAAGTCGAAGTCGGCATCCATGAGTTTGAAGTCCGACGTGCCGATGTAGTCGGTGTTGATCGGCACCGTGCGGTCCCGGTCCTCCCTCAACATGTCCTTGCGCTGACTGGTGGCGAGGATGGTGTCGAGCAGGTTCGACATGAAGTCGCCCACGGAGAGGGTCTTGGTGCGGAAGCCTCCCGTCAAGCGGGTGGTGAGGTCGACGTTGCGCGCGTCCATGAACTTCTGGAGCTCCCCCATGTCCACGAAGCCATCTCCGCTCTCGTCGAGCTGCTTGAAGATGTCCTGCACGTTGGTCGAGCCAAAGAGGAGGACGGCGTCATCGGCCGAGAACTTGCCGCTCGTGAAGAGCTCCTGGCTCTCCTTCCGGCTGATCCGCCCGTCTCCGTCGCGCTCGACGTTCCCCAGGGCCTCCATGAGCCTGCCGAAGGCGCTCTCCAGGGCCGCGACCCTGGCGCCCCGCTTCTGGATGTCGACATCCTTCGCCTTGCGCGCCCGGGAGAGCCTGGTATCCGGGCGAGGCGGCGGGCTGGCGCGCTCGGAGATCCAGGAGGACGTGATATCCCGGTCATCGGCACTGAACGCGGTGAACCCCAGCGTCGCCGGGTTGGCCGGAGAGAACGCCTTCGCCGGATCGGCGAGCTGATCAATCTGCGAGAAGGGCTGCAGCCGGCGCAGGAAGGTGTCCTCGGGACGCATCGAGAGCCACCAACCATCGAAGGCGCGCAAGGGGTAGTTCAGGAGAACACCGCCGTCCGTGTAGAGGTCCTCCTCGTTCCATGAACCACTGCCCGTGCCGAGCGTCCGCAAGACCCGGTACGGCCGCATGAGCACCGGGAGTGACATGCTGACGGTGACGGCGACCCGCACCGGCATGTTCGGCGTCGTCTTGGGATGGCAGTACTCGACGCTCATCCGGGACACGTTGGTGATCGGTACGCACAGCTCCCGGCCGGTCCGCTCGAGGACCTGCGCGAAGGTCACGTCCTTGGAGCCTGTCCGCGAAGTGAGGTGTTCTCCGACGAACTCGAGCAGGCGCGCGCCAGGGTTCATCCCGAAAGAACGAAAGATATTGAAGATTCCGCCGAGCATCCCCAGGCGAGCGTCCTGCATGAGCCAGGTGAAGTCGGTCGACCTCAGGATGTCGCTCATCTCCTTCGATGAGAACCCCAGCGCGGTCCAGGTCGCGCACAGGCTTCCGACGCTCGCGCCCGCGACCCGCACGATGCGCTTCGGGTAGATGCCTTCCTCCTCGAGGACCCGGAGGGCTCCACAGTATGCGACGCCCTTGACGCCCCCTCCCTCGAAGACGAGGTTCTCCCAGGGCCACTTCGACGCTCCGCTCAGATCCGGGCGCGTAAAGGGCGCGGTATTCGCTACGGCTTTCAGATCTTGGGCCATGCCAGAGGTTAACTCCCGCGCCCTGAATCAAGCCAGGGAAACTTGTCCGCCCGATGAGCAGGTCTGTGGTGAGGTTTACGCTGGAGTCATTTCCACAGCCGGTGGAGATCAGGACTCGTGAGGGTTGTTACGCATAAGACAAATGGGAGGCCTGTTGAGGGAGGGGGTGGGCTGATCTTACACATGGGCGAGCACGGCACTGTCGTTGCCGTGCTCGCCGCGGGACGACGGTCAGGGCCTGGTGCGCAGTTCGAGGTTGTCGAACCAGATGTCACTCACGCCGCCGTCGCTGCCCTTGCCGAAGCGGATGATGACCTGCTTGCCCAGGGGCCCGCCGGAGGCCGGGGCGGTGTAGGTCACGCCATTGGTCAGCACCCAGTCCGCGCCCACCGCGATGGGGGCCGTCGCCAGCGGCACGAAGGAGTTGATGTCGTTGTCGATCGCGGCGTAGCCGATCTGGTAGGGCAGCACGCCGGTGTTGTCACCACCGCCCTGGGCATAGCTGCGGAAGGTGTAGCGCTTGTTGGCCTGGAATCGCACCGTGGCGAGCAGCTGACCCACCGTCTCCTGGGTTCCGGCCGAGTAGTAGCCGAAGCGGGTGCCCAGGCTCGCGTTGCCGTTACGCGGGAACTGGGAGTGCCACGCCCAGGCGCCGCTGGGGCCCCAGCCGGTGAGGAGGCCGAACTGCGCGGAGCTCTGCGTCTCCATGCTCCCGTTGTTGAGCAGGATGATCGTGTCAGTGGGCGGGGTGACGGTGACGGTGGCGGTCTCGGAGATGTCGCCACACGTGGAGATCACCGAGTAGGTGCCCACGGCCGGCGGGGTGATGACATCCAGGCTGGAGGGGTAGCTCACGTAGCCGTTGGGGCCGAGCACGGTGATGGAGGTGCAACAGGAGGTGAGCTGGCCGGTGCCATTCTGGAACGAGCCCACGACGAAGCTCAGCCCCTGGGTGATGGAGATGTTCTGCTCCCAGGGCACCGAGACGTTCTGGTGCACGCGTGACTGGATCGAGTTGTAGGGGCACGTGGCCAGGGCCTGACGGCTCGCGGTGGCCTGCGCCTGCTCCGAGAGCTCGGGGGAGGGGCCGCAGCCAGCCAGGAGCGATGCGGCGCCCAACACGGCCAGGCTCATGTCGCGCCACGTCTGGAAGTGATTCTGTCGATCGATGCTCATGGTTGCCTTTCTCAAGAATTACGAATGGGGAAGAGCGCGTCCTCACGGGTGTGAGTGCCTCGCGCAGGTGACAGTCGTCGCCGCCGGATGGCGCAAAAAAAATGCAGGGCTGCTCGCGCCCCTACCTTCGCGCTCGCGCCCCTACCTTTACTTACCGGAGGGATTCATCTAGAGAATCTGGATGGACGGTCCCTCGAATGGGGCAACGGGCCGGTGCCTTGGTGAGAACACCCTGGATGGGCTGAGCCGCGGGCTCCTGTCCCCCGAGGAGCGCGAGGCCGCCGCACGCCACCTCGACACGTGCGATGACTGCCGGCAGCTTCTGGCCGCGCTGGGGCATGACATGAGCACGCCCGAGGTGGGGACGCCTCGGGAAACCTCCGTCACGGAACCGAAGCAGGCGAAGCCTCGCCTCACGGCGGGTGATCGGGTCGACCGCTACACGGTGCTGCACCTGGTCGGTGCTGGCGGCATGGGCGTCATCTATGCGGCGTATGATCCCGAGCTCGACCGGCGCGTCGCGCTGAAGCTGGTGCACGATGAGGCCCTTCCCAGCGACTCGCGGGAAGAGGCGGCCTCACGACTGCTCCGGGAGGCGCAGGCGCTGGCCCGGCTCTCCCATCCTCACGTGATACCGGTGTTCGATGGCGGCCGCTTCGACGGGCAGGTCTTCCTGGCCATGGAGTTCCTGGAGGGGGGCACGCTCGGGCAGTGGCTGCGCGCGCAGCCGCGCACGGCGGACGCCATCCTGGCGATGTTCCTCGACGCGGGCCGTGGGCTCGCGGCCGCCCATCGTGCTGGACTGGTGCACCGCGACTTCAAGCCGGACAACGTGCTGGTGGGCAAGGACGGCCGGGTGCGGGTGACGGACTTCGGTCTGGCGCGGCTCGTCTACCAGGGGGAACAGCGGCAGGCCGAGGGAGAGGCGTTGCCGCGAGCGCTGCCCGCCGGGGCCGAGACGAGAACCCAGACGGGGGCGCGGCTTGGTACACCGCCGTACATGGCGCCGGAGCTGTGGCGGGGTGCCCCGGCGGACGCGCGCAGCGATCAGTTCGCCTTCTGTGTCGCCCTCTATGAAGCGCTTCAGGGCGAGCGCCCCTTCACCGTGGCCGAGCTCGCGGACGAGCCGGGCCCGCTCGAGGGACGGCAGCTGCCACGTGGCAATCGCATCCCTCCCTCGTGGCGGCCGATCCTCGCTCGCGGTCTGGCCGTCGCGCCCGAGGAGCGGTTCGCGTCCATGACCGAGCTGCTCGATTCGCTCGAGAAGGCGGCATCGCAACGCAAGCGGCTCCTCAGGTGGGGTGCGGCCCTCGGAGCGGTGACACTGCTCGTGGCCGGCATGGGGTTCTTCTCCTGGCGCGAGCGGGCTCGGGACGTGTGCGCGGGGGCCCGGGAGCGGCTCGCCGGCATCTGGGACGAGACCCGGAAGGATCAGGTGCGCACCGCCTTCCTCGCCACCGGATCGCGCCATGCCCAGGCCGCCTGGTCGGGAACGGAGCTCCTCATGGAGCGCTACGCGAACGCCTGGGTGCGGATACGCACCGACGCGTGCGAGGCCACCCACGTGCGTGGCGAGCAATCCGGGGAGCTGCTGGATCTGCGCATGGCGTGTCTGGCGCAGCGTGGCGAGGCGTTGCGCGCACTGACCCTGGTGCTGAGCGCCGCGGACGCGGACGTCGTGGAGAAGGCCGTGCAAGCGGCGGGGCAGCTCCCCTCGCTCGAGGAGTGCGCCTCGAAGGAGGCCCTCACGGCGCCGCTGCGCCTGCCCCAGGACGCGGCCACCCGCGAGCGGATCCAATCCGTCCGCGCGCAGCTCGTCGAGGTGGGGGCGCTGCTCGCGGCGGGCCGGTACGAGCCGGGCCGGGCGCTCGCGCGAGAGGTCATCGATGCGTCGAAGACCTTGTCCTACAAGCCGCTCGAGGCCGAGGCGTACTTGACCCTCGCCCAGACCTACATCCACTCGAAGGAGGGCGCTCTGGCGGAGAAGGCGCTTCACCGGGCGCTGACGTTCGCGGAGGCGAGCGGGCACAGGTTGATCGCCGCGCAGGCGTCCATCCAGCTCGCCCAGGTTCATGGACTGATGCTGCGCCGGCACGAGCAGGGGCACCTCTGGGCGGAGCTCGGCGAAGCGATGCTGGAGCCTCTCGGACAGGTGCCCGCGCTCTCGGCGGAGCGGTTGTTCGTCCTCGGGTCCATCCTCCGGGATGAGGGCCGCGCGAGCGAGGCCGCCGCGCTCCTCGAGGAGGCGCTCGCTCTCCAGGAGCGCGTCCTGGGCGCCGAGCACCCCCAGGTGGCGAGGACGCTCAGCCGGCTCGCCTTCGCGCTGGCGACACTGGACCGCTTCGAGGAGGCCCTCGCGGCCGCGCGGCGCTCGCTCTCCATCAATGAGCGGCTGCTGGGCCCCGAGCACCCGGAGTGCTCCTCCTCGCTTCATTCGATCACGTTCGTCCTGGCGCTCTCGGACAGGAACGCCGAGGGAATCCCCTACATGCAGCGCGCCCTGGCTATCGAGGAGCGCGCCTTCGGCCCCAATCACCCCGCCCTCGTGAAATCGCTGATCAACCTCTCGAATGTCCACAGCGAGCCAGGTGACGCCATTCCGATCCTCGAGCGAGCGCTCGCGATCCAGGAACAGGTCCCCGGCGAGGCTCACCCCGACATGGCCTACATCCTGAAGAACCTGGCCATCAGTCACGGAATGCTCGGCCACTCCAAGGAGCAGCTCGCGTATGCGCAGCGCGCGATGGCGCTCGAGGAGAAGCTCCTCGGATCCAACCATCCGGACCTGGCGCAGACGTATCACATGGTGGGGCAGGCCCATTACCAGCTCGGAGCACCGGCCCAGGCGCTCCCCTTCCTGGAGCGGGCGCTGGCCGTCGCCGAGTCGCGCCCCATCTCGGAATCGTACGCCACCGGGCGGAGCGTGCGGGGGATGATCCGGATGACGCTGGCGAACACCCTCTGGGCCCTGGGACACGAGCGGGCGCGGGCGCGCACCGTGATGGAGGGCGCGCTCGAGCTGGCACGCGGGGGCGGCAGCGCGTTGGCCAAGGACGTCGCCGAGGTGGAGAAGTGGCTGGCCGAACATCCCCTCGCGCATTGAGGGTGCTATCTTCCTGCTCGGAGAGAGAGGGCCCGATGCGCGATGCGCTGGAGAAGGGGCTGGAGCGGCTCTTCCATGAGGGCCGGGAGGCGTGGCCGTCGTTGCCGCTCGGGGCCTCTTCGTTCGAGCGGCACGTCACGCGGCACCTCCCCGCGGGGAGCGACCCGGAGCGCACTCTCCCGGCATTGCATGGAGCGGACCTGTACCTGGCCTGTGCCTGCAAGGAAGGTGTTCCGGGTGCGATCGCCGCGTTTCAGGCGACCTATGGGGCCACGGTGGAGGCGGCGCTGCGCGGGCGGAGCGTGCCGCCGGCCGAGCGCGAGGAACTGAAGCAGGCGTTCTGGGAGAAGCTCTTCGTCAGTCAGCCCGGAGTCGCGCCGAGGATCGCTGATTATTCGGGGCGGGGGCCGCTCGGGGGCTGGGTGCGCGTGGCGGCGATTCGCGCCGCGCTCAACTTCCTCGAGCAGAGAAAGAAAGATTTGTTGGCGGTGGGGACACAGGTGGACGAGTTCCGCGAGCCCACCACGTCGGATCCCGAGCTCGACTTTCTCAAGTCTCATTACCGGGGCGAGGTCCTTCAGGCGCTGAAGGACGCACTCTCGGGACTCGAGGCCGACGAGCGCAATGTGCTGCGGCTCTACTTCCTGGATGGACTGAGCACCGAGCGGATCGCCACCGTCTACGGCGTCCACCGTGCCACCGTGGCGCGCTGGGTCGCACACGGCCGGGGGGAGCTGCTGCGAGGAACGCACAAGCTGCTCACTCAGAGGCTCCATATCCAGAAGGGAGAGGTCGAGAGCCTCCTCGGCATCGTCCGGAGCCAGCTCAGCCTCGCTCTGAGCAGCATCTTCCGGGCCGGGGACCGGTAGCGGTTTCGTTTGTAGACGGCCCGCCGTGTCCTCCAGCTCGCCGGAGGGCAGGAAATGCTCTCAGCTGATCAGTCCCACCAGCATTCATCCTTCTCCTTGCTTCTCCTGGCACTGGAACCGACATCCAGATCAAGGTGAAGGTCCATATGTCGGACTACCGCCTCGCGCCCGAATAACCCTTTCCCATCCCTATCAATGACACGCTCGCCGCCTGCCGGTGGTTGCTCGAGCAATGCAATGATCCAAGATTGATTGTCTTTTCGGGCCCGGGATGGAAATCGTCCGACGAGGCCGAGCTCGACGATGGTGCATAAGAGAGATGGGGGCTTCCCGCCGCCGACCGATTATGATCGGCAAAAGACTGCTGGGAGCGGGGCGATGAGGATCGGGGCGAGACTTCTGACGATGCTGCTACTGGCGGGCTGCGGCCATGCCGGCCTCTCCCGCGAGCCGCTGCCGGTGCCGCCGCGCGAGCGGATCGTGCCGCTGGTGGACGCGCACGAGCACATGATGAGCCCCGCGGCCATGGGCGTCGTCACGCTGCAGCCGCCGCTGCCAGCCATCGCCCTGCCGGCCGAGCTCGAGCGGCTGCTGCGGGCGCGCGAGGCGGTGACACGGCCGGTGCCGCTCGAGGCCGTCTTCACCGACGATGCCATCCTGATGGAGGCGGAGGAGGCGCGCTGGTGGACAGGCACCGACACGCTCGCCCGAGCCATCGGCAACCAGCCCGCCGGCCTGGTCTATGTGCCCAAGTCCTACGCGGTGGACGGAGCTGTCGGCTACGTGCTGGGCAATGCCCGGCCGGCGGATGTCGACGAGGAGGGCTACAACTTCCTCATCACCCTCCGGAAGAACCGCCAGGGGGAATGGCGCATCGCCTCGGAGATGATGACCCCCATCGCCCCGCCGGTCTATGCGCCGCCCATCACGGCGGAGAAGATCGTCGAGGTACTGGACGACGCCGGCATCCGCTACGGCGTGGTGCTGTCGCTGGGCTACTGGTTCGGCCAGCCCAAGCGGGAGATCTCGGACCGCTACGCCAAGACGAAGGCGGAGAACGACTGGACCGTCGCCGAGACGGGCAGGTTCCCAGACCGGCTGATCCCCTTCTGCGGCGTCAACCCGCTGGCCGACTACGCCGTCGCCGAGCTGGAGCGCTGCGCCGCCATGCCCCGGGTCCGGGGCATGAAGATCCATTTCGGCAACTCCCGGATCGACCTGAAGAAGCCGGAGCATGTCGACGCGCTGAAGCGCTTCTTCCGCGCTGCCAATGCTCACGGGCTGGCGATCGTCGTCCATTTCCGCGGCGACGTGGAGCCCTTCGTGCGCGAGGTGCTGCCGGAGGCGCCCGACGTCACGGTCCAGATCGCGCACATGGCCAGTGGCTGGGAGAACCTGACGCTCTTCGCCGACGCCATCGCCGCCGGCCGGCCGGGCACGGGCAACCTCTGGTTCGACTGGACCCAGGCCCTGCCGATCGAGGCCGAGAAGCGGACGCCCGAGCTGGTGGCCGAGGCGGTCGGCGTCATGCGCCGCATCGGCATGGGCCGCATCCTCCACGGCACGGACATGCCGCTGCGCTCCAACCCCACGCCGCGCGCATGGTGGCGCGGGACCCTGCTTACCCTGCCTCTGACGGACGCCGAACTGCGCGACATCGCCGACAACGTTCCGCCCTACATGCTGCGCTGAGGCAGCCCCGGAAGAGGAAGCGGGGCCGCGCCCGTCTCCAGACGTGGCCCCGCTGGGCTCCCAGGTCCACTCCAGCGCCCGGACCCTGAACTACTTCGCTCCAACTCAGCAGGTGCCTGCCCGGAGGCCTGACTGCCGTCTCCCTGCTGTCAGGGGCGGCCTGGGTAGGCGTGGGCCGGGAGCGCTCCGTGTCTGGATATTCCCGAGCCGGTGAGGCTGGGCTCGTGAGCGTTGTCTCCGACCTGGAGTCCGAATGGGGCGTGGGCGAGCGCTCCTCAGGGTGACTACGATTGCCGGTGAAGGCTCCCATACAAGGAGAGATGCCATGAGCTACATCGATGGATTCGTCGTCCCGGTACCTGTCGCCAACAAGGAGGCCTACCGGGCGATGGCAGCCAAGGCCCTGCCCCTGTTCAAGGAATACGGTGCGACGCGTGTCGTCGAGTGCTGGGGCGACGATGTGCCCGACGGCAAGGTCACCGATTTCAAGGGCGCGGTGAAGGCCGAAGCCGGTGAGACGGTGGTCTTCTCGTGGATCGAGTGGCCGTCCAAGGCCGTCCGCGACGAAGGCAACAAGAAGATGATGGAAGACCCGCGCATGAAGGCGATGGAGGGCATGCCTTTCGACGGCAAGCGCATGATCTTCGGCGGGTTCGAAGCGCTGCTCGACGCCTGAGCCGCTCTCTTCCAGTGGGCTTGCCCCGGGCCTCACCGTCGCCTGCCGTCCATGAAGCCATGCGCCGGACCGGGGCAACCGGACATGGATTCGATTCCCGCTGAAGCTTCACGCCCTGCGGGCTATGCAGTCGACGCTCGCTTGCCTGGGTTGGATGCTGACGGTTCGCGGTCGGCTCAGGAGCGTCGCGCGACAGACCGCGCGCATTCACCTTCATCACAGGAGGCGCCGTCCCAGGAGGGCAACCCGTCGATGTCTACACCCTCACCAGCAGGGGGGGAGAGTCGACTCAGGCGGCCCACGGCCATCGGCGCGCGCATCCGCCAGGAGGACGAGCAGCTCCGCAACGGGCAGGACTATGACCACAGCTTCGTGTTCGACAAGGGCGGCAAGGCCGGCGAGCTGACGCTGGCCGCGCGCGTCCACGAGGTGAGGGCCTTCGAGGCCCGCACCGCCGCCAAGGTGGCGGGTTGACAGTGATTCCTCCTTCTCAATACGGTCGACACCTCAACCCGTAGTCAAAGCTTGGCGAGGCTTCCATGCGCGTGAAGAGTATGTTGGGCGGGCTGTTGGTGGCGGGGCTGTTGTCCGTGGGCTGTGGCGGCACGATGCCGGAGGAGCAGCCGGAGCAGAGCCTCGATCAAGCCCAGCAGGAGCTCGTCCCGAGCTGCCCCTCTGGCTACACGTTGGGCTCCTATTGGGACTGCGCCCAGGTTTGCGGCGCCGGGTGGGGCAACTTCCTGCGCTACTACTGCTCCAACGGATCGGATTACTACGAAGTGGGAACCGGCAGTGTGCGTTGTGGAGCGTGTTACTGACGTCCCACGCCCCCAGCCCCAGGAGAACCGGACCTGGGGCTGGGGCAGTCTCACCTCTCTCGGCATCGGCTCCAGTCTGCGGCCCGTCATCATCTCGATTTGATTCACCGTGTGTGAGTACCCATGACCTCCGCTGCAGACGTGGCGCCTCCTGATTCGAGCGCGCTCCGAGTCCCGGGTTACCGGACGTTTCTGATCACATTCATGTTGGCGATGATGGCCGACAACATCGAGCACGTGATCAGCTACTGGGTGGCGTTCCAGAAGTTCCACTCGGCGGCGCTGGGTGGGTTCGCGGTGGTGTCCCACTGGCTGCCCTTCTTGATGTTCTCGGTGCCGGTGGGCGCGCTCAATGACCGGTTCGATTCCAGGCGCCTCATCCAGGCCGGCATGGTGCTCTTCATCACCGCCTCCGTGGGCTGGGGCTACTTCTTCGTCACGGACTCCCTGCAACTGTGGCACGCCATGGTCCTCCTGACGATTCATGGCTGCGCGGGCGTGCTGTGGGGCACCTCCAGCCAGATGTTGCTCTACGACATCGTGGGGACTGGCTCCCTGGCCAGCGCGGTCCGCCTGAACGCGACGGCCCGGTATCTCGGGGTCCTGGTGGGTCCCGGTGTGGGCAGCCTCGTCATGCGGATGCTCGGGCCCACTTGGGGCATCTTCGTCAACACGGTGTTCTATCTGCCCCTGCTGCTGTGGCTGATGAGCGCGCCCTATGGCCGGCACTTCCGCGGAGTGACGACAAGCCCCAGGCGCGCCGTCCGAGGCCTGGCGGACATCGTCCAGACCGTCCGCGACGTGCGTGAGCTGCCGGTGGTCGCGGCCATGGTGCTGCTGGCGGGGGCGGCCTCCTTCTTCATCGGCAACAGCTACCAGGCCCAGATGCCGGGCTTCGCCCAGGACCTGGGCCATGGAGACCCCGGCCTGGCCTATACGCTCCTGCTGGGAGCGGATGCGGCCGGTGCGCTGCTCGCGGGCATCCTGCTCGAGACGCGGGGCACATGGCTGCGGACGGCGCCCTCTTCCGCGATGAAGCTCGCATTGCTGTGGGGCTGCGCGCTCTTCACGTTCTCCTTCATGCACGCCTATCCGGCGGCGATTCTCGTGCTCTTCCTGGCCGGGTTCCTGGAGCTCTCCTTCAGCAGCATGACCCAGGCCCTCGTGCAGCTGAATGCGCCGGACACCATGCGCGGCCGCGTGCTGGGGCTCTTCAGCATGTCGGCCTCCGGCTTGCGGGCGTTCAGCGGAGTGACCGTGGGGCTGCTGGGCAGCGTCACCAACATCCACCTGTCGCTCGCGCTGTCCGCCCTGGCCTTCATGACGGTGGCCGGCCTGCTGCTTCTCCGTCGACGCCAGCAGGGCGTATAGCGGGGACGCGGGCGCCGCTGCGTGGGGCGCGGCCGGGGAGGGGCGTCTCAGCGTTCGGCGATGTCGGCGCTCTGCAAGTACGGGGACGCTTCGACAATCACTTCCGCGGTCCAGCCCCTGTTGGTTCCGCGGCCGGTTTCGTCGCAATCGCCATCGGTGTGGACGCCCAGCAGGTGGCCTTGACGGTTGAGCACGCCCGCGCCGGAGCTTCCGACCAGGGTGTCCAGGTCCGCGTAGTAGACGAGCTGATTACATGAGTCCAGGAACCTGCCTTCGGCGATGACCTTGGGCAGGCCCCGGGGATGCTGGATGATCGCCAACCGCTCGCTGGACCGGGTTGTCAGCAAGACCGGCGTGACGGAGGGAAGCACGTCGAGCGAGATGAGCGCATAGTCGGGGTCGAACGATTGCTCGATGACAGTGCCCTCGGTCATCAGCGGGTCGCCGTCGGGCGCGTCCTCGAAGTTGAAGACCAGCAGCGACCGGTCCCCGAGCCCGACACAGTGCCCCGCGGTCAACACCACCGGTCCCGCGCTCGCTTCAATCAGCGTTCCGGTGCAGCGTCCGTCGATCATGACGACTGCGTCTTCCCGGTCCTGGATGTCAGCGAACTCGCCCTGGTAGCTGTTGATGGGGGTGAAATCGAGGGTCGGACCGCACTGCCAGAGACTACTCACCTCCGGTGTCCGCGGATTCTCGCAGACCGGAGGATCCGCGGGCACCGCATCTCCACAGGCCACAACGCCCAGGAGTACGGTGCCCGCGAGGAGCGGGCCCCACAGAGTCATGGATGGACCAGGGGGCTGTCGCGCCATCTCTCAGTAGAGGTAGTTCAGCGCGGTGATGTCAGAGCTGGTCCACTCGCCGGTCTCGGTCGACCGGAAGCAGGAGTTCATGATCGACGCGCCCACCGTGGTCGTGCTGGGCGTCCCGGGGATGAGGATGGCGCCAACCGTGGAGGCGCCCTCGTTGGTGGCGGCGCCGCCGCAGCTGATGGACCGGTTGTAGTAGTCCGAGTGGCGGAAGCCGACCGCGTGGCCGAGCTCGTGGGTGATGACGTGCTCGTTCACGTCAACGCTGTAGGTGTTCAGCCCGGTGCCGATGTTGATCGTCCCGTAGGGCTTGCCGCCCGAGGGGAAGCCAGCGGAGCCGCCGGCGCCGGACATGGTCGTCGCGGTGATGTTCGCGGTGCAGCCGGTGGTCGGTCCACGCGCGAAGGTGATGCGGAGCCCCAGGGAGTTGTAGTTGGCGATCGCCTGATCGAGGCCCTGGCTCAGCCGGGTGTAGCTGTTGAACGTGGAGGTGGGGTTGACGCAGATCTTCGTCACGGTGGTGCCGACGAGATTGGTCGTCCTGTACTGCTCCGCGCTCCCCTCACCAGACTGGAGCATCTCCTCGGACGCCTCGAGGGTCACGTGAGCGTCGAGCCCCACGTACACGGCGTTGTCGACGACCATGATGTCGTCGGCCGGAAACCCGGCCTTGACCAGGTTGGAGACGATCTGCTCGTTCTCGCTCTGCAGGTCGGTACCGCAGCCGACGAGAGCAACACCCGCCAGCAACGCCATCGAAAGCTTACGCATGGAGGCTTCCTTTTCGGGGGACTACAGGGGGTTGAACGTGGCCGCCTGGGGGTTCCAGCCGCGACCGCGCGCTCCTTCCTCAAGAGCAACCTTCGGGCCAACCCGTGGGCACACCGGAAAACAGGGGGTTGCTTGGCAAGTCGATTACTCCTGGAGCGGGGATGTGCCAGCCATCCTGGGATTTCTTGTAAAGAGTCCTGACGTTTCCTGGTGAATCGTTCGTGGGCTCAAAGGGTTGTGGCACGACACCCGGACCGTCCGAGTCTCGGACGGTGTGCTCACCAATCGGACAGTGGATGGGCGGGGACGAGGGCCCGCGCGCGGCCCCGCGAAAGATGGGCGTGAATACACTCCGGGTGTATCAAGTCACACATGCCGATGCGCCACTCCTCCCTCCCCATCGCCGCGCTGCTGGGCGCGGCCCTGTCCTTCCTCCCGGGCTGTGAGAGCACGAAGTCGAGCAGCCCCTCTCCTTCAGACACCCAGGCCCAGGAGCCCGCTTCCATGCAGGCCGCTGACGCCTGGAAGCGCGCCCGTGTGGGTGACCGGGTCACCTACTCCTTCTCCGCGACCCAGGGACCCGAGCCCCGCGGCGGCGGCACCGCGCGCACCCTTGGCGGTCAGCTGACGCTGGAGGTGGTGGCCGTGCAGCAGCCCTGGGTCTGGGTGCGCCTGGCCTTCACCGACGAGGCCGGCAAGCCCCTGGCACACCCGCGGCTGGCTCAGGAGCTGCTCTTCCCCGTGAGCGCGGACACGACGCGCCCGCTCGACGTGCCCCGCCAGGGCGAGACCACCGCCGAGAAGCCCACCACCGCCGGCCGCACCTGGGAGGCCCTGCGCTACGTCAGCGACCAGCGCCCCGTGGACGGCCCCCTGCGCACGCGCGTGTACGCCAACGAGCCGGGCCCGCTCTACCTCACCCATGGCCTGCTCGACGCGAGCACCGAGTCGGCCGGCTTCCGCACCCCGGGCGGCTTCAAGCTGACGCTGCGCGAGTTCCGCGAGGGCTCGGCCGGTGCCAACGCCCCCGTACCCGCGCTGGAGCGGCCCCTGGGCCCGGGCGCGTACTACGACCGGCGCGTGGACGTGGAGCCCTCGCACGGTGTGCAGCGCGTGTGCTTCGCCGCCGAGCGCGGCTACATCCTGCGCACCGAGGGCCCCATCGACACCAGCACCGCCCCCTGCTCCGACTTCTCCCAGGCCGAGCCGGAGCCCCTCGAGGAGATGCTGATGAGCCTGCCCTGGGAAGCGCTGTCCTCGGGGGACTGGCCTCCCGCCTCCGCGGCGTCCGGCACCCGTGGCACCTTCACCGCGGAGGGGCGCAACGTGCCCGCCCTCACCGAGCAGCGCACCGAGAACGTCGAGGGCACCCAGCGCGTCTTCTCGGAGGCCTACGCGGCCGAGCCGTGGGCCCCGGCGCTCGCGGGCCTGCCCTATGAGGCGCGCTTCCAGCCGCTCGCCAGCGGCACCGAGCGCGTGGTCGCCGGTGGCAAGCGCGAGCCCGAGGGCGGCACGCGGCTCGTGCGGTGGGGCTCGTGGCTCGGGGGCCAGAAGTAACCAGGGGGGCACGCGGCAGACGCAGACAGGCTACAGCACTTCACGCATCCGTCTGGAGAGGGCGCGAGTCTCGACATGCTCGAGGATGGACGGCCACCAGGGCCTGGCCCGCGCGGAGTGCTCCAGCTCCCCCCACGTGTCGAACCCGTGGGCATGGGCCACCTCCTCCCGTGCGAGGTGCCAGTCCCGGGGCCGCGCCGCGAGGCCCGACGCACGCGCCCGCGAGGCCGCCTCGTGAATCGCCCGCCAGCGGAAGACCTCCGCGTCGAGCTCATGGGAGAGGTGAAGTTGCTGCCACAGCCTGTCCGCGAACAGGGCCTCGTGCGCGATGAACAGGTTCCACAGCTCGGCCAGTGCGAGCCGCAGCGCGAGCAGGGACCGCACCCCCTCTTGTTCCTTTTTCGAGGCGGCGAGCCGCGCCGTCGCGCCCCGCGCCGTGGGCAGCAGGAGCGGGGCAGAGAGGACCGAGGCCGCCAGCTCGTTCGTTCGGAGCCGCTCCGGAAGCTCCATCTCCGGACTGGCCGTCGCGATGGCGAGCGCATGACGGGTGTAGCGCCCGCTCATCAGATGCCACCGGGCGAGGGCTCGTCGGACCTCCGGGAGCTTCAGCCCCTCCAGCGCGTCCGGGCCTCGCTCGCGTGTGCGCTCCGCGAGGAGGGTTGGCGTCGCGCGCTCGCGCCGGGGGCCGCGCGCGCGGGCGGGTGGAGCCTTCAGACAGCGTGCGATGTAGCGCAGGCCCCGCCTCGCATCGTCCGCCTTGAGGTCCCACCGCGAGAGCAGCCGCTCCAGCCGCTTCGCGTCCTGGAGACCGGCCCTGGTCAGCAGCGCCCGCCAGGTCCGCTCCGCGTAGAAGGTCTCCTCCGCCACCCTCACGAGCCGCTCCGCCTCCGGACGCGTGAGGTGTCCCTGGCGCAGCGCGCGGGCCACGGCATGGCGCGCGTTCACCAGTGCGAGTGAGGTGGGGCGCTCGCCCTCCGGGTCGAACACGACGGCCACCTCGTCGTCGGACGTCAACGAACCCCGGCGGAACAGCCGGTAGATGGCGCCCACCCCGTGCATGCCCGCCGGCCAGCACTCGGCCGCGCGCAGCGCTCCCATGCTGGAGGCTCCCACGACTCGCGCTCCGTCCCTCACCACGTCGACGACCTCTCGCGGTGAGATGGCGTGCTCCTGCATGAAGACTCCGTCGACGATCAGGAAGACCGAGCGACCCTCCGCGCGCGCACGGTAGAGGTCTCCCCGCCGGACCGGTGGGCGGAAGTCGCCGCCTGGCAGCAGCGCCTCCGCCTCGCGGCGTGACAGGCTGGGTCCGAGATAGACGATGGGGGTGGGCATGGCGCGGTTCGTCACAGGAGGTGGCGCAGGCACCGCCAGTCCACGCGGCGCTGGTTGACGGTGAAGCACGAGAGCCCCGGGACGCGCACGCGCACGACGGGAATCCCGAGGTCCTTACGGGTCAGGTCCGTCACGATGACCCGCTCGAGCCCCGCCGCCCGGAGCCGTCCCAGGAGGAACTCCAGGTCGTCGCGCAGGTCCAGGGACTCGAAGGAGGGCGTGCGTGGGAAGAGGGCCACTCGGGCCGGGTCCAGCTCCTGGCGCCGGTGGGCCCTGCTCGTGGCGTGTGCGCCTTCCCACCGGACGTTGAAGGAGTCCCGCGCGCCTTGGATGAACCCGAGCCGCGCCTGCACGGCCTCGGTGATGGAGCGCAGGAGCGCGGCCGTGGCATGCGGCGCCGTTCCCCAGCCGGTGAACAGCATGGGGACGGGGCCGGCTGGGGTCGGATAGTCGTAGTCGGCGAGCACCGTCCGGAAGGTGGCGACCCCGAGGTCGCCGGTCGCGTCCTGCACCCGCGCGTCGAGCCCGGTTTCCCGCAGGCGGTCCAGCCATGCTCGGGCCTCGGTGGGAAGGCTCTCGGGGGCGACCGCGGCCAGCGGCGGCAGCGGCACTCCGGCGTCGCCGAACGCGGTCGTGAAGTCGAGCTGGCTCTGGACGTCCCGCTCGATGACCTCGCACAGCCCGTGCACGATGGCCTCGAGGAGGGTGTTGCCGGAGGCGAGGCCATTCGTGTCGACGTCGCGCAGGATGCCTTCCGACGGGGGGGTGAGCGCGAGGTCGGCCGCCATCCACACACGATCCCCGGAGACGAGGTCGTGGCTCTCGACCCAGGTGAATGTCTCGTCCGGCGCGTAGCGGGTATCCGCGGGCAGGTGGAGCGTCACCGGGTCGATGGGCCGCGCGGACTTCGCGCGGGAGAGCCGGGTGAAGCTGCCGCGCCGTGTGGCGCCCTTCGCGGCCTGCTCCGCCGATACCCGCTCCACCGCCTCCATGAGGGCGCTCACCCGGGCGCTCACCGCGTCCACGCCCTTGCCCAGGTGCGTGGTCAGGTCGCGGGCGAGCGGGGTGATGGCCGCGAACACCGGAAGGCGTATGGGGTCGAGCGGCGTCAGGTCCGAGAGCCGGGTGATGGGCACCCGCGCGCGGATGGCGAGCACCCGCGCCTCCGTCTCCTCGGCGCGCACGACGCGGGACGAGAGAGGTCCGACTTTCGGGCTGGGCGGGAAGGGCCGCATGTGCCGGGCTTCATATCACCCCGCCTCGGGCCCCTCGTGCCCGGACGTCTCCACCGCGGGTCTGACCAGCCGGAGCGAGGTCCACGCTTCGGGCTGGTGGAGGCCGAGCAGGGCGCGGAGCAATGCGCAGAGTCCTCCGAGCACGGACAGGTCGTGCTCATCCGCTTCCAGGCGGTCGGGGAACCAGCGCCCATGCAGGCGATGGCCCGCCACCAGCAGCTGGCCGAGGCGGAGCGCTTCCTGGAACAGCGCTGGCTCGCGCAGCTCCCGCCCCGCCGTGAGTGCCAGCTCCAGGGACTCCAGACACGTGGAGCCCACCTCCGCCCGCCGCAGCACACGTCGGGCTCCGGTGAGCACGGCCGCGCGTGCCGTTCCGTCTCCGAGTGCGATGCGCGATAGCGGTGTGCCGGAGGTCTCGCTGCCCGTCGTGTGTCCTCGCGCCAGGGGAGCATCTGGAAGCCGTAGTCCGCAGAGCGCGAGTGCGCTGGCGGCGTCCGGCAGCCCCGGGACGTGGAGCGAGACGGGCGTGGCGCCGCGCTGGAGCCGCTGCTCGAGGGCCCTCGCCAGCCTCCGGGCGGGACCGGTGGCGCCACAGGCGCGCAGCACGAGCAGCAGTCCCGGAGCCCCCGTCACCAGGTCGAGCGAGGCCAACTCCGCCAGCCTCTCGACGGGGAGCGTTCGGGCCCTCGCGCGCGCCTCGCGGGCGAGCTCCGCCAGCCCCAGCGCGGCGGCGCAGCGGTGCAGGGCGTAGAGACGCGCACCGATGCCGCGAAAAGCGCCCACCTCGACGGTGCCATCCGGTGCGCGCGTCCATGGACCTTCGTGGTCTTGTCCGAGCGTGGCCCGCGCTGGCTCCAGCGCCGCGAGCGCCGCGTCCCGGAACCGGGGGAGACGGCTGGCCGCGGCCAGCTCCGCCAGCGCGATGGCCACGCCCGCCGTGCCCGAGAGCAGGTCCGGTCCGAGCACGTCCAGCTGGCGGAGCTTGTAGTGAGGCTCGTGCCTCAGACCGAGCCAGGCGAGCCCGTCTTCCCCCGCGAATGACTCGCGCAGCAGGACGTCGCCAACGGAGATGGCTTCGGTCAGCCAGTCCGGGATGCTCCTTCCGGGCCGGAGCGGCGGGCGCGTGGGTGGCACCGCGGTGTGGTGGCCGCTGGCCAGCGTGGACCGGAGGAGGGCGTCGTGGCGTGCGAGCGGGAACGTGTCCAGCGCCCGGAGCCGTTCCCGGAGGCGCTCCATCGCGGTGCCTTCGAAGAAGCGCGTACGGATTGGTTGGCCTCCAGGCCCCAGGAGCGCGTCATCGCCGGGGTGGCAGGTGAAGTACGGAATCTCCAGCGCGCGCAGGGCTTCCAGCTCCTCCCGGGCCGCCGCCTTCAGGGCCCGGGCCCGCGGTCGACCCTCACCGGCGAGCAGCAGACTCCCGAGCTCCTCCTCGTGGAGCTTCGCGCTCGCGAGCACACGCGGCTCCGACAGCACCTCCAGGATGCGGTGGTACGTCCAGGTGTCGCGGTGGACGTAGCGGACCGGCAGGCGGGCCAATCCGCGCAGGGGGCTCGTGCTCGCTTCCAGGCGGGCCCGGTTGGCGCGCAGCGTGGCGTGCATCGCCTGGTATCCCTCGCGCAGCGCCTCCAGGTGCTCCGCCGCCCGCCCGGGACGCCCGTCGAAGCTCGGCACGTGTCGGGCATGGGTCTCCACCGCGTAGCCGTCCCGGCAGGGCCGGCGGCGGCCCTCCAGCGCGTCGCGCACCGGCTCGAATGGAAGGGGGAGGAGGAAGGCGCGCACGGGCGTCAGCGCGCCGAGGTCCTCCGCTGGAACGCCCGGAGCCAGGCCGAACGGCGCGGCCAGCAGTCCCAGCGGGGCCACCGACTCGGACAGGAAGTCCTCCGCCGCCTGCCTCGCCGTGCCGGACGCGAGACTCGCCAGCCGGGGCTGTAGCACCATCTCCAGGTCGACGAGGACGGGGTGCTCGCCATGCGCGACGAGGTTGTCGAGCCAGAGATCCTGCGCTTCCAGCAACTGCATGAGGCGCGCGAGCATGCCCGCGCGCAGGTAGAAGCGCTCCACCCCCGCGGCCGTCCCACAGGGCACCGCGTCGACGTACTCCTCCCAGGCATGGCCCCGGCGGCACAGCACGGTGTGCACATGGAGTCCCAGGGGCAGCCCGGCGTCGTTCAGCAGTGCGTACAGGTCCAGCACCGCCCGGGTGACGCGCAAATCCTTGGGCTTGTACACGACGCGGCGGCCGTCCTCGAAGCGCAGCACCGCCACCGCGCGGCCTCCCGCGTGCAGGTCTCCCGCGTCCCCGTCCACATGGGCGAGGGCTCCTGGCGCGCGCCCTTCCCACATCGCTCGTCCCAGTGCTTCCCGGTCCGCCGAGAGCCGTGAGAGCAGCTCCCGGACGTGGGCGCGCCAACGCAGGAAGGTGCCGCCCATCCGCTCCGCCAGGACGGGGTAGGCGGAGAAGCGCTCCCGCCACGCGTTCACCTCGGGGTCCAGTCCACCGCCGGGCCCGAGCGCCTCCTGGCTCCGCCACTCCAGGGCCAGCACCTTCAAGCACGCGCGCAGGAGTCGCCTCGAGAGGAGCAACACCAGGTCGCGGCGCGCGGAGGGAAGCACCCGGACCCTGGCTCGCGCGAGGTCGCGCCCGAGCTCCACGTCCGCCGCCGCCAGCAGCCCCGCCATGGCGGACTGCCCGGGAGGGCCCTCCCAGGCCGCGAGGGCCGGGTCCGAAGCACGAGCCGCTCCGCGCAGCAGCGTCTCCAGCGCCCGCCGGGAGGCCTCGCCGTGTCGGCTCACTTCGCCGGGAAGCCGGGCGCTTCCATGGCGGCCCAGCGCGCCGGGTCGCGGATGCCGGCCGCCTTCAGGATAGCGTCCGCCTCCTCGATGAGCCGTGCTCCCGCCTCACCGCCGGTGAGCTGCCCCCTGCGCCTGCGGATGGATGCGGCGTGCAGCGGCATCTCCTGGCGCTGGAAGTCGGCCTCGGCGCCGTCCAGGTGCTGGATCGCGTCCGAGGTCTTCCCGTCCAGCGCCGCCTCTGTCGCCCGCAGGAGTCGTGCTTCCACCCGCGCGTCCGGCCGGTGCCGCATCCCCTCGAATTCCCGGAGGTCGCGGCGGGCCACGGCACGGAAGCGCTCGCGCTCGGCCGGGTGCGACGCGGCCATGGCCAGCGCCGTCCCCGCGCGGATGCGCAGGGCGTAGATGCGGAAGTAGAGCTGCCCCAGCACGAAGTTCGCCTCTCCCACCGGCCAGGCCTTCTCCAGCCGCGCCCAGGCCCTCTCCGGCGCGTCCTGGTACAGGTCGCACCGCGCGCTCTCCAGCACGGCATAGAGGTTCTGCGGCGTGAAGCGCTCGCGGCTCCACCCGTTGGCCAGGGTCTCCAGCTTCGCCAGCGCCTCGTCCGGGGTGTCCTCCGCCACCCGGGCGGGGGCCAGGTGGATGTGCATCCACGCGGCCGCGTACCGGTTGTGGTTCTGCTCCGCGAAGCGCAGCCAGCGGTTTCCGATGGCCGCCAGCTCCCGCAGCTCGCCCAACATCTTCAACACGTACACCCGGCACGAGTACGTCTGGTCCAGGTCCGCCATCACCCCGGTGCACTCGTTCTCCAAAATCCGGATGGCCTCCGCGAGCAGTGCGTCGGAGCGCCGCCAGTTGCCCAGCGTCATCTCGATGGAGCCGTGGACGTACCGGAGGAACCCGGTGAGGGCCGGGTTGCCCAGGGCCTCGGCCCGGCGTGCGCCCTCCTCCAGGAAGCGGGCGCCGCGCTTCACGTCGGCCGGTCCGCCGCGAGCGTGCATCACCGCCGCCAGCGCCAGGAGGCCGTTGATGGTGCGCACCTCGTCTCCCGCCTCGGCGGAGAACTGGGCGTTGCGCACGGCGAAGTAGCCCATGCGCATCATGTCCTGCACCGCCAGCCCCCGGGCCGCGCTCCAGGTCGCGCTCACCCGCCGGCGCAGCAGCGGGGACACCTCTTGCGGCGAGACGTGGCGGACGCGCTTGCCGAAGAGCACGAAGCGCAAGCTGTGGAAGAGGACGCCCGCCATCGTCCACGCAGTGTTGGACGGGTAGGTCAGCCGCGCTTCCGCCAGGAGCTGCTTCAGCACGGGCTCGCCCACTTCGAGCTGCCCGGTGAGGAGGTACTGCTCCGTGCCGCGTCGGCGGAGGTCGAAAGCCCGCTCGCCGTGCACCAGCGCCGCCGCTTGGAGGTACAAGGGCGCCGCTTCCGCGCCGCGCCCCGCGTTGACGAGTGCGTCCGCCCGCTTCTCCAGGAGGTCCGGGTCGTGAGGGGTGCACTCCAGCGCCTCGGCGTAGAGGGCCGCGGCGCGCTCGAAGGCCAGGGCACTCGCGGCGCGGTCCGCCGCCTTCGCCGCGTACGGGCCCGCCTTCTCCGGCCTGCCGGCGCCCCGGAAGTGCCGCGCCAGCCGCTCCGCCTCCATGCCGCCCGTCTCCTCCAGCAGCTCCGCCAGCCGCAGGTGGTGGGCCTTCAGGGCCTCGGGCGACAGGCTCGCGTACACGGTCTCGCGGATGCGATCGTGGTAGCACTCCGCCGTGTCCTCGTCCCGGGGCCCATGCGTGGTGACGAGGTTCGTGGCCCGGAGCTGGGTCCACGGGGTGTGGGGGTCCGTGGTCAGCTCCGCCGCGCGGAAGGCGAGCCCCCGCGGTACCGGCTGGCCAGCCACGGCCACCGTCGCCAGCAGGCGCGCCGGCTCCGGTGCGAGCTTGCCCACCCGGGCGAGCACCACCTGCTCCACGGTCGCCGTTCCGGCCTGGGCGAGCGGCGCCTCGCCCTGCTCCTGCACGTACTGCGTCAGCGCCTCGATGAAGAAGGGGTTGCCCCGCGCCTCGCGGGCGAGGGTGGCCGCGCGTGCATCCGCCGCGTCCGAGCCCAGCAGCGCCGCCGCGAGCTCACGGCCCTCCGCCTCGGACAGGGGGGCCAGCGCCACCTCCCGCACGTCGAGCTCGTTGCCCGGTGCCGCGGCGAGCTTGCGGTGCGCCTCCAGCAGCCCGGCGGCGATGCCCTCGCCAGTGCGGTAGCAGCAGAGCAGCAGCATGCGCGGCGTACCTGGCGCCTCCTGCAGCTCGCTCAGCGCCTGCGCGGTGTCCACGTCTCCCCAGTGGAGGTCGTCCAGGTGCAGCATCAGGGGCGCCGTGTTGCCCAACCGTGCCAGCAGCTCCTTCAACGCGCGGAAGGCGCGCAGGCGCAGCTCCTGCAACTCGCGGCCCGCCTCCAGCACCGCGGGCTCCACCTTCGGGAAGGACTCCACCTGCCGCAGCACCGGGAAGATGCGCAGCAGCTCCGGCAGGTGCTGGGGCACCAGCGTCGTCACCACCGGCGGGGGGAGGGTGCGCAGGTAGCGGGAGAGGGCGTCGATGAGGCTGTCGAAGCCCTTGTACGGCACCGACTCGCGCTCGTAGCACCGGCCGCTCAGCACCACGCTGCCCGGCCGCCGCGCGCCGAGCCCCTCGGCGAAGGTGCGCACCAGCGCCGTCTTGCCCATGCCGGAGGGGCTGTGAAGGTGGACCACCACGGTTCGTCCCGACGCCATGGTGTCATACGCGGCGAGGAGGGACTCCAGCGGGCCCTCCCGGCCAACCAGCTCCTGGGCACGTGGGGCGCGCGGGGCGCTGACCGCCAGGCCCAGCCGCCGCAGCACCTCCTGGCCCGAGGGGCGGAGCGTGGGCTCCACCTGCACCAGGTCCATGGCCAGCGTGCGGAGCTCCTCGGGTACCAGGGGCGAGGGGGCCAGGGGCGTTGCCTCCTGGTTCACCTGCTCGCGCAGCTTGCCGCGCCGGAAGGACTGTCCCCCCGCGAGCGCCTCGTACAGCATCACCCCGAAGGCGTACCAGTCGGTGGCCTCGGAGCTGGGCTGGCCCATGAGTTGCTCCGGGGAGATGTACGCGGGCGTCCCGGCCAGCTCTCCGGTGGACGGCTCCGACCGGTCGCTGGCGAGGCCGAAGTCGAGCAGCACCACGCGCCCGCTCTTCTCCACCATGACGTTGCGGGGCTTGATGTCGCAGTGGACCTTCCGCGAGGAGTGGAGCGCGAAGATGCCGAGCGCCAGCTCGCCGAAGATGCGCCGCAGCTCGTCGATGGGGAGCACCGGCTGGCTGGGCCGGAGCGCGGGCGCGGGCGGTGAGGTCACGACGGCGGCCGGCGAGAGCTTGACCTGCGTCACCGTCACGTCCGTGGTGCTCGTGGCCGGAGCCGGCGCGGGCGTCTGCTCCGAGACTCGCTCGGCCTTCACGGTGGCGGCCGAGAACACCTTCGCGTCGGGGGTGACCGTCACGGTGGCGTCGGAGCCGGATTTCGGCTCCTCGGAGACGCTCGCCGCCGCCGCCAGGGCCCCACGGTTCAGCAGCGACCAGAGGCTCTCACCCTCGATGAACTCCATGGTGAAGAACCACTTGTCGTCCGCCTCCATCAACTCGTGGAGGGAGACGAGGTTGCGGTGGGTGACGTTGGCGACGTAGCGGAACTCGTTCTTGAGCCGCAGCAGAGCCCCCGGCTCCATGCGGTGGAGCGTCTTGAGGGCCACGGTGTGGCCGCGCACGGTGTCTCGCGCCTTGTAGACGACGCCCATGCCACCGGCCCCCACCCGTTCCACCACCTCGTACCGGCCCAGCCGCTGCCCAGGCGTGAGCAGCTCCGTGTCAGGACTCGTGTTGTCCGAGCCCGTGCTGCTTGTTCTCACCGGTTCCATGGTTGGCGTCTCCTTCGAACGGCTGGAGGATACCGCCGCCGAGCCCCGGGACGTAAGCGAGGCGTCGGCGCGCTGCCGATGACCAGCTCCGCGACGGACGTCTCTTCCTCTCCCAGGGTGATGGCGGCGCGCTCGAAGGTGTCGGGATTGCCCCAGCCCACCATGCAGGAGGCCAGCCCCATGGCGGTGGCGGCCAGGGTGAGCGTCTGCAGGAGGACGCCCGCGTCCTTGAGGATGCAGGCGTAGGCGAAGCCCTCGTATTTGTACGAGACGCGCTGGAAGCGGGCGGCGAGCACGAGCAGCACCTGAACGGGTGAGCGGCCCTGGCGCGCGTCCGCGAGCAGCGCCCGCACCGGCGCCGTCAGCCCGGCGCGAGGCTCCAGGCCGTGGGAGAGCGGCTCGTAACGGTAGAGGCCGGGGGGGAGTCCTTCACAGGTTCCCACCGCCACGTAGATTTCCAGCGGGTGGAGGGCTCCGGCGGAAGGGCTCGGGCGCAGGGTGCGCTCCTCGGGCCCCTCGGGGTGCAGCTCGCGCACGCGGGCGGCGCGAAAGAGGAGCTCTCCGAGCTGGTCTCGGTCGAGGGGTGGGGTGCCGTAGCGGCGTTCGCTGCGGCGGAGCTCCAGCACGGAGGTGAAGGTCGGATCCTCCCGGGTGAGCGCGTCCAGGTCCGGTCGGGGCAGGGGGAGGACGGGGCTCCGGGGCGGGACGACGGCCGGGAGTTGCGGGACGCGGCCCGCCAGTCGGTACGTGGCGCCCAGGGGTTGGCCGCGCTGGGGGCGGCGCGTGCGGGTGTGGAAGAGCAGGTCGTGGAACTCCCAGAGCCGCAGGGCGGGGTGGCGCTCCTCCTCGGTGTCTCCCTCCGTGTCCGACGCCACCAGCAGTCGGGTCCGTGCGAGCAGGGCCACCAGCGCCCTCGCCGCGCGGCCGTTGCCTCGCGCATGGCCCGCCGCGTCGCGCGCCGTGGTCGGGGCGGCGAGCGCCGCGAGGACGGGGAGCGCCGCGGGGGCGAGGTGGACGCGCGCGCGGACGCGGGGGCTCTCCAGGGCGAGCGCCCCACCTTCCCGGCGGAGGTAAGCGAAGCGGGAGAGGCGCAGCGCCTGTTCCGGTGGAGGAGGCTCGGGCTGCAGCTCGAAGTGCTCCGAGAGTGGCTCCAGCGTGGCGAACGTGCCCGCGCGACCGTGGATGACGTAGCGCAGGAGTCTCCGCCCCGCGAGCCACCGGAGCACCAGGTGCAGGTGGGCCTCCGCCTCCAGTCCTCCCCGGCTCGCGCGCTCCAGCACCGCGTCCTCGGAGGCGCCGCGCCCCTGGAGCAGCCGGAGGGCGCTCTTGGTGGCCGCGGGAAGAAGTCCCAGGGAGACGTCGCCCTTGCCGTCGCGCGCCCGAAGGTGGCCTCCCCGCGTCCGGAGGAAGGCCGCCCCGGGGACGAGGGCGAGCCAGGGCGAGAGGTGGGCCCGGGCCCGGTTCATCAGAAGAAGACTCCCAGGGGGTTGAGCCTCTCCTCCGGCGTGGGGCGGGGGAGCCAGCCGAGCTTCACCGGCACGTCATACAGCCGTCCCGGCCCGAAGCGCGGCCACAGGTGGCGCAGCCCGGGGACGATGACGCGCACCACGCGCAGGCCCACGTCGGGCCGCGTCTGGTCCAGCACCAGCGTCTCCAGGCCCCGCCGCCGCGCCCGCTCCACGCACGCGCGCACGTCGTCGCGCAGGTCACTCGTGGCGACATCCGGGTATGCGCGGGCCTCGAGCGCGGGGACGTCCGCGGGCGCGAGGTGGGGCTGGTTCTCCAGCGTGGACTCCTCCAGCCAGCGGGTGAGCTGCTCGTCGACGGACGGCCCGGCGCGGAGGTCCCTCCCGGCCAGCGGGAGGAATTGGTTCATCTCGGTGATGGCGCGCTGGACGCCGAGGCGGGCCTCCAGGTGCGCGCCAAAGCCCACGCAGAGGCGCTCGGGGCCGCGAGTGCGGCGCGAGACGGCGGCGAAGGCGGGGATGCCGAGGTCCGTGGTGAGGTCCAGCACGTGGAGCTCCCGCCCGAGGTGGTGGTACGCGTCCGCGAGCTGCTCGAGCAACGGGTCACCGAAGCCCTCCAGCGCCACCCGGGGACGGCGCGCGCGGTTGTACCACCAGAGGGACACCGCATCGCGCTCCACCAGCTCCAGGAAGCCCTGGAGGATGGCTTCCTCCAGGCTGGTGCCCGCGGCGCACCCGTTGGAGTCGGCTCCGCAGAAGGGCGCGTCCGCCTCCGGGTAGCCGTAGTAGCAGTACGCCGTGGGCACGTAGCGGCGGGCCTCGTGCGTCAGCGACCAGACGGGAGTCCAGTCGATGCGGAGCGACGCGTCGAAGGGCTGGGGGACGTGCTCGTGGCGCGGGCGGGCGGCGTTCCACGCTTCTCGCTCGCGGTACTGGCGCTCGCTGAAGAGCAGCAGTTGGCGCGGCTCCACCGCGGCCCCGTCCAGCGCGCGCAGGGGGGCGCGCCTGCGGGCCTCGTCTCCCTGGAAGACGCCGCAGTAGCGCTCCAGCGCTTCTCCCAGCGCGCTGGCCTTCGCCTGGGGGAGGGTGGCGCCCTTGCCGGTGCTGAGGGCGCGCGCGGTGTCGAGCAGCGCGTCCGGTGCCACGCGGCGCGCGCGGTTGAGGCCCGCGTTGATGACGGGCAGCCGCTCGTCCTCCACCCCGGGAAGCGGCTCCAGCAGGTGCACCACGCCCGTCACCGGGCTGACGTGGTGCTGGTAGCGGGCCAGCATCGCCTCGGGGCCTAGCGCCCGGTGGCCGCCGTCGGAGGTGAAGGCCTTGGGGCGAGGCTGGAGCCGGAGCGGGCGCCGCTGCCCCGCGGCGACGAGCCCCGGTGCTCCACAGGTGGGGCACTGCGGGCGCCGCACGACGACGTGGTGCTCGGCGCGCAGCCGCGTCGAGTCCAACGCGACGAGCGTCCCCGCCAGTCCGTCGTCCCCGGTGACGAACAGCCGCCCGAGGGCGGAGGCCAGCAGGTGGGCCATGGCGCGGAGGGGGCCTTCGGGTTCTCCGCCCCGCGCCGTGCGTGTCCGCCCCGGCATGGGGGGCGGCAGGTTGGCGCGCAGCCGCTGGGCGAGACACTCCCAGCACGCGGTGGTGCCCGGGACGAAGCGGGGGCCCAGCCAGGCCACCGTCCCCGTGGGACGCGCCAGCACCCACGGAGTGCCCGTCCGCAGTGCCTCGCGGTTCAGCGCCTCCAGCGGGGCCTGGAGGTAGTCCTCCACCAGGACGAGCGTCAGGGCCGCGCCTCGCCGAGTGGTGCGCAACCCCTCCACACGGAGCGCTTCGCGCACGAGGCGCGCGGGCACGTCACCGAGCGCCCGCACCTCCAGGGCCGACGCCTTCAGCGCCGCGGCCGCCACTCGCGCGGACACGCCTTGCGCGTGCCAGTGCGCGGCGAGCCCCGCGGGCACCTCCGGTTCGGCCTCGATGAGGAAGCCCCGGGTGACGAGCTGCTCCAACGCGTAATGGACCTCGGCCGCGGTGTGCCGCCGGGTGAGCACCTGGATGAGCTGGTCCACCGTCCGCCGCCCGTCGATGAGGCGGGCCAGCTCGAAGTAAAGATGTCCCCGGAGCCGGACCCGAGCTCCTCCGCCATCGAGCAGGACGTCTTGTGGTGGGAGGGGCTCCACCCGCAGGTGCGCCTTGAAGGCGGGGACCTCGAGGAGCCCGGAGGCCGGGGAGGTGGGGGCGCGCTGCACGCGGGCAACGCGCTCAGAAGGCGCAGGTGTTGGTGCAGCTCTTCGGCCGCGCGCGACCGTCCTCGTGGGTGATGTCACCCACGGACTCGCTCCCGGCGCTGCCCGGCTTGTGAGGAAGGCTGAGCGTCACCAGGGGCCTGCCCGTGCCCTGCCGGATGGAGTACTCGAAGTCGGGGAACAGCGACAGGTTGTATTCCTTGAACACGTCCGCCGGCGCGCTCTTGAGCCTCTCCATGAAGGCGGGGTCGCTCCAGGCGCGGGCGACGATGCGCGGCCAGGTCTTCATCCACGAAGTATCGGCCTCGTTCCCGAGCTGGGTCTTCTGGCCGCGACCCCCTCCTCGGGCCTTTGCACCACGCGTCGTGCGCTTGCTGGCCGGGGCCTTTCGGGCGGGTGGCTTGCGCGCCGGAGACTTGCGCGCTGGAGACTTGCTCGCAGACGTCTTGCGCGCCGGAGACTTGCTGGCGGCGGTCTTGCGAGCCTTTACCGCGGGGGCTGCGCTACGGCTGCTCTTCTTGGTGGCCATCTCCGCTCCTTCGAGGGGCGGCGGATACTAACAACGGCTTGTCGAGATCCGCAATGCGTCACTCCTCGCGTCCCCGTGTGCTCGAATGGTCCGGTCCTCGTGGCGAAGCTATGCTCCGCGTCACGTCGTTCGGGGAGAGACCGAGGGAATGGCGAAGCGACAGAGAATCCTGGACGTCGATGCGCACGTGGTGGAGCCGGGCCACCTGTGGACCCGCTCCCTGCCGCGCGGGTTTCGCGAGCGCATGCGGCTGCGGACTCCCGAGCCTCGCGCGCGCACGTGGGAGGAGGAGGTGGAGTGGCGGGCGCGCCTCGTGCTCGCGTGCGAGCGGGAGGGGCTGGACGTGGAGGAGGTGGAGGAGGCGATGGCGCGGGCGGAGCCCGGCATCCAGTACCTGGAGGTGGATGGAGAGCCGCTGTTGCCGGATGTAGCGCGGAAGATCTGGGGGACCCTGGCGGCCAGGGGCTTCACCCAGTACCTGCCGCTCATCCGCGGCGGCTTCGACGGCGCCTCCTTCTCTGAGGTGATGCGGACCATGGGCGTCGAGCGGGCCTTCTTCTACCCCACCGTGTTTCTCCTGCTCCTGGGGGTGGACGGGATGGAGCCGCGGTTCGCGGTGGCCCTGATGCGCGCCTACAACGACTGGCTGCGGAGCTTCTGCGCGGCTGACCCGGACTTCCTCCAGGGCGTGGGCGCGCTGTGCCGGCATGATCCGGCGGCCATGGTGCACGAGGTGGAGCGTGTCGCGCGGTGGGGCTGGAAGGCGGTGACGGTGCACCCGCAGAAGGTCAAGGGGCGGCTGTTGAACGACCCCGCCTTCGAGCCCTTCTGGACGCGGTGCGAGGAATTGGGCATCGCGGTGGGCCTCCATGGGGGCGCGCACATCCGGCTACCCGACGCGGGGGACGGCCACGTCCACACGCAGTTCGGCATCCATACCGCGGCCAACCCGATGCAGTTGACGTTCGCGCTGCTGGCCCTGCTGGAAGGAGGGGTGCTGGAGCGGCACCCGGGCCTGCGGGTGGGCCTGCTGGAGGCGGGGTGTGGCTGGTTGCCCTATTGGCTCTGGCGGCTGGACGCCGCCTACGCGCGGGACGGGTGGACGGTGTCCGAGCACGTGCGCCGCAAGCCCTCGGAGTACTTCGCCAGGCAATGCTTCATCACCTGCGAGCCCTCGGAGCCGGGCATCGAGCAGGTCATCGACGCGGTGGGTGAGGACTGCGTGCTGTACGCCTCTGACTTTCCCCACCTGGACCACCCGCCGCACATCCAGGAAGACGCCTCCCTGCTGGTCGAGCGATTGGGCTCGCGGGTGGCGGGAAAGATTCTCTGGAACAATGGATGCCGGTTCTATGGCGTGCGCGATTAGGCACGTCTCCTCGAAACAACACCAGACAGCAAACCTCCCGTGACGACCAAGCCCCGCGCTCCCAGACGCCACTCCGTCATCCCTCCCCAGGCGAAGCTCCGCCTCCGGCCGCAACTTCAACGGGTTCTGGAGAAGTTGCGGCCCCCGAAGCCGCGGGTCGCCAGGCCACCGGGTAAGGCGGCGGAGGACTCCGCTCCCATCACCGTCACCCTGGCGCTGCGGCGGCAGCGGGACCTGCCCGCCCTGAAGTCCCTGGCGGATCTGTCGCCCGCCCGGCGCAAGTACCTGGGGGCGGAGGAGCTGAAGGACTTCGGCGCCTCCCAGGAGGATCTCGAGGCGGTGGAGGCATACGTCGCCCAGAAGGGGCTGGACATCGAGCGGGTGTTTCCGGCCGCGGCGATGGTGGTGGTGCGCGGAACGCCGAAGGCGGTGGCCGAGGCGTTCATGCCGCCGGGCGCCGCCGGTGACTTCGTCGAAGCCTCCATTCCCTCCGAGCTGGCCGGGAGGGTGCGCTGGATCTTCGGGCTGGACGCCCGGGAGCTGTCGCGGCCCTCGGCCTTCTTGCGCAGCCGCAGGGAGCCGCTGCCCAAGTCGATCGCCAGGAACGCCTACCTGAAGGAGCTGCTGGTGCCCCGGGGGCACGTCGCTCCCGACGTCGCGCGCTTCTACGGTTACCCGGAGCTGCGGGGGGAGGGGCAGTGCGTGGGGCTCCTCCAGCTCGGAGGGGGCGCCAGCGAAGAGGACCTGAAGATGTACTTCAAGGCCCTGAAGCTCGAGCTCCCGGAGATCGTCTACGTCGGTGAGAACATCCGGGGCCGTGGCCGCTTCAACGTGGAGGTGACGTTCGACATCGCCCTGGTGGGCGCGGTGTGCCCTCGCGCGAGAATCGCCGTCTACAACTCGCATGACGTCAGCGTGAACGGCATCCTCGTCGCGCTGTGCATGGCCCTCTTCGACGAGGTCAACAAGCCCTCCGTGCTGTCGATGAGCTGGTCCTTCCCGGAGATCGCCGGCCAGGGGCCGACGAAGCTCGAGACCGAGATCTTCGACGAGCTGTTCGCCCTGGCGGCGTGGAGGGGCATCTCGGTGTGCATGTCGAGCGGTGACAGCGGGGCGCTCACGCCCATCGGCTACCCCGACGGAAGGCCCACGGCGGTTCCCGCGGCCAACTTCCCCGCCAGCAGCCCGTACGTCCTGGCCTGTGGAGGAACGACGCTGCTGGTGAAGGACGGCGCCATCCACTCGGAGGTCGTCTGGAACTCGCTGACCCGGCCCATGCTGTTCCTGAACACGCCGGGCGGGGACTCCGCCTTCCCGTACCCGATGGCGACAGGCGGTGGCATCAGCTGCTTCTACGAGCGCCCGGTGTACCAGAAGCACGCGCACGTCCCTCCGCGGGTGGACTGCTACTGGTTCATCGGGCATCTCGAGCGGGTGGAGACGTTCCACGGGCGGGGCACGCCGGACGTGTCCGCCAGCGCGGACTGGATGACGGGTTATGAGTTCATCTTCCAGGGCAAGTGGAACACGATGGGCGGCACGAGCGCCGCGGCCCCGATGTGGGCCGCGTTGCTGACGCTGATGAACGAGGGGTTGGAGGCCAACCACGGGCCCGGGGCTCGCGTGGGATGGATCAACCCGTATCTCTACCGGCTCTGCCTCGAGGAGGGCACGGATGTGTGCCGGCCCATCCACCAGGGAAACAACGGCGGCTTCCAGGCCCACCCGGAGCGGCGCTGGAACCCGTGCACCGGGCTGGGGTCGCCGGACGGGAAGAAGCTCTCCGCGGCCCTGGGCGCCTGGCCGGTGAAGTCCGCGCCGGTGCGCGCGGTGGCCGGCGTGGCGGCGTGGCGGCGGGGGCGACGGAAGTAGGCGGAAACGTCGTCAGTGGCCCTCGCGCGCCCCGGCCATGGCCCTCAGCGTCTCCGCCGCCTTGCGCAGGTCCTCCTCGAAGTGGGCTCGGGCTCTTGCCCGGGCCGCGTCATCCGGCATGCGCAGGAGCGCCGAGGGGTGGAACGTCGCCATCCAGGCCGGCGCCCAGGGGGTCTCGAACACCTGTCCCCGGCTCAGGTTGATGCGAAAGCCCGGCCCCAGGAAGGCCTGTGCCGCCGTGGCTCCCAGACAGACGATCATCCGTGGCTTCACCTGCGCCACCTCCGCGTCCAGCCACGCCTTGCACGCGAGCACCTCGCGCCGGCCGGGCTTCGCGTGCAGGCGCTGCTTCTCGTCCCCCGTCCATCCGAAGTGCTTCACCGCGTTGGTGACGTAGAGCTCCTGGCGGTCGAGCCCCACACGCGCGAGCACCTCGTCCAGGAGCTGTCCCGCCGGGCCGAGGAAGGGCCGGCCCTGGCGATCCTCGGTGTCTCCGGGCTGCTCTCCCACCAGCATCAGCCGCGCCCCCACGGGGCCCTCGCCGAACACCGTGCGCGTGGCGCGCTCGTGCAGCGGGCACGCCTCGCACCCCCGCGCCGCTTCGGCCAGCGAGCCCAGGTCCCGGTGCGCGGGCAGGTACCGGCTCGCGTCGGACTCCTCCAGACGCGGGCGCACCATCTTCGCCGTGCGCTCGGGCGCGCCGCGCACCAGCTCCGGAATCAGCCGCGCCTCGGGCAGCGTCGGCCAGTGCTTCCGGGGCATCTCCGCGCGCATGGCCCGCACGTTGAGCCGCGCCGGGTTGAAGGTGGAGGCGTAATACGTGCTCCACATCTCCTCCAGCACGTCCCCCTCGGGTGCCTCCGAGCGCGGCACCCCGGGCCCATACGTGAGTGCCTTCAAATCCCATGACACGCTCGCGTCCGGGGTGAGGATGCTCCAGCGCATGGAGGGGAAGCGCCGCGCGAAGAAGGGCGCCACGTGGTGCACGATGAGGTGGTCCGGCCGGTGCCACGCGATGAAGTGCTCCTCACCCTCGCGCTCCACCTTCCGGAAGCGCACGAAGGCCTTCATCTTGTGCGCGTCGCGCCGCACGGCCTTGGCGAGCGTGAGCAGCCGGTACACGTCCGGGTCGCTCTCCACCTCCAGCAGCTTGCGCTCGCCATGGGTGAGCCGCCACAGCACCCGGTAGAGCATTCCCCATCGCTCGGGCGAGCGGTGACACGCCACGCGCCCCGCCAGCTCCAGGAAGGCCGGGGGCACGCTCAGCCCCGCCACGGGGGCACTCGGGGGCGGTGTCTCCACCGCCAGGAGCGAGGCCTGCCGCTGCCGCTCCTCGGAGAAGAGGACGCCGTCCGGCGGCACGCCGCGCACGAGCAGCCCCCGCGCCACCTCGCGGAAGGAGTCCAGGTCCGCCACCTCCACCCGCATGTCAGAGCTCTCCCGTGCGAGCCTCTTGGGCCGCGGTGAACAGGGACAGCTGGGTGGGCTCGGGCTTCACCCTCTCCACAAGCCGCTCCGAGTCCAACAGCAGCGTGGGCCGGTGGTCCGCCGTGATGACGAAGGGTTTGACCCGGGTGAGCGGCACCCGGAGCCGTGCCAGATCCGCGAGGGTGATCCGGTGCCAGCGGCGGATGCGGATGAGCCGGTCCACCGTGCGCACCCCCATGCCTGGCACGCGCAGGAGGTGCTCACGCGGCGCGCGGTTCACATCCACCGGGAACGACTCGCGGCGGCGCAGCGCCCAGGCGAGCTTGGGATCCATCTCCAGGGACAGGTCCGGGTGCTCGGGCGGCGCGAGCTCGTCCACGCGGAAACCATAGAAGCGCAGGAGCCAGTCCGCCTGGTACAGCCGGTGCTCGCGCACGAGCGGCGGGGACTTCGCCGGCAACCGCGCGTCCACACGCGGGATGGGGCTGTAGGCCGAGTAGTACACGCGCTTGAGCTTGAAGCGCGTGTACAGCCGGCTCGCGGTGTCGAGGATGGCGGCGTCCGGCGTGGGCGTCGCGCCGACGATCATCTGCGTGCTCTGCCCCGCGGGAGCGAACTTCGGCGCCAGGGGGCTCTCCTCGCGCTCGGCCCTGGACTGCTCCACGCGCGTGGAGATCTCCTTCATCGTCTCTCCCGTGACGGCGAAGCTCTTCTCCGGCGCGAGCTTCTTCAAGTCCCCCTCGGTGGGCAGCTCGATGTTGGCGCTCAGGCGGTCCGCGTGCCGCCCCGCCCGGTCGATCAGCTCCCGGGACGCGCCCGGCACCGCCTTGAGGTGGATGTAGCCCTGGAAGCCGTGCACCTCGCGCAGGGTGCGCGCCACCTCGATGAGCTGCTCCATGGTGTAGTCCGGACTCTTGATGACGCCGGAGCTCAAGAAGAGGCCCTCGATGTAGTTGCGCTTGTAGAAGTCGAGCGTGAGTTGCACCACCTCCGCGGGCGTGAAGCGCGCCCGGGCGGTGTCGCTGGAGATGCGATTGATGCAGTATTGGCAATCGTAGATGCAGAAGTTGGTGAGCAGGATCTTCAGCAAGGACACACACCGGCCATCCGGCGTGTAGCTGTGGCAGATGCCCATGCCCTCCACACTGCCCAGACCCTCCTGGGAGGCCTTGCGCTTGCCACCGCTGCTCGAGCACGAGGCGTCGTATTTGGCGGCATCGGCGAGGATCTCCAGCTTCTTGCGCACGTCCATGCGTGAAGTCTAGCCACCCACACTGACGTGAGATGTCTCGTGTCTTCGACGCACCGTCCTGACCGTGTTGGCAAGGGGTTGCCTGCCTGTCTGTCTTCAATCAGCCTGCGGGAGGGCGGGTCCTCGCCTGGTTGACTGGCCTGGACCTCCTGGCTCCGTGCCGGGTGGCTGGTACCAGCCCGCCAGGAGGCTTATCCAATGGTGTATGGCCACCCAGGAGACTCCAGACAGGATGACTCAGGGGGCTTCCCTCCAGGTACGGGGACGCGAGCAGGGCCGTGAGGAGGAGCCCGAGGGCCGCGCCTCGCGGCTCGAGGCGGAGCTCGAGCGAACCCAGGAACTGCTCGAGCGCCGCAACCGGCAACTGGAGATCCTGGCGCTCGCGGCGAAGGACCTCAACTCGAGCTTCCACGAGCTGGACATCATGCGACGGCTCGTCTGGATGGCCATGGAGTTGGTGGACGCTACCGAAGGCGTCTGGGGACGGCTGGTCGACGGCCGCATGGTCATCATGGAGTCCCTGTGGCGCGAGGGGAGGGTGATCGAACCCCGTCACGTCGCTTTCGATCCGAACGTGGGGGTTCCCGGCCACGTGATGGTCACCGGGGAGCCCTACATCTCGAACGATGCGGCCAATGATGAGTATACCCTGCCGCAGCTCCAGAAAGCCCGGGGCTTCTACAACCTCATCGACCTGCCCATCTTCGCCCGCTCCGGGGAGCTGCTGGGTTGCTTCGAGCTCCACAACAAGAGGGACCACCAGCCCTTCACCAAGGAGGACCAGACGCTCCTCGAGGCGCTGAGAGCCCTTGCCGGAGTGGCCCTGGAGAACACGCGCCTCTTCGACAAGGTCCAACTCGAGCGCAGGACCCTGGAGACGATCGTGCAACAGATGCCAGCGGGATTCATCCTCGCCTCGGCTCCGTCGGGAAGGGTCGTCTACTCCAATCAGGAGTCGGAGCGCCTCTTGATGCATTCGGGGGTGCTGCCCAAGAGCCAGGAGCAGTACTCCCAGTGGGGAGCCGTTCATCCGGATCTCACTCCCTACAAGTCCGAGGAGTATCCGCTGGCCCGGGCCCTTCGTGAAGGCAAGACCCTCAAGGACGAGGAGGTGCTGTACCGCAGGGGCGACGGATCACTCACCCACCTCTCCGTCATGGCGGCGCCGATCCGCGATGCGGAGGGCCAGATCACCGAGGCCGTCTGTGTCTTCATCGACATCGCGGGGCGCAAACAGGCCGAGAGGAAGCTCGAGGAGAGCGAGAACAAGTTCCGGCGGATCTTCGAGTCCAACCTGATCGGCATCGTCTTCGGTGACATCGCGGGAGGCCTCCAAGACGTGAACGAATACTACGCCAGTCTCATCGGCGTTCGCCGGGAGGATGTCCTCGCGGGCAAGGTCCGCTGGGATCTCATCACGCCGCCGGAGGACCTGGAGAAGGACAGGGCCGCGGCGCGGGAGATGCTCGAATCACCCGCGGGTGTCTGCACCCCTTACGAGAAGCGATACATCCTCTCGGACGGCCGCGTCGTGTGGATCCTCCTGGGGTGTGCCTTCATCGATGCGGAGCGCTTCAGGAACGTCGCGTTCGTCATCGACATCACGCAGAGCAAGGAGTCCGAGGACCTGCTCGCGAGGAGCCTCGTCAGTGAGCAGATGGCCCGGGAAGAGGCGGAGACCGTCCTGTCGCAGCTTCGGGTCGAGAGAACGCTGCGCGAGCAGTTCGTGTCGGCCCTCAGTCATGATCTCCGCACACCTCTGACCGCGGCGAAGATGAGCGCCCAGCTCATTCCCCGCCAGCCGAATCTGCCCGACAAGGTCTACTCACTGGCCGCCCGGGTGAGGCAGAACATCGACCGTGCGGACCAGATGATCACCGACCTCCTGGATGCGAACCGCATCCGGGGGGGCCTGGGGCTGCCCATCGAGCTGGCTCCCTGCGATCTCTGGCGGGTGGTGGCCGACGCGCTGGAGGAGCTCTCGACCGTTCACGGGGATCGGTTCCTCCTGGTGGGAGAGGATCGGCTCCAGGGCAACTGGGATGCGAAGGCCCTGCGCAGGCTCGTCGAGAACCTCTGCGGCAATGCCGTCAAGTACGGAGACCCGACGCGGCAGGTGACCGTGAGCCTGAGGCAGGACGGCGACCTGGCGGAACTGGCCGTCCACAACTGGGGAAATCCCATCCCCGTCGAGGAGCAGGAGCACCTCTTCCACTACTTCACCCGTGCGAAGAGCGCGGAGGCCAGTGGACAGACGGGCTGGGGAATCGGGCTGACGCTCGTGCGGGGAGTCGCCGAGGCGCATGGCGGAAGCGTCGGCGTGGAGAGCACCCGGGAGAGGGGGACCACCTTTCGCGTACGCCTCCCCAGGAAGGCGAAGCTTCACGAGTGAAGCGCTTGACGGATTTGTTGCTCAGCTCCCCGGGCACGCTCCTCCAACATGCGCTGCTCGTGCTGCATGGGCAGCGCATGCACCTCAGAGGAGTCCATGTCCGGAAAGCGTCATGTCCTGGAAGGCGCCGCGCTGGCGCTCGTGCTGTTTCCGCTCGCATCGGTCGCCGAGCCGCCCGTCATTCCTCCGCGTGCGGAGACCCCCGTGTTGCACCGGTACGACGAGGCGCCGCGCACTCCGGACGCGGACGACCCGGCCATCTGGGTCCACCCGAGTCGGCCGGAGCGGGGCCTCGTCATCGGTGTGCTCAAGGAGGCGGGCCTGCAGGTCCACGACCTGGACGGACGGGTGGTGCAGACCCTTCTCCCGCCGAACCGTCCAGCGCTCTTGGCCGAGGATCCCGCGGCGCCCGGGCCGCGGCCCGATGCGGCGACCTCCGCGTGCCCGGAGAGCGAGAGCGGCGAGACGTTCGGACGCTTCAACAACGTGGACATCCAGTATGGCTTTCCGCTGCGCGGCACGGATGGACGGGTCCGGAAGGTGGATCTGGCGGTGGTGACGGACCGCGGTTGTGACCGGCTTCGCATCTATGCCATCGACCCCGGGCGCGCGAGCGGACCGCTCCTCGATGTCACGGCGCGCACGGCGGGGCGTGTCTTTCCAGAGCGGTATGTGCAGCCCTCTCCCTTCCAGCCCACGGGAGAGCCGGTGGGCTCACGGCCGAATCCGCTGGATGACCAGAGCACGGCCTACGGGCTCGGGCTGTACCACGACCCGTCCGACCGTTTTCACGCCTTCGTGACGCAGCGCAGCCGCGGTGTGGTGGCCTGGCTCGAGTTGTACGAGGTGGGCCCGGAGCAGGTGGGCTACCGGAAGGTGCGCGAATTCCGTTTCGACCCGCGCTTCTCCATTCCCACGCCGGATGGTGGCGGGCGCATGTCGTGGTCGCCCTGCCGGGAGGAGCCGGCGGACGATCCGCAGTTCGAAGGGCTCGTGGTGGACCAGCAGGAGGGCATTCTCTATGCGGCGCAGGAGGTGGTGGGCCTGTGGAAGGTGCCGCTGAGCGCGTCGCTCCCTCGCGTGGTGGATGTCCCGCCGAGCCGCCTCATCGATCCGGTGAAGTCCTTCGGGGCCCCGTATTGGGCCGTCCCGGATGAGGGCGAATACACCTGTGAGTCGGAGGCCCCGGCCCCGGCGTCCGAGGGAACCATCGCCGTGCCGGGCAACCCCGCGGTGGGCGGCAGGCACCTGGAGGCGGATGTCGAGGGGCTCGCGCTGTACTACGCGGAAGAAGGGGAGGGCTATCTCGTCGTCTCCAGCCAGGGCGACGACACGCTCCACCTCTATGACCGCGAGGGAGGTTGGACGCGTGAGCGCGGCAACCGCCATCTCGGAAGCTTCCAGGTGGAAGGCGTGGGTGAGACGGATGGCCATGACGTGGTGAACGTGCCCATGGGAGCCCATTTCCCGAGGGGTCTCGTCGTCCTCCAGACGGGCAAGGCCGCGCCACCGCCGAGTACCGCTCCGGTGAATGGCTACCCGTACGACGGCTCGACGCAGTTCAAGCTCGTGCGCTGGGACGACATCGCGGAGGTGGTTCCTCCTGGTTTCAAAGTGGATACGGACGGTTACGACCCTCGTGACCCGCACGATGATTGAGCGGCGATGAGGGCCAGACCGATGGTGGTTGCGCGGGGAGGAATGGAGTGCGCCCGTCGCGCCGGTGGAATCGACGGCACACGTCGCGGAGTCGTGACGGACCGATTCCGCCGCGCGGCGAGGCGCCGGAGCCTGGACGGTCGCTACGTCACTGGGTACAAGTGGACGAGGTGCCAGCCTCGCGGCTGGCACTTCCGCTTGTACGCAAGGGAGCAAGACGATGAGCGCACGTGGCGAGTGGGTTGAGTTGGGCGGTGGGCTGCGGGGTTATTACGCGCGGCCCGACGGTGCGGGACCGTTTCCGGCCGTCGTGATCTACATCGAGGCATATGGTCTCAACGCTCATTTCAAACGGCTGACCGAGCGCTTCGCCGACGCGGGCTTCGCCGCGGTCACTCCCGACCTCTACGACGGAGCGGTCTACGAGTATGCCGATCTGCCCAATGCCATCGGTCACTTGAAGCGGATGGACGACGACACCGTCCTGGCGCGGACGGAGCGGACGCTCGACTTCCTCGCGGGCCGGGCGGAAGCCAGGGGCAACGCGGTCGGGGTGATCGGTTTCTGCATGGGGGGGCGGTACGCGTTCCTCGCGAACGCCGCGCTGCCGTCGCGTTTCAAGGCGGCCTCCGCGTTCTATGGCGGAGGCATCGGACCGGTTGAGGACTTCTTCGGCCGCAAGACCCTGCTCGATCGCGTGGGAGACATGCGGGCGCCGATGCAACTGTGGTACGGCACGAATGACCAGTTCATCCGGCCGGAAGAGCATGGCCGCATCGCCGAGGCGATGAGCAGGGCGGGCAGGCAATACACCCTGACGGTGTTCCCCGGCGTCACCCATGGCTTTTTCTGCGAGGACCGGGCGAGCTACGACCAGGACGCCGCGCAGCGGTCGTGGCGTGCCACCACGGCGTTCTTCCACGAATACCTGGGGGCCTGACGGCTCCCCGAGTCGGGCACCTGCTTCGAGGACAACGACTGGCGGCTCGCAGTGGCCCCTCGGAATCAGGCGGTGGCCGAGGGAGGGGGCTCCTCGAGCCCCCTCGTTTCAATCCGGGGGAGGGATGTCATCTCGCCCCGGAGCTCAGTGGAGTCACTCGCTCCAGTAGGTCTCGGTCAGCACGCTGAAGCCGTTCACGGTGTCGACGAAGAAGGCGATGTTGTTCCCGCTCCAGGGGTCGTCCGCGTAGCTGAAGTAGCAACCCTTGAACGAACGGCCCGTGATCCGCGCGTCGAGGTTGGCCAGGCCGGCGTCGACCACACTGCTGGGGATCTGATTGTTCCGGTTGGCGATGGACAGCGTGTCCACGATCTCCGCACGCACCTCGGCGGCATCGGCCAGGTAGGGCCGGACGGTCGCGCCATACGGGACGCTGCTGGGCTCGAGCCCGAAGCACTCCAGCCTGCCGACACGGTAGGTGCCGCGCGTCGTCACGATCTGCCACCAGTCGAAGTGGCGGGCCATGTTCGCGCCATAGAGGCCATTCTGCGGCACCGCGTTCGCCGCGTCGATGAGCGCCTCGAGGGGCCGGCTCAGCGTGGCCGCGTTCCGGATGTTGCGGAGGCTCACATCGGCGATTCCCGCCACATTGGAGATGGCCTGGACCGACGTGAACGGGCGCAGGTTGAGGAGGTTCACGGCGCCATTCCACGCGTCCGGCAGGACGTCATGCAGCTCGGAGTCGCTGATGGTGTTCACCAGCGACACGATCGCGGCGGCGTCATCCGTGGACACCGCGAGGCCGTCCAGGATGCCAATGCAGCTGGAGCCGATGAAACCCTCGTATCGGGCACCGGTCGTGAGCTGCTCCAGACGGGTCGGACCGACCAGACGGACCGAGGAGACGTCCGCCAGTGACACGAACGGCGACGACGCGCGCCGGGTGACGAGGTTGGTGGCGACGTCGCTCGGCAGGTACGCGTCCAGCGTCTGGAACGATGCCGTGTTCACGAAGGCGATGATGCCCTGGCACTCCGGGGCCACGTCCACGTCCGTGCTGGTGAGCGGCGCCTGCTGCTGCTCGATGGGCTCGGAGGACGACTCGAGTTCAGTACCACCGCAACCGGCGAACAGGCTCGCGGCAAGAAGGGCTGGGCCGAGACGACGCATTGGGACTCCTCCTGGGGGGATACAGCGAGGGGAGAATGTTCAATACACCAAAATTCTCCATCCCAAGTGTCATTCCTGTCTCTTCAGCAGCGGTCAGCTCTCGTTTTATCACCGGGTGAGCGCGCGCAACGGTGCATCACGGCCCAGGACGATGAAGGGAGCCCAGAAGGAGGGGTGGGGGTGCGACCGCCGTAGGGCGAGCATGGCCTCGCGCAGGGCGAAGGAACGCCCCTGCCCCGCGAGGAGGTTGCGGTAATACCCTTCCATGAGCACGCGTGTGGTGTCGTCATTGACCTTCCAAAGGCTCATCACCACCGTTTCGGCCCCCGCGATGACGAAGGCCCGGCGAAGTCCGTAGACGCCCTGTCCGGGCTTGACGTCCCCGCGACCGGTATCGCAGGCCGAGAGAACGACGAGCTCGGTGCCCCACAGGTCGAGACCTGCGAGCTCGAGGGCGGTCACCAGGGAATCTTCGAGCCGGAGCTGGGTGTCCTCGCCAGGTTTCGTCGCCGGGCTCCGCGCACCCGCCAGGACGAGACCCGAGCGCAGCAACGGATCGGGCGGGTACTGGCCAGGACCCTCCTTGCCAGGCGTCCCCAGCTGTACGAGCGCGCGGGAACCCGCGGGGACGGAGGCATCCTCGAGGAAGAAGCCGTGGGTGGCGATGTGGAGGATCCTGGGCGCCGGCAGTTGCAGGAGCCGCCCCTTCGTCGCGTCCCCTCCCAGGAAGAGCCGTGCCTGGGGAATGAGGTGCTGGAGGGCCTTGGCCTCCTGGCGCGTGCCGGGCAATGGAACCCAGGGCCGCTCGGCGAGGTCCGTCCCCCGCGTGGAGAAGAAACGCTCGAGGGCGGAGCCCCAGGTGGCCGACTCTTCCTGGGAGGGAGGGGGTGTCGCCGGTGGGGTGCCAAAATCCGGGTCGGCGAAGACGACGACCGAACGTGGCTCGACGCCCTGCGGGGGGCGGGTCAGGAGGTCCTTGCCGGAGGTGAGGTAGGTGAAATCGAAGGTGTCGATGAGGAAGTGGTTCCCGTCGTGGAGCGCGGCGAAGGGGACGAGGCCGAGCTGTCCGTCGGGAGAGAGGAAGAGGCGGCGGGCGCCACCTGGCAGCGGCAGGAGGGGCCGGAAGGCGAGGGAATGGAGTTCCCTGGAGAGGCCCAGGTAGGCGGCGTCCCGGTCGGCGAGGCCATCACGAAAGCGCGAGGCGGCGAGGTCGATGGGCGCGGCGGGCCCCAGGTCGACGACGTGGCAGCTTCCATCCGGAAGGAGCACCAGCGCCAGGTAGCGGAGCGTGCCCGGGCGCCGTGACTGTTCCGTGACTTCGGACGAGGGGATGAGCGGGCGCTCCGTGTAGAGGACGAGCTCGACGAGCGCACCATCGGGGGGAAGCGTGGCGGCGACGCGGTCGACGATCTCGTCGGGAGACGGCAACTCCGAGAGCGTGCGAAGGGGTGCGGAACGCGAGGCGAGGTCGGATTCGAGGGCATCCCCCTGCACGGTGAGCTCCTTCAGGCGCCGCAGGTAGTCGGCGGGGGCGAGGCGGCCGGGGCCCTCGAGCGACAGTCTGGCGAACTGGGTGCGCAGGTCGCGCAGCCGCTCGAAGGTGTCGAGGTCCTGGGCGCCGAGGCTGTGGTAGACGGCGCGGGAGGTGCCGGCGGTCTCCTCGACGGAGCGCCCCTTGCGCAGCAGCACGGCGGCGAGAGCCAGGCGCCGCACGCGGGCGTCGTCCGGGTACGCCCGGGCGAGGGAATAGAGGCGCTCCTCATCGGTGCGGATGAACTGGAGGAAGTCCGCCAGATGCGACTCCGAGAAGTCGAGCGCCTGCTGACGGAGGAGCCTCTCGGAGATGTCGAAGGCGCGCGTGAAGAGAGGCAGGGCTTCGTCGAGGCGGTTCTGGGCGAGGCGGAGTTGGGCGAACGTGTTGAGGGTCAGGGCGACATCGGGGTGTGTCCTTCCGAGCGCCGCCTCCTGGATGGCGAGCGCGCGCTGGAAGAGCCGCGCCGCCCGGTTGTAGTGCCCCTGGCGCTGATGGACGCTGGCGAGGTCGTAGAGCGTGAGGGCGACGTCGGGGTGTGTCCTTCCGAGCGCCGCTTCCTGCGTGGCCAGCGCGCGCTGAAGGAGCGGCTCCGCCCGTTTATAGCGCCCCTCGTTCCGATAGACGCTGGCGAGCTCCGTGAGTGGCCAGGCGATGTCGGGATGATTCTTGCCGAGCGCCGCCTCGTAGATGGCGAGCGCGCGCTGAAGGAGCGGCTCCGCCCGCGTGTACAATCCTCGCTTGCGATAACTGGAGGCAAGGTTCTTGAGCGTGGCGGCAACCCGAAGATGATTCTTGCCGCAGGTCGCCTCGTAGATGGTGAGTGCTCGCTGCAAGCGAGGCTCCGCCCGGTCGTACAATCCCATGTCCTGGTAGAGGGCGGCGAGTTTGACGAGCAGGTCGGCGACTTCGGGATGGTTCCTGCCGAAAGCCTCTTCATAGAGAGCGATTCCGCGCTCGTGGAGCGTTTCCCACCGATGGAAGATCGCCTGGTTGTAGAGAAAGGCGAGATTGTTGAAGGGTACGGCGATGTGGGGATGGGTCTTGCCGAGAGCTGATTCCTCGCTGATCGCGAGCGCGCGTTCATAGAGCGGCTCTATCTGGCCGCCGACGTTGATGAGCAAATAGGCGGCTTTGGAGGGCGGCTTGTCCAGGGTCGCCTCGAAGAGGAGGATCGCGCGTGCATAGAGTGGCTCGCTGCGACCGTACAATCCCTGCTCGTCGTAGAGCTGCGCGAGGTTCAAGAGCGCGTCGGCGACCTTGGGATGATTCTCTCCCAGGGCGGCTTCGTAGACGGCGAGCGCGCGCACGTAGAGCGCCTCGGCCTGGGCGTACAGCCCCTTGTCCTGGGAGAGGAAGGCAAGATTGCTGAGCGAATAGGCGACAAGGAGATGGTTCTTCCCAAGAGCCGCCTCGTGGATGGCGAGCGCGCGTGCATAGAGCGCCTCGGCCTGGCCGTACCGCCCCTGGAGCTGATGGAGGGTCGCGAGGCTGTTGAGAGAGGCGGCGACGTCTGGATGGTCTTTGCCGAGGGCCGATTCGCGAATGGCGAGCGCGCGTTCATGGAGCGGCCTGGCCCGGCCGTACCGCCCCTGGAACTGGTAGAGGCGAGCGAGGTGGCTGAGAGAGGAAGCGACGTCTGGATGGTCTTCGCCGAGGGCCGATTCGCGAATGGCGAGCGCGCGTTCATGGAGCGGTTCCGCGCGGGCGTAGAAGCCCAGGTGCGCGTAGAGGTTGGCGAGGATGTCGAGAGAGGTGGCGACGTCTGGATGCGTGCCTCCGAGCTCGGCTTCACGCAAGGCGAGCGCGCGTTCGAACAGCGGCACGGCCTCGGCGTGCCTGCCCGCGTCCTCGAGCCTTACTCCCTCTTCAAAGGCGGTGCGCGCCTCCTCCAGGAGCGTGTTCGTTCTCTGCTGCCCCAGTGCCGCTCCAGCCACGCAGCACAAGACAGCCATGACCATCCACTCGAGCACTCGCTGCATATGAGTGGCGCATCATGCAGTATCAGAGGGTGAGAGGGGCCTCCTCATCCGTTGCCGCGACGGGGGGCGGTGCTTCCGTCGGTAGCCGGATGGTGAAGCGGGCGCCCCCGCCTGCCTGGTTCTCGGCGGAGACGGTTCCGCCATGGGCTTCGACAATCTCCCGACACAGGTACAGCCCCAGGCCCAGCCCTCCATAGTGGCTCATCGACGCGGCGCGCTCGAACCTGCCGAACAGTCGCGGTATGTCCTTCTCCGACAGGCCAGGCCCCTTGTCGGTGACGACGAGGATGGCCGTGGAGCCCTCCTGTCCCATGGAGACCTCGACCGGGCTTCCGGCCGCGTATTTGAAAGCATTGGCCAGCAGGTTGGTGACCACCTGTTCGATGCGGAGGCGATCCCACGTCCCCTCGATGGGCCGTGCATCCCCGATCTGGAGCGGACATTCGGCCATGGACGCCGCCTCGCGGAGGCGTTCGGCGACATCCTTCACCGCGGCGACCAGGTCGAACCGCTCCGGGTGCAGGGTGAGCCGACCGGTGGAGATCCGGGAGACATCGAGCAACGTCTCGACGAGGTCGGACAGCCGCACGGTGCTGCGAAGCGCGCGTCCGAGCTTGGTGGCGATCTTCGGCTCGAGGGACGCCACCAGGTTCTTCAAGCTCTGGAGCTGGAGCTGGAGCGCCGTGAGCGGCGTCTTCAACTCGTGCGCGGCGATGGAGAGGAACTCGTCGCGCAGCCGGACCGCTTCCTGGACCTGGGCGAGCCGGAGGCGCTCCTCCTCCATCCGCTTGCGTTCGGTGAGGTCGCGCGTCACCTTCGAGAACCCCAGGAGCGTGCCGGTCGGGTCATACATCGGCGTGATGATCACGCTGGCCCAGAAGAGCGTACCGTCCTTGCGCAGGCGCCATCCTTCATCCTCGAAGCGGCCTTCCCGTATGGCGATCTCGAGCTCCAGGGCCGGCTTGTTCTTCGCCAGCTCCTCTGGCGGGTAGAAGCGCGAGAAGTGCTCGCCGACGATCTCCTTGGCCGAGTAGCCCTTGAGGCGGGCCGCTCCGTTGTTCCAGGTCACCACGCGCCCCTCGGGGTCCAACATGAAGATGGCGTAGTCCTTCACGTTGGAGACCAGCAGCCGGAACCGCTCCTCGCCGCGCCGTATCAGCTCCTCGCCCTTGCGGCGCTCGGTGAGATCCCTCGTGACCTTGGCGAAACCCCGCAGCTTTCCTTCCTCATCGCGCACCGCGGTGATGACCACGTTCGCCCAGAAGAGGGTCCCGTCCTTGCGGACACGCCAGCCCTCGTCCTCGACGCGGCCGTGCTCGGTGGCCTGGTGCAGCAGATCCCAGGGCTTGCCCTGGGCCACGTCCTCCTCCCGGTAGAAGCGACTGAGGGATTGACCGAGGATCTCCTCGGCCCGATAGCCCTTGAGGCGTTGGGCACCGGGGTTCCAGCTCTGCACCCGCCCGCCAGGGTCCAACATGAAGATGGCGTAGTCCTTGATGCTCGAGACGAGCAACCGGAAGCGTTCCTCGCTCTGCCGCAGCTGCTCCTCGTTCGTGCGGCGCTCGGTGAGATCCTTCGTGACCTTGGCGAACCCCAGCAGCTTGCCCGTGGGGTCGCGCATGGCGGTGAGGATCACACTGGCCCAGTACTGCTCGCCATTCTTGCGGATACGCCAGCCCTCCTCCTCGAAGCGGCCCTCGGCCGTGGCGATCCGCAGCTCGCGCTCGCACTTGCCGGCGACGATGTCCGCCGGAGGGTAGAAGAGGGAGAAGTGCCGCCCGACGATCTCCCCCACGCTGTAACCGTTGAGCCGCTCCGCGCCCGTGTTCCAGGTCTTCACGTGCCCGGAGGGATCGAGCATGAAGATGGCGTAGTCCTTGATGTTGTCGAGGAGCATCCGCGCTCGTTCTTCTTGAAGCGTCGCGATATCCATGACGGCCGACGAGTTCTGGTCACGCATTGATCCTCCCCCGACTCGAGGCGGAAGTGAGGAGCACGCCGCGGCCACTGGGCTCGGGACGCAGGTCGGAGGTGTTTCCGGGCAGTGGATGAGGTTCGTGCATGGTGCAGTTCTTGGCTCCAGAGTCGCCCGGGACAAGCTCCAATCCGAGGTGATGCCGTATGTTCAACGGCTGCTTGTCACCGCATACGCCAACACGGGCACCCACACGCGATAGGTACGGTGTCGCGGGAAGGGACGTAGAGCTATACGTGAAGCTTTTTGATATCCCAACAACTTCCCTCGGCGAGGCCCTTCCACCCCCTCGCAACTGGGGCAGGCGAGCTTCCACCCCGCTCAGGCCGGGAACAGGTGCCCGCGCAGCTGCTCGAGCCCGAGGGGCGAGCACAGCTCGTGCGAGAAGAGCACGTCGAGCGCACGCTGGGCGAGTGAGGCGGCGGGCGCGGCGGCGAGCACCCGGCCACACTCCTCGAGCTGCTCCCGCACCAGACCGATGTCGCCGTAGAGCTCGGCGAGCTTCATGCGATCCTCGACCGACAGCTCGCGCTTGAGCTCCGCGGTGAGCTGGCGCAGCTGCACCGACGTTCCATCCGAGCGCTGTACCATGGGCTCGAGCGAGTCCTCATCCTCGTCTTCCGACAGGAGCGGCCAGATGTCCGTCAGCGAAGCGGGCGCCTGCACCAGCAGGTGTCCCACACGCCGGGCACAGTCCTCACACGAGGAGCCGTCGAAACGCGGCAGGTCCAACGCGGGAGAGGCTTCCGCGCCACAGAGCAGACAGGTCGCCACGGACGAGGAGGGGGTGGATTCCATGGGGTTCACCCGTAACGCCCTCGCCCCGAGGAGGCCAGCATTCCCGTCGGGCTCCTGTCGTCTGGCCGACTGGCACGCGGGCATGCGACCCCAGCCCGAGCGCGCCTCGTCAGCCGCGGCTGAAGCGCAGGCGTGAGCGCTCACGCGCTTTGTTGGCTTCCACCTCGCGATCTCGCGGCTGGGCCGTCGTGGACAACGACTCCAGCAGCACACGGGCGGCGGCCGCGACGTCGTCAACGGCTTTCGCGAAGGCCGCTTCGTTGGCCTGCGACGGTTTGTTGAATCCGCTCAGCTTGCGCACGAACTGCAAGGACGCCGCCCGGATCTCCTCCTCCGTGGCTGGCGGCGCGAAGTTGAACAGCGTCTTGATGTTCCGGCACATGGTGGTCTCCCCTGCTCGACGTGTATGGAGGCTGTTCCTATTGCGATGGCCCACGAGAGGCGCGGGCACACGCCTCGGCGCGCTCGAGCAGCAGGTGGCGCTCGCGTGCGTTGCGCGTGAGTGATGCAGCGCGCTCGAGCTCCGCGCGGGCCTCGTCGAAGCGTCCGAGCTTCGTGAGCAGGTCGCCGCGTACGCTCGGCAGGAGGTGGTAGCCCGCGAGCGAACGCTCCGCGGTCAGCACATCGACGAGCTCGAGACCCGCCGCGGGGCCGAACGCCATCCCGACGGCGACCGCACGATTCAGCTCCACCACGGGGGAGGGCATGCGCTGGGCGAGCGTCTCGTAGAGCTTCGCGATGCGCGCCCAGTCCGTCTCCGCCGCCGTCGTCGCGCGGGCGTGACAGGCGGCGATCTCGGCCTGCAACACGTAGGGGCCCTGTTCGCCGCCGAGTGCCCCGGCACGCTCGAGCGCCGCGAGACCCCGGCGGATGAGGAGGCGATCCCAGAGCGCGCGGTTCTGATCCAGCAACAGGACGGGCTCCCCCGTCGGACCGACCCTTGCCCTCAGCCGCGACGCCTGGATCTCCATGAGCGCCACGAGGCCGTGGACCTCCGGCTCCTTCGGAACGAGCTCGGCCAGGATGCGGCCAAGACGCAGCGCGTCCTCGCAGAGCGCGGGGCGGATCCAATCGTCACCGGCGGTCGCCGAGTAACCCTCGTTGAAGACGAGGTAGATGACCTCGAGCACCGACGACAGCCGGGCGACGAGCTCGTCCCCTCGTGGGACCTCGAAGGGGACGTGCGCCTCGGCGAGGGTCCGCTTGGCCCGGACGATGCGCTGGGCGACGGTCGGCTCCGCGACGAGGAACGCACGGGCAATCTCCTCGGTCGTCAGACCTCCGAGCAGGCGGAGCGTGAGCGCGACGCGAGCCTCGGTCGAGAGCACCGGATGACAGGAGATGAGCATGAGGCGCAGCAGGTCATCGCCGACGTCATTGTCGATCACCTCGTCGAGATCCGGCACGGCCGTCTCCTGCTCGGCCTCGTGACCGAGCTCCTCGTGCTTGCGCTGGAGCCTCTTGCCCCGGCGCAAGAGGTCGATCGCACGGTGCTTCGCGGTGGCCGTGAGCCAGGCACCCGGGTTGTTCGGGACGCCTGACTTCGGCCACTGCTCGAGCGCGGCGACGAGCGCGTCCTGTGCCAGCTCCTCGGCGAGACCGACATCGCGCACCATCCGCGTGAGGCCGGCGATGAGCCTGGCTGACTCGATTCTCCAGACCGCGTGGATCGCTCGATGTGTCGTGGAATCCGTCACGGCGACAAATCAGAGCATCCCCGTCCACCGATGCAAGCGGAGTCGCGACCCCACCTACTGCTTCGCGACCGCCTGCGCGCGCAGGCGCTCCTCTGCCTCCCTGAGCTCGGGCGTGAGCGCGGGACCGAAGTCGTCCGGCTCGAACACCTGGCGAATCTCGATCTCCACATCCCCTTCACCGGGATTGGGGCAGCGCTTGACCCATTCGATCGCCTCTTCCCTCGACTTCACCTGCCACAGCCAGAACCCGGCGACCAGCTCCTTCGTCTCGGCGAAGGGTCCGTCGATCACGGTCCGCTTCCCTCCAGAGAACCTGACGCGTGCGCCCTTGGAGCTCGGGTGGAGCCCCTCACCCGCCAGCAGCACGCCCGCCTTCACCAGCTCCTCGTTGTACTTCCCCATCGCGGTCAGGAGCTCCTCGCTCGGAAGGACGCCCGCCTCGGTGTCCTTGTCGGCCTTCATCAGCACCATGAATCGCATCGCCGTCTCTCCTTCTGGGTCGAAGCCGGGCTCGAACCCGGGCTCTATTTCCTCGTCGAACGAGGGGCAGGAAGATCGACACGGCGAACCGATTTTCTCGCGGCGCCACCAAGTGCCTGGAATCCCTGGGGAATCAGGCCGCCTGCCGCGAGCTGGCGCGGTGCTCCTCCATGGTCTTGTGGCGCCCGAGGTAGTGCCCGAACGCACTGAGCATCCCGTCCGCGTCCCGCAGCTTGCTCAGGCAGATGGAGCGCTTGCCCTTGAACAGGCCGCCGTCCTTGAGCTGCAGGTCCAGGTACTTCTTGAACAGCCGCTCATCCGTGCTGGCGGACTTCACCTGCTCGAGACGAACGGGCTCCTCCCACTCCGTGCAGCTCACCTGCGCGAAATCCAGGTGGACCTCCAGCCCGGCCTCCTTGCCCTCGAAGGTGAGGGGAGGGAAGTGCTTCTCCACGTGCCGCCGCTCGGCCTCGGTGGAGGGCTCATAGCGGTAGGCGAGCGCCAGGTCGTGCGCCTCCGCGAAACGCGCCTCGTACGCGCCCCACAACCGCGCTTCGATGGCCTCCGCCTCCAGGATGGCGCTCGCCCAGGAGGAGGTGGTGGGCTCGAGCAGCACCCGCACCACGTCGGCGGGCTCGAGCGCCTCCCCCACATTCTCCAGACGCGCGGCGAGCGGAGGGTGGGAGTCGAACGGGTGCGGTGTCACCACGCCGTGCAGGTCACCGTGCACGGCCTCGGAGTTGGCGTACTCCGCGAAGCCGAGCGCGACCCGCTGCGCGATGGCCACGCTCTGTTGCTGCTCGCCGCGGGCGAAGAGGTCCGCCTCCACGCGGTCGCGGAAGCTCGCGTACGCGCCGACCTTCACCAGCGAGCGGGCGATGTCCCGGCCCGACGTGATGCTCGCGGCGAGCCGGTCCGCGGCGAGCTCGCTCGCGCGCCGGCTGCGCCCGAGTGACAGCTCGAACAGCCCGCGGTAGGCCAACATGAAGTGGAAGATGGGCAGCGTGAGCACGCCCTCGCGGAGCGCCTGGAGGTACTGCCCGAAGCGCGCCAGCATGGGCGCGAGCCGCTTGCCATGGCCCGTGTCCCCTCCGAGCAGGTGTCCCATCTCGTGCGCGAGCACCGCGTCCGCCTCGGAGCGCTCGAGCAGGCGCAGCAGGGACAGGCTCACGTAGAGCGTCCGGCCGGTGAGCGTCCGCTCCCCGACGCGCACGTCGCTCTCGGTGACGAAGAAGTTGGTGTCGATGCCGGCGAGGATGTGGTCCGGCGGCGGGGTCCCCAGCCGCTCGCACAGCCGGCGCACGTGGGCCCAGAGCTCCGGCGCGTGCGCCTGCTCGAGCACCTCCGCCTCCACCTCGAAGTCCATGGGAGGGCGGCGGAAGATGGCGGACACCACGAGGAAGAGGGCGGCGGCGGCCATCACGCCGACCAGCAGGATGAGCTTCGGGTAGTAGCGGTCGAACCACACCGCGGTCATCCAGTAGGACAGCCACACGGCCAGCGCGCCCTGCGCGAGCGCCTGCAGCGCCCCGGTGACCCGGAGCACGTTCCAGCCCACCACGAAGCCGCCGTACTGGAAGGGCCGCGAGACGAACGCCGCCAGGGCGCACAGCAGGGCGATGGCGGCGGAGACGAGCCCCAGCACGATCGAGGCGAATGCCAGGAGGCTCATCCCGTCGAACTGCCGCAGGTCCGAGCACACCTCGCCGAGGCTGTCGCGGAACCCCGCCAGCTCCTCCGCCGTGGAGAGGCAGGCCATCGAAGCCGGGACGGCCCGGAAGAATTCCAGCGTCTGCTGCCGCCGCTCTTCGTCGAGCTCGCTATCGCGTGAGATCTGGCTCTCGACGTTGGCGAGGATGTCCCGGTCGAACCGGTCGGTGGCGTGACCGGAGAACCACAGGCCGAAGAGCGGGAGCGCGAAGACCCAGAGCGCGGGCAGCGCGTAGATGCGGAGAAAGCCGGGGACTGTCAGGGTGGGATTCATGGAGAACGGAAGGCCGGAGAGAGGATGGACCCTATCGTGTGGGATGGGGCCAGGGGGAGTCCCCCCTCCCGGTGACTACCGCGTACGATGGACGGAACGATGAAACGACTCCTGTTGTGGCCACTCATGGTCGTCCTGGCCTCGGCGTGCCGGGGTCCCCAGCCGAAGCCGTCGGCCGAAACGCCCCAGGCTCGCACCGCGCTGTCCATCCAGTGGCGGCCCGTGGACAACCTCGTGGGGCGCGGCAGGTTCTTCCACTCCGCGCTGACGCTCGAGAACCAGGGGCCCGTCGCCTTGGGGTCCAGCGGATGGAAGCTCTATTTCAGCTTCTCCCGGCGTTTCCTGAAGGACGGCGAGGGCAATGTCGACCTGGTCCAGGCGCTCGAGAAGCAGGGGATCCGGATCTCGAAGGCGGACCTGGCCGGAAGTGGCGACTACCACGTGCTCGAGCCGCTCGCGGGCTTCCAGCCCCTTCTGCCGGGGGAACGACGCACCTTCGACCTGCTCGCCAACTACCAGGCCATCCTGAAGACGGACGCGCCCGCCGGGTTCCATGTCGTGTTCTCCGGTGAGCCGTCCCGGCGGGGTGTCGCCTTCGCCGTGCCGTTGACCGTCGAGTTCGATGTCTCCGACCGGAAGCAGACCACGCGCTTCGGAGGTGATGTGCTGCCGGTCCCGACGCCCGAGCTGCGCCATGCCGAGAACCCGGCCTTCCAGTCCCTGGCGCTCGCGGCCCGGCTCCTGCCGGTTCCCCGCCGGGTGAAGGAGGGGGCGGGACGGGTAACGCTTCGGGGCGACATCGACATCGGCCATGCCCCGGCCCTGGCGGGCGAGGCGGCCTATCTGGCCTCCGCGCTGCGGGACGTGCTGGCCGCGTCCATCACGACCCGCCCGGATGGGGGAGACGCGCGGATCTCGCTGCGTCTCGATGCCACCCTCGACATCGACGGAGATGGAGCACGCGACGCGGAGGGCTACCTCCTCGAGGTGAAGAACGGACGGGTGAGCATCATCGGCGCGGACGCGGCGGGCGCGTTCTACGGCATCCAGACACTCCGCCAGCTGGTGCCCACGGAGGCCTACGCCGCGGCGGTACGGCCAGGCGGCCGCCAGTCGGAGCTCTCCCTGCCGGAGGTGTCCATCGCCGATGCGCCCGGGTTCGTCTATCGCGGCATGCACCTGGACGTGGCACGTCACTTCCAGTCCAAGGAGACGATCAAGAAGCTGCTCGACGTGCTGGCGCACTTCAAGATCAACACCTTCCACTTCCACCTGACCGATGACGAGGGCTGGCGGATCGAAATCCCCGGCATCCCGGAGCTCACGAGCTACGGCGCGCGCCGTGGCTTCGACCCGGCCGAGGCAGGGATGCTCCACATGGCGATGGGGTCTGGAGACAACCGCGAAGGAGGGGACCCCCTCGACCTCGAGCCCGTCCGGCGCGAGGAGGTGGGCCGCGCGCTCCCACCGGCCTACCAGGGGTTCGAGCCGGAGATGCTCAACTTCGTCGGCAAGGGGAGCGGGTTCTACACGGCCAGGGACTTCGAGGAGATCCTCGCCTACGCCACCGAGCGGCACATCGACGTGATTCCGGAGATCGACGTCCCCGGACACTCCCGTGCCGCCGTCCGGGCCATGGAGTATCGCCATCGCGTCTTCCAGGGCTCGGACCCGCTCCGGGCCTCCGAGTACCGTCTGTCCGATCCGGAGGACACGTCCGAACACCTGAGCGTCCAGAGCTACACGGACAACTTCCTCAACCCCTGTCTGGAGAGCACGTACGCCTTCCTGGACAAGGTCGTCCGGGAGCTGAAGGCGCGCTACGACGCGGTGCCGGGCGCCAGGCTCGTGGCCATCCACGGTGGAGGCGACGAGCTGCCCTCACTGCGCTCCAACGTGTGGTGGCAGGGTTCACCGCAATGCAAGCGCAACTCCGCCACTCGGGACCTGTCCGATGTCCAGCTCTTCAACCACTTCCTCACCCGCTGGCATCGCATCATCACCTCGACCGGCGCGCGGATGACGGGCTGGGATGACGTCCTCCATCACGGTCTGGCGCTCGAAGGCTTCATCCCCATGCCCTGGAGCAATGTGTGGGGCTGGGGACGCGAGGGCGACGCCTATACCTATGCCAACCAGGGCTACCAGGTCGTCCTCGCCCACGCGACGAACCTCTACCTGGACATGGCGTACGACAAGGACCCCGACGAGCCGGGTGCCGCCTGGGCCAACTTCGTCGACGACCAGCGGACGTTCGAGTACCGGCCCTTCGACATCTTCTCCAACGCCACCGAGGATGCGATGGGCAGGCCCATCGCGCCGTCCACCTGGAAGGACAAGGAGCGCCTGTCGGCCGCCGGGAAGAAGAACGTCCTCGGCATGCAGGGCCTGCTCTGGGCAGAGAACGTCAAGACGCCCCAGGTGCTCGAATACCTTGCCTTCCCGAGGATGCTCGGTGTCGCGGAGCGCGCCTGGAACCCCGAGCTCCCGCCCGTGAGCGAGATGCCCGCGCTCTGGGCGCGCTACACCAACAGCCTGGGCCAGTACGTGCTGCCCCGCCTGGGCGTCTACCGGGCCGTGGACGTGCGCGGCGAGCTTCCGGAGCGCCTGGGCGTCAACTACCGCATCCCCCTGCCCGGAGCGCGGCGGGTCGAGGGCCGCCTGGAGGCGAACGTGCTCTTCCCTGGATTCGTCCTCGAGTACTCGACTGACGCGGGAGGAACGTGGAGCGTGTACTCGGGGCCCGTCCCCGTGTCCGGCAAGGTGCTCCTCAGGACCCGTGCGGGCGATGGCCGCTTCAGCCGCACCGCCGAGCTGGACTGAACCAACGGATGCGCGTCGCCAGCAGGCGGCGTACCGCCTGCTGGCGACGCGAAGCAAGCACGTACCGCCGTGCCTGGGTCATCACGCAAGAAGGTAGGGCGGTCTGATGATCGGGTATCCGCCACCGCCGCTGCAGCCGCGGCCACCATAACCACCGGGACCGACAGCCAACAGACCACCGCGAACCGTCGTCTTGATCTTCATGTGCTTCTCCTCCAGCTGGACGTATTTCAAACAGATGGAGTGCGGAGGGCGGCGTTTGTGATGCCATTGCAGCGGGTGGAGTCCTCCGTGTTCTCAATGGCGATGCTCAGCTCGTCTCGGAGCACATCCAGCAAGTAGGGCAACACGCCGATGGTACCTACGCGCAGGCGGTGGTGGAGCGCGAGATCCGCGCCGGAGAACTTCCGCGCCGGGTGGGGACGCTGGAGCAATGCATTGACCTGGCGCTGGACGTCTTCCAGGGCGCGAAGTGCCGAGCGTTCGATGGCCAGAAACTCCGCCGTGGCGTCCGCCACGACATCGAGGACGTCTCCCTGGTTCCCCGGGAGGGAACCCGCGCGTGAGCGGACCAGCTCCCGGAGTCGCAGGTGGGCCCTTCCATCCACCTCGTCCCTCGCGGGGGTGAACGCGTCCCGCAGGTGGAGCAGCGCGTCCTCTCGGAAACCCCGCAGTCCACGCTGGGCCTGGTCGAACATCTCGATGTAGCGGGCCTCGGCCCAGTCTCGCTGGGTGGCCTGGTCCAATCGAGTGGGAAGGATGATTTCCCAATCGCGCTCGACACGCGCTCGCAGCCGGCCCAGGACGCCACCGGGCTCATCCTCCACCGCGAGAAGCGCCCCGCGAATCACTTCGTAGGCGCGGCACATGTAGCTCCAGAGATTGAACTGGAGGCAATAGAGCTGGAGCCCGCGCAGCGCGTAATCCATCGCCGCGGGTATTTCGGAATCCCACGCCCCCTGGGTAGCGGGTACGCCCGCCACGGGCTTGCCATCCAGCAGCGTCGCGAGGAGCTCATCCACCATGGGCTGGGGTCCGGCGCAGACGCCGCGGTTGGAGATGAAGTGGTTGTCATGCTCGACGATACGGAACAGCTCGGCCGCCGTCATGGGCGTGTCGTATGTCATCGGCTGTTCCGGGAGGAAGAGCAGATAGGCCATCACCATCCTCACGCCGTCGGTGACCCGGAACATGGAGGACAGCACGGGATCCAACGCCCCGTTGGGGACGGGCGCGTTCGTGCGCATCAGCAACAGGGTCGGCAGGGCCAGCACGGAGCAGGCCATGGCGTGAAGATCCCCCATCCGCCAGCGCCCTTCTGGGAGCAGGGAATAGCGCCGCAGGAACTCCGAGCGAACCGCGCGCACCCCCTGCAACACGGGCTTCCAGTACCGCGTCATCGCCTTGAGCGCCGTCACGTTCATCATCGCATCGTTCCGGTAGCGGCTGCCCGGGTAGAGGCACATCCGCCACTCCGTCGGAAGCTTCATGCGCATGGCGTCGGGGAAGACATTGCTCTCCCCGACATGCCGTCCCTCCGTGTCGAATGCCGGGTGTGCGATGCGATGCACCGGGAGCACCGCCTCGAGGAAGCCCAGTTCCAGAGGCCGTCCCGCCAGCCGCTCCATGACACGGGGACAGTCCGGGTTCCACCACAGGGGCTCGGTGGGCGCCACCCGCTGCGCCTCGGCCTCCAGCATCTGCCGATGTTGGTCACTCTCGGCAGGTGGCTTCGTGGCCTCGCGCGAAAGGATGTCCTCGGCCAACAGCGCCTCGAGCAGCTTCCTCACACGCTCCCAGGGGTAGGGCTCACCCGTGCTCCACGTGGTGGCACTGCCCGCCATGAACTGGTCCTGTTTGATCAGTGTCTCGCCAAAGGAGAACAGCTCCGGCTCATCGAACGAGATTTCCTTGAAGCCGAAGTAGAGGCGCAACTCCCTGGTGCCTTCGGGAGTGGTCACATACTCGCTCGTGAAGCGACGCCGCATGGGCAGGTACAACAGCTCATGGGGACCAATCGATACGGCGTCCTGACTCATGAGAGCGCTCCTGGAAGCATGCCCGGGATGTTCAGGCGCTCGGGGGCCGCTCCATGCGAGGGTGTTTCTCAGGAAGACCGAGCACGGAGCGAGGCCCTTGTGATTCGAGTCATTTCCGGAGTGCCAGCAGGGAGAACGAGCAGGCTGCTCCCGTTGGCGCGTTGACGTCCCTCACGGAAAAGGTGGGTGCGCTCCATCACCAGGAGCATGAGGTTTCCTTCATGAGCGTCGAAGGCCTGTTCCCACGCACCTTGCGCGCGCTGGTGCGCGGGCGCGGGCGGCTCGTGTTCTGGCTGTTGCCGGTGGGGCTGATCGCTGTCTGGGGAGGCTGGTTCCTTCGGGCGCCCGTCACCGTCTACGAGCGCAGCGCGCGGGCACGTCTGGAGGTCCATCGTGAGGTGTATGCGATTGATGCGCCCGTGGAGGGGAGGGTGGTGATGGCGCAGGTGGAGCTCCACCGCTCCGTGCATGCTGGGGAGGTTCTCGTCGAGCTGGCACGTGAGCAGGAGTTGCGCCAGGTCGCGGAGGCCGAGGCCGTGCTTCGAGGACTGGGACCGCAGCTCGAGGCCGCGCGCGCGGAGCTCGAGTCCGAGCAGCGTGCGATGGTGGAGCAGAAGGGGCAGGGGGCCGCTGGCGTGCGCGAGGCGCGGGCCCGGCTCACCGATGCCGAGGCGGTCACGCGACGGGCCCGGGAGGAGGAGGCGAGCACCGAGCGGCTCTGGAAGCGGGGGGTGCTGAGCGAGATGGAGTGGCGGAGGGTCCACACGGAGCTGGAACGGTCCATGGCCTCGGAGCAGGCCGCGCGTGCCGCGCTGTCGCGTGTGCAATGGGAGGGAACGACACAGTCCACCGAGCGGCACACTCGCCTCGCCGCGCTGCGGGGGGAGATTGCCCGGCTCGAGGCGGACGAGAGTGTCGCGCGCGCCAGCGTGGCGCGCCTGCGCGAGGAGTTGGAGCGCCGCGTCGTGCGAGCGCCGGCCGAGGGGATCCTCGGTGAGACGAGCTCCGTGCGAGTGGGCACGCTGGTCAAGGCGGGTGATCCCATCGCGACGGTCGTCGCGGGGGGACCCGTGCGCATCGTCGCGCAGTTCTCCCCCGAATCCCTGGGGCGCATCCGTGAGGGACAGCGGGCGCGCATGAGGTTGGAGGGCTTCTCCTGGACCGAGTTTGGCGTGCTGAAGGCCACGGTGGTGGCGGTGGCGAGTGAGGCTCGCGAGGGTCTGGTGCGAGTCGAGCTGTCGGTGGATGACCTGCCGCCGGGTATTCCACGCGAGCATGGGTTGCCCGGCATCGTTGACGTCGCGGTGGAGCAGTCCACGCCCTTGTGGCTCGTGCTTCGCACCACGGGCCGGCGGCTCGACGGGCCGGATGGCGGGGCGGAGTCGTCGAGGGGCGGGGGCTGAAGCCATGGCGGGTGCACCACGACTCTTCGTCCCGGAGGTCATCCAGACGTCGGCCATGGATTGCGGTCCGGCGGCCCTCAAGGCCTTGCTCGGCGGCTTCGGAGTGTCGGTCAGTTATGGAAGGCTCCGAGAGGCCTGTCAGACCGATGTCGACGGCACCTCCATTGATACGCTCGAGGAGCTGGCCACCAGGCTCGGGTTGGTGGCGGAGCAGGCCATGCTCCCTCGCGATCATCTGCTCCTCGCCGAGATCGCCGCGCTGCCGGCCATCGCCGTGGTGAGGCTCGCGAACGGCAACCTGCACTTCGTGGTGCTCTGGAGGAAGTGGGGCAACCTCGTTCAGATCATGGACCCGGCGTTGGGGCGGCGGTGGGTGCCCGTGGCCGAGCTGCTCGACCGGCTCTATGTGCACGCGATGTCCGTGTCGGCCAAGGCGTTCCGCGAGTGGGCCGGTACGGAAGAATTTCTCGTGGGTCTGCGCCGCGGGCTGTTGGCGCTCGTCGATGTGCCACTGGCGGAGCGGCTTGTCGCCGAGGCCCTCGGGGATTCCTCCTGGAAGCGCCTGGCCTGCCTGGATGCGACGGTGAGGTTGGTGCGGACGCTCGTGGAGGGGGGTGGCGTCCAGCGAGGCGAGCCGGCCGCGAGCTTCGTCGAACGACTCCTGCGCGAGGTGCTCACCGCCCTGGAGGAGGGACGCGCCGAGGAGCTCATTCCCCCCACCTATTGGACGGCGGTTGGGAGACCGGACGCCGAGGAGCTCACCTTGCGCGGAGTCGTGTGCGTCAAGGCCATGGGGCCGCGGAGCGAACGCGGAGACGATGAACCGCCGCTGCCGCCGGAGCTCGAGGCCGCCTTGCGCGAGGCCCCCACACGCCCCCTGCGTGAGCTCGTGGCCCTGTTGCGCCGTGATGGGGTGCTCACGCCCACGGTGCTCGCCGCGATTGGAGTGACCGCGGCGGTGGGTGGCTTTCTGGAGGTGCTGCTCCTGCGCGGTGTCCTGGAGGCGGGGCGCTATCTCACGACCCCGGAGCAGCGCATCGCCGGCGTCGTGACGCTGCTTGCCCTGCTGGGGGTGCTGTTCACGCTCGAACTGCCGCTCACCCTCGGGACGCTCCAGCTGGGGCGGCGGTTGGAGCTCCGCCTCCGGCTCGCGTTTCTCGACAAGATCCCCCGCCTGGGGGATCGCTATTTCCGCAGCCGACTCGTCTCGGATATGGCGCAGCGCTGCCATGGCATCCACCTGGTGCGCACCGTGCCGAACCTGGCGATCCTCGTGTTGCGCGCTTCCGCCGAGCTGCTCGTGACGCTCGCGGGGCTGATCTGGTTGGCACCGCGAAGCGCGCCCCTGATCGTCCTGGCGGGTGGTCTGGCGCTCGCCATTCCCTTGCTCTCGCAGCGCTCATTGCTCGAAGCAGATCGTCGGCTGCGGGACTTCGACGGGGTTCTCTCGGGCTTCTACCTCGATGCCTTGCGTGGGGCCGTGGCGCTGCGGGCGCACCGCGCCGAGCTGACGCTGCGCCGGGCCCAGGAAGAGCCACTGCACGAGTTCGTCTCCGCGGCCCGCACGTTGCTGCGCCGTGGCATCACCGCCGACACACTCTCCGCTCTCGGCACCACCGGAGGCGCGGTTGCGATTGTCTTGCATGCGCTCTCGCGGGAGCCACGGCCCGGGGTCGTCTTGCTGCTCGTCTACTGGGCGTTTGCCCTGACGACGCTGGGCCGGCAGATCGCGGACGGGTTGCGCCAGTACCCCGCCGCGTCGTCGCTCACCGGCCGCTTGATGGAGCCGCTGCTCGCTCCGGACGAGGTGGCCACTCCCGTCGGGTTGGTCACTCGGAGGCGGACGGAGCGGCCGGCGGAAGCGGCTCGGGGGGTCGCGTTCTCGATGCGCCAGGTGGAGGTGAGAGCCGCGGGCCACACCCTCCTGAGAGGGATTGATGTGTCGGTTCGGCCTGGTGAGCATGTCGCCATCGTTGGCCCCTCGGGAGCCGGGAAATCGTCGCTGGTGGGACTCCTCCTGGGATGGCACCGGGTGGCCGGAGGCCGCATCGAGGTGGATGGGGAGCCCCTGGAGGGGGATGTCCTGTGTCGGCTGAGGCGGGAGACGGCATGGGTGGAGCCCGAGGTGGCGCTCTGGAACAGGTCCATGGTGGACAACCTCGCCTATGGCGTCGACGCGGGCGAGGCGCTGCCACGGGTGGGCCAGGTGCTGCACGCGGCCGACCTCATCGAACTGCTCGACACGCTGCCCCAGGGGCTTCAGACCCGTCTGGGAGAGGGTGGGGGCCTGTTGTCGGGCGGCGAGGGGCAGCGGGTGCGTCTGGGCCGTGCATTGCTCCGGCCGGGAGTTCGGCTGGTCATCTTCGACGAGCCGTTCCGGGGACTCGAGCGTGACCGCCGCACGGCGCTGCTGGCGCGGGCAAGACAGGGCTTCGCCGAGGCCACGCTGCTCTGCATCATGCATGACATCGCCGAGACGCTCTCGTTCGACCGCGTCCTGGTCATCCACGGAGGGCAACTGGTCGAGGATGGGGCGCCCCGGACGCTCGCCGCGCGTGAGGAGTCGCACTACCGCTCCTTGCTGGAGGAAGAGGCGGCGATGCGGTGCGCGCTGTCCGGGCGAGACGGGTGGAGGCGGCTCGTCCTGGAGCAAGGCGTGCTCTCCGAGCGGCCCGGACCGGGAGGGGAGGGGTGACGCTCATGGCGAGCGCGAAGACGCTGGATGCGGTGGCCTGGCCGCTCGAGCGCGCAGGGGAGGCCATGGAGGCCCTGGCGCGTGCGGCGCGATTGCCGCTCCCCAATCCACTCCCGGTCCTCTCGCACGCGATACCCGCGGACCCGAGCCGTGTGGGAGAGTGGCTGGACTCGGTGGCGCATGCGCTGGGGCTCGAGCTGGCGCCGCTCTACACGCGCCACGGTGAAGTCGAGATTGCCCTCGGCCGCGCGGTCCCAGCTCTCGTGGAGATGACGACTGCCCGGGGGCCCGCGGTGATTGCTCTGGCTCGTCTGTCTTCCTCGGGGCGGACCGCGCGGATCATCGCGCCTGATGAGACGCAACACGAAGTTCCCTTGTCCTCGCTGACCGTCGCCGCCCAGGCGCGTGTCGAGTGGCACCAGGGGCCCGTGACGGATCGTTTCCTGGATCGGGCTGGACTCCGGGAGCCCCAGCGGACCCTGGCCCGGCGGGCGTTGCTGGGGGCCCAGCTGGCCAATACACATCTCTTCGCCGCGCGTGGGCTGCGGCTGCCACCTGGAGCCCGTCCGGTCAATCACCTGCGAGCGCTGCGAGTCCGACGGCGGTTGCTCATGCTCCTCCTGCTGCAGGTCGCCCTCCAGGGGTGTCTGCTCTCCAGTTGGTGGTTGATCGGACGGGGAGCGTTCGAGGGGCAGCTCGATCGGGGCTGGCTCTGGGCCTGGGCCCTCATGGCGTTGACGATGGTGCCGCTCCAGGCGGCACTGGCGTGGTCCCAGGGGTCCCTGGCGATGGAGCTCTCAGCGCTGCTGCGCAAGCAACTGCTGGCGGGGGCGCTCGCGCTGCCCGTGGACGAGGCGCGCCGCGGTGGAATTGGCGAGTACGTCGGGAGGACTTTCGAGAGCGCGGGGATGGAGCAGATGGCGCTGACGGGCAGCTTCACCAGCCTGCTGGCGGTGATCGATCTGGTGCTGGCCGCGAGCGTGATGGTGACGGGCCCCGCACGTTGGTACGGGCTGGCGGCACTGGGGGGGTTCTGTTTCGTGTTGGCGGTGCTCGTCGCGCGCCAGTCGCTCCTCTTTCGCGCGTGGACGGAGGCGCGTGTCGTCATGACACATGCGCTCATCGAGCGCATGATCGGCCACCGGACGCGGCTCGCGCAGGAACAGCCGGAGAGATGGCACCAGGAGGAGGACCACGAGCTGGCTCACTACGCCGAGGCCTCCGCGCGGTGGGACGCGGCGTCGGCGCGGGTGTTGACCCTCGCCCGGCGGGGGTTCCTCCCGGTGGCGATCCTCGCGACGCTCCCAGGGGTGTTCGCGGGCGCCTCGACCGCGAGGATCGCGGTGGGGGTAGGGGCCGCGCTCCTGGCGACGCGGGCCCTGGGGTCGCTGACCGTCGGGGCTCTGGCCCTCATCGGTGCGCGCGTGTTGTTTCGCGGCGTTCGTCCCATCCTGGAGGCCACGATGCGAGGGACAGGTGGAGCCCCCAGGACGTCCCCCCTGCCTCCAGACGTGCCGCCCCCGAAGTCCCAGGCCTTGCTCGAGGTGCGTGAGCTCGTCTTCCGCCATGAGGGGGCTCCACGAGCGGTGCTCGAAGGGGCTTCGCTGGTCGTGCGCGCTGGCGAGCGCGTGCTTCTGGAGGGGCCCTCTGGCTCGGGCAAGTCGACATTCGCTTCCATCCTCACGGGGCTGCGGGTCCAGGGCTCGGGGCTGTTGTTGCTGGGGGGCCTGGACCTGGCGACCTGGACGATGGCGGGGTGGGGCGCGCAGATCGCGAGTGCCCCTCAGTTCCACGAGAACCACGTGGTGTCCGGCACGCTGGCGATGAACCTGCTGTTGGGACGTGCCTGGCCGCCCAGCAACGAGGATCTGAACAGCGCGAGGGCGCTCTGTGAGGAGCTTGGGTTGGGGGAGTTGCTGACACGGATGCCAGCCGGGTTGATGCAGGTGGTCGGAGAGAGTGGTTGGCAGCTCTCGCATGGAGAGCAGAGCCGTGTCTTCGTGGCGCGGGCCCTGTTGCAGAGGGCCAGTGTCGTGGTGCTCGACGAGGCTTTCGGGGCGCTGGATCCCATCACGATGCGCAAGGTGATGGCGTGCGTCGAGGCTCGTGCACCGACGCTCATCGTCATCGCGCATCCCTGAGGGATGGGGATGCCGGGGCCTTCCCGGCCGGCTGCCGGGCAGTGGACCGAGCACCCGAGGGCGCAATCTCGCTGTAGGCGTCGGACCGGCCTGTTACAAGCTCAGTTCCGTGGACGAGGCCGAACGAGCACAGGAACGGAAGCCGAAGGGGGCGCAGAAGCGACCCCGGAAGGTGTCTCCGCGCTATCTGGAGAATGCCGCGCTTCATTACCTGAAGCGGTATGCGGCGTCAGTGAGCCAGCTCAAGCGCGTGCTCATCCGCAGGGTGGATCGCTCCGTCCGCGTCCACGGCGGGGAGCGCGCCGAGGCACTCGGTTGGGTGGATGCGCTCGTGGACAAGCTCATCCGCAACGGGCTCATCAACGACAGTGCCTACGCCGGGATGAAGGCGCATGCGCTGCGCGCCTCGGGCCGCAGCTCCAGGGTGATTGCCCAGAAGCTGCGGATGAAGGGCGTCTCCGCGGAGCTCGCCCAGCAGAAGCTCGCCGAGGTCACGGCGGAGCTCTCCGAGGAGGATGCCGCCCGCATCTGGGCGCGCAAGAAACGCCTCGGGCCCTTCCGGCGCGATGCGCGGACCCGGGAGGAGAACCGACAGCGGGACCTCGCGGCGCTGGCGAGGGCCGGCTTCTCCTTCGGGATCGCGAAGAAGATCATCGACGCCGCGCCCGAGTAGCTGGGCTTCGTTCACCACGAAAAAAGCCGGGCCCCGCTTCCCAGGGAGGGAAGGGGAGCCCGGCTCGAATCACGGCCTGTGCGCCCTTAGTTGCGGCGCCGACGGCGGGCCAGCGCGGCGAACGCGCCCAGGCCCATCAGGACCAGCGAGGCGTCCGCCCCCGTGGCCGAGCACCCGTAACCACTGCCCAGGAGGGAGAGATCCGCTTCGGTGACACGGAAGGTCCGGGTGGCCGGGGTGTCGTCCACGTTGCCCGCTGCATCCCGGGCTCGCACCTCCAGGGTGTGTGCTCCCACGGCCAGGGCGGCGAAGGTGACAGGCGAGGGGCACGCGCTGAAGGAGGCGGCTCCATCCAGGCGGCACTCGTAGGTCACGTTCGTCTCGTTCGAGCTGAACCCGAAGGTCGCGTTCACCTCCCGGGTGAAGCCCGAGGGGCCCGAGACGATCTCGGTGTCCGGCAGTGTGGTGTCCACGGTGAAGGTGTTGACCGTGCTCCTGAGGCTCCGAAGCGCCTCGAGCTCCGCGACGGCCTGCACCGTGTGGTTGCCATCGGCCAGGTCCGCGGTCGGGGTGAGGGAGTAGTTGCCGGAGGCGTCGGACATCGTCCGGCCGAGCTCGTTCCCATCGAGGTAGATGATCACCTCGGCGTTGGGCGTGGCCGTGCCCGTGATGGGGGGGCGACGGTTGTTGGTGATGCTGCCGTTGGCCGGCGTGATCACCGTGGGGGGCGTCGGCACGATCAACCCGCCCGGCAGCACGGTGGAGGTGCCGTCGCCGCCCTGCTTGGCTCCGTAGGGGCCCCCATCGGGTGCCGAGGAGTCCAACTGACTGCCAGGCGTGGCGCCGGTGAGGATGATGAGGCAGGCGCCTCCCGGCGCGGCCTGGAACAACACCCGTCCACCACCACCGCCGCCACCCGGGCCCACTCGCGCGGCGTTCACACTTCCACCGATACCTCCGGTGGCGAGAACCGAACCGCACGTGGCCGTCCTGACGAAGCGCAGGTAGATGGAACCACCCGCGCCGCCACCACTGCCTCCATCCGAGACCGAGGTACCGCCCAGGCCTCCGGCGGCGCTGATGCCCCCGCTCCCCGTGAGCTGGTCCGCCCGGATGAAGATGGCGCCACCTCCACGTCCTCCCGCGTTCCCCGTGCCCGAGGCGCCATGACCGGCGCCGCCGCCACCGCCGAACGTGAGGTGGGTCAGCGCCGAGTAGGTGAGCGCCGCGCCTCCCAACCCGCCCACTTCCCGGCCATTGTCGGTGGCGAACTCCGAGCGCCCTCCCTGACCGCCCACCCCGCCATTGCCACCGCCTCCGCCGCCCGACTTGCGGCAGACGCCGCCGCCCGCGCCATTGGCCACGTTGCCGCGCCCGGTCTGCGTGAGGCCGTAACGCGAAGACGCGATTCCCTCACCCTTCTGTCCTCCCTCGGGGGCCGGCGTCTCCAGGTCCGAGCAGGCGGTCTCGAAGACGTCGTTGTTGACGTACTGACCCCCGCGAAACCCGATGAAGCTGGCGTCGATCTGCCCGTTGTTGATCACCGAGCCGGTGGCCAGGAACGCGACGATACCGCCCTCCGTCCCGCTCCAGGGCGTGGCCGTGATGGTCCGGCCGGAGGGAATGGTGACGTTGGTGTACTCGGGCACCCGGATGACCTGGGTCACGTTCGCCGCGTACGCGTAGACGAGCGGCGCCGTCAGCTCCAGCGTCGAGGGCGTCACCGTGGAAACCCGGGCCAATTCCCAACGGCCCACCGGGTCATTGGTGAGGTCGATGGGGGTCTGCGCTCCCGAGGCGGGAACGGGCTGGATGCCGGTCGTCTGGTACACCATCACCAGATCGCCGGCCGCGAAGCATGAGCTATCTCCGGCACACGGTCCGACCGTGATGGAGCTGTTCCCCACCGCCAGCGCCGCCGTCACCTGGGCGTAGCTGTTGATGATGGTGGTGCCGCTCCCCGACAACGCGAGCGGTCCATTGCGCCCCGTGCCCACCCCGAACGTGTCGTGTTCGGCCCGGGCCGTCATCGACCCGAGGGCCAGCACGCACAGCGCGGCCGCGAGCCACTTCTTCATGAATGGAGTTTTCATGGCCTTTGCTTCCTTCGGCTACTGCTCGCTGTCGGGGTTGACGATGGTGAACGCCACGCGGCGGTTCGCCGCGCGGCCCCTGGAGGTCTTGTTGGGCAGCAGGGGCCGATCGGGCCCGAAACCTCTCGCCTCCAGACGCGAGGGCTCCACGCCCTTCTTCACCAGGTAGTCCCTCACGGACTCCGCCCGCGCCAGCGACAGCTTGCGGTTGACTTCCGGGTTGCCGACGTTGTCGGTGTGGCCCTCGATGACGATCTTGTCGATCTCCGGGTGCTGCTGGATGACCCGGGCGATCTGGTCCAGCATCTTGTAGGAACGGCGCTGGATGATGGCCTTGTTGGTGGCGAAGAACACCGCCTGCTTGATCTCCAGCTTGCCCTTCTGGATGGCCACGAGCTGCTCCTGCTGCGGAGGGCAGCCCTGGTTGGTGACCACGCCCTTCTCCTGGGGGCAGTTGTCCAGGTGGTCCGACACCGTGTCGCCGTCCGTGTCCTTCGGCGCGCAGCCGCGCAGCTCCACCAGTCCGGCCTCCGTCGGGCAGGCGTCACGCTCGTCGACGACACCGTCGCCATCCGTGTCCTTCACCGGGCAGCCCTGACGCGCGGCCGGGCCCGCCTCGCGGGGGCACTTGTCCGCGGTGTCCTCGATGCCATCCCCGTCCCTGTCCTTCACCGGGCAGCCCTGGTCCGCGGCCAGACCCGGCTCCTTGGGGCACTTGTCCGCGGAGTCCGCGACGCCATCCCCGTCCGTGTCCTTCTCCCCGGCGCAGCCCTGGTTCTCGGCCGGACCCGGCTCGCGGGGGCACCGGTCCACCGAGTCGTCCAGGCCGTCGCCATCCGTGTCCTTCACCGGGCAGCCCTTGCGCGAGGCCGGACCCGGCTCGTTGGGGCACGCGTCCTCGCTGTTGGGTACGCCGTCGCCGTCGTCATCGCGCGGCCCGACGTCCGGGGGCTCGGAGCCACCCAGGGCCACGCCGAGCAGCACGCGGAAGGAGGGCGTGCCCGGCGTATCTCCGAAGCCCGGTCCGCCCAGCGCGTAGGCCTCCGCCAGGCTGCCCAACGGCAGCCGGACGCCGGCCAGCAGCTCCAGGGACTTCGGCTGGCGGGTGAGTGGCAGCGTGCCTCGCACGTTGAGCTCTCCGCGCAGCCCGCGGCCCGTGGTGGCGAGCACCGCGCCCAGGTGCACCTCGTTGCCCACCTCGTCCCGGACGGTCTCGTCGTTGATGAGCGTGACGGTGGGCCGGATCATCGCGCCCGCCTCCACACCGGCGCGGATCAGCCCGAAGCGCCGGCCCAGCATCAGCCTGGGCGAGAACCGGAAGGTGCTGTCCCGGGAGATCGTCTCCTCACTGCCCACGGGAAGCCCCACGCCCAGGTCGACGGCCAGGTCCAACGGCGCATCGCGCCGCTGCGAGAGCAGCCCCACCCGCACGTTCACCGAGGGCGTGGACAGGCCCGTCCGGGCGGGCGACGAGATGCCCTGGGCGGTCAGGTCGTCTCCCCGCTGCCAGACCACCAGGGGCACCTGGAGTCCCAGCTCCAGCCACCGCAGCGGAGCCCAGGCCAGCAGCAGGTGCGCCATGGCCCGGTCCCCCACCACGGAGCCCACCGGGGTCTCGTCCGCGTACAGCACCAGGGGGTCCTTCTCGTAGTGCCCCAGCAGCGAGAGGCGGAACCCTCCCGGTTCCATCAGCTCGCCGGTGCCCATCACCAGCGAGCCCCTCCCGTTGGGGTTCAACTCCAGTCGTTCCAGCTCGAACCGCGGCAGGCTCGTGGTGGATTGGGCGAGCGCGGTCGAGGCGAGCAACAGGGTGGCGAGGGCGGACAGACGCACGTACTCCGCTGAACGCAGCGGCGGGCGCGGCTTCGTGTAGCTCATGGGGTCTCCGGCAGGGAAGCTGGGTCACCCGTGCATTCGGGGCGCCGCGATTCCGGCATCCCAGCGCTGGTCTCTCTCGTCTTCCCTGTCATTCGATCAATCCGCACACTCCTACCCCCACTGTCTCGCCGGAGCAATGAAACGTTGCTGGAAGACGATGGGTGAACGTCCCGAGCATCCACCCGCGGACCGTCAGTCGCGGAGGGGCGATCCGTTCATATCGGATTTGTGAAGGACCCTGAGCGAAGCCTCGGGCTCGCCTGGAGCCCTGACTTCTCTCTTTCCCGTTTATCGAGGAATCTTCAGCGGCCGAGGTACGCCACACGCGGTGGAGCGGGTCCACCGCGTGCGAGCGTCTTCACTCAAGGCGCCGCGCTGTGCGCGTCCTGCTGCATGTCGGCCTCGGGGGCGCTCTCGGCGGGCTCCTCGGACTTGGGGGCGCTCGGGGCGCGCTTCGCGCTCAACGCGGCCTGGCGTGCCAGCTCGCGGGCCCGCTGGGCGACCTTGGGCGTGGGAGCGAGGATCATGAACATCAGACGCCCTTCCATGCGGGGCGCCTGTTCGATCACCGCCACTTCCTTCAGGTCCTTCGCCACGTCATCCAGGATGGCGGTGCCCTGCTCCCGGTGCGTGATCTCCCTGCCGCGGAACTGGATGACGACCTTCGCCTTGTTCCCTTCCTCCAGGAACCGGCGCATGTTGCGGACCTTGAACTCGTAGTCGTGCTCCTCCGTCTTCGGCCGGAGCTTCACTTCCTTGAGCTCGACCTTGAGCTGCGCACGCTTCGATTCCGAGGCCTTCTTCTTTTCCTCGTACTTGAACTTGCCGTAGTCCATCAGCTTGCAGACCGGCGGACTGGCCATGGGGCTGATCTCGACGAGGTCGAGTCCCTCGCTTCGGGCCCGCTCCAGGGCGGCCTCGAGGGGCATGACTCCGAGCTGCGAGCCATCGGCTCCCACGACGCGGACCTCGCGAGCGCGGATACGGCGGTTGGTTCTCTGGTCGCGGCTACCGCCGCGGCTGCTTCTCTGGTCGCGTATGATGTGACTTTCCTCCGAAATGGGTTTCAGGTCTGTCCCCTCAAATGTGGGACAGGCCCCGCCGGGATGACAGGGGACCCGGTACGGCTGTGAGGCAGTCCGCTCTTCTCTCGTCCCACGCCTGGCAAGGAGGCCTCCAGCCGTAGGAGTGTCTCCCAGCGCCTGCTCGCCCGGTAGGAAGGGGAGCCGATGATGTGCTCTCCCCGACCCTGAACAGGCAGGGAGGAGATGATAGCACCCGGCCCGTGCTCACGCCGAGGAACCTCGTGGCCAGAGTGCTGAATGATACAGCTGGTCCTGCCTGCCCGCCTGCCCTCAGAGGAGATCCACGGACAGGAGCAACCGGCGTTCGGAGCCGGGCGGTGAGCGGTGGATCGTGCCATACCCCTCGTTGTCGGGCCAGGTCTCGCCCTTGAGCAGCCCCACGGCGAAAGGGGCGAGGTGCCGCGTTACCGCGCCCGGCCATGCGATGTCGTCCGTTCCCCCGCTGCCCTCCACGGGAGCGCCCAGCCGCGCCCGCCGTGCGTCGCGCTCCTCGAGGTACTCGGTTCCCGGGCCCGCGTAGGTGCACAACAGCCGCACGCCCACCCGGTCCACATGGAAGCGGGGACACATGGGCGCATCGAACGTGCCCAGCCGCAGCCCCACGCGTTCCGCCCCGAAGAGGTCCGCGTACAGCTCCACCAGTCCGGCCAGCTCCTGCTGGAAGCGTGAGCGGCCCGGCGACTCGGGCAGTGGCGTCAGCAGACCTCCCAGCGCCGGGTCTCCCACGTGCGCCTGTCTCACCTCGAGGAAGTCGTGGGTGGCGCAGACCTCTCGCAGCCAGTGCGCGAGCGCCTCGTCCACGGGGCGCTCCCAGACGCAGAGATTGACGTGCTTCTCGAAGATGGCGACCAGGTCGGCCGCTTCACTCACGGTGACGCAGGACTCCAGGGTGGGGCGGGGGGCGGACAGAGGCATGGGGGTAGCTCCGGCAAAAGGGGTCATTCCGCGGGTACGGAGGGCAGGGGAATTAATGCAACTGTGTTGCGTAAGGATGGCCGCCCGGGGTATTAGATGCAATATGGTTGCAAGTGGAGGGGGAGGACACCATCGCAACCGGGTTGCATTGGATGGGCGGGGCATGAAGCCCGGGAGAAGGAGGCACACGGTGGCGCGAATCGTCTGGATGGGAGTCGGAGGGGTGGCGCTGGCGCTCCTCGTGTCGCCGTGGTTGAGCCAGCCCTCGTCGCAGCCCGCGGCCGAGCCGCCCCTGGAGCGGCCGGCTCCGAGCGCCGAGCTCGTGCCGCTCGCGTCCGTCCTCCCCGGGCCCGCCCGTCCGCCGGTGGAGGCCCCCGCCGTGCCGCCCGGTCCGTCCGCCGCACCCGTCTCCGAGCCCGGGGTTGGCGCGGCTCCCAGGCCCTGGCGCCGGTCCACCCAGGCGCGCCGGAAGCTGCCGGAACAGCGCCAGCGGATCGTGGATGCGCTCCGCGCCGACTACGCCAACCCGCGGGAGCGTCGCGACGCCGTCCTCGCCGCGTTCCAATCCTCCGGAGACAGCCAGTCCCCTTGGACGGAGCAGGCCCGTGAGGCGCTCGTCTCCTGGCGCACCACCATCGAGGCGGAGGTGCTGCCCGTGCGTGCCGAGCCTCCCCGCTGTTTCACCGCCGGCTGTGTGAGCCGCGTCACCTTCCCGGACGCGGCCTCCTACGAGGAGGCGCGGCAACGCGTGCCCGGCCTGATGCTCACCGGCGTGGGCCCTCGTCTTCAGTTGCCGCCCGAGTACCTGCCCTCGGGCGAGGTCGTCGTGTCCTGGGCCGTGCTGCCGCCCGAGAACCCGTGAGTGCCGCGCCACCGCATCCCCGTCTCTTCAAGCCTCGCCGAGCCGTGGCGTAGGATGCGGGACGGAGGTGTGCACCTTGAGTGGACGCGTCAATCTGCTGGCTCCCGAGTTCCTGGCCAACCCCTATCCCGTCTTCGCCCAGATGCGGCGCGACACCCCGGTGTGTCAGGTGGAGCCGGGCGGGCTGTGGGCCGTCACCCGCTACGCGGATGTCGTGAGCGTGCTCAAGGACCCCCAACTCTTCTCCTCCGCGGGGCTCGCGCACTCCATGGAACCGCCCTGGCTGGGATACAACCCGCTGGCTCGCTCCCTGCTGGTGATGGACCCGCCCCGGCACGGACGGTCCAGGTCGCTCGTCAGCCGCGCCTTCACCCCCACTGCCATCGCCAGGCTCGAGCCCTTCCTCCGTGCCACCGCCGAGAGGCTCGTCGACGAGATGTTGGAGCGCCAGGAGGTGGACTTCATGCGGGCACTGGCTCTTCCCCTGCCCGCGGCCGCCATCGGTCACCTGCTGGGGCTGGATACTTCGATCCATTCGCACTTGAAGGTCTGGTCCGACCATCTCGCCATCATCAGCGCCATCTCCACGGCGGATCACGAGCGGCAGCAGCAGGTCCAGCGCTCCATCCAGGAGATGGAGGGCTACCTGAAGGAGGTCGTGGAGCAACGCCGCCGTCAGCCCGGCAACGACCTGGTGAGCGCACTGCTCGAGGCCCGGGTGGAGGGCGAGGCGCTCTCGGACGCGGAGCTGATGAACTTCCTCTTCGCGCTCCTGGCGGCGGGCCTGGAGACGACCACCAACCTGCTGGGCAACGTGGCCCTCCTCCTGGCGGATCGCCCCGAGCTGCTGGAGCGTCTGCGAGCCGAGCCGGGCCTGTTCGCCTCCTTCGTCGAGGAGGTGCTGCGCTACGAGTCTCCGGCCCAATCCACCTTCCGACTGACGACGGCGGAAGCGGAGCTGGGCGGCGTGAAGCTGCCCGCGCATTCCGTGCTCGTCCTGCTGCTGAACTCGGCCTGCCGGGACGAGCAGTACGTCCCCGACGCGGAGAGCTTCGTGCTCGGACGCCAGGACCTGGTCAACATCCCCTTCGGGCACGGCATCCATTTCTGCCTGGGGGCGCCCCTGGCCCGGTTGGAGGCACGTGTGGCGCTGGAGGCGCTGCTGCCGCGCATCCGGAGTATGTCACGCGGGCCAGAGGCGCCGCAGTGGCAGAGGTCCATCCAGGTTCGTGCACTCGTGCAACTGCCCGTGCGGGTGATTCCGGCCTGACACCGGAACCACGTTTCCCTGGTGCTCGCCCCACGGGGCCATTACGACGGGGCCCTTCACCTCCAAGGAGACGTTTCCATGGCCAAGATCACCCTGAAGGGCAACCCGATCCAGACCGAGGGCAACCTGCCCGCCGTGGGCAGCACGGCGCCGGATGTCACGCTCACGGGCCTGGACCTCACCGACAAGAAGCTCTCGTCCATCCCCGGCAAGCGCGTGCTCAACATCTTCCCCAGCGTCGACACCGGCGTCTGCGCGACGTCGGTGCGCACGTTCAACAAGCGCGCGACCGAGAAGCCCAACGTCACCGTGCTCAACATCTCGATGGACCTGCCGTTCGCGCTCAAGCGCTTCTGCGGCGCCGAGGGCATCGAGAAGGCGCTGAGCTTCTCTGGTTTCCGTGGCGACTTCGGCAAGCAGTTCGGCGTGACCATCAAGGAGGGCGGCCTGGCGGGCCTCTATTCGCGCGCGGTCGTCGTGCTCGATGAGAGCGGCAAGATCCTCTACACCGAGCAGGTGCCGGAGATCGGCCAGGAGCCCAACTACGACGCGGCCCTCGCGAAGCTGTAGGCGCGGGGCAGCGCTCAGGCCCCTTCGCCACGAGCCAGTGCCAGGACGAGCAGGAGGGCGCATTCGCCTACCTGCTGCGTGGCCCCGAGGAAGTCTCCGGTGATGCCTCCTGCCCGCACGTGGAAGCGCCAACCGCAGACGAGCGCGGTGAGGCCAGCGGCGGCCAGGAGTGCCCACGCGGTGGTCGCCTCCAGCCAGCCGTTCCAGAGGAACGCCCCCGTCAGCAGGACGGGACAGACCGTGGCCAGCATCGCCTGGGCTCCGGTGATGCGTGCCACGGTCCGGCTGCGCGAGGTCGCCTCGCTCGTCACGTAGGGGAGGGCCATCATCAGCCAGATGGGCGGTGTCCTCGCCAAGCACCCGGTGAGCACGAGGGCCAGGGGTGCGAGCGTCTGGAGTCGCGCCAGCAGGGCGATGCGCAGCACCAGCACGACGATCAGCGCCGACGCGCCGAAGGAGCCGATGCGGCTGTCCTTGAGAATCTCGAAGAGGCGCGTGCGCTCGTAGGCTCCCCCGAGCGCATCGGCGGTATCCGCCAGGCCGTCCTCGTGGAAGGCCCCCGTGAGGAGCATCCCCACCCCCACCACCAGCGCCGCGGCGGCCAGGGGTCCCGCGCGCTCGACGGCCATCCACATCAGCGCCAGCAGCCCACCGAGGCAGGTGCCCACGAGGGGAAACCACCCCGAGGCCCACTGCCAGTCGGCCGGGTCGTAGGGAAAACCCCCGACGGGAATGCGGGTGTAGAAGGCGAAGGCCGCGCGGGCTCCCCGAAGCACGGGAGGAAATCGCATCAGCCCCGCCCCTTGTCCGGTACGCCTGCTTCCTCGAAGGTGGCCATGTTCGCGTGAAGCGCGCACGCGGCGTCCACCAGGGGCAGCGCCGTCAGCGCGCCACTGCCCTCTCCAAGCCGCAATCCCAGGTCGAGCAGGGGCCGCGCGCCCAGTGCTTCCAGCACGTGCCGGTGGCCCGCTTCGGCCGAGCGGTGGGCGAACACCATCCACTCCCGCGCGCCCGGCGCCATCCGCTCCAGGGCCAGCATGGCCACCGAGACGATGAAGCCGTCCACCAGGATGGCCTTGCGCCGCTCGATGGCTCGCCCCGCCGCCCCCACCAGGGCCGCGAGCTCCCTTCCTCCGGCGGACTGGAGGGCTCGCTCGGGGCCCGCGCCCTCGAGCCGCCGTACCGCATCGCCCACCACCTCCACCTTGCGCGCCAGGCCCGCGTCGTCCACGCCCGTGCCCCGGCCCACCATCTCCTCCGCCTTCCGCCCGAGCAGGAGCGCCGCCACCGCCGCCGCCGCCGTGGTGTTGCCGATGCCCATCTCTCCCAGCACCACCAGCCGCACCTCGTCCGGGAGCGCGTCCACCTCCGTGGCCCCCGCCGCCAGCGCGCGCCGGAAGGTGGCCTCGCTCATCGCATCCTCCACCCGCAGGTCTCCCCCGGGCTCGTCCGCCACCGGATCGCGCCGGAAGCAGATGCCTTCACCGGAAGGTAGCGCGGGCGGCCGCATCACCCCAACGTCCACCACGCGCAGCGGCACTCCCAGTTGCCGGCACAGGACGCTGGACGCCGCGCCTCCCCGCAGGAAGTTCTCCACCATGGCCGCCGTGACGGCCGAGGGGTAGGGCGAGACGCCGTGACGGGTGACGGCATGGTCGGCGGCGAAGAGGAGCGCCGCCGCCGGCCGGCTCCGGGGCAGCGGTGTGCCTTGCAGGGCGGCCAGCTTCACCGCCACCTCCTCCAACATCCCCAGGCTTCCCGCGGGCTTGGTGAGGCGGGACTGCCTGTCCCTCGCGCTCCGTGCCGCCGCCTGGTCCAGTTCCGGAATCCGAGCACTCATCCCGTTCTCCTGTCCGCTCATAGCCCCGCCATCCGATCCAGGTAGCCGAGGTCCAGTGCGCTCGCGAAGTGGTCGGCGAGCACCTCGTACGGGTCGGCCCGTGGCGCCCCCGCCGTCACGCCGAGTTCCGACAGCAACGCCCGCCGCACCGCCTCGTTCTCGAAGAGGCCGTGCACGAGGGTGCCGGCCACCCTCCCGTCAGCCGCCACGCAGCCCTCGGCCAGCTGGCAGGATTCGTTCCCTCGCCGCATCCACGTGCCGAAGGGCCGCGCGCCCGGCGCCACCGTCACCCGGCCACAATGGATTTCGTAGCCCCGCACCTCGGCCCCTCCGGCGGTGCGCATCCCCGGCAGTCCCTCCCCGAGCCGCAGCGACACCGGCGAGGTGACCTTCTCCTTCTCGAAGCGCGTCACCACCGGCAGCAGGCCCAGCCCCGCCACGTCCGGCTCCGGCGACTCCACCCCCAGCGGGTCGAGGATGCGCTCGCCCATCATCTGATAGCCGCCGCAGATGCCCAGCACCGGCTGGCCCGCGTGCACTCGCTGCACCAGCGCCCCCGCCAGCCCGGTGCGCCGCAGCCAGGCCAGGTCGTTCGCCGTGCACTTCGTTCCCGGGACGATGACGAGCCGCGCTCCCTCCAACTCCTCGGGCCGCTCGCACCAGCGCACCTCGACTCCCGGCTCGCGCATCAGGGGCTCGAATTCATCGAAGTTGGACAGGCGCGGCAGCTTCACGATGCACACCAGTGCCCCGCCATTCGCCTCTCCGGGCCGCAGGTCCAGCGAGTCCTCACTGGCGATGCCCGTGTCTCCCAGGTGCGGGATGACCCCCGCCACGCGGATGCCACACCGCTGCTCGAGGAAGCTCACCCCTCCCTGGAAGAGGGTGGGGTCTCCCCGGAACTTGTTCACCACCAGGGCCCGTACCCTCTCCCGCTCGGAGGGCTCCAGCAGCTCCAGCGTGCCCACCAGCGCCGCCATCGCTCCGCCCCGCTCGATGTCCGTCACCAGCACCACCGGGGCGTCGGCGCGCTCGGCCACCCACATGTTCACGATGTCGCGGTCCTTGAGGTTCACCTCCGCCGGGCTGCCCGCTCCCTCGATGATGACCAGCTCATGGCGCTCGCGCAGGGTGTCCAATGCCTGGCCCACCACCTCGCGCAGCTCGGGCTTGCGCCGGTGGTAGTCACGGAAGTGCATGCTCCCCAGCACCCGGCCCATCACCACCACCTGCGAGCCGGACGTCGTCTCCGGTTTGAGGAGGATGGGGTTCATCTCCGCGCACGGCACCGCTCGTGCCGCCTCGGCCTGGGCATACTGCGCCCGGCCAATCTCCGCTCCATCCGGCGTCACCGCGGAGTTGAGGGCCATGTTCTGCGACTTGAAGGGCGCCACCTTGAACCCCCGCCGCGCGTAGATGCGGCAGAGGGCCGTCACCAGCAGGCTCTTGCCCACGCTGGAAGCGGTGCCTTGGACCATCAGGGTACGGGCCTTCATTCGAGCGTCTCCCGGACGCGCCTCCAGGCGGCGCGCAGAAGGGGATGGTCCGCCTCGGGTCTCACCCCAACGCGGATGTGCTGGGGAAGTCCGAGGCTGGTGCAGTCGCGCACCCGGATGCCAGCGTGGACGGCGGCGGTGGCGAAGGTGCGCGCCTCGGGCACCCGGCACAGCAGGAACGTGCCCCCGGTGGCGTCCACCCGGGCACCGGCCTCGGTGAGGGTCTCCTCCTGCGCCTCGCGCAGCCGGGTCACCTCCGTCCTCACCGCGTCCACCTGCCCGAGGCACTCGAGCGCCACCCGTCCCGCCGCCAGCGCCGGAGCCGACACGTTCCAGGGCGGGAGCGCCGCTCGTACCGCGCGCACCAATCGCGGATCTCCGAGGAGATAGCCGAGCCGCAACCCCGGTAGGGCGAACACCTTGGTGAGCGAGCGCAGCACGACGACATTGCCTTCCGGGTGCACGGAGGGCACTGCCTCGAAGAGGGGCTGGTAGGCCTCGTCCACCACCACCAGTGTCTCGGGCGCGGCGGCCGCGGCGGCCCAGATCGCCTCCATCGGGAAGACGGAGAGGCAGGGATTGCTCGGCCGGCAGATGAAGAGGAGGGACGGCCTCTGACGGTGGAGCGTGGCGAGCAGCTCCTCGGGGCTCCACTCGAAGGGAGGCTCCTTCGCGGCCAATGCTTCCACCGTGGCGCCGCTGGCGCGTACCGCCTGTGCGTACTCCGCGAAGGCCGGGGTGAGCACCAGCGCGCTACGCCCCGGGCCCGCGAAGGCGCGGGCCAGGGCCCAGATGATCTCCACCGAGCCATTGCCCACCACCACCCCGTCGAGTGGCACCCCATGCAGCGCGGAGAGGCGCTCCCGCAGGGGCAGGGCCGTGGGGTGGGGGTAGCGCCGCACGTCGGCGGCACGGAAGGCTTCGAGCACCGCCTCCGGCGGAGGCAGCGGGGAGACTCCCGTGCTGAAGTCCACGCACCCGGGCGCCGCGTCCCCTCCGTGCGGAGTGGGCTCCAGGTGCTCCAGCTCAGGGCGAGGCGAGGGCAACACGGAACCCCTCCCCGCCGACATAGGCGGCCGTCAACGCCGCGGCCAGGAGCGAGGCCGCCACCATGAGGAAGACCGCCCGGCGGATGTCCTCCGCTCCCGGCTGGCGTCCTCCGGTGCCCAGCCGGTAGTGCCCCACCTTCTCCAGCTCCACCCCCAGTCCGCCGGCCACCGCGGCCATGGGACGGCCAGCGTTGGGGCTCTCGGTGGCGGCCCCATCGCGCCACCAGGAGAGCACCGCCCGGGCCGGAGAGGCACCACACAGCGCGCAGGCCAGCACGAGGAGCGCGGCGGACAGGCGCGCCGGCACCAGGTTGAGGACATCGTCCAGCCGGGCGGCGGCCTTGCCCAGCCACTCCAGCTCTCCGCGGTATCCAATCATCGCGTCCAGGGTGTTGGCCGCACGGTAGGCGAGGGCACCCGGTACTCCCGCCACCGCGTAGAAGAGGAGGGGTGCCACCACCGAGTCCGAGGTGTTCTCCGCGACGGACTCCACCGCCGCAGCCGCCAGCAATGGAGGCTCGAGGTCCGAGGTGTCGCGCGACACGAGGCTGCGCAAGGCCAGCCGCGCCGCGGGTGCATCCTCCTGGTGCAGGGCGCGGAAGACGGCCAGACCCGCCTCGGCCAGGGCCCGCACCGCGAAGGCGCTCTTGAGGAGGTACACCTCAAGTGCCAACTGCACGAGGGGCCAAGGGGAGACGAAGCGGAGCAGCGCCCAGCTTCCGAGTCCGAAGACGAGGGGCCCGGCCAACGCCATTCCCAGCCCGTGGAGGAAGGCGGGAAGGGGCGCACGGGGCGCCAGCTTGCGCAAGCGCCGCTGCAGGCGTCCCATCCACACCACGGGGTGCACCGCCGTGGGGGGCTCGCCCCAGGCGAGGTCCACCACGAGCGCGGCCCCCAGCACCACGGCCGCGTGCGTTCCACCGTCCATCATCTGGCTGTCCCCACCACCAGGTTCCCCGGCTTCAGCCGCAGCAGCAGCCCGAGCGCGCCGAAGTACACCTCGTCCGCCGCGGCCGCCAGCCGCTGGTGGGCTCCACCACTCACGTCGCGGAAGGTGCGTCCCAGCGGCGTCTCGGGGACGAGGCCCATGCCCACCTCGTTCGTCACCAGGATGGTGGTGGCCCCTCTCCGCCGCAGCACTCCCACCAGCCGATCCACCTCGCGCAGGATGGCCTCCGGCTCATCCCCTCGAAGCAGCAGGTTGGACAGCCACAGCGTCACGCAGTCCACCACCGCCACGTCCGCCGTGTCCTCTTCCAGGACCTCGCACAGGCGGCGCGGCTCCTCCACCGTGTCGAAACGGTCCGACCTCTCCTCGCGGTGGCGCCGCGCGCGCTCGCGCATCTCGTCGTCGAAGGGCTCGGAGGTGGCGATGAAGGTGCGCCGCTTTCCCACCGTCTGCGCCAGCTCGATGGCGAAGCGGCTCTTTCCACAGCGCACGCCTCCGCCCACCAGGATGATTCTTCCGCTCACCGGAGACCTCGCTCTTCCAACCAACGGCGTACGCCGCGCGCCGTGGCCTCTCGCACCGCGCCACCCAGCAGGCCGCCGAACCGGGTGTGCTTGCCTACGTACGTCTCGCCTCCGGGCCCTTCCGGAGCCGCCACCACGATGCAGTCGGTGCCCGTCCCGGTCGCCACCCGCAGCGAACGGCGGCTGGGCACGCGTGCCTCCATGAGGGCCGCCGTCCGAGCCTCGGCCGCCAGCGCCACCGCCTCCACCAGCGCTCCCTCCGAGAGGGGACGGGACAGCTGACACAGCAGGTTGATGGTGCCCACGCGCCGCAGCGGCCCGGGCTCGTCTCCGGCCGCCAGCGCGTTGCCCAGCCCCACGGTGGCCACGCAGCGCGCCGAGAGCCCGCCGGACGTGAGACGCACGTCATCGAAGGTGGACACGTCTCGCGAGGTGAGCAGGCCCACCGTCTCCTCCGGCGACTCCTCCCCGAGGCTGGCCGCGAGGAGTGCCACCGGGTCCACTCCCGGGACGAGCTCGTCATCGCGCACCTGCCGCCACACCACCGCCCGCGCGCGCCGGCGGCCCCCGTTGATGACGGCCCAGGAGAGCACCGCGTGGGGACGGGCGAAGCGCACCACCAGCAGCCGCCCACCTCCCTCCATCGAGGGCGCCTCCACCTCCGGCGCGGTGAGGGCGGCCGTCATGACCGCTGCTCCTTGAAGGCGCGCGCGGAAGCCACGAGTCCCTCGGCGACCAGGGGATTGGAGGCCCAGTGGGCGTGGACGTAGGAGGCCAGCACGTTGGGTGGGCCGAAGCCCTCGCCATGGGTGGTGCCACCGCGCCGCTTGCGGATGCGCAGGGCGCCACCCTGGGCGGGGACTCCCTCCAGCGTGGAGTAGCGGAACTGGTGCCCGCGGAAGCGCAGCCCCGCTCCGCCCAGCACCGTACGCACCGTCGTCTCTACCTCCACGTAGCCGAGCGCCTGGAGCTTGGGGGCCATCACCGCCACGCCGGGCACCAGCCCGACCATGGGGAAGTCCTGGCCGTCGAGGGTGCGCACGGCCTGGGCGAGGTACATCATCCCGCCGCACTCGGCGTAGATGGGGCCGCCGCGAGCGGAGAAGTCGGTGATGGCGCGCCGTAGGGACTGGTTGTCCGCCAGCTGCCGCGCGTGGAGCTCCGGGTAGCCTCCCCCAAGGTAGAGGGCATGCACGTCCGGCGGCAGGGCCGTGTCCGAGAGCGGAGAGAAAGGCACGCACTGCGCGCCGAGCCGCTCGAGCCGCCGCAGGTTGTCCGCGTAATAGAAGTGGAAGGCGGCATCCTGGGCCACCGCGATGCGGCAGGTGACGGGGGCCTCGGAGAGCTGCTCGTCCGGTGCCTCCGGCAGGGCAGGGGCCTCGCGTGCGAGCCGCAGGAAGGTGGCCGCGTCGTTCCACTCGGAGAGGAGCGCGCCCCAGGCGTCGAGGCGCTGCGTGGGGATGCTGTCCTCGGAGGCGGTGAGGAGGCCCAGGTGGCGCCCGGGGAAGGCGAGTGCCTCCTGCTCGGGGAGCCCGCCCACCACGGGCACCGCCGTGCCGAGCGCCGCGCGCTGGAGCAGCTCCAGGTGGTTGCGGCTGCCCACGCGGTTGGCGAAGAGGCCCGCCACCTTCAGCGCCGGGTCGAAGGCCGCCAGCCCGGTGCCGATGGCGGCGATGGTGCGCGCCATGCCCGAGGCGTCCACCACCGCGAGCACGGGCGCCGCGAGCCACTTCGCCACCTGTGCCGCCGAGCCCTCCTCCGAGTCCGGCGAGGCCCCGTCATAGAGCCCCATCACGCCCTCGATGAGGGCCACGTCACAGCCCTGGCTGGCGTGGCGGAAGGTGGAGACGACGGCATCGCGGCCCATCAGCCAGCCGTCGAGGTTGTGGCACGGCGCCCGGGTGGTGCGCGCGTGGTAGCTCGGGTCGAGGTAGTCCGGGCCGCACTTGAAGGTGGCCACCTTCAGACCGCGCGCCTGGAGTGCCCGGGTGAGGGCCACCATGACGGTCGTCTTGCCCACGCCGCTGGCGGTGCCCGCCACCACCAGCCGGGGGATGAGGGGAGTGGCGTCCATCAGAAGTCGAGCCCCACCTGGGCGGGAATGCCCTTCTCGAAGGGATGGCGCACGCACCGCATCTCGGTGACGAGCTCCGCGGCGGCCAGCAGGGGCTCCGGGGCGGAGCGGCCGGTGACGATGACGTGCACGTGGGGAGGACGCGCCGCCAGGGCCTCCAGTACCTCCTCCATGGGGACGAAGCCGTAGTTGATGACGTACGTCAGCTCATCGAGCACCACCACCTCGTGCTCGCCGCTCGTCATCAGGCGCCGGGCCTCGGCCCAGGCCTCCTGGGCCGCCCTCTTGTCCCGGGACAGGTCCTCGCTCTCCCAGGTGAAGCCCCGGCCCATGGTGAGGAAGACGAGCCCGGGCAGGGTCTCCGCGTAGGTGCGCTCACCCGTCTTCCACTTGCCCTTGATGAACTGCACCACCGCGGGCTTCATGCCCCGGCCGAGCGCGCGGAACACCACCCCGAGCGCCGCGGTGGTCTTCCCCTTGCCATCTCCCGTGTAGACGACCAGCAGGCCCTTCGGCTGCTTCGCGCTCATGTTCCACTCCCGCGTGCGTGTCGTTCAAACCAGGCGAGGCGCTCGCGCAGCCGCACCACCTCGCCCACCACCACCAGTGCCGGCGGTCCCAGCGCGTTGCGCTCCCGCACCTGGGCGGCGAGCGTCTCCAGGGTCCCCACCACCACCAGCTGCTCGGGCGTGGTGGCCGAGGCGATATAGGCGGCCGGCGTCTGGGGAGCGCGCCCGCACTCCACCAGCCGGGCCAGGTTGGCCTCCAGCTTCCGGGTGGCCATGAAGAGCACCAGCGTGCCTCCGGCCGCGCCGAGCTTCTCCCAGCAGGTGTGGCTCCGGGGCCCCTCGATGTCATGCCCGGTGACGAAGGAGACGTCGGAGGCGTGCTCCCGGTGCGTGAGCGGGATGCCAGCGTAGGCGGCGGCCCCGAGCGCGGCGGAGACGCCTGGAACCACCTCGTAGGGAATCCCCGCCTCGAGCAGCTCCTCCGCCTCCTCGCCGCCCCGGCCGAAGATGAACGGGTCTCCCTGCTTCAACCGCACCACGTGCCGCCCGGCACGGGCCCGCTCGAGCACCGCCGGGTGCAGCCGGTAGCCGGCCTGGGTGGCGCCCTGGTTGCGGTGGCCCACGAGGATGCGCTCCGCCCGGGGGCCGATCTCCGCGAGCACCGCCGGGGGGATGAGGGCGTCGTAGGCCACGACCTCCGCCTCTTGCAGCAGCGCCTTCGCGCGCACGGTGAGCAGCCCCGGGTCTCCGGGCCCCGCTCCGACCAGGGACACGAAGCCGCCCCGGCGCTCGTCTTTGGGGTACCCGAGGCGCTCCTGGCAGAAGCGCACCCGGTCCTCCAGCGTGGTGAGGGCGTCCGGGACGAAGTGCAACCGCTCGGCGGGGACGGAGCGGCGCAGGAGCGATTCGAGCACGAGCTGGTAGCGCAGCTCGTCCACCGCGCTGTCTCCCCGGACACCGTCCCGCTCGTAGGGGAGGACACCCCAGGGGAGGACGAAGACGGCATCATAGTTCCGCACCGCGGCGGCCGAGTCCTCGAGCAGCTCCGGGACGAGCTCCGCGCACCTGTGCTGGAGCGCATAGGCGGCGAAGTCCGAGGCGCAGTTGTCCGCGATGAAGCCCTCGCGCCGCTCCTCCTCGCGCAGCCGGCGCACGGCCCACAGCTCCCGGAGTGCCTTCGCACGCTCGGGGATGGGCAGCTGCTCCAGGCGCTTCCCGGTGCGCATGACGTGCTCCCGGGTCTCCTCGGGGACGAGGGGCAGCCCGAGGCGGCTTCCCAGTGCGTGCACCAGCGTCGTCTTTCCCACGCCGGCCGAGCCGGTGATGGCGATGCGCGGCGGCCGGTCAGCGTGCATCGTCCGTCCCCCTTCGGAAGCGGTGGGTGAAGGAGGGGTCGTACAGGCGCGAGTTGGCGAAGTCCTTCGCCTCCAGCACCTCGCCCACGAGGATCATCGCGGTCGCGTTGATGCGCTCGGCGCGCACCTTGTCACCGATGTCCGCGAGGGTTCCGCGCACGATCTTCTGGTCCGGCCAGGTGGCCTTCTGCACCACCGCGACCGGGCAGTCCGGTCCATAGGAGGGCAGCAGCCGCTCCACGACGTCGCGGATGAGGCCCGCGCTGAGGAAGAGCGCCAGGGTGGCACGGTGGCGCGCCAGGTCCTCCAGCTTCTCCCCTTCCGGCATGAGGGTGCGGCCCTCGGCGCGGCTGATGATGACCGTCTGCGACAGCTCCGGCAGCGTCAGCTCCTTGCCCAGCACCGCGGCCGCGGCGGTGAACGAGGAGACGCCCGGGATGATCTCATAGGGGATGCCGAGCTCCTCCAACCTGCGGAGCTGCTCCGCGGTGGAGCCGAAGATGGACGGGTCTCCCGTGTGGACGCGCGCCACGTCCTGGTCCGCCGCCTGAGCCTCCTTGAAGACGTCGATGATCTGATCGAGCGTCATCGACGAGGAATCGAGCACCCGGGCCTCTGGACGGGCCCGCGCGATGACGGCCTTCGGCACGAGCGAGCCGGTATAGAGGACCACGGGGCACTGCTCGACGAGCTCGGCCCCGCGCAGGGTGATGAGCTTCGGATCTCCGGGTCCGGCACCGATGATGTAGACCTTCATTGTCTTCTCCTCAGGAGCAGCGCAGCACCGCTTCGCGGACCAGGTCCCAGACGTGTCCGGGCATCTGCGCCAGCCAGCGCGCGTCCGTCTCCGGCTTCGCCTCGTGCTCGGTGACGAGCCGCCACAGCCGCTCCGACACCGAGCCGTTGCGGCGGATGACCAGGCGCTCGGAGAGCAGCCGCGCCAGGGCCTCGCCCTCGAGTTCCATCACCAACAACGGTCGAGCCACCTCCACCGTGCGCACCGGGGAGAGGCGCACATAGGGCAGCTCCACCCCTGGCAGCTGGGGAGGCGGCTCGAAGCCCGCCGCCGCCCAGTTACACGGCTCCTTGAGGTCTCCCACCAGGAAGAACTCCCCTTCGGTGGAGGCAAGCAGCGCTCCGGCCAGACGTCCCACGAAGGCCATGGCTCAGACCTCCTCCCCGCGCAGCACGAGGGAGCGGCCCGGCTGCTGTCCCGGCAGCACGTCTCCCTCCAGGGTGTACTTCCGTGTGTAGCCTCGTGGCGTGACCATGTAGCCCTCGAAGAGGAAGGTGTGCGAGTTGCCCACGATGACGGTGGTGAGCATGCCGATCTCGTAGTCCAGGAAGTGGTCCAGGTCGGTCATGACGATCTTCTCCGCCTCGCGGTAGGCGCCCTTCACGAGCGCCACCGGGGTGGTGCCCTCGCGGTAGCGGCGGATGATGGAGTGGGCCTCGACGATCTGCCGGGTGCGCCGCCCGCTCGCGGGGTTGTAGAGCGAGATGACGAAGTCGGCCGATGCGGCCGCCTCGATGCGCTTCGCGATGACGGGCCAGGGCGTGAGCAGGTCCGACAGGGAGATGGTGCAGCTGTCGTGGACCAGCGGGGCTCCCACGCGCGAGGCGCAGGAGTTGGCCGCGGTGATGCCGGGGATGAGCTGAAGGGTCGGGGGCTGCCCGCGCGTCCAGCCCAGGTCGCGCAGCACCTCGAAGACGAGCCCCGCCATGCCATAGACGCCGGCATCCCCGGAGGAGATGAGCGCCACGTTGGCACCGGCCCGAGCGCGCTCCACCGCCGAGCGGGCCCGGCCGATCTCCTCCGTCATGCCCGTCTGCACGACTTCCTTGCCCTCGAGCAGGTGGCGCACGAGCTTCACGTAGGTGCGGTAGCCCACCACCACCTGCGCGGCGCGAATGGCCTCCAGGGCGGCGGGCGTGGCATGGGCTCCATCACCGGGCCCGATACCGACGACGGACAGGACTCCTCCGCTAGACATGGACGAGCTCCTTTCGAGGCGAATGAGGAATGCGCGCGGCGGCGAACGTCATGGAACGTCCGGCGCCGGGCTCGGTGTAGATCTGCTTGCGGACGAGCAGCTCGGTGGCCCCGGAGGCGAGCAGCGCCGCTGGCTCCGCGACCCCCCGGGTGCCCACGTGCCGCTTCACCGTTTCGGAGGGAGTGGGGACGGGCACCGCGTCCAGCTCCGCGGCTGGATACGTCTGGAGCGCCCAGCCATGCTTCTGGCACAGCGCCAGCAGTGCCGGCTCGTCCGCCTTCAGGTCCACGGTGGCCACCGCCTTCACGGAGGCGGGTGACAGCAGGGCCTGTGCGAGCAGTTGGGCCACGCCCCGCTCGACCAGCTCCTCCGGGGTGCCCCGGTCGCAGCCGATCCCCAGCACCAGGCTGCGGGGCCGGTAGATGACGGCCTTCTCCCAGTGGGCGCGGTGGGTCTCGCGGAGGTCCCGGTCGGTGGCGATGAGGAGCATCTCCCACGCCCCCGGGTCCACTCCGTCGAGGCTCCGCGTGTACCGCACGCCGGGAGGCAGCGGCTTGTCCTCGGGCCACCAGGAGGGCTCGCCCGCTTCCTGGACGAAGAGCACCGGGGTCTCGTTCACCACGGCGGCACAGCCGCGCGTGACGTTGCGCTCCAGGTCATCCAGCCTCCAGCCCAGCTCGCGCCCGAGGATGTCCACCGTGAGGGTGCCCCGCACATCCGAGGCGGTGGTGACCACCGGGGTGGAGCCGAGCACTCCGGCGACCCGCTCGGTGAAGGCATTGCCCCGGCCCACGTGCCCCGACAGCACGCAGATGGAGAAGCGGGCGGCGTCGTCGACGCACACCACGGCCGGGTCCACCTTCTTGTCCTCGAGGAGCGGGGCGATCATCCGCACCACCGCCCCCACGCTGATGATGAAGACGTGGCAGTCGTAGGCGGTGAAGGTGCGCGACAGGGTGGGCCCCATGGGCAGCGGCATGGGCAGGGCGCCCGCGGGGGCGCGGGCCATGAGCTTCTCGGAGACGTAGAGCTCCGCGCCGGGCAGCCCCGCGAGGAGCCGCTCGGCGATGGCCAGCCCGTGCAGGGTGATGGCGTAGACGGCGAAGGGCTTGCGAGCCGCGGGGAGACTCACCGGGCCACCTCCGCCGTCTGGGCGAAACGGCCAGCGAGCACGCCACTGCGATCCTTCTTCGCCACCACCACCATGGAGAAGTAGTCGCACTTGTCGTTGCGGATGCTGCGCAGGTCGCGCACCACCTTCTCCTGGCCCGTGGACGCGCGCGACACGTAGACGGCGCGCTCCAGCAGGCCCTCGCGCTCGAGCGCCTCCACCACCTGCGGCATGACGGAGCTCACCTTCATCAGCAGCACGGTGTCGAAGTCGCGCAGCACGCGGGCGAGGTCCTCCACGCCGTAGGTGGCGGGCAGGACGGCGATGCGCTCCTGTCCGTCGGCCACCGGCACCTGCACCGACGCGGGCACGGCGGTGATGGAGGAGACCGCGGGCACCACCTCGGTGCGCGCCCCGGGGAAGCGGTGGGGAGCCTCCGACAGGAGGTAGATGAAGGTGCTGTAGATGAGCGGATCTCCCTCCGTGATGAAGGCCACCCGCTTGCCCGCCGCCAGGCGCGGGGCCAGCTGCGCGTACGCCTCTTCCCAGGCGGGCCGCAGCCGCTCCGGATCCTTGGTCATCGGGAAGGTGAGGAAGAGGCGCTCCTGCCCGGGCACCTCGCCCACGTTGTCCTTGGCGATGCGCCAGGCGAACGACTCGTCATAGGCCGAGCGCCGGGGAATCGCGATGACGTCCGCCGTCCGGAGCGTGTTCACCGCCCGGAGCGTCATCAGGTCGGGAGCGCCGGGTCCCACGCCTACGCCAATCAACACGCCACTCATGACTCGTCTCCCTTTGCCGCAGCCGGCCGGGTGGCCGCGAAGATGTGGATGGGGTTCTGCGCCTCGTACCGGAGGTAGTGCGCGAGCGGCTCGCCGCGAGACACGTTGAGCAGCGTCACCTCCGGCGTCGCTCCGTGCGCCCGGAAGGCCGCGTAGGCCTCGGCCACGTTGTCCAGGGTGATGGCGTTGACCACCAGCCGGCCGCCCTCGCGCAGGCGCGCGAACGCCACGTCGATGATGTCGCGCATGCTGCCCTTGCTGCCGCCGACGAAGACGGCGTCCGGCGTCTCCAGTCCCTCGAGGGCCTCCGGGGCGCGCCCCGCGATGACGCGCAGGTTGTCCACGCCGTGGGCGAGCGCGTTCTCCCGGCACAGGGCCACGCCCTCCGGGTCCACCTCGATGGCATGGACGCGTCCCCTCGGGGCGAGCAGCGCCGCCTCGATGCCCACCGAGCCCGAGCCCGCGCCGATGTCCCAGACCACGCTGTCGGGACGGATCTCCAATTGGGCCAGCGACAGCAGGCGCACCTCGCGCTTGGTGATGAGGCCCTTCTTGGGCATGCGCTTGGCGAAGGCGTCCTCGTGGAGGAAGGACAGGCGCGGCGGTGGACGCCAGCTCGGATCCGTCCTCAGGAGCACGATGACGTTGAGGGGCCCGATGTCCGTGCACTCCGCGAGCGCCTCCAGGGAGAAGCAGCGGACCCGCTCCCCCGGGTTGCCGAGGCTCTCGCACACCCAGGCCGTGAAGCCGCGCTCGCCGTACTCCAGGAGGTGGCGCGCCAGCACCGGGGGCGTGTTCTCACCATCGGTGAGCAGGGCCACCTTGGCGAGGGGACGCAGCCGCGTGCACAGCCCCTCGCGCGAGCGGCCGTGCACGGAGATGACCTCCGCGTCGTCCCAGGACACGCCGATGCGGCCGAAGGCCCACTGCACGGAGGAGGGGTGGGGGATGAACTCGACGTGCTCGGCGCCCACCTTGTTGGCCACCTGCGCGCCGATGCCGAAGAAGAGCGGATCTCCCGAGGCGAGAACGCACACCTGATTCTCCTGGGCGAGCTCGGCCACGCGCTCCAGCGTGGGACCGATGCCCCCGCTGAACGAGAGGCGCTCCCCGGAGAACTGGGGGAAGAACTCCAGGTGGCGCTTGCCGCCGACCAGCACCCGGGCCTGCGCCACCGCGTTGGCCGCGCGCGCCGACAGGCCCAGACAGCCGTCATCCCCGATGCCCACCACCACCACCGGCTTCATGTCCGCTCCCCGTCGGCGCTGAGCATCAGCAGCGCGTGGATGATGGACACGGCGATGGTGCTTCCCCCCTTGCGCCCCCGCACCACGATGTACGGCACCGGCAGCTCGAGCACGGCCTCCTTCGACTCCACCGCCGACACGAAGCCCACCGGCACGCCCACCACCAGCGCCGGGCGAGCCCCTTCCTCCTTCACCAGCCGGGCCACCTCCAGGAGCGCGGTGGGCGCGTTGCCCACCGCCACGATGGCCCCGTTCAGCAGCCCCAGCCGGTGCGCCTTGCGGATGGACTCGATGGCGCGGGTGGAGCCCGCCTCGCGGGCCGCGGCGATGACGTCCGCGTCCGAGATGAAGCAGTGCGTCCGGCAGCCATAGGCGGCGAGCCGCTCCTCGTTGAGCCCGGCGAGGATCATCTTCACGTCGGCCAGGACGGGGCTGCCGGCGCGCAGGGCGGCGATGCCCGCGGAGATGGCATCGGGAGAGAAGCGGGCCAGCTCCTTGAACTCGAAGTCCGCGGTGGCGTGGATGACGCGCCGGACCACCTGCCACTCGCCCGGGCCGTAGGAATGCGGACCGGCCTCGCTGTCGATGATGGAAAAGCTCTCGTCTTCGATGCGACGCCCGAGCGTCGTCATCTGCCGCATGTCGTTCATGCCGCGTTTCTCCTCTCGTCCGGGTACTGCCCGAGCAGGGTTCCGTTGAAGTCGACCAGGGTGGCGCGGACCTCGAGCGGCCCCCCCGCGTGGCGGGTGCACTGCTCGACGACGCGCTGACACACCAGGCCGGTGATGTGGGTGAGACCGTTGGCGGCGCACAGCTCGAGCACGTGGCGCGCGGTGTTGGCGGTCCGGATGTCGGCCACCAGCGTCTCCGGCGCACCCGCCTCGGCGGCCAGGCTGGCCAGCAGCTCCATGTTCACCTCGGAGCCGGCCGCATGCGTCTGCATGCGCCCATCGGCCATCTTGGACAGCTTGCCCATCATCCCCACCACGTGGACGCGGGCCGCCTGCTTCCTGGCCGCGTGGCGGATGGCCACGCCGATGAAGTCGCCCACCTGGATGAAGCACTCCTCCGCGAGGTGGGGCAGGAGGCCCATCGCGTACTTCTCCGACTTGCCTCCGGTGGTGAAGGCGAGCTCGGTGTGACCGCGCGCCCGGGCCACGTCGATGGCCTGCACCACGCTCGCCTTGTAGGCGGCGGTGGAGTAGGGCCGGACGATGCCGCTGGTCCCCAGGATGGAGATGCCGCCGAGGATGCCCAGGCGCGCGTTGAGCGTCTGAAGGGCCATCTCCTCTCCTCGGGGGACATGAATGGTGACGATGGCGCCCCGGCCCTCGGGCAGCTCCTCCAGCACCATCTCGGTGATGTTGCGGCGCGGCACCGGGTTGATGGCCGGGCTGCCCACTTCCAGTCCCAGTCCGTCCTTGGTGACGATCCCCACTCCCTCGCCCCGCTCGAGCACCACCCGGCCGTCGTCCGTCAGCCGCACCTCGGCGATCAGCTCGGCGCCGTGCGTGCAGTCCGGATCATCCCCGGCGTCCTTGATGATGCCGCAGCGGGCCTTCTCCCCGTCCCATTCGCAGCGGTGCAGTTCGAACGTCACCTGCTGCCGGTTGGGCAGCGTCGTCTCCACGTGCGTGAGACGCTCGCCGCGCACCAGCACGCGCGTGGCGGCCTTGGCGGCCGCGGCGGCACAGGCCCCGGTGGTGAAGCCGGTGCGCGTGCCACGCTTGTCACGGGCGGGAGGCGCTTCGCTCATGCCGCCGCCTTCCGGGCCGGGTTGTTGAAGAAGGACTCCAGCCGGATGGCACCCGCATCCAGTCCGGCCTCCACCAGGGACTGCCGCAGCGGGTGCAACACCGCCCCATCCCCGGCGAGGTAGACGCGCTCGGGCGCATGGGCCCGCGCGGCCTCCAGGGCCAGGGCCACGGCTGGCGCGGTGCGCTCCGGATGTCCCGGCGGCGGACAGTCGTGGTGCTGGAAGCGGCACCCCAGCGCCTCCACCTCCTCGCGGACCCGGTCGGCGGACAGGAACACCGTGGGCGACTCGGAGAACCACAGCAGCCGCGTGCGCGTCCGCTGCGGGGCGAAGGCGCGGCCGTGCACCAGTCCCAGCGCGGCGGTGATGCCACTGTCGGTGGCCACCACCAACGTGCTCCGGGGCGTGGCGTCGTCCGGGAGGAAGCTGCCCCAGGGCCCGCTGAACGGCAGCTCCGCGCCCACCGGTGCCTCGTGCAGCATGGCCGAGCCGGGCCCCTGGGCCAGCCGGTAGACACAGATGCTGAAGGTGCGCTGGTCCTCGTCGCTCGACACCACCGAGTAGGCGCGCTTGTGCGCCTTGCCATCGGCGCGCGGCACGCCGGTGTTGAAGATGAGGTACTGGCCGCCGGTGAAGCCGAGCTCCTCCTCGCCCTGCACCTGCAACTGGAGGAGCCGCCCGCGCTCGCCGACGGGCACGGTGGAGAGGATGCGCGCGGTGCGGGAGACGGCCATGGCGCTAGTCCCTCGGGTAGATTTCGTGGGTGAAGTCGTGCACCTCCTCGAGGTCGCGCCACAGCTTCTGGAGCGACTCGTTCTGGCGCCGCAGCTCCAGCTCCACCGACTTGGTCAGCACGAGGAGCGAGCGCAGGTAGGGCATCTTCGGGTCATCCGCGCGGGTGGCGGAGACGCGCTCCTGCAGCTCCACCAGCGAGGCCTCGAAGAAGCGCTGCACGCCCGCCAGGTCGCGCGCCTGCATCAGCGAGCGCACCGGCCCCGGCTTCTCCGCCGCGCTCCCCAGCTCGGCCAGCTCGTGCTGCCGCTCAGCCGCATCGTCCACTCCCAGAACGTTCATCAGCGCCAGCCGCAGCGCCGCCAGCTCATGACAGGCCATAGGTCCTCCTCACTGCATGATGTTGTCGACAAGGCGGGACACGAGGCGGTCGCCCACCAGGTGCTCTTCCACGAGCTCCCGGGCGTCCGCCTCCGTCACCCCGCGGTACCAGATGCCATCCGGATAGACGGCCACGGTGGGTCCCTCGCCGCAGCGCCCCATGCAGGCGGTCCGGGTGATGCGCACCGTGCGCCCCGTGCCCGTCTCCTTGAGCTTGCGGCGCAGGGCCTCGATCAGCGCCACGCTGCCGCGATCGGCGCAGTCGGCGTTGCCGCAGACCAGCACGTGCTTCTCCAGCGCGCGGTGGGCGTGCGGGTGGGGCGCGGCCTGGGTGTGTGTCTCGCGGTGGCGGATGCTCCAGAGCAGCGCCTTGAGGCCTCCCACGTTCTTCTGCAGGCCCGCGAGCGGAACGCGGTACTGGCACCCGTCGCACGGCAGCGGCACGCCGCCCGCGAGTGCCTCCTCGATGCGCCGGTCCACGTGCTGGACGAGCGGTGCCATGCCGCCGTCGGCCAGGTGCGGTGCCACCTCGGCGCGCAGCCACGGGTAGCGCTCGGCGAAGAGCGCCACCTGGGCGTGGATCTTCTGCAGCAGCACCCCCGTGAACAGCAGGTAGGGCATCACCAGGATGCGCTCCGGCCGTGCCCGGGCCACCCACTCCAGCGCCTCCTCCAGCGAGGGCTTCGCGATGCCGACGAAGGCCGGCTGTACCTGGGCGAAGCCCCGTCCCTCCGCGTAGAGGCGGGTCAGCTTGTAGAAATCGCCATTCGCGTCCGGGTCCGACGAGCCGCGCCCCAGCATCACCACCACCGTGCGCGCGGCCTCCTGGGGCGAGAGGGGGCCGGTGCGGGCCCCGGTGCGCTCGAAGGCCAGCTGGGCGAGATCCGGATGCACGCCGAAGGCCTTCACCGCGAGGAAACGCACGCCCGGGTGCTTCTCTCGCGCCGTGGCGAGTGCCAGCGGAATGTCGTTCTTCACGTGCTTCGCGGTGAAGAGGAAGAGCGGAACGACGAGCACCTCCTTCACCTCGGAGGCGAGGGCGTCCAGTGCCTCGGGGAGCGCTGGCGCGGTGAGCTCCACGAAGCCCAGGCCCACGCGCCGCTCCGGGTGGGCCTCGCGGTAGGCGTCCACGAAGCGGTGCACCTCGGCGATGGCCTGCGGATCGCGGCTACCGTGTCCGATGAAGAGGATGCCGTGCTCGTTACGAAGGGAGCTCACGGGTGCACTTCCTGGTGGGAGGGGACGAGGAGGGGGAGCAGACGGCTGGCGGCCTCGGCGACCGTGAGGGGCGGGGCTGCTCCCAGTCCGGGAAGGAAGGGGGCGAGATGGGCCCAGAGCTCGGCGACGGCCGGTGCGCGCAGACGTGCCCGCGCCAGCAGCGCCGCGTCCCGGAAGACGTCGGCGGGGGACCCGAAGGCGAGCAGCCGCCCCTCGCCGAGGATGGCCACCCGGTCGGCGAAGAAGGGCACCTCGTCGGTGGCATGGGTGGACACGAGCAGGGCCACTTCGCGCTCGCGGGCCAGGCGCCGCAGCAGGCCCGCCGTCTCGCGCTCACCCACCGGATCCAACCCGGCGGTGGGCTCGTCGAGGAGCAGCACCGCCGGATGCATCGCCAGCACGCCCGCGAGGCAGGCCCGCTTCTTCTCCCCGAAGCTGAGCGCCTCGATGGAGCGGCCCGCCAGGTGTGTCAGTCCAGTGGCCGCGAGCGCCTCGTCCACCCGCGCCCGCACCTCGCCCGGGGCGAGGCCCTGGTGCAGCGGACCGGTGGCCACGTCCTCCCCGACCGTCGCGCCGAACAGCTGGTCATCCGGATTCTGGAAGGCGAGCGCCAGCCCCGCTTCGGCCCGCGCCACCGCCCCGCGCGGTGCCGCCTGGCCGAGCAACCGCACCCCTCCGGAGAGCGCCGGCACCAGTCCCGCGATGCTTCGCAGCAGCGTCGTCTTGCCACACCCATTGGCGCCGAGCAGCGCCACCACCTCTCCCGGCCGCACCTCGAACGAGAGGGCGGAGAGGATGGCGGGGCCGCCGGGGTTTCCCACCGAGAGCGCCTCGAGCGTGAGCGCCGCCTTCATGGATGCTCTCCAGGAGGGGGGACGATGGCGCCCCGGCAGCCACGGGCGGCCATGGCCTCGGCGGTGGCATGGGCCTGGTCGAAGGCGCGCACCAGGGTGAGTCCGCCGAGCGCCCCGAGTGAGTGCAGACTCCGGCGCACGTCCCGGTAGCCGAGGCGGAGCACCTGGGCCTCTCGCGCGCTCTGGGCCGAACGCTCGAGGACGGTGGCGTAGCGCACGGCGAGCGCGAGCACATCGGCGAGCGGGGCCGGCACCCGCCACGCGCGCAGTGCGCCCACCAGGGCCCAGGGCGGGGTGAGCGCGGTGAGGAGCCCGAACACGGTGGCACCCGCGGCCACCCGTGTTCCCAGGACCAGGGCGGGTGCCCAGGCCCCGGTTGCCTCGGGTCGCAGCAGCCAGTGCAGGACCCAGACCGCCAGACCACTGAAGACGGCCACCCCGAGGCGGCGCACCAACACCCTGACCGGCTCGCCCACCGCGAGGGACGCGATGAGGGCCAACGCAGCGACCCCCGAGGCGGTGTGAGGCGCGGGCCCGGCGAGCGTCACCAGCAGGGCGAGCAGAGCGCTCGCCAGCTTGAGGCGCGCATCGAGCCCGACCACCCACTCGCGCAAGGGGGAGGTGCGGCTCACGTCTGTCCTCCCGTCTCGACGAACAGCGCGCGGTAGAGATAGCCGAGGAAGAAGCCCCCCACGAGTCCGGCGCAGAGGAAGGCGAAGAGGAGCACATCCCCTTCCAGTGGGATGAGGGGCGGCTGGGGAGTGCGTCCCGCGGCCTCGGCGAACGGGAGCACGACGTGCTCGTCGACGCCCGGCCAGCTCTCGGTGGAGGCGAGAAGTGGCGTCATGGCGTGGCGGGGGCGGGGAGGGCGTGGAAGTGCAGGAGCGCGGGCCGGCGGCGGGAGATGAAGACGATGGCGCCGGCGGTGAGGGCCCCCTCGAGGATGCCCAGGGGAAGCTGGGTGGGGAGGAAGGCCAGCAGCAGTGTTCCCAGCGTGCTGCCCAGTGGCTGGGACCCGTGCAGCGCCGAGGCCAGCTCGAAGGACGTCATGGCGTAGGTGGCCCAGTCGGACAGCATGCCGGCGGCGAAGGCCGCCACGCCGAGGGGGGCTCGCACCGCGCGCAGCCCGTGGAAGACGCCGTAGCCGACGAAGCCGCCCACCACGCCCATGGACCAGATGTCGGCGCCCAGGGTGGTGAGCCCGCCATGGGCGAGGAAGAGCGCCTGCAGCAGCAGCGCGACGAACGTCACCAGCACCGTCATCACCGGGCCGATGAGCACGGCCGCGAGCCCCGTGCCGCACGGGTGCGAGCAGGTGCCAGTGATGGGGACGGGCACCGGCATGCAGGAGATGACGAAGACGGCGGCGGCGAGCATCGCCACGAAGGGCGAGTAGAGCGGGCTCTGGGCCACGCGCTGCCGCAGCCGCATGACACCGAGCGCGAGCAGGGGCAGGACGGAGACGGTCCACCCCGCGGCCCAGCCGAACGGAAGGAGACCTTCCGCCAGGTGCATGGCGTGCGCCGGATGGGGGAGCAGCAGGAGGAGCGCCGCGAGCGGCCACGTCTCCTGACGGAGGGAGACGGACGCTGTCTGTACGAGGGCCTGGACGCGATGCCGCAGGGCGGCACCACACCCACGCCCGGAGATACCCGGCATGGAAACCTCGCTCTCAGTCCACGGAGAGGTGGGGTTGCAAGGCCTGGGTAGGTCTCCTGGCTCGTGGATTCAGAACGCCTGACGGCGTTCAGCGCCGCCTCCACCTTCCCCGACGCGAAGGCGTCGAGTGGTTACGTCGGAGGCAGCTCCCCACTTACAGTGGCGGGACCGCGCCGGATTCACACCGGCTTCCCTGTTATGCCCGTGCTGGCGGGCACCCATGGCTGGAATTCAGTTGTCGCGCGCCAAGTACCGGAGGTGATGGGACGCTGTCAACGGAATGCGCACATTCCTCACGGTGCGTTCGGGCCAACGTCCGCCAAAGACAGCGGCGCGTTGGCGATGGCGGCGGTGGAGTACTCATCCGCGCCGACATCGTTGGTGGAGCGGATCTGCCCATCCACGTCTTCCGCGACATAGGCGTACGTGCCCACGGCCGTGTTGATGGCGGGGCTCGTGGAGGACAGCTTCTGCAGGCCGTTGCTCGTGGTCAGTGACGGATTCACGTTGCGGAGCTCACTGCTCGTCCGCGACCTGTTGTTCAGGGTGGCGCCGTACCCGATGTTGCCCTGGAAGAGCGTGTTGCTCGTCTTGGTCTCGTTGTAGAGCGTGCCCGTCGTGTTCCGGATGAGATTGTTGGCGACCTTCGAGTCCACCGGCGCGTACGTGTATTTCTTCCCGATGACGAGCCCCGTGGTGCTGTTGACGACCGTGTTGTTCACGACCTCGGCCCGGTAGACCTTCCAGTGCTTGCTCAGATCCGTGCTGGTGTAGCTGCTGGAGTTCGGCCCACCGTCGAAGTCGCCCCCGTCGATGAGGAGCGCATCGTCGGTCAGCTTCTCCAGGTAGTTGTTGTAGACCTTGTGGTCGGTTCCGTAGATGCGGATGCCTCCCACGCCGGTCTTGGTACCGTCACCCAGGATGAAGTTGCCGTAGATGCTGTTGTAGTTGCCGTGGCGCGCGGTGAGCTGTCCCTGCGAGTTGAGGACCGTGTTGTAACGGATCGTGTTGTGGCCGCTCTTGATCGAGATGAACTCCGGGTCCCCGTCGCAGCGCTCGAACAGGTTGTACTGCACGGTGGCGTAGGCATCGAGCATCGACACGGCGGACAGGCCCATGCGGAGGGTCTCCAGCCCGTTGGCGAGGCGCGGTCCGATGTCGTGGAAATAGTTGTACTCAATCACATCATACTGGGTCATCTGGGTGGAATAGTTGCCATCCATGGCGATGACCGGACCCGGGTCGCTCTTTCCTCCGAAGTCGTTGTGGTCGATCCGGTTGTGATGGCTTCCGCTCCCCTTGAGCATCAACCACTTCACCTCGGTACCGTTCTCGGTCAGGTCGAAGGTGTTCCGGGTGACCCGGACGTTGTTGGAGCCGTCGAGCACGATGGCGCTCGCGCCGGTGTTGGTGAACTTCAGGCCCTCGATGACGACGTAGGAGGAGCCGGACACGCTGATGGAGGCGTCGCCGGAGATGATGGCCTGGCCCCGGTTCGCGGCCTTGAGTGTGATGGGATTGGAGGCGGTCCCATTCTTGTTCTGGATGCTGAAGGCACCGCTCTTCGTGTAGGTGCCGTTCGCCAGGACGATGGTCGTGCCCGCGGTCGCGTTGGCGAGGGCCGTGATGAGCTGGGCGGCGGTGGCAACGTTCACGACGTTGCCCGGCGCCTCCGCGGCGCTGCCGTGGATCTCCACTTCGAGGTAGCTGTTCCAGGCATTGGAGGTATTGCCATACCCCACGAGCCTCACGTAGCGCGCGGACGCCACATCCGTGAAGTCGAAGGTCTGAAGGCTACCCGTCAGGCTGCTCGTCACGTTCGAGCGCACCGTGGAGAACGTGGTGCCATCCGTGGAGGTCTGGATGTCGAAGGTGAACGTCCGGGATGCGCCGTTCAGGAAGGCGATCTTCACATAGGCCACCTTCTTGTTGGCGCCCAGGTCGAACCGGATCCACTGCCCATCACCCTCCGCCGACCAGCGGGTGGTCAAATCCCCGTCGACGGTATAGGCCGGGAGGTTGCCGTCATCCGAGCTCGCGGTGACGGAGGTTCCCGGGATGGAGAACTTCTCATCCGCCGCGAATCCCAGGGAAGGAGCCAGTGTCAGGAGCAGGCTCGAGCCAATCACAAGCTTCCGATGTGCCATTCGCATTCCTCTCACCCTCTTCGGGGTTCCGTGCTTGCTGGTGATGAACCACTGTGCTTCACCGTGTCGGGCGGCTATCCCTTATTCTCATGATTTCCATGGTTGCGGCAGGAATTTAATCTTCCTGGGAGTATGAGCGGTTTGCACTCCGGCTCTGGGTTGATGCATCATTCAGGTTCCCCCCCCCTTGTAAGGAGTTCCGCATGAACCTGGAGAGGCTGAAGCTCGTTTCGGGACTGGTGCTGGCGCTGACCGTCGCGGTGGCGGTGCCGCTGGCCACGAATGCTCAGGTGGAGCAGTCCCCCGTGGCGCCGGCCGTATCGCAGCCGAGCTCCGACCACAGTGCCTGCAAGGCCGACAAGGAGAAGCTCCTCATGTCGCGGGCGAAGAACGGCATCGCCGCCGATGCTCCCGTGCCGCTCTTCTCCGAGGAGCCGGTGGGCCTGTTGGGTTACTGCTCCTACGACTGTTCCTCGTGCTCCAGCTCCAGGGAGTGTGCCGCTCGCGGTGCGGGGTCCTGCTACTCCATCTGTCCGTAGCCGGTCCGGTGCACGGGGGCTGCCGAGCCGAAGCAAGGGCTCGGCGGCCCGTGTGGCACTGGCCCTCGTCCCCTCCACGTCTCCATCTTCCTGGGGAGATGCTCGCGAGGAGGACGCTCATGACGCACGACGAACTCTTGTCCCATGTTGCCGAACACGCCGGGCTCCCTGGCCTGGAAGCGGCGGAGCGGACCGTTCGCGCGGTACTCGAGGTCATCGGTGAGCGCCTGGCCTGGCCCGTCGTCCAGTCCCTGGCGGAGGATCTCCCGGAGCCGCTAGCCGCGGGCTTGCGCGGCGTAACCCCCCATCAGGTCTTCAACCTCGCGGAACTCCATGCGCGCGTCGCGAGCCGGCTCGAGGTGCGACTCGGACTCGCCATGGAGTACACCGGCGTCGTCTGTCAGTTCCTCGCGGAGACCCTGTCTCCCGGGACGCTGCACCAGCTCCGTGAGGCACTGCCCGAGCCGATGAGCGCCCTCTTCACTCCTCGTGAGCCTGGCGAGCCCTTCGAGTACGTCCACCTCGACCCTGGCCGCCGCACACTCGCCGAGGGCCGGCCGGGGAGCCAGCACCCCGTGTCCGAGTTCCATGCCGACACGGCGCACACGCACTCCGTGGCTCGGGAGGACAACCCGCACGAGGACACGAAGCTCTCCAGTTCCAGCGGGCTCACCCAGGAGCGGGAGCAGGAGACGCTCGCGGCCGGACACCCGGGCCCGAATCATTCCTGACAACCCCCGCGAGCCCCGGGTGCCTCTCCCAAAGCACCCAGGGCCCGCGGGCCCGTCGACGACCGTTACACTCCGCTCTCGCGGAGGGGCCATCGAGCCACGAGCACCGATGCCCGCCAGAGACCGGGCCCGTGGTGCGCCTGCCAACCGACGGTCCCCTTCCATGTAACTGATGGGTCTGACATGCCCGCGTGGCCCTCTCCCGTCGGGGGCACGCCAACGGGCTGTCACCGTCCCATGTATCGTTCGAGCCAGGCCGCGGCCGCGGCGGCTCCTACACACACCATACGAGGGCAGAGACATGGGCATGCTGAAGGACAAGGTGGTTCTGGTGACGGGGGCGAGCTCGGGCATTGGCTGGGCCACGGCCATCGCGCTCGCGGCGGAGGGCGCCCGGGTCGTCGCGAGCGCGCGGCGCGAGGCCAGGGGCCGTGAGCTCGTCGCGCTCATCCAGGAGCGCGGCGGAGAGGCCACCTGGGTCTGCGCCGACATGCAGGTCGAGCGGGACATCGAGGCGCTCGTCCAGGCGGCCGTCTCGAAGTACGGCCGCATCGACGCCGCCTTCAACAACGCCGGGAGCGGCATGATGAAGCCGCTCGCCGAGATGACCAACGAGGACTACGAGCTCCTCATGAACATCAACCTGCGCGGCACGTTCTGGTGCGTGAAGCATCAGATCAACGCGATGCTCGCGACGGGGGGCGGGTCCATCGTCAACTGCGCCTCCGTGGGGGCGGCGCGGGCCCTGCCGGGGCTCTCCGTCTACAGCGCCACCAAGGCGGGCATCGCCGCGCTCTCGCGTGGCGCGGCGATCGACTACGCGCAGAAGGGCATCCGGGTGAACTCGGTGAGCCCCGGGGTCATCGAGTCGGAGATGGCCACCGACGGCTGGCGCCTGAATGAGCCTCAGGGCCGCGCCTTCGCCGCCTCGCTCCACCCGATGAACCGCGTGGGGACTCCCGACGAGGTGGCCTCGCTCGTCGTCTTCCTGTGCGGCGACAAGTCCTCGTTCATCACCGGCGAGGACTTCGCGGTCGACGGCGGCCTGTGCGCGTCGGGAATGTCAGCCGGCATGCTGTCGCGTGCGAGCTGACACCCCGGCACGTCTCTGGCTGGCGTTCAGTACACGTTGTACTTGCGGCGAAGCGCCTCGTGCTCCTCGGCGTTGCGCGAGGGGTGCAGGCGCCGCTCGGCGTCGTGGAGGTAGTACCAGAACTCGCTCGGCTTGGGCGCGAGCGCGGCCTGGAGCGACTCCACCGAGGGGGCGCCGATGGGACCCGGCGGCAGCCCCTTGCGGTGGCGCGAGTTCCACGGGTCCGAGGTGTCGCGCAGGCGCTGGAGGAACGCCAGGCGGTCGTTCCACTCGGCCAGCTCGTAGCGGGAGGTCGCGTCCACCCCCAGGGGGAAGCCCTTGTCCACGCGCTTCCAGAGGATGCCCGCCACCAGCGGACGCTGGGCCGGCACGGGCTCCTCGCGCTCCAGCATCGAGGCCATCACCACCACCTCGTGGAGGCTGCGCCCGCTGCGCTCGATGGCCGCCTTCTGGGGGGCGTAGAAGCGCTCGGTGAAGGTGTCCAGCTGGCGCTGGATGAGCTCCTCCACCTTGAAGGCGCCGGGCACCACCCGGTAGGTCTCCGGGTAGAGGTAGCCCTCGAGCGTGGCCCGGGGCAGGGTGAAGGGCGCGGTGAAACGCGCGGGCTGGCTGGCGGCGGCGATGTAGGCGCCGGGCTTGATGAGGCCCGCCGTGACCAGGGCCGCGTCGGTGTCGCGCAGACGCCAGCCCTCGACGATGACGAAGGGGACGTCATCGGGGATGGGGTTGCCCTCGAGCGCGGTGGCGATCTCCGCCATCGTCATCGACGGGCTCACCGCGTGACGACCCGCCTTGGGGGCGAACGAGCCGCGGCGGAAGAGGTGCCAGCGCCAGAGCCGGGCATCGCGAATCAGGCCCTGTGACGCGAGCTGGGGGCCCAGGCCGCGTCCGGTGACTCCCTTGGACACGGTGAACTCCACGGTGGGGGCGCCCGGCGGAGCCGCGGCCTGCTTCACCTGGCTCTCCGCCCAGAAGAAGGTGCCGGCGACCCCGCCCGCGGCGAGGACGACGAGGACCAGGAGGACGAGAAGAATGCGCTTCATCACCTACGCAGGTTAGCACCCGCGCGCGTCCGCGAGGCCCAAAGTGCAAGGCTCTCTTCTCTTCCTGGACAGCAGGCGGGCTGAAGAGGGCACGGGTCAACGCCTCGCCTGGCCGCCGGGGACAAAGTGTCGCCGGGCCCGCGTACAACCGGACATTCCGGCGGGCCCCCGCGCTCTCCGCCCTGGACAGGTTCTCGGGACAGGCGCGGCATGGCGGTTGCTCGGATGCACGGCAGGAGGGACATCGTGGGATTGGAATCCTTCATCCGGCTCGCCCGGGAACAGGGGGCGAGCGACATCCACCTCGAGGGGGAGATGCCCCTGGCGCTCCGGGTGCGAGGTGCGCTGCGGCTCGTCGGCGAGCCGGTGTCGTCCTCCGTGCTCACCGCCATGGCCCGCGACATCATCGGTGACGCCGGCTGGCCCGACTTCATCGAGCGCTGCTCGTATGACGTCTCGCGCACGGTGATGGGGCAGCGCTGCCGCATCAACATCCTGCGCAGCGCGCGCGGCGTGGGCTTCGCCATCCGCTTGCTGGCTTCCGCCCAGGCCACGCTGAGGAAGCTCAACCTCCACCCCGACCTGCGCCGCTTCGTCGAGCCGGCCCATGGCCTGCTCCTGGTGAGTGGACCCACCGGCTCGGGCAAGACGTCCACGCTCGCGGCGCTGCTGCAGGAGATCAACCTGAGCGAGGCCCGCCACATCATCACGGTGGAGAGCCCCATCGAGTACGCGCTGGTGCCGCGCCTGTCCTTCATCCGCCAGCGCGAGGTGGGCAGGGACACGCCCTCCTTCGAGCAGGCGCTCATCGACGCGCTCCGGGAGGATCCGGATGTCCTCATGGTGGGGGAGATGCGCGAGCCGGAGGTGATGCGCCTGACGCTGAGCGCGGCGGAGACGGGGCACCTCGTGCTCGCGACCGTGCACTCGGCGAGCGCCGCCGAGGCCCTCCAGCGCGTGGTGTTGGCCTTCCCTCCGGAGGTGCAGGGCGCGGTGTGCGCCCAGCTCGCGGATTGCCTCGTCGGAGTGGTGTGTCAGCGGCTGCGCTACCGGCCGGACCTCGGCATCCGCGTGCCCGAGTGCGAGGTGCTCCCGGGCAGCACCCCGGTGAAGAGCCTCGTGCGCCAGGGGCACTTCTTCAAGCTCCCCTCCGCCATCGAGACGGGCGCAGCGGACGGCTCCTGGACGTTCACCCGCTACGCGGAGTGGCTGGAGCGGAAGACGGACTGGCACCAGCCCTCCACCGCCGAGGAAGCCCCGGCCGAGCCGCATTCCGAGCCGGCTCCGCGGCTTCGCGCTCCGCCGCCGGCCCGGCCCACCGAGCCCCTCTCCCGCCCGCCGCCTCCGCCCAGGCCGAAGCGCGTCGCGCGGGAGGACGCGCGGCCCGCGCCTTCCTCCTCCGAGGAGGGTGTCTTCGTCCTCGACGAGGAGGCGCAGGACGATCTGTCGGCGCTCGTCCGCGAGCTGGAGCGGGGTGGCTCCGGCTCCCGAGGTGGTTCCGGCTCCAAGGAGTAGTCGCTCCTCCTTCTCCCCGAGCATTCAAGGGGAGGGGACGAAGCGCACGTCCATCCAGTAGTTGGCGTCCTTGTAGGAGGACGAGGGGAAGCCGCCGCCCGTCCGATAGACATAGACACCATTGCCTCCCACGCTCGCGCTGCCCGGCGCCGTCAGGTTGCCGCTGACGACGGCGCTCGCGAGCCCGGACACATCGCGCGCGAACTGCCCGTTCGACGAGTAGTAGGACGCCACGTAGGTGGTGCCGGCGGTGAGGGGGACGGGCGTGGGGAGCGCCACCTCCTGCCAGCCGGGAATGCGGCCATCCTTCACGGGCACCTCGGCCAGGAGCGCTCCACCGCTGCTCCACAGGCGGGCCACGTAGCCGCTGGCGTTGGCCTTTCCCCGGTAGAAGCGGAGCGCGGTGACGGTGCCGGCGACATTGGCGCGGAACCTCACGCCGATCTCCACGGCCCGGGTGTCCGGCTCCACGGCGGCGCCCGGGACGCGGTCGCCGAAGAGGGTCTGGCTCCAGGGGAGGATGAGGGTGGCCACCACCGGGCGGTGATCCGACTGCGAGCTGGCGCCGACGACGCTCGCCGAGACGGGCGACGTCCACGCGGAGCCGAGCATCACGTAGTCGATGCGCCGCGTCGGAAAGCTCGCGTCGTGGGTGTAGCCGTTGCCCGAGCCGCCACGGGTCCAGGCATCGGTGAGCTGCTGCTGCAGGCTGGTGATGCCAGACTCGGAGGGCGAGGCATTGAGATCTCCCCCGAGCAGCGCCCAGGGCTTGCCGGCGAGGGCGGCCTTGACGTCCTCGGCCTGGTTCAACCGCTCGGTGGCGCCGGTGGTGCCGAAGTGGGTGATGGCCACGGGGATGACGTGCGCGGCGTCCAGCTCCACCTCCATCACCGCCAGGATGCGCTGCTCCGCGGCGGAGCGGAGCGGGATGCGCTGCGAGGTGCGGATGGGGTAGCGGGACAGCAGCGTCAGCCCGTACTGGCCCCCGTCATAGCTGAGCAGCGAGGGCTGGAACGAGGCGTACATCCCCGTCAGCGCGGCGAGCCTCGCGGGCTGGTCCACCTTGCCCGAGCGGTTGGTGAGGACGTCGACCTCCTGGAGCACCACGAGGTCCGGCGCCTGGGCGTTGATGACGCTGGCGATGCTCTCCAGGCTGCTCTGCTCGCCGTGTTTGATGTTGTAGGTCATGAACCGCAGACCCCCACCGGGAGTGAGGGCCTGGGTGCTCTCACCGGAGAGGGTGCGTGCATCAGGAGAGGACTCGGGTGGTGCGCAGCGGACGAGCGCGGCGGCCAACGCGAGGGCGAGGACGAAGAGGGTGGGGCGGCGCATGAGGGGCTCCTGGGGAAGGGCCGGAGGTTACCCCCGCCGGAGTGGTATACCCACCCTCCATGACGGGCCATGAGCCCGGGGAGGTTTCTTCCACATGTTTCGCATCGGAATCACCCTGGCCATCCTCCTGATGGGAACACGCGGTGCCGCGCAGCAGCATGAGCATGAGCAGCACCCGCAGGCGCCTTCCAAGTCGGAGGCATTCTTCGGCAAGGAGGAGCTGTCGCGCCAGGTGGGCATCCACGAGAAGGGTTGCAAGAAGGGCGATGCCCAGGAGTGCTTCAACCTGGCCCTGGCCTACGCGCAGGGGCTCGCGGTGCCCAAGGATGATGCGCGCGCGGCCACCCTCTACAAGAAGGCGTGTGACAAGGGGTTCCTGGCCGCGTGCAACAACCTCGGCATCGCCTACGCGGAAGGTGTGGGGGTGAAGAAGGATCCGAAGCAGGCGCTGACCTTCTTCGAGAAGACGTGCAAGGCGGAGGATGGGAAGGGGTGCTTCAACGTCGGCCTGGCCCACGCGTCGGGCCTGGGTGTCCCGAAGGAGCCGGAGCGCGCCGCCACCTTCTTCGACAAGGCCTGCGGTCAGGGTCATGCGGAGGGCTGCTTCAGCCTCGGTGTCGCCCACGCGCAGGGCAATGGCGTGAAGAAGGACCCGGAGCGCGCCGCGGCGCTCTTCACGAAGGCGTGCGACGCGGGGCACATGACCGCCTGCAACACCCTCGGCGTGTCCTATCTGGCTGGCAACGGCGTGAAGCAGGACAAGAAGCAGGCCTTCGCCCTCTTCACGAAGGCGTGCGACGCGGAGCTGCCGGGAGGCTGTTTCAACCTCGGCCTCTCCTACCGGTATGGCAATGGGGTGGCGAAGGATCCGGCGCGCACCAAGGCGCTCCTCGAGAAGGCCTGCCAGCTCCAATTCCCTCCCGCCTGCGAGGCGCTCGGGGCCTCCTCCCGAGTACCGTAGTGGAGTGTCCACGAAGTCATTGGACCGTGTCCGAGGGCCCGTGGATGTCCCCTCTCCCTCTGGGAGAGGGCTAGGGTGAGGGTCTTCCGGCAACAGTGTGCCGCGATATGAGGTCGGGACGCGGATCACGCGGGTGAAGACCCTCACCCCCCGCCCTCTCCCAGAGGGAGAGGGAGCATGCGCAACACAAGAGCCGGGGCTCACGGCCCGCGGGGCAGGCCCCTGCCGGTGACGAGGTACACGGCGAAGCTGCCCAGCCAGTGTCCGCCCTCGTAGTGCGCGCCCGTCACGGCCTGGAGCCCCGCCTCGCGGTGGAGCTTCGCCGTGGCCCGGAGCGCGCGCAGCCGCTTGTCCTGGGGCGGCAGGCCCGCGGCGATCCCCTCCAGCATCCACGCCCGGCTCAGGTTCAATCCGTCCAGGTGCGCCAGCTTCGGATCCGTCGGATCCGTCACCACCGCCGGCGCGAGCCAGGCCGTCGAGCCGTTGGAGGGAATCTCCGGCAGGAAGTCCCGCAGCCACGTGGCGAAGCGCTCCGGGGGGAGGATGCGCCTCATCAGGTCCGCCTCGGCGATGCACGGCGAGAGGAAGTCCTGGCCGCCGGGCTCGTACGCGAGCGGGCACCGGCGGTCCTTCCCGTAGAACGCCTCCACCCGCGTCTTCAGCAACTGCTCCATGTCGCTGTCCCGGGCCTGCCGCGCCCAGTCCAGGATGAGCCCGAAGGCGAAGGCCGTCTGGTCGTGCTCCCCCACGCGGATGGGCCGCGACAGCTTGGGGAGCCACTCGCGGATCCGCCCGGCCGCGCGCTCCTCCAGGGGCCTGAGCGTGGTGGCCCACTCGCGCGCCTGGGGATCGTCCCACTCCCTCAGCTCCGCCGAGAGCTGGAGCAGCCACGCCAGACCATAGGGGCGCTCGAAGGAGACCCGGCCCGGTCCGCTCAGGTAGCGCGTCTCCGCCTCGATGTTCGCGGGCGTCAGGCTCCTGGCCACCGCCTCGCGGGCACGCGGAGCGAAGGGCGCCTCCGGAAACGTCCGCGCCAGCCGCACCAGCAGCCAGTGCCCGTGGACGGAGGAGTGCCAGTCGTAGCAGCCGTAGAAGGCGGGGGTGAGCTCCCGGGGCGGGCGCGCATCCGCGTCACCACTCAGCACGTGGGCGATCTTGTTCGGGTACTCCCGATGGACGCACGAGAGCGCGAGCTCCGCGAAGCGCGCGGCGGCGTCGGCACCGAACTCCGGGGGCGGGGGCGTGCTGGCGGTGACCATGCCGTAGCTCAGCAGGAGAGAAAGGAGCATGCGGCGAATGTAGCACCGCGCCCGGGGCCGGCCGGCTCCCGCCGCTACCGCACCAGCTTGAGCCCGAGCGTGAGCGGCCACAGCGGCCCGGACTCGCGGGCCCTCAAGGCATACGCCAGGAGATCCTCCGCCATGCCGACGAAGCTGGTGTTGACCTCGTCCACGAGCGACAGGGCCCGCTGCTCCTCCTCCGGCGTCCACGCGTGCGAGGCGATCAGCGCCCGGATTCCCTTCTCCATCAGCTGCTCGTGCGCGTCCTCCAGATCCTGGTGGGGCTGGCCGAAGTAGAAGAGCGGCTTGCCCGTCCGGGCCGTGAACTCCTGGCCCGCCTGCCGGAACCGGCTGAAGCCCACGTCCGAGGCGGCCTCGACGGCCTCCAGGATGACCAGACGCTGGATGGGGTTCGCCTCGCGCACCATGCTCATGAGCTTGTTGATGAGCTGGCGCGTCTTCGCGCAGTGGTCTCCCCAGAGCAGGCTCAGCGAGTCCACCAGGTCCACGCGCCCGTTGATCCCCAGGGTCTCCACGTCCCGCATGAAGAACTCCCAGTGCTGCTCGTCCACGGTGGTGTGCGCGTTGAGGATCCGTTGGATCTCATCCCGCGAGGAGAGATCCCTCAGGCCGAACCTCATCAGGTCCGAGAAGCCCATGGTCATGGGCGCCAGGCAGGGCGCGAAGCCCAGCCGGTGCCGGGGATCGATGCTGCGATCCTCGACGAAGGCGAACAGGGGCAGCCGGGCCAGTTCTTGCTTCTTCGTCTCGATGTACTCCAGGACCCGATTCATGTGCGGCCTCGTCGTCGCGGCTCCGTATGCCTCCGGGGCCAGATAGAAGGTGGTACGCGCCTGGCCCCGCTGGTGTCGCAGGGATGCCCACTGGACGAGGCCCCGCCCCGCTTCGAGCGGGCGGTCCGTGATGGACGCCAACACCTGTTCGAAGAGGCCCCGATCCCGTGGAGCGAGGACGTGGCGGATGGCTCGTACCGACTGCAGATCATCCTCCACATAGGCACGCAGGGGGAAGTGGAGGGTGGAGCTGAAGGGGCGCCCGGCGTCGTCCGAGGTGAAGGCGAAGCAGGTCAACGGGGGCCGGGCCGTGAAGGGCCCCTCTCCCCCGCTCAGCGACCGGCAGAACGTGCGCGGCTCACCCGGCACGTACTCTCCTCCCCGGGACAGCACCCCCTCGAGCTCCTCCACGGTGGCGTCCTGGTGCGCCACGTACAGCTTCACGCGCGCCGCCGGGCCCGCCGACAGGTCCAGCGAGAAGTAGACGAGCCGGTCCTTCGCGCCGCGGCGCATCACCTCCTGGGTGATGAATCGCCAGGAGCCCGTGAAGCCGAGCCGGCCCAGTGCCTCCTGGATCAGCGCGGACTCCTGCCCGTCTCCCCGTGCCCTCGGATTCAGGTACACCTTGAAATCCGGTTTGCCGCCTGCCTTCAGGCCGAACGCGTGCCACAGGGAGAAGCTCGCCTCGGGGTTGCGCGGCTCGAACAGCTCCCTCACTCGCTCGAGCCGCTCCAGGGTGATGTGGGCCGCGCGTTGCAGTCGCTCGCACAGCGCCAGCCCATCCACCCAGCTCGACTGGAGCGTGGTGGGTTGTCCTTGCGCCTCCACCAGGAAGCGCACCTCGGGGGTGCGGCCATCCAGCGCGAGTGACAACTCATAGGGCGAGTGGTCATCGGTGATGTCGGAGGCCCAGGAGGGCTCCGTTCCAATGCGCCGCTGTCCCCAGGGGCTCGTCAGCAGGTCGAAGAACTTCAGGACCGTTCGCGTATCCGCTTCCGCGAAGCCGACGGCGCGACACATCGCCGTGAGCTTCGCCGAACCAAACGCATGGAACGTTTGTGACGCAATGCGCGCTCGCGCCTGCATGGGTCACTCCCTGCGAACGATTTCGGAGACGTAAGGCCCGCAACCGGACGCGGAACTATCCTTACATCAGAAATGGTTTTCGGGGAGTGGGTTCGTGCTCATGCGCCCGGTCTACTTCTCCGAGCCCTCCGCGCGCATGCGGTTGAGCCGATCGTAGTGACGGTAGCCCAGCTGGGAGAGTGCGCTCTGGGGCGCCAGTCCAATGTCCACCAACGTCTTGATGTCGTAGGTGCCCGCGAGCACCGGCGGCGCGTAGTCGCGGACCGCATCAGGCGTACGGAACTTTTCCAATGGGAAGAGTATGTGACTGGTGTGCACGTGCATGAAGTGGGCGGCGGACTGACGAGACCAGGCCGGCACGCCGGGGGCGGTGATGACGTGCGGCGTCGCGAGAAACGTACCGCCTGTGAGGATTTCCAACTGCTGGCCCACCTGCGCGACGATGCAGCCGGCTGGAGCCGTGCCGCGAACCATGTGTCCTTTGGGATCTTCCGGCGTCGCGCGCGTGCGGAGGTAGAGCCCGCTCTTGTCATCGGGCCTCGGGGCCGGGCGCCCGCTCGGATCGAGGAAGCGCCCACCGGGCAGGAGCGTGAGCAGGTTGAAGTCGGTGTGCTCCTCACCCCAGACGATGTCTGTGTTCACCTGGGAGGCATTGAGGGGCAGGTAGTGCAGCGCGCGCGTGACGTGGGGGCCGCGCTGGCACAGGTTGGCGAAGGTCGGCTCCGGCAGCCCGAGCGCCACCGCCGCGCCGCGCAGCAGCTGGAGCCCCGCCTCGTGGAGTGAGCGGCCGAGCGTGAGGAAGCCCTCCTGGAAGTACGGGGGCGCATCGGAGGGCCACACGTTCTCCGGGTAGATCTGGGGGAACTCGAGCGCGGACGTCTCGTCGGCCGGGTAGGGGGCGACGAAGTAGCACTCCTTGAAGTCCGGCTGGCCCTTGCCGGCGACGGCCACCTCGGTGTTCGGAGGCGTCCAGCCGCGCTGGTACCAGATGTCCGCACGGCCATAGGGCCGCTTGGCGGCCTCCGGGCGAGCGACGAAGGCGCTGAACGCGTCATAGAAGCGCTCGAGTGCCTGGGGGTCGATGCCGTGGTTCTTCACGTACACGAGGCCGAAGACGCCGAAGGCCTCGCGGAGCGCCGCCGCGCCGCGCTCGACGCGGGCGGGATCGCCTGAAGAGAGATCGGTGAGGTCGACAGTGGGGATGTTCATCGGGGTCTCAGCCATGGAGTCCCTGGTGTACCTCGCCTGCCCCTCGGGAGGAACATGCTCTCAGTGGAGAGGCCCGCGAGGGGGGCCGGCCCGGGTGCTCACTTCGGCCAGAACGTCACCGCCCGCGCGCCCTCCGAGCTCCAGACGAGCTTCCTGCCCCGGTAGAGGCGCGGATGCCCGCCGGAGTCGGCGAGGGACACCAGCAGGAAGGGCCCTCGGACCTGGATGCTGACCAGGTCGTTCTCGCGGAAGGTGTGGCCGGGGAGGGCGAGCGCCTTGCCCTTCTCCACCTTCCGGAGCAGGCCGGTCGCCAGCAGCTCGTCGCCAAAGGGCGTGCCCCAGAGCGCCAGCGTGTAGCCACCGCGCTCGAGCGAGGTCCACTCGCCATCGGGTTGCTCCGGGGTGAGCTGGTACAGCTGGTCGAGCAGCAGGTCGTCGTCGATCTCCTCGGGGGTGAAGCGCGGATCGAGCGCGCGGTTGGAGCGCTCGCCGAGCTGCTTGCGGAGCGCCAGCACGCCGGTTCCGGAGGACTCGGTGGTCGCCTTGGAGTCGAGCCGTGACCACGCTCCGTCCTGGTAGGCGAAGGCGTGGGCCATCAGTGGAGGGCCCGAGCCGTCCGTGACCTTCTGCATGGAGAGCCCGAGCAGCCGGCCCCCGGCATCGAATCCGAACTCGATGAGCTCGCCCAACGGAGGAAGGGGAATCTCCTCGACGGCGCCCGTCGCCAGCTCCACGAGGAACAAGCGATCCCGGAACGCGGGGGAGGGGAACTTCTCGGGGAAGGTGGGCCTGCCCACCACGGGCGCGCTGACGCCGCCGCGCCAGAACCGCGCCGCGCCGCGCTTGCCGTCCCGGCTCAGCGCGGTTGCTCCGCCCTGACAGTCCACCGCGAGCTTCGCGAGGACCTGGCGAGCCGCCGAGAGGGGCTCGAACCGGGCCCACTCGCAGCCGTCGCCGGAGGGCTCGAGCAACGAGACGGTGGACTCCGTCACGCGGAGGACGGGCGCCTCTGGTTTCGTCTGCTTGGGGGCTCCTTCCTCCGCGTGAGCCGGAGCCAGGGGCACGAGCAGGAGCAAGGCGAGCAGGGGGAGTCCTGGTGACATGGGGTCTCGGGCGTTTCGGATTCGAGCATTACCCTACTCGGGATGGAGCCACGAGGTGCGGAGACGGTCCGTTGAACACGCCGGATGCTCCCTCGCATGTCCAGGGAATTCAGCCAGCGTCAGGTGCTCCCTCGAGCCGGGTGTACTAGAGTCGTGGTCACGTGAGGTCATCCGTCCTCAGAGGTGTGAGTACCATTCCGGGAAGGAGGGCCCTGCTGTTCGCGGCGGTGCTTCCTCCGTTGACCTTGCTGGACGTATTCGCCTTGCCCTCCTTCAGCCTGGGCGCGTTCCTGACGCGAGTGGCCTGGGGCCTGGGGCTGGTGGTCTTCGCCCTGCTGTTCGAGCGGGGATCCGAGACGCGGCGGCGCCTGCTCCTGCTGTTCAATGGCGCGGCGGGCAGCCTGTTCTATCTGGCCCTCGTCTATTTCACGGGGAGCCTCGCGAGCCCGTACGTTCTGCTCGTGCCCACCCTGCCGCTGCTGGCCGCCTTCGTCTACCCGGAGGAGTCGGGCTCCGCGGTGGCCAGCGGTGTCGCATGCACGCTGGGCATCGGGGTGTACGTGCTGATGGGCAAGGGCTCCGTCGAGCAGGCCGCCGGGTGGGCGGGGATGGTGGGCTCGTCCACGTTTTTCGGGTTGGTGGGCTCGGGCCAGTACCGCAAGACCGCGGCGGCACTGAACGAGGCACGCGTGGAGCGGGCCCGCCGGGAGGCGTTGGAGAAGCTGGCCGTGGCCGAGCTCCAGCGCGTCCAGTCCGAGCGGCTGGCCACGGTGGGCCGCCTGGCCGCCAGTGTGATGCATGAGATCAACAACCCGCTGGCCTTCGTTCGCGCCAACCTGAACTTCATCCAGACCGAGGTGTTCACCCAGCCGCTGGCGCCCGCGCTCCGCGAGGAGTTGAAGGAGGTGTTCGGCGAGACGCGCCTGGGCATGGAGCGCATCCAGCAGATCGTCCAGGACCTGAAGGGCTTCTCCCACAGCATGGACGCGGAGGCGGCGTGCGAGTGCGCGCTGGTGGACGTGGTGGAAGACGCGGCGCGGCTGGCGTCGATCCGGCTCAAGAGCGTGGGGGAGTTGAAGATCGAGGTGTCCCCGGAGCTGCCCAAGGTGTTCATCATGCCCCGGCGGCTGGCGCAGGTGCTGCTCAACCTGCTCGTCAATGCCGGTGACGCGCTGGAGGAGGCGAAGGTACCCCGGGGAGAGGTCCGCGTGCACGGTGCGGTGCGAGGGCAGCGCGTGATGCTGGTGGTGGAGGACAACGGCCCGGGCTTCTCTCCGGAGGTGTTGCCACGCCTCTTCGAGGCCTTCTTCACCACCAAGGGTACCGACAAGGGGACGGGCCTGGGTCTGTCCATCTCTCGCGAGCTGGTGGAGCGCTTCGGCGGCACCCTCGTGGCGGAGAACCGCCAGGAGGGGGGCGCTCGCCTGCGCATCGAGCTGCCCATCTACGCTCCACCCGCCGGCTGAGGGCCACTCAGTCCAGGTGGACGACCACGTCGGTGAAGTACTGGCTGGAGGACGACGCGTCCTTGCAGACCGTCCCGCTGATCAGGTGTGAGCCCATGTCGAACAGGATCCGCACGTCCTTCGTGCCGGGATATGGGAGCAGCACCTCCGGAGCGGAGTCCGAGGGCGCGGTCAGGTCCAGCGCCTTCACCGGCGCGCTGCTCACGTCGCCGCTCCACTTCCAGAGCGCGAACGGTCCGTTGCTCTCGTCATGCGGCCCGCTGAGGATGAGCACCGCCTGGTGGGCCTCCGACCACACCATGCCCCGGATGCCATAACCACCCAGGTTGACCAGGATGGCCTGGCCGAACCTGGCCCTGGCTCCGCCGATCACCTCGTCCGGATTGGTCAGCGTGACCATCAGCGCACTCGAACCGGACTTCGGGTTGCGGAAGCCGAGCACCAGTCCACCCGTGGGCAGCGCCGCCAGCCCCTCGAGGTTGGTTCCATTCACCTTCGGGGCCAGCTCCGCGACCGTGGCCTCCGTCAGCCGCGAGCGCTCATTCAGCAGCGAGATGACCGAGGTGTTCGGGTTGACCCAGTTGGACGCATCCAGCATGTCCTTCAGCAGGTTCGAGGACGTCCCCGCGACCTGAAGCGAGGCATTGGGCACCGTGCCCGAGAGGTCGATGGCGAAGAACTTGTATCGCGATGTCTCGAGCTCCCCGTCCTTGTTGCGAGCGTGCGAGCTGGTCACGTAGATGCGGTTCCCCACGCGTGCGGCGTCCTCGAAGTCCGCCTCGTCCGAGGAGGAGATGCCAATCGCGCTGCTCAGCTCCTTGCTCTGGACCGGGGAGGCGCTCTTGCCCTGGGCGAAGATGCGCGCGGTCTGGGACTCATCGTTGAAGTTCAGGAAATGGGAGGTGTCGATCCACACTCCGCCCGAGCCATCGCAGGTGCTTCGGTACGTCCCCGCGGTCTGTACGCCACCGTCCGTCCCAGCGTCGACGCCCCCATCGCCACCACCCGTTCCCGCATCCGTGCCGGGCAGCTCCCAGGTCACCGTCAGCTTCGGACGGGAGGAGCGGGTCGAATACTCGCTGGAGCGGATCTCCAACCGGTTGTCGTTGTCCTTGTTGGCGAGGATGACACCGTGGTTGCTGGAAGGCGTGGTCAGCCACTTCCGCACCACCTCGAGCCCCCTGGCATTGAGTGTCACGGTGTACGTCCCCGTCGCGGCGGCCCGGATGGAGCCCAGCGAGGTCGTGTCCCGGTCGCCCGTGCCGTCCGCGCCATTCGAGGCCCAGTCATGGCTGCTGTCCGCCTGTTCCCAGGTGACCTGGCTCTCGGTCCAGGCGCGCGTCAGCTCGTAGAAGTCGTAGGTCTGATCCGCCTTGTCGGACACCGTGACGACGATCGAGGCCGCGCGGACGATCGCATTCGCCGGGATGCTCGACACGTCCCACTGCAGCAGGATGTAGTTCTCGTTGCCGCTACCTGCGGGCGTGTCGCCGCTCGCCGAGATGCTGGTGTCGCCGCCGTGGTTGTCGTCTGGATTCTCCTCTTCGATCATCGAGTCGCGGGTGCCCGCGTAGCTCGAGGACGGAGACACGCCGTCCTGGAACGAGGTGCTCTGCGTGCCCAGCCCCTGGGCGCTGGCGAAGAACCCGGGCTCCGCGCCGCTCTCGTCGGATTCCCACGGCTCGCACCCCGCGGCGAGCAGGAAGCCCGCCGCCATCGCTCCAATGACTGAAACCTTCAATCCGCGCATGTCCTCTCCCTCGCGCCAGCGAACGCGGGGGCGGACCGTTGCCCATCCAGGTTCACGCGAGTCGTCACGATTCGGTCGAGATTCCGTGGCGTGATGTTGGCACTTCCCGCTCTTTCTGTTTCCAATCCACCCATGCGAGAGACGAACTGGACACGTCGCGAGCTCATGCGGCTCACGGGCCTGGGCGCGGTGGGAATGGGTCTGGCCTGCACCCGGAGCGCATGGACCGGGGCTCCCCAGCCCCCCAAGGAACTCTGGGTCTACGTTGGCACGTACACCTCGGGTCAAGGCGAGGGCATCTATCTCTGCCGGTTGGACCTGGCGACGGGGGCCCTCCAGCAGGTGGGCCTCACCCGGGGCGTGGTCGAGCCGTCCTTCCTGGCCATGGACCCGATGGGACGCTACCTCTATGCCGTCAATGAATTGACGGAGTTCGAGGGCAAGCCCGGTGGCTTCGTGAGTGCCTTCCGCATCCATCCCCAGACACGGGAGCTGACCTTCATCAATCAGCAACCCACACAGGGCGGTGCGCCCTGCCACCTGGACGTGGCCGCGAACGGCAGGTTCGTGCTGGTCGCCAATTACGTCGGTGGAACCGTCTCCGTCCTTCCGGTCCTGCCGGAGGGAGGGCTGGGCGCCGCGGTCGACGTGAGACGACACGAGGGCTCGGGGCCCAACACCCGGCGTCAGGAAGGCCCGCACGCCCACCAGGTCGTATTGGATGCCGACAATCGCCACGCGCTCGTGTCGGACCTGGGGCTGGACAAGATCATGCTCTACCGGTTCGACGGCGAACAGGGACGCTTGACCCCCGCGGAGCCGGCCTGGGTGTCCACCCAGCCCGGGTCGGGACCGCGTCACCTCACCTTCCATCCCAACGGAAGGTTCGCCTTCGGCATCCACGAGCTGAGCTCGACGATCACCGCTTTCGCCTACGACCCGCGGCTCGGTGCCCTGGAGGCGCTACAGACCGTCTCGGCTCTGCCAGGAGGCTTCACCGGGACGAGCTACGGGGCGGACATCCACGTCAGCCCCGATGGCCGCTTCCTCTATGGCTCCAACCGCGGTCACGACAGCATCGTCGTGCATGCCATTGATTCCTCGGGCCGGCTGACCTACGTGGAGCACGTTCCCACACGAGGACGGTGGCCGCGCCACTTCACCCTCGAGCCCACCGGCAGGTACCTGCTCGTGGCCAATCAGCGCACCCACGACATCTTCTGCTTCCAAAGAGACCTCGAGACCGGAAGGCTGACACCCGTGGGCGAGGCGCTGAAGATCCCCGCCCCCGTGTGTCTGCTGGTGGCTCCACCCCCGGTCTGACGAGGATCAGGGCAGGTTCGCCGCGTTCTGCATCTGGCTCAGGTAGGCGGCGCGCATCTTCGGGTTGCTGTTCTCCAATGGCGAGAACAGCGAGTTGTTGACGTTGCCGTCCGCGTCGTCCTGGAAGTACTGCTCGTAGACGATGTCGTTCTTGTGCGCCCGGATCCAATCGAACATGAAGTTGATGAACGCGGCGTTGTCATCACCATTCACACTCGCCTGGCTGCCCGTCAGGGCGTGATGACCTCCCCACTCCTCGATCGCGAACGGCTTGTTGTGGGTGTCCGCGAAAGCGAAGGTCTGATTGAGGATGTACCCGACGTGGTACTGCGAGTTGAACGAGGCGAGCGTCGTGGAGCCGGGGGAGTCGTAGACATCGACTCCCACGATGTCCACATAGGCATCCCCGGGGTAGAGATCCTGGAAGTTGTAACCCGCCGAGGTATCCGTGCCCGACAGGCTCCAGCTGATCAGCACCCGGTTGGCGGCGGAGCCCGCACCGGCCTTGATGTTGTTGTAGGCCCGCTGCCAAGCGGTCTTGAACTGCGTGTTGTTGGCCTTCCAGGTGCCGTTGCAGTCCTTGCCCGCCGTCCAGTGATACCAGCAGCCGTTGAACTCCCAGGCGAAGCGGAGGATCACTTCCTGCCCCGCGCGGTTGGCGTAGTTCGCGGCGTTGGTGCCCATCGCGCGGTAGTAGGCATCATAGGCTCCGGACGCGGCCTCGGCCCAGCTTCCCTGCACGGACGCCCCGCTTCCACCCGGGAAGGGCGGCGCGTCGACGACGGAGGTCAGGTTCGGGTTCATGAACGACAGGACATAGAGGTCCTTCACGTCGTTCCAATTGGTATGCCACTGCGCCGCCTGCTCGATGTCACAGAAGCGACCACGGCCGCTCTCGACGGTCGACAGCGCCGACGCGTAGGAGCTCGCCGAGCCGGTCCGGTTGAGCGGGAACATGCAGGAGTTCCAGGCCAGACCCGAACGGGCCCCCACCGAGCCCAGCAGGCCTCCCGCCGGAGGGTTCGTGGTCGTGCCGCCGGTGTAGACCTCGGCCTTGTCGATGGAGATCGTGGTGCCCGTGGCCGCGCTGTTCTTCCGGCCCGTCACCGTCACGGTGAGCGTATGGGCCGTGTCCGTCAGGACGGGGCTGGTGTAGATGAGCGCGAACCCCTTGGTGATGGAGTAGGTGTCCGCGTCCACGGGTGCACCACCGTCAATGGAGATGCTGGCGATTCCGCCCACCAACTCCTTGTAACCAAACAGCTTGACCTGGCTCCCGGTGAACCGGAACGTCGCCTTGTCACCCGTGGTGTACGCGTACCGGAAGGACCCACCGTTGCAGCCGCAATTGACCCACGTGCCGGTGTACTGGAACTGATTGTTTCCGGTCCCGATGACACCGTCGTCAACGGTCGCGCTCAGGGTCGGGCTGGCCGCCCGGGCCGGTGTGGTGGCGAGACCCAAACCCACTGCAGCCAGGACGACCGCGATGATGCCGGAGATCTTTCGCTTGCTCATGATTGGCTTTCTTGTTGGTAGGGATTTCTCGGAAAGGGAGAATCCACGCCCCCCGAGAAAAGCCTCACGGATCCGGGCTTGTACAGAAAGAGCCGCGCTCTCGGCAAGTCCAGAAAGCGATGTGAGCAGACCCTGAAGGGAGGAGACGCTCAGCAGACCGCGTCGCGCGTCCAATCGTCACGGCCATAGCGCTCCGCGACGAGCGCCTCGGCGCGGGCGCGCACGTGAGGCGCGAGCGGGACCCTGGCCCAGCTCGCACCGAGCCGCTCGATGAAGCCTTGCTCTAGGGCCTGCGCCGCCTCGGCGTGGCTCACCTCGCGGCCCGCCGCCCCGGTCAGGTCCACCATCGCCTCGCGCAGCCGCTCCGGCGTCAGGCCGAACAGCCGTGCGTGCAGGGCGTAGTCCGTCGTGAGCGGCAGCGCGCCGTGTTGCAGGAAGGCGCCCTTCTGCCGCCGCTGCGCGCTGCCCACGAGCTTGCGGCCTTCCACCTTCAGTTCCTTGAGCGCGGGCGTGAGGAAGCATGCGCCACTGGCCAGGTTGCGCTCGGGCCGCGAGGGCTCCAGCTCGGCCCGCACGCCGAACCTTCGCGCCAGTCCCGCGGAAATGGACTCTGATAGCAGCGTGTAGTTCTGCTCGATGTTGTCGGTGAATGGCGGCGCGACGCGGGCCACGAAGCTGTACGTGAGCTCCCCGTGATGCAGCACTCCGGAGCCACCGGTCACCCGGCGGACCACGTCGAGGCCCTCGGCTCGTGCCGCCTCGGCATCGACGCTGCCGTAGGCCTGGGTGCGTCCGAGGCTCAGGCAGCCTGGTCGGAAGACGTAGAGCCGCAGGGTGGGGACGAAGTCCTCCCTCGTGCTCGCCTCATCGAGCAGCGCCTCGTCCAGTGCCATCTGCCAGACCCCGGGCGCCGCTTCCAACGGTTCGATGAGATTCCACATGCGGCCATCCTCTCCCTCTCCTTCCGGAACGCAATGACCCGCTTCCGATACCTCCTGGCCTCCCGCTCACCCCTTGGATGATGGGGTGTGTTCGTTCTCCATTCGTTCTCCAAAGGTTGGAGGCGGAACGAGGCATTCTGCCACGGGAGTGCGGGGCGGAATGCCCCATCTCCGCACGACGCGAGGCGTCATGCCCCATGTCGTCGAAGTCGAGTTCCATTCCGCCCCAACCTTTCCCTCTGAGTGTGTCTTCACAAATCCTGGCACATGCCTTGCTCCAAGGAAGGCGCAAGGAATCTCCATCATGTGCCAGCGGTCACTCGCCCCCTTGCTCCGTCCTCCCTGGGTGCCTCGGGGTCGGCTCCGATAGCTCAATCCCTATCAATGGAGCCGATGAAGCGCCCCCTTGCCTCCCCGCTGGGTGCACGGAGCTTTCGTGCTTTGTCACAAAAGGAAAAAACACATGGGGTCGAAGTCATCGCTGTCGAAGGACGTGCCCGCTTCATTGATGAAGATCAAGGAGCCGCCGAACGTGTCTCGGGGCGGGCTCCGGCCGCTGACGAATTCCTTCGTGGACTCCCCCGCTGCCTCCGCCGCTGTCTGAGGCAGACGAAATGAGTCAATGTCATATGGATACCAACGCCCTCGTGGACGGGTGGCTCGACGAGTGCCGCCCAAAGCTGCCCATCCAGAATCCCCTCTGGGCCTATATCCACAACAACATCCTGCTCAACCTCGAGGACCGTCCGTTCCAGGAGGCAGTGCGGGAAGCGGCCGCGCTGTATCGGGCACGGCCGTATGAGACCGAGTCCTTCTACCGCTCGGAGCTGGAGCGCGGCCGTATCCGTCGCGACTGCCTCGATGCGGTGCTCGCGTCGGCCCTGCCGGGAAGTGGGAAGGACCGGGTGGAGTGCTTCCTGTCGGACACGTCCGTCGGCAACGTCGTCCCACCGGCCTCCCTGTTGCGGCTCGCCCCGCGCCTGGATGCCGAGTACCACGCGTCCTATGACCGGCAGCTCCAGGACTTCATCGTGCCGGTCATCGCCTCGTTCCTGGATCAGGGCATGGCGCACTGGACCAACCCCTACCGCAACGGGGCGCTCTGGGGCTTCTTCCTGGCGAGCGTGCATGCCACGCCGGGGTGGGGCTTCGACTGGGCGGGAACGCTGAAGGCACGGCTGGAGGCGCACGAGCGGGCCGGCCGGTCGGTGGAGCAGATCATCGAGGCCGAGGTGCGTGAGTCGGCTCCGACGGGGCGCGAGGCCGCGTACTGCCTGGAGACGCTCTTCGCGCTGAAGGGCTGGTCGGGGATGATCCTCCGGCTCGAATCCGAGCCGGCGGTCGCGCCCGTGGAGGCGCCGCCCGCGTCGCTGAAGGACTGGCTCGCGGTGATGCTCGTCGCCACGCACGCGCTCGATGCGTGGCTCCTGGAGCGGAATGGCCGCACCCGGAACGAGCTGTGCGCCCGTCCGTTCCTCGCGCCCGAGACCTTCAACCTGGGGCGCCTGCACCTGTGGCAGGAGGCCTATGAGCGCTCCTTCGCCGGTGACTTCCTCGCGCACATCGAGCGCGGGCTCCTCCCCGAGGTGAAGGAGCCCCAGCGCCGCGCCCCGCGCTTCCAGGCGTTGATGTGCATGGACGACCGGGAGGAGTCCTTCCGGCGGGCGCTCGAGTCCGAGGCGTGCGGGGTGGAGACCTGGGGGGGCCTGGGCTTCTTCAGCGTCGACATGCGCTTCGAGGCGGTGGGCGCCGCCCGGCCGACGCGCCAGTGCCCGCCCGTCATCGAGCCGTCGCGGACCATCTCGGAGGTGCCGGTCGACGGCGAGGCCCGGCGGTTGGATCGGGCGCGCCGCGCGGGCCGCGCCGAGGGCAGGGCCCTGCTCTCCGGCTTCTATCACTCGCGCACGCTCATCCGCGGCTTCTTCATCTCGCTCGCGCTCGGGTTGCTGAGCTTCCTCCCGCTCGTGATGAAGGTGTTGATGCCGAGCCGGATGACCCGGCTGCGCCGCGCCATCCACAAGCGCGCCTTCCCCCACCCGAAGACGCACATCGCGCTGGACGCGGCGGGGGGATACTCGCTGGACGAGCAGGCCAGCATCGTCGAGGGCGTGCTCCGCACGGCGGGCCTCACGCGGGAGTTCGCCCCCCTGGTGGCGATCATCGCCCACGGCTCGACGAACACGAACAACCCTTTCCGGCAGGCGTACGGGTGTGGCGCGTGCTCGGGCAATCCGGGCGCGCCCAACTCGCGCTCCTTCACGCAGATGGCCAACCGCCCCGAGGTGCGTGAGCGGCTCGCGGCGCGCGGGCTCGAGCTGCCGGCCACCACGCTCTTCGTGCCCTGCTACCACGACACCACCACCGACGTGGTCGAGGTGCTCGACCGCGACCGCCTCCCGGCCGAGCGCCTGGAGGAGGTGCGGGAGCTGGCGGCGCGGCTGGGGCGCGCCGCGCGGATGAACGCGGTGGAGCGGTGCCTGCGCTTCGGCCAGGCGCCGCGTGGTGGCGAGGAGGCGGCGGCCCAGCACGTGCTGGACCGCGGCCATGACCTGGCGCAGCCGAGGCCCGAGTACGGCCACAACCGCGTGGCGGCCTGCATCGTCGGGCGGCGGAGCCTGACGGAGCGCACGTCGCTCGACCGCCGGGCCTTCCTCGTGTCCTACGACCCGAGGCTGGACGAGGGGGGCGCGCTGCTGCGCTCGGCCGTGCTCGGCTCGGTGCCCGTCGCGGTGAACATCGCCATGGACTACTACTTCTCGCGCGTGGACTGCGAGGGGTTCGGCGCCGGGTCCAAGCTCCCGCTGAACGTCGTGTCCCTGCTGGGCGTCGTCACCGGCTCCAAGAGCGACCTGCGCATCGGCATGGCCCGGCAGATGGTCGAGCTGCACGAGCCCATGCGCATCCTCGTGCTCATCGAGGCGGAGACGAAGGACCTGCTCGAGCTGATCGAAACGCACCCGCGCATGCGCCGCATGGTGCGGGGCGGATGGATGCGGCTGGGGCGGGTCGACCCCTCGTCCCGTGCCATCGAGCTCTGGAACGGGGACGGCTTCACGCCCTGGCGCGCGTTGTGGCCCGAGTTCCACACGACGGCGGGTGATGCCGCCACGCTTCCGGCGGTGTTGGACCCCCGGCGAGACCGTCTGGTCGAGGTGTACGCATGACTCTCCAGTTCCTCTCCCTGTTCATCCTCGCCTGGGCCGCGCTGATTCCGCTGCTGCTCGGGGCGGCCCAGCTCTTCGGGCGCGGGTTGTCCGAGCGGCTCGTGCAGGGGCTCGCGGTGGCGCACGCCACGGGCGTGCTCCTCGCCACCTTCGTGCTCTGTATCGCATTCGCCGCGGGGCCCTCGTCGATGGTGGAGGTATCCACGCCTCCGCTGCTCGTCACGCATGGCTACGAGTGGCGGGCGGTGCTGCTCATCGACCGGCTCTCCGTGACGTACCTGGCGCTCGTCGCCCTCATCTACCCCGTCATCGTCCACTTCTCCCGGCCCTTCTTCCACCGGGAGGAGGGCTCCCAGCGCTACTGGTTCCTGGTGACGCTGCTGGCGTTCGCGCTCGCGGCGGTGTCGCTCGCGGGGAACGTCGACGTGCTCTACCTGGGCTGGGAGCTGGTGGGCGTGTCGTCGGTGATGCTCATCTCGTTCTTCCGGCGCAACCTGCGCAGCACCCAGAACAGCCTCCGCGCGCTCATCTACTACCGCCTGTGCGACCTGGGGGTGCTCGGCGCGGCGATGTGGATCCACCACGCATTCCCCAGCTCGGAGTTCACGCACTTCGCGGAGGACGCGGTGGTGCCCACGGCATTGGTGGTGGCGTTCGCGTTGCTGTTCGGCACGCTGGCCAAGTCCGCCCAGCTCCCCATGTCGCCCTGGCTGCACCGCGCGATGGAGGGCCCCGCGGCCTCGAGCGCCATCTTCTACGGCGCGCTCTCCGTCCACCTGGGGCCGTTGCTGCTGCTGCGCACGAGCGCGCTGTGGATGCCGCACACCTCGGTCCGGATCGTCATGGCCTGCATCGGGCTGCTGACGGCGATCTTCGCGGCGTTCGTGGGGCGCACGCGGCCCGATGCGAAGACCTCGCTCGCGTACGCGACCATGGCGCAGCTCGGCATCCTGTACGTGGAGATCGCCGCCGGGCTGCACACGCTCGCGCTCGTCCACCTGTGCGCGAACGCGGGGCTGAGGACGTGGCAGTTCCTGCGCTCCTCGTCCCTCATCCAGGACTTCCAGGACAACCCCATCGTGGGCACGGGCGTGCGGTTGCAGCGGCAGTCGAATCTGGAGCGCCTGCTCCCGGCCTCGGTGCGAGGCCGGCTCTACCTGGCCGCTTCGAGGCTCTTCTGGCTGGACAGCATCCAGTGGAGCTTCGTCGCGCGGCCCTTCCTGGGTCTCTTCTCGCGGCTCGCCGCGATGGAGGACCGTCTGCTCGAGGACTCCCCGAGCGAGCAACGGAGTCATTAGATGGTCGACACCTACCTGAATCTCGAGGGCCCGCGGGCGGAAGCGCCCGTGGCCGTGCCGGTGCGTTCCACCAACTGGTGGTCCCTGGCGGTGGGGCTCATCGCCGCGGTGGGCATCTGGGTGGCACCGACGCGCCCGCTCTTCGTCGCGTCATGGGTCCTGCTGTTCGCGTGGGCGTGCGTGCGGGCCGGTAGGGGCGGGCGCGGGAAGGCGGCGAAGTTCCCCGTCCTCCCGGTGCTGGCGGGGCTGCTGACCACGGGGCTCGCCCTCTGGGGCACCCCCTCGCAGCCGTTCGCCGCGCTCGGGGCCGCCGTCGCCGGTGGCGTCATGCCGTTCCACCTGTGGCTCGAGGGCCTGCGCCGGCGGCTCAAGCACACGGAGTTCCTGCTGCTCCTGCTGTGCCAGCCGGGGGTGGTGTGGCTGCACCGCTTCGTGGAGGGCAACCCCACGCTCCTGCACGGCGGCCTGGGGAACGTGCTGCTCGTGCTCTTCGTGGTGAGCGCGCTGCTGCAATCCGGCCTGGGCCTGGTGCGGCGTGAGCCGGCACGGGCGATCATCGCCATCACCCTGTCACAGTCGTGCCTGCTGATGGCGGGCGCCTTCTCCGGGCACGTCGGCTGGCAGGCGGCCCGGATGCTCCTCATCGCGACGGTGGCGGGCTCCCTCGTCCTTCTCTCCGTCGTGGGTCTGGCGCGGGATGCGTACGGCATCGAGCGGCTCGCCCCGGACAACGGGCTCGCGGACGTGGCGCCGGACCTCCACCGGTTGTTCCTCGCGATGGGCTGGTTCTTCGTCGGGCTCCCCGGAGGCATTGCCTTCTTCGCCGAGGACCTGCTCTTCCACGCGCTCCTGGAGGAGTCCACGGCGGCGACGCTGGGGTTCCTGTTCGCCTCGGGGTTGAACGCGATCGTGTTCTACCGGGTGTACGCGGGCCTCTTCTGTGGCACCGCCCGGTTGGAGCTCCGGGAGGCGCGCACGCCGCGCACGGCGTCACGCCGCCGGCGCGTGGTGCTGCTGACGGTGGTGACGGCGCTGGTCATCCTCGGCGGCATCGCGCCGACGCTCTTCGTGTAGCGAGGGCGGTGGAGCGATGGCGGCTTCGAAACAACGAGCCCCACGGCACCGGATGGGACCGTGGGGCCTGGTGACGCGTCAGGCAATGGCTTCAGGAAGAGTGGCTCAGGGAACCCCCGAGCACCTTCTTGCGCGCGGAGAGCGGATGCGAGGAGAAACTGCGGTGCTGGTCGAGTCCACTGATGTGCAGCTGGCGGCCCTGGCGGGAGAACTCACCCTCCAGCTCGTGCAGCCGCTCCATCACCGTGTGGTCCACCAGCCGGGCGTCCGTCAGGTCCACCTCGACCCGCTGGACCTGGGCGTGCCGCTCGATGTGCTTCTTGATCCTGAGGAAGTTGGTGAAGACGGCGGCGTGCCGCACGCGCAGCACCACCCGGCCGTCCTCCATGCGCTCCTCGATCTCCGGCCGGAAGAGGCCGGCCAGCCGCGCGCCGTTGATGAGGTGCACCACCATCTTCAGGACGATGCCCGAGGCCACGCCCACCAGCAGGTCCGTCGCCAGCGTCACGCCCAGCGTGAAGCTGAAGATGAGGAACTGCTCGGCGCCGATGCGGAACGTCTTCACGAACTCGCCCGGAGAGGCCAGGCGGACGCCGGTGAAGATGAGCATGGCGGCCAGCGCGGCCAGCGGAATGCGGTGGATGAGCATGGGCACGAACGCCACGAACAGCAGCAGGAACAGGCCATGGAAGAAGTTGGACAGCCGGCTCTTCGCTCCGTAGCCGATGTTGGCGGAGCTGCGGACGACCTCGGAGATCATCGGCAGGCCACCCAGCAATCCGGCGATGAGGTTGCCCGTGCCCGTGGCGAGCAGATCCTTGTCCAGGTTCGAGCGGCGCTTCTCGGGGTCCAGCATGTCCACCGCCTTGGCGGTCAGCAGCGACTCGATGCTGCCCACCAGGGCGAACATGGCGATGTACTTGATGGAGACCGCCGAGAAGACGGCGGAGAAGTCCGGGAAGGTGATGGCGGACAGCAGGTTGCCCGGCAGGTTGACGAGGAACTTGGGGCCCACCGAGAAGGCCTGCTGCGAGAAGGTGAAGGTGTGCTCGTGGTCCAGGTCGAAGTAGATGCCCAGGGGCACCGCGACGAGCAGCACCAGCAGGGGGGCCGGCACGCGCTTGAGGAGCGGCACGCGCCTGGCGAGCGCCGCGTGCCCGAAGAGGATGACGAGGCCGAGGAAGCCGATGAGGGCGATCTCCGGGTTCAGCTGGCCCAGGCTGTGGGGAATCTCGGCCAGCAGCGGCAGCGGGGCCGTCGCCTTGGGCGTCACGCCCATCAGCGTGTGGATCTGCTTCGAGCAGATGATGACGCCGATGGCCGCGAGCATTCCGTGCACCACCGCGGACGGGAAGAAGTCCCCCAGCTTCCCGGTGCGCAGGACCGCGAAGAGGATCTGCAGCACGGCGGCCACCACGATGGTCGCCAGGGCGCGGCGGTAGCCGAGCTTCATGTCGCCCCCTCCCAGCTCCGTCACCGCGCCGAGCGCGATGACGATGAGGCCCGCGGCGGGTCCCTTGATGGTCAGCCGGGCGCTCCCCAGCCAGGTGGAGACGACGCCGCCCACCACCGCGGTGAGGATGCCGGCCACGGGTGGGAATCCGCTTGCCATGGCGATGCCCAGGCACAGGGGCAGGGCGATGAGGAAGACGAGGAAGCCCGAGACGATGTCGCTCTTCCACGTGGAGCCGCCAGTCGGCTCGGAGGGGGAGACGGGCTGCTTTTGAGGATGCATGAGAACTCTCTCCTGATTGCGGAGGCGGGCCGACGGCTTTGGAGGCCGGGGCATGCCTTACGAAGGCAGAGGGATGCAACGACTCTCGATTCGGTTCCGGAAATGGGTTTCCTCCTTTTTTTCCAGGCTTTTCCAGTTGCAGTCCATACGAGCGGACAAGCCGTGGGGCTGATGCTTGCATCCCCAAGGGGATGCGTTCGTTTGAAAGTGAAGGAAGAGCATTCCCCGCGGGGGAGGGGCGGACGATGACGGGCGGGATGCGTCGTACGGACGACGAGCGGGCTCGTTTCGAGGCCGAGGTGGATTCTCTCGTGCCCCGGTTGCATCGGTTCTGTCTGACATTGTGTCGTGACAGACAAGAGGCGGAGGATTTGCTGCAGGAGGCCCTGATTCGTGCCTACCTCCACCGGGAGAGCTACCGGCAACGGGGCTCATTCTTCGGTTGGTTGTGCGGCATCGCGCGCCATCAATTCATCGAGACGCGGCGCGCGAGCGCGCGCCGCCGCTCGTTGTTGGACTCGGTGCTCGAGGGGGCCACGTCGGTGCTCGGCTCGCTCTTCGCCGGAGGGGTGGATCAGCCGGATCCCGAGACACGGGTGTGTCAATCCCAGGAGGCGGAGCTGTTGCTGCGCTGCCTGCACGCGCTCCCCGAGAAATTCCGGCTGGTGGTCCTCCTGTGTGACGTGGAGGAGCTTGGGTACGAGGAGGTCGCGCAAGTGCTCGGCCTCCCGGTGGGAACGGTCAAGAGCCGGCATTTCCGGGGCCGCGCCCTGCTGGGCGCCGCCTACAAGTCCTCGCTGACCCACCCGCCTTCCCTGGTTGGCGCGGGAGGTTGTCCGTGAGGTCTCAGGCGGTGGCCCTGGGCCGGGCGTCCGCCGGTACGTGCGAGAGGACGAACTCCTCCACCAGCTGGAGCACCTGCTCGTAGCCGGCATCGCTGTGGGGCTCGTGGTAGCCGCCCGGGACCAGGTGCATCTTCTTGTCCGGGTAGGTGATCTTGTCGAAGACCTTGCGGGCGCCACGGGACGGGTTGACGGAGTCCTTCTCGCCGTGGAGCAGCAGCAGCGGGACGCGCCAGTCCGAGAGGTGGGAGTTGATCCACCCGCCCACCTTGAGGGCCGCGAAGGCCCAGCCCGCCGTGCATTGACGGTGGACCAGCGGATCCGCGAGGTAGGCGGCGACCACCGCCGGATCATTGCACATCGCCTCGGGCACCAGGTTCACCTTGAGCGGGTGCAGCGGACGGAGCTTGCCGAGCAGCAGCGAGGAGAGCACCAGGGTCGGTGTCACCACGGCGGACTCGAAGGGCGGGCCGCTGATGATCACCCCGCTCAACCCTTCCGGGTAGCGCAGGACGTACTCCATCCCGATGAGCCCGCCCATGCTGTGGGCATAGAGGAAGAGGGGCCGGCCGGACTCCCTCGAGGAGATCAGCGCCAGGAAGGCCTTCACGTCCTCGATGTACTCCGACCACGACATCAGGTGCCCACGCGGCCCCGGGGAGCGGCCGTGGCCCCGGAGGTCGAGCGCGTACACCGCATGCCCCCGGGCGACGAAGTGGTTGACGATGTTCTGGAAACGGCCACTGTGCTCGCCAATCCCGTGGACGATGGCGAGCGCCGTCCGGGGCTCCCCATGGGTGGGGAGCCACCGCTGGTAGTACAGCTTCAACCCACCCGCGCTCTCGAAGGTACCCTCTGCGTGATTCATGCGGGGCATCCTAGGCGGAGGGGTTCCTCCCCGGGAATGGGCGGCCAGGCGCCTCCCGGGCCCCTCACGTCGCGGGTTTCACTCCGCGAATCACCAGACCCGTCATCACCCCGAAGAAGCACCCGGTACGCTCGGCCTCCTCCATGAACCGGAGCCACTCCTCGACCTCCGAGCGCGTCGCCACGCCCGCCTGGATGGCCTTGTCAAGCACCGCGCGCAGCCCGAACGTCTCCAGGTGGGGGAGGAACCAGGAGGCGGACACCGGGGTGACCGTCACGTCGGTGAGGCCCTGGGCGTGGAACAGGCTCGGCAGCTGCCGGCCGATCCAGGGGTTGCGGAGCTGATCGGTCCAGAAGTGGATCAGCTTGCGGACCACGGCGCGGTCGGGCCCGTTGAGGATCCAGCTGTCGAACTCCGGCTCGAAGAGCAGCACCGTCCCGCCCGGCCGCGTCAGCCGCACCAGCTCGCTGAGCGCCTGGCAGGGATCATCCAGGTACATGAAGACCCGGGAGCTGCGGCACGCGTCGAAGCTCCAGTCCGGGAAGTCCAGATGGTGGATGTCTCCCACCCGGAATTCCACTGGGAGTGCGGGGTCCTCCGTGCGCCGACGGGACTCGGCCACCATGCTCTCGCTCAGGTCGACCCCCACCACCCGACCCGTCTTGCCCACCAGCTTCGCCACCTCCCGGGTGACCTCTCCCAGACCACAACCGGCATCAAGGACTTGAGACCCTTCGCTCACACCCAGAAGTCGATGGGTGAGCCGTTGGATCTCCTGCACCTGCTGGGTGTTGTTCAATCCATCCAGGAAGCGGACCGCGCTCTTGGGGGCCTCGGTGCGATCGATGTTGTGGAAACTCAGGGCCAGGTTCGAGTTCTCTCCCACGGGCACTCACTCCTTGTGCTCTTGTGTCTTCCGCGCCCGTCAGGGTCGAGCCCCCCTGCCAGGGACCTCCTCGTTGGGAGTGTCCTGGCGTCTCGTACGCCGCCGCGGTTGAGTTGGATTGTCATCACAGACCGCCGCTGGATCATTTCAGCCTCAACGAGATTCCAGCGAGCCGTGAAACATGGCGAAGAAATAAGGAATTTTTTCAGGACCGCTCGCCTGCTTCGCACGAGCGCCAGGGAAACGATCTGAAGCGTTGATTGGAGGACTGAGGACTGCTTCTGCTCTGTGAAGTGGGCAATATGGTAGTGCGGGGTACACCCATGGCCCACCCTCCTCGCTTCGGCCGCTCGCTGGCCCACAAGGCCCGCCAGCGCACGCCGGGCCACCACTACAACGCGAGCTTCCTGTCGGCGGCGGATCGCGCGGAGATCCTCGCCTGGCTCAGTACCCTGCACCCCCTGTGGGAGGAGCGCTACTCCAAGCATTTCCCGCCTCCACCCGGGCAGTCGCAGCGACGGCTGCTGCGCCCGGTGTACTGGCTGGGCAACTGGCAGTTCGCCTGCCTCGACTACTACCGACCCCCGAAGGGAGTGAAGGATCGCTGCGTGAAGGCCGAGCCCTTCCCGGCGGTGCTCCAGCGCCAGGTGGTGAAGGTGGAGGAGCTGGCGCGCCGCATGTTCCGCGGACCGGACATGCCCTCCGGCTGGCACCTCAACACGTGCCTGGTGAACTTCTACGGCAGCCGCCTCGAGGGCGATCGCTGGGTGGACACCGCGAGGGTGGGGGAGCACAAGGACTTCGAGCCGGGGCCGGTGGCCTCGCTGTCCTTCGGCGAGCGCGCGCTCATCCAGTTCGTCACCTCCACCCGCCCCGGTGAGCGCGACGAGGTGGTGCTGGAGCAGTGGCTCGATGATGGCGCGCTGCAGCTCTTCGGCGGCGCGCGCTGGAAGGAGCAGACGTTCCACCGCGTGCAGCGGGTGGACACCCGCGCCGGCCACCTGCTGCCGCCCGAGATGCCGGACTTCCGCACCCGGCGCATCAACCTCACCTTCCGCTACGTGCCGGATGAGCACGTGACGCCCTTCGCGCTGCTCTCCCCGGAGGCCCGCGAGGACGTGCGTCCTTATATGGAGAAGCTCGCCGAGGGCCGTGCCTTCTTCCGGGCGGAGCTCGAGCGGGAGCGCGCGGCGGCGGGGAGCTGACGCTCACCACAGCCCGTGGGCGCGCAGCAGCGCCCCGAGCGGGGCGTCTCCCCGCTGGTAGGCACCGAAGAGCTTCGCGGCCGCCTCCAGCGTGGGGTTGGACCAGGCCTTCCACTCGCGGCCCTCGCGCAGCACGGTTCCACAGTGGACGAGCGAGGCGCGGACCTCCTCGGCGGACCCGAGCGGGACATGGTCGAAGGGGAGCGGGTTCTGGCTGGAGAGGAAGACCTGCCGGGCGCCGAGTCCGCGCAGGCACGCCTCGACGAGGCGCGGGTGCAGGCCGTTGGCCAGCTCGTCGGCGATGACGAAGTCCTCGTTGACGTCCAGGTAGTACAGGAAGGACAGCAGCCGCTTGTGGCCGAAGCCCAGCCGCTCCTGCGGCAGCTCCGTGCCGTCCTTCCCGGTGAAGGAGAAGCCGAAGCGGCCGAACTCCAGCCGCCCTCCGTCCTGGTAGCTCCGTTTCTCCAGCAGCTCCACGCGGAACCTCCCCGTGGCGAACCCCGTCAGGGTGACGAAGCGCGCCAGGAAGCCGCGCTCCACGTCCTCGGGGCGGATGTCGACGGCGCCGGCCACGGCCTCGCGCTCCACCCGCTCCCGGAGCAGTCCCGGCAGCCACGTGGGAAGCGCCATCAGCCCCAGGGGGAACACCTCGTCGCCCCGCACCGCCATGCCGTACTGCAGCTTGCCGATCCGCTCGAACATCCCGAGCGTCTCGTCGAAGCGCGCGGGCGCCAGCAGGAAGGTGCGGCGCAGCAGCTCCTTGAGCCGATCCTTCACCTCGGGCTCGAGCCGCTGGGCCGTCATGAAGAGGACGATCCACACGGTGCGGTCCAACAGCGACCACCCCATGGACTGCGCGTAGGCGGGTTGCCCGTCCACCTCCCAGGCCACGCCCGAGGCATCGGCGCGCATCACCAGCACGGAGGCGGGCGCGTCGAGCTGGACGACCAGCTCCATGAAGGGCTCCAGCCGCGTCTCCTCCTTCGGGATGTGCAGCGGCAGGAGCGCCGAGGCGTCACTCGGCTCCTCCTCCATCAGGCGCCGGGGATAGGCGGAGAGCGGCTCGTTGCGCACGCGGATGCGCAGCTCCATGCCGGGGAAGGCGAGCGCGTATTCGACGGAGAACTCCTCGTGGATGAGCTCGGAGAAGTCCGTGGAGAGGGCACGGGAGATCAGGTCCAGCAGCAGCGTCCTGCCGGTGCCGTTCTCGCCCAGCACCAGGTTGAACGACGGGCTGAACACCAGCTCGGTGCCGGGCGCGACGTTCCGATACCTGTGGACCTTGAGCTTCGTGAGCTTCATGGCGGGCTCCCTGGAGGGGCTCAAGAGAAAATCGCGCACCGTGCCACCCCGCCTCCAACGAGCCAAGTGACACTTCGCCGGGATTTACAGTCCGCAATCAGAAAAAATCCTGAAAAACATAAAACCGCCTTGAATGTGAACCAATCGGTATGCCAAGAAAGCTCCCTCTTCTTCTAGAGAGAGGTGTCGCAGTGGGTAACCGTTTCTCGAAGACGTTCTGTGTGGTGTGGCTGGGCGCGAGTCTGGCCGCCTGCGGGTCGATGCAGGAGGGCGAGGCGCCCATGGGTACGGGCGATGATTCGGACATCCAGTCCGCGCTGGCGCGCATCAAGGGCGCGCAGGTGCTGGGCACCGAGGACGGGGTTCCCTACGCCCTCCGGGGTGAGTTCGGCCAGGCGACCCAGGTATCGGGCGCGCTGCGCGCGGGGACGGAGCTGGACGTGCGCTCGTCGCTGAGCCTCGTGGCCCCGGTGTTCCGGCTCAACGAGAACGATCTGGTGCTCGCGCGGACGTCGGTGGACGCGAGCGGCCACCGGCACCTGCGCTTCCAGCAGACGAAGAACGGCCTGAAGGTGGTGGGTGGCGAGCTGGTGCTGCACGTGGACGCGGCGGGCAAGGTCTACGCGGCCAACGGCTCGGCCCGGGATGGCGCGACGGTGTCCGCCGAGGCGAAGGTGGCGCCCGAGGCCGCGCTGAAGGCGGCCGCGGAGGGCTCGTCGGCGCGCTTCGCCGCCGCCCAGGGTGGGGCGAAGCTGGTCTACCTGCGCTCCGAGGGCAGCCAGGAGCCGCGGCTGGCCTACGAGGTGCGCGTGAAGGGCGAGCGCGAGGGCATGCCCGCCGATGACCTCGTCTACGTGGACGCGCAGCGCGGTGGCATCCTGCTGGTCAACCCGCTCATCCACTCCGCGCTCAACCGCAAGGTGTACTCGGCCAACAACGGCTCGAGCACGCCGGGCACCCTCAAGCGCAGCGAGGGCCAGGCCGCCATCGGCGACAACCACGTCGACACCAACTACGACAAGCTGGGCGACACCTACAACTGCTACAGCACGCTGTTCGGCCGCAACTCGTACGACAACGCGGGCGCCACGCTCATCAGCACCGTCCACTACGGCTCCAACTACGTCAACGCCTACTGGGACGGCACCCAGATGGTGTACGGCGATGGCAACGGCACGGACTCCATCGAGCTGGGCCTGGACCTGGACGTGACCGTCCACGAGCTGACCCACGCGGTGACCGACAGCGAGTCGGACCTCGTGTACTCGGGTGAGTCCGGCGGCCTCAACGAGTCCATGTCCGACATCTTCGCCGGTGTGTGCGAGAGCTGGTCGCGCAACTGGGCCGTGGACGCGGACGTCTTCAAGATTGGCGAGGACATCTGGACGCCGGCCACCGCGGGTGACGCGCTCCGCTACATGGACGACCCGGCCAAGGACGGCGTGTCGCTCGACTCGTACGCGGACTACGCCGGCCAGGACGTGCACTACAGCTCGGGCATCAGCAACCTGGTGTTCTCGCTGCTGTCCAAGGGTGGCACGCACCCGCGCGGCAAGACGACCAACACGGTGCCGGCCATCGGCCCGGAGAAGGCCGGCCGCATCTTCTACAAGGCCAACACGGACCTGTTCACCTCCAGCACCACCTTCGAGCAGGCCAAGACGTACACGGTGCAGGCCGCCGAGGCGCTCTACGGCGCGGGCTCGGCCGAGGCCGCCGCGGTGACCGAGGCCTGGAAGGCCGTGGGCGTGCCGCCGCCTCCGCCGGTGGTGGACCCGCTGACCAACAACGTGCCGGTGAGCAGCCTGTCGGGCAGCTCCGGCAACAAGAAGTACTACGCGCTCGAGGTGCCCGCGGGCCAGCCCAGCCTGTCGTTCGAGATCAGCGGCGGCACGGGTGACGCGGACCTGTACGTGCGCTACGGCTCGGTGCCGAGCTCCAGCACCTACGACTGCCGTCCGTACGCGAGCGGCAACGCGGAGGTCTGCACCTTCACCAACCCGGCCGCGGGCACCTGGTACGTGATGCTCAACGCCTACTCGGCGTACTCCGGCGTGACGCTCAAGGGCGCCTACAGCACGGGCGGCGGTGGTGGCACCGGCACGCCGGTGACCGAGACGGCCAGCGGCTCCGTGGCCAGGCGTGAGGCGGACAACTTCGGTCCGTACAGCGTGCTGGCGGGCTCCACCTTCAAGGTGACCATGACGGGCACGGGCAACCCCGACCTGTACGTCCGCTTCGGCTCGGCGCCCACCACCAGCAAGTACGACTGCCGTCCGGCCGCCTCCGGCGCCTCCGAGACGTGCACGGTGACGGTGCCGGCGGGCCAGAGCAGCGCGTACGTCATGGTGCGCGGTACCGCCGCGGGTACCTACAACCTGACCATCAACTACACCAAGCCGTAGTCCCGGCTGGCGGTAGTCGAGATTGAGCGGCGGGCGGCTCTCCGGAAGGGGGCCGCCCGTCGTGCTTTCTACCCGGCGCGCTGGAGCCGCACGTTGCCAGGGAGCTGGCGCAGCAGGTTCATCAGCCGGAGCGACGAGTGGAGGCTGCCCTGGGTCTCCCAGGGGTCGATCTTGTCTCCGCCGTTGGTGAACTGGGGCGAGAGCACGAAGACGCGCACCCGGGCGCCTCCCATCATCGTATGGAAGCGCGGGTCGCGCAGCAGGCCGCCGCTCAGCCGCAGCTGGGGCGCGGGCTGGAAGTAGTCCAGGTCCAGGGAGAGCCAATCCGCGCCGGTGACGCCGGGCCTGTCGAGCACCCGCCGCCAATCCAGCTCCGTGGTGTCCACGAACCAGGGCACCAGGGTGGAGAACCCCACGTCCCGGCCGGTCATCGTGGACGTCTGCTCGGCCTTCGCGGTGGTGAAGAAGACGTCCTCTTCCGTCAGGACGGGGGCCGAGCCGTCCGGCCGTTTCAGTCCCTCGATGAGCTTCCACCAGGTGGCCGCCTGCTGCGGCGTGCGCGCCTCCAGGAAGCTGTCCTTGCACCAGTCCGAGTGCCGATCCGCGTGGAAGAGGGCTCGCGGCAGCTCACCCGTTGCCCGGTAGTGGTAGAGGGCCACGTCGAGCATGTGGTGGTCGCGCAGCACGTAGTCGGCCTGTCCGGAGCGGTCCCGCATCACCAGGACGGTGCCCCGCATCACCAGGTCCACGTCGCTCATCGTGAGCGTCCCGCGCCACGCGCGCTCCTCGAAGGAGAGCTGCTGTCCCTCGTAGGGCTTCTGGCCCGCGTCTCCGACCACCTCTTCCGGACCGGACCAGCGGTTCACCTTGCGCTCGAAGCGCTCCGCCTCTCCGTCCTCGAGGACCTGGCGGGCCACCTCCCGGATGTCACTCCGGAGGCCGGGGCCGGGAATCTCCGGCGAGAAGCCGCCCGTCCGGCCAGGGCCCGCCAGCGCGCGGAGCTGGAACGCGTAGGCCGCGTCGGTGGGCTTCTTCCACTCGGAATACCGGATGAGCACGCGAGGTCCCTCGAGGAGGCCGCCTGCCTGGTGGCCAGAGGGGCTCGGCGGCTCGGGCGGTAGATGACCGGGAACACCGGCGCCGTCACGGAAATTGCGCGGCTCCGCCGCCTCTAACCCGCCAGACCCTGGAGGTCCTCGATGATGCCCTGGTGCAGCCGGCGCCGCTCCGTCGAGACGAAGAAGTGATCGTTGCTCGGGAGCATGCGCAGACGGAAGCCGACGTTGGTCTCCCGGCACCACGCCTGGGCCTCCGCGGGGCTGACCTCCGGGTCTCCCTCGGCGCCGAAGGCCGAGATGGGCACTTCCAGCGGGGCCTCCCGGGTGTAGTGGTAGCTCTCGGCGACACTCATGTCCGCTCGCAGCGCGGGCAGCACCTCCTGCTGGAAGTCCTCACTGGCGAGCACCTCCTGGGGCAGGCGATACCGGGAGCCGATCCGCTCCAGGAACTCCGAGTCCGGCAGGTGGCTGACGGGAGGCGGGAGCTGCGGCCGGACGAACAGCGCCGGGCTGGCCGCGAGGAAGAGGCGCAGCGGCATCGGCTCCCCGGTGCGGCGCAGCAGGCGCGTCAGCTCGAAAGCGATGTTGCCGCCGAAGCTGTGCCCGAAGAAGGCGGCGGGCAGCTGGTTGAGGAAGGGGCGCATCATGCCCGACAGCTTCTCGATCAGCTCGGTGAAGTGGGTGATGGGGGCCTCACCCCGGCGGGTGGCCCGTCCCGGCAGCTCAATGGGGCAGACCTCGATGAACGAGGGCAGCTGGGTGGTCCACAGGCGGAAGATGGAGGCGTCTCCACCCGCGAAGTGGAAACAGAAAAGACGCAGGCTCGCCTGGGGGCGCGGCTCGGGACAGGTGACCCAGCGGCGGTAGACGGGGGGAACGCGCATGCGGGTAGTGCCATGCTCCGCAGTGCGAGCCGACACGTCAATCCCCTGGTGGGGATCATCGGAGCACGACTTCCCGGGTTATCAGAGGTCTCCTGGGCTCGGGTGTCGTCTGGTCCACGGAGCGAGGGTCAAAGGCCCGCGGAAGGTCCCTGGGAGGACTCACGGGGTGTGTGGCAACCCATGTTCTTCTCAAGATCTGAGGATCTTCGCTCCCCGACACGGCTCCGTCGCGTGCGTCAGTCCTCCACCACCACCGTGACGGGCTGGCTCACCTGGGCACGGTGCACCATGGCCGCGGTGATGACGTGCTGGCCGGGCCTCGGGCTCCAGCGGAACTCGTGCGGGTACGTCACCGTGGCCACCGGCACTCCGTCCACCAGCCACACGATGGGCTCCGTGCTCGGCGTCACGTCCGCCGCCAGCCGCAGCGTCGACGCCGACGCGGGCGTGTCCGGGTCGTAGAGCAGCCGCACCGTGCCCTTCGGCTCGCGGATGGCCACCTTCGGCTCTAATTCCTCGGGCCGGCTCGGGCACAGCGGGCTCTCCCGCAGTGGCGCGATGTCCAGGTGCTGCCGCCGCGCCCATTGCTCGTACTCCTCCGGCAGCGCCAGCATCACCCGCGTCACCACCTCGCGCTCCGGGCAGGTGGGGCCCGCCCGCATCCCGTTGCGCCGGTCCAACCGGACGCGCGCATGGAAGGGGCAGCTCTCGGCCGGCACCGTGCCCGGGACGAACCACTCGCTCTTGCGGTGGGGGCAGTCCGGCCCCGCCAGCCGGCCCGATAGCGGGCACACGTCGATGGCCAGCGCGCCCGCGGGCGGTGGGAAGGTGTCCAGCACGGGCCGGTACGGACGCCACCCGGGCATCACCGCGTCGAGAATCTCGTGCACCGCACCGGCCGCGCCGAGCAGTCCGCCCAGGCCGTTCATCCGGCGCCAGTCATGGTTGCCCACCCAGACGGCCACGAGCAGCCGATCGCTGAAGGCCACCGCCCAGGCGTCGCGATAGCCCTGGCTGGTGCCCGTCTTCACCGCCACGGCATACGGGTAGTCCAGCGCGCTGCCCACGGGGAACGTCGGCCTCCGGGCCAGCGGGTCCGCGAGGATGTGGCGCACCAGCCGCGCCGCCTCGCGCGTCATCAGCCGGCGCGAGGGCACCACCGGCTCGTCGACGAAGCGCCGCGGCGAGCGCGTCTCTCCCTCGTGGGCGAGCACCAGGTACAGCTTCGTCAACTCCTCCAGGGTGACGTGCAGGTTGCCTACCGCGAGCCCCAGGCCGTAGTGGTCCGGCTCGTAGGAGATGCCTCCCACGTCCGCCTTCTCGAAGAAGCGCAGCGCGGGCTCCACTCCCACCTGCTCCAGCACCCGCAGGGCGGGGATGTTGCGCGAGTTGCCCAGGGCCTCGCGCAGCAGCATGGGCCCCAGGTAGGTGTGATTGACGTTCTCCGGTAGATAGGACCGGCCGCTCTCCGTCCGCATGTCCATGGGCGTATCCGCCAGCTCGGTGGCGGCGGTGACGATGCCCTTCTCCAACGCCAGCCCGTAGAGGAAGGGCTTGAGCGTGGAGCCCGGCGAGCGCCGCTGCTTCACGAAGTCGATGGCCCCCCGGTGCTCCTCGCTGAAGAAGTCCCGCGAGCCTACGTAGGCGAGGATGTCCCCCGTCTCCGTGTCCAGCACCAACGCGGCGGTGTTGCCCGCCCCCGCGCCATCGAGCCGATCCAGGTTCCGCTGGAGGATGCGCGCCACCTTCGATTGGATCTCCAGATCCAACGTGGCCGTGGAGATGGGCTGGGAACGGGCCCGGGCCAGCTCGCTCCACTCCAGCACCGCGTGCAGCGCCTCCGGCATGCGCTGGGGGCGGGGTACCAGACCCAGGTCCGCTTGCAGCGCCTGCTCCAACTCCTCGCGTGAGAAGGCTCGCTGCGCGTGCAGGGCGCGGAGGATGCGGTGGCTGCGCCTGCGGGCCCGTCGCAGACCGTCCTCGGTGTACGGGTTCATCCGCCCGGGCAGCTGTGGCAGGCCCGCGAGGAAGGCGGCCTGGGCCCAGGACAGGTCCTCCACCGGCTTGTCGAAGTAGAGGCGCGCGGCGCGCACCACGCCATGCACCCGGTTTCCGTAGGGCGCGATGGCCAGGTACTGGCGCAGCACCTTCTCATGGCCGTGCTCGCGCACGAGCAGCAGCGCTTCCACGGCCTCGCGCGCCTTGCGCCAGAGGTGGCGCCCCCCGGGCGTCTGCATCCGCGCCACCTGCATGGCCAGCGTGGACGCTCCGGAGATGACGCGCACGTTGCGCGCGTTCTGCAGCAGGGCGCGTCCCACCGACGGGAGGTACACGCCCGGGTGCTCGTAGAAGTGCCGGTCCTCCGTGACGAGCGTGGCCTGGACGATGCGCTCGGGCAGCACGTAGGGCACCGGCCAGTAGCCGAGCTCCCCGCCCGCTCCGGGCACCTCGCCCAGGTACGCGCCCCGCCGGTCCAGCACGAGGCGCGAGGGCTCGTAGGTGAGCAGCCCATCCTGGAGGCTGGAGGCGAACCAGATGCCCGCCCCCAGCACCACCAGGACGAGCGCCGCCACCACCCGCCCGCGTGTCCACCTACTTCTCATGCTCTCCCTTCACCAGGATGCGCAGGCCCTCGCCGCGGCCACGCACCGACTCGCGGTACATCAGCTCGGCCCAGGGGGCGGGGTGCACGAAGGAGCCCTCGGTGGCGGCGCGCACCCGGAAGTGGAAGGTGTGCGTGCCGCGCGGCATCCGCAGGAAGTAGTAGCGCACCTCGTGGTCCAGCCGCTGCACGTAGGCCGGCGTGAGTGAGTCCGCTTGCGACGGCTTCGCGTCCGACGAGGCGTTCGCCAGCTCCGGGTTGAGCGGCTCGAGGCCCGCGGCGAAGGGCACCACCAGCGCCACGTGGTTGCGCTCCTCCTCGGTGACGACGCGCGCGTGCAGCTCCAGGATGTCTCCCACCTTCAGGTCCTTCGCGTCGCCGGCCTTGTCGTCGAAGTGCGTCTGCTCGGAGCCGTCCGCGTGCAGCCAGGTGGCGCCGCGCGAGACGATGAAGCCCTGCTTGAGCGGCGTCACCTTGTCCCCCGGCGTGGCCGGTACGTACTGGGCCTCGACGCGCATGCCCACCGGGCCGCCCTTCACCGTGGCGGACAGCTGCGCGTCACTGGCCACCTCCGCCCGGGCCGTCTTCGTGTCCTTGCTCACCTGGAGCGAGGCCCCCGAGGACAGCGTCACGGTGGTGTCCGGCACCGAGGGCTTCGCCTTCTCCATGTACAGCGCCAGCGCGGCGATGGCCCGGCGGTTCTCGAAGGTGCTGCCGAAGCCCACCTCCGCGTTCGCGTAGGAGAGGAGCGCGTCGCGCAGCTGGTCGAGCCGTTGCTCGGCCGGGTCGAGCCGCACCAGCGCCTCGAAGACGGACGCCACGCTGGAGGGCCGCGAGCTGAGGAAGCCGTAGTCGCCCCACGAGGCGCGGCGCCAGTTGAGCCCCTCGAAGACGGGCTTGCCCTTGCTCAGCTTGATGATGACGCTGTCCCACAGCTCCTTGCGCAGCACCTCCAGGTTGTTGCGGTACACCATGGGCTGCGTGGCCATGGTGGAGGCCAGGTCCGCGAGGCTCTGGATGTCCAGGCGCTCGCGCAGCTGGAAGAGGTCGATGAGGTAGTGCTCGTCCAGCGCGCCCACGCGGGTGAGGGCGCGCAGCGAGGCGATCTGCTGGCTGTAGCGCCACTCCTGCACGAGCCCCGGGTAGTCGCTGCGCAGCACGCGCTTGAGGCCCTCCACCGCGCGCGTCTGCAGCTTCTCGTCCACCTTCAGGCCCGCGCGCCGCGCCGCGTCCAGGAACTCCACCGCCTGCGCCGTCACCTGCACGTCGCCCGGTCCACCCGGCCAGAAGGCGAAGAGGCCCTGCTCGTCCTGGTACTGGCCCATCTCCTCCTGGATGCGCTGGACGTGCCCGGAGATCTGCTTGCCGAAGGGCGTCTTCACCGCCAACTCGCGCAGCACCGCGGCCTGCGCCACGTCCGGGTAGAGCTGCGACAGCTTCTGCTCGAGGCAGCCGTGCGGGTACTCGGCCAGATACTCCAGGCCGGAGACCAGCTCCAGGACTCCGGGGATGGAGGTGATGAAGACCTCCTGGGAGGCGGTTCCCGGACGCGCCGGCTCGGGCAGCGCCTTGAGCTGCGTGGTGCCGGCCTTCAGCGTGTCGAAGTACGCGAAGTGCTCCACCGTGCGGTCCGGCAGCACGGGCAGCTGCACCTCGAAGGCGTCTCCGGCCTTGTCCGACTTGCGCTCGATGTCCACCCGCACCTTGAGACTCTGCTGCTCGGACACGTCCGCGCTCTTCACGGTGATGGGCGTGACGAAGCTCATGGCCCTGTTGGCCTGCAGCTCCACGTTCTGGGCGAGGGGCTGGAGGTCCGCCGGGCCCGACACCTTCACCGCCACCGAGCCGGGGCCACCGCTGCCCTCGACCACGCGGCCCACCGCGCCACCCCAGAAGCGGTCGCCCTGGCGCACGAAGCGGGGCAGCTGCGGCTGCACCAGCACCGGCAACCGCACGCGCAGCACCGTCTGCTTGTAGCCGAAGCGCTGCAGCCCGGAGATGGCCACCGCGCGCACGCGGAAGTTGGTGAGGTCGTCCGACAGCGGCACCTGCACCGTCAGCTTGCCGGACGCCGGCACCTGCAGCGTGGCCTGGTAGTACGGCACCGTCTGGAAGTTCTTGCGCACCACGCGCTTGCTTCCCCCCTCCATCTCTTCTTCCTCGCTGCCGTCACCGCCGGGCTCCTCCTCCTGCTCGAAGAGCTTGCCCACCAGGCTGTTGCGCGTGTCTCGCAGCGTGGTGCCGCGCGTGTTCTCCTTGATGAGCTCGTCGAGCGGGTTGAGCGTCCCCTCCGGCGCGAGCGACAGCACGGCCTCGTCCACCAGCCACAGCGTCACCTCGCCGGCCAGCGGCTTGCCCTGGTCGTCCTTGAGGGTCAGCTCCACGGGAACGGTGGCCCCCGGGCGCGCCGTCTCGGGGTGCTTGAGCTCCACCGCCACCTGGTTGCGCACCGGCTCCACCTTCACGTCTACCGAGGCACCGAGCGTCTGCGGCCGGTAACGCGCGTCATCCTTGTCGCCCTCGCCGAGGCGGCCTCGCATCAGCGCCACGTGCACCGGCACGTTGGGCACGTGCTGCGCGCGGATGGGCAGCTCGTGCACCGCCTTTCCGCCGGACACCTCGTGCCACGTGTACGTGTTGCCGCCCGGCTCCTCCACCACCACCAGCGCACGGCCTTCCTGGAAGGGGCTCTGGATGATGATGCGGGCCGTCTCGCCCGGCTTGTACGCGTCCTTGTCCGGGGTGAGCCCGAAGACGCCCTGGCGCGACTTCTGCCAGGCGATCGGCGTCTGGCCTCCCACGTACAGGTCCGCCGACAGCGTCTGCACCCGGCCCAGCTTGTCGCGCGCCACCAGCTCCACCACGTACACGCCGGACTCCTTCAGCTCGAAGGGCGGCGAGACGGGCTTCTCCTCGGTGGTGATGAGCTTCTCCGCGAGCTTCACGTCCTCCTGCTCGGTGACGTACTTCGCCTCGCCGGTGGCGAAGTGTGTCTCGCGCAGCTGGCTGTGCCAGATGCGCTTGTAGAGGCGCACCGTCACCTCCTGGCCCTTCACCGCCTTGTCGTCCACGCCCACCGCGAGGATGTCCGGCGTCAGCGTGAACGGCTTGTCCGAGTAGCGCGGCAGCTTCATGCCCAGCACGAAGGGCGGCAGCGCACGCACCTCCTGCGCCGACGACACGGGCTGGTTGTCCGCGCCGGTGACGGTGGCCTCGAAGCGGTAGACGCGCGCCGAGCCGTCCAGATCCAACGCCGGGTTGACGCTCATCTCGTCCGCGCCGTTGTCGTCCAGCGTCGCGTTGCGCGTCATCGTCTCGGGGGCGCGGCTCTGTCCCTCGCGAGCGAACTGGGTGCTGGAGGCGAAGAGGAAGCCCTCACGCCCCTTGGGCACGTAGTAGTAGGGGCGCCGCGTGACGGTCCACGCGATGGGCTGCCCGGCCACGTTGCCGCCCGCGTAGTAGCGTGCCACCGCCTTCACCTTGAAGGGCCCGTCCAGGCGCACCGTGGCGGGACTGGAGAGCTGCACCTCGAAGGTGGGAATGCGGTAGGCCTCCACCTTGAAGCCCCGGCGCGCGAGCACCCGCTCCGTGCGCAATTCCGTGAGCACCACCTGGAAGTCGCCGGTGGGCACGTCCTTCTCCTGGAATTCGGCGGAGAAGCCATACAGCGCGGTGAAGGCCAGCGGCAGTGGCCATTGCCGTTCACCCGGGCCCTCGACGCGCAGGGCGTACTGCTTCGCGTCACCGGGGGCCACGAAGTCCCCGCCCACCTCGTTGCGCAGGAAGCCCTTGATGTAGACCTTCTCGCCCGGCCGGTAGATGGGGCGCTCGGTGAAGAGGAAGCCGCGCAGCCCATCGTTCGGCGGCGGCGGCGTCTGCTGCGTCAGCCATCCCAGCCAGCCCGAGGACGCCGACCAGTGGTTGTTGGCGAAGGACGCCGGAGCCTCGCGCGGGTCCAACACGAGCACGTCCTCGCCGTTACGCACGGAGATACGGTCGATGCTCTCCCAGCTCGGCTGGGGGCCGAGGTTCGCCCGGCCCGCCGCATCCGTGGTGAGCTCCAGCGTGAAGGGCTCCACTCGCGTTGCGCCCTGCTGCTTCGGATCCGGGACGCGATGCTGACCCTCCAGCACGATGCGCGCGCCGCGCACCTCCTTCGCCTCATCCAGCGTGCGCACGAAGAAGGCGGCCTCGTCCCGCTCCTCCACCGTGGTGAGCGAGAGGTTGGTGACTTGTACCCGGACATAGGCACGCTCGGGGGCGCCGGTGAGCCGCCGCAGGCCCACCAGGTACGTGCCGGGCCGGGCCTTGCCCACCACCGGGTTGATCAGCGGCGCCAGGTCCAGGCCGAACGTGGTGGTGCCTCCGCGCTTGGGCAGGGGCAGATCCACCAGCGTGGAGACGAGCGGCGAGCCCAGCAGCCGGATGTTCGCCTTCAGCTCGTCCTCGCCGATGTAGGCGGGGTTCGACCGCGTCGCGGGCTCCTCGCCGGGGAAGGGGGGCGCGCTCTCCTCGTTGATGACGAGGGCGCGGTTGGGGAAGGGCCACAAGCCGGGGTGGAGCGGATCCACCCGGTAGATGCGCACGTCCGCGCGCGCGTCGCCGTAGCCCTGCAGCGGCAACATGCGCGGGCCCTTGGCCTCCAGCAGGGCGGTGGACTGCATCCAGCGCAGGAAGGGCTTCTTGAAGTCCAGGTGGAAGAAGACCTGGAGATCGCCCGGGTCCCTCAAGGGCCGATCGCTGTCGTCACGGATGGGCGCGGCGCCGATGCGCATCCGGTACAGCGTGTCCGGCACGAACTTCCCGCGCAGCGCCACGCGCGTGCCGTACGTCTGGAAGTGCAGATCCGGCACCGCGGGCTCCAGCCGCACCAGCTTCTTCAGCGCCGTGAGCGAGAGGCCCGCCACCGGCGCGGAGAAGACGAGCTGTGGCAGGTCTCCCTGGTTGCCGCACGAGAGCGCCATGTCCCGGGGCGTGGAGGCTCCACCCGTCAGCGAGAACTGGCTCCCGCCGCACTGCACCTGCTGCAGGTGGAAGGCGGGCCGCGTGGACAGCCGGCCCACCCAGAGCACCTTGTCCTCGTCGCCCAGCGCGAGGCTCACGTTGACGCGCAGTTGCTTGCCCTCGGGCACGTCCTCCTCGAGGGTGATGGCGTAGACGGCCCGCTCGCGCTGGCTGCCGCGCGGCAGCTGCGACAGCGTCCAGTCCTTCAACACCCGCGTGGGCGAGTCCGCCAGGCCGGGCAGGTCGCGCACCTCCAACCGCAGCATCTTCTTGAGCGCATCGAGCGGCAGCGACTGGGGGAAGGTGAGGGTGAAGGTCCGGAAGGGCCGCAGGTCCGAGCTGTCGGGCGACGGTGACATCTCCGAGGGCGCCGACATCATCGTGGTGAGAATCTTGCGCGCGCCACCCGCCTCGAAGGAGAAGCGCGCCAGCGCGGGCCAGGGCTCGGCGGGGCGGAACTGGAGCGTCTTGCGATCCGCCCAGAACCACTGGCCGGGCCACGAGGGCAGCACCTTGAGCAGCTTCGCGCCATCGTCGGCGCTCTGCTTGCCGGGCCCCACGTTGTCGGGGAAGTAGACGGTGACCGGATCGAACCCGCGCAGGAACTGGTCGGGGAGGATTCTCACCCCCCCGCCTTCGGGGCGCTGGCTCTCGTCGGCCGGACGGAACTCCTGCGCCCGCGCGGGGGCGGCCGCGAGCAGCAGGAGCAGGCAGAGGACGGAGTTCAGGAGCGGCTTCACGGGTTGGCTCCGATGCGATTGAAGAAGTCGCGCAGGTACTCCTCGGGGACGTCCGTCTTGGCGCCGGCGAGTCCCACGAGGACGGGCTTGAAGGGGAGGGGACGCTCCAGCGTGCTGGGCGCGCGGATGGCGAGCAGGTACGTGCCCTTATCCAGGGCGAGGAACTGCTGGCAGCCCTCGCCCAGCACCCTCTGGGTGGTGTCGAGCACGGTGCACTCGAGCCGCTCGGCGGGCACCTGCAACCCGAGGCCGACGTGGCCGGCGGAGGCGGTGCTGAAGCGGAAGTAGCGCGTCTGTCCCGGCGCCACCCAGCCGTCCTCCTTGGAGACGCCCTCGGTCAGCTCCTTCACCGGCTCGTGCGTCCAGGTGAGGTTGCCGGAGAGGGGCTGGCCGGCGAAGCCGCGCACCACCAGGCGGTAGGTGCCGGCTGGCAGCAGCCGGTCGATGGCGAAGCCGCGCTCCAGGCCCGCCACCGCGATGACGGTGTTGTCCCGGGTGAGGCCGAAGACGCCCGAGTCACCCCGGAGGTGCACGACGGCGTCGGCGGGCACGGTGAAGGTGCGCTCCACCGTTTCTCCCGAGAGGCGCAGGGCGCGTGCGGCGGGCAGCTCGGAGGCCTTCCCCTTGGAGGTAGGAGGCAGCAGGGCCGTGTTCAGCTCGGCCGGCGGAGCGAGCACCACGCGCAGGCCACCCGGGTTCGTCTCCAGCAACAGACTGCCTCGGCGGCCCGGCGGCACCTGGGCGTTGCAGCCCTCCAGCCGCGTCCCATCCTCCAGCGTGGCCACGCACCGCGCCGCGCCCGTCACCAGGTAATCGCGAGCGCCGTTCGCCGCGTCGAAGGACAGCAGCTGCTGGCCGGGCACCCGGTTGATGGTCTCGAAGAGGCGCGCGAGGGGCACGGCCGGCTTCGCCGCCTCCACCCCGAGGACCTCCGTCTGCACACGGGACTCGGTGGGAGACCAGACGAACACCGCGCCGCCCGAGCCGCTCAGGACGCAGCGGGAGAGCGTGTCGCCGGGCGAGCACAGGTCCACCGCCGTGCCCTTGCCGTCCACCAGCACGGCCCAGGCCTCCTGGGGGAGCGAGAGCTGCACACGCGTCGGCTCGCCGGGCATCACCAGGCGGACAGACGGGCCGCCGCTCCAGGTCAGATCCTGCAGGCCGGGCGTCAGCGTCATGGAGGAACCCGGAACCGGAATGGCGAGCCGCGCGACGGTGGCCTCGCCCCTGTCTCCCGCGGGCGTCCACCAGCGCGCGAGCGACTCTTCCGTCGGACCGGTGGCCGCGAAGCACGTGGAGCTCCGCTGGTGCGACACGCCGCCGTCCAGCCGGCAGGCCGGATAGGCAGGGTCTCCAAACGGCACGCTCACGCGCAGGAAGTGCAGGGACTCCTTCCTCGTGCGCTGGCGCAGCAGCGTCACGTCCCGGCTCAGCGAGGCGCGTTCCTCCTCGGACTTCTCCAACGCGTCCACGCGCTCCTTCAGGGAGGGTTTCGTCTCGCCAGTGGCACCCGGTACGCCGAACACCCAGGCTCCGGCCTCCAACGAGGACTCGGGGCCGCATGGCCGCAGCGGACCCTGCTGCGACGCGGGCAGGCAGAAGACACCCTTGCCCGTCTCGTAGCGGCCCGGTTTGGACACCTGCGCGCTCGTGGCCGGCCGCGCCGCCACGCTGGTGGTCACCTTGGTGGGCTGGCCCAGCGTCCAGATGCGCACGCGCCAGGGCGAGGTGCCCGGCTTCAGCAGCATGAGGCACTCGCGGACGTCCATGCGCCGCGACACCACCGCGCCGCGTTCGTCCTCCAGTGCGCACGAGAAGGGCGCCTTGGCGCGCAGGGCCACGTGTTGCAGCGCGTCCGCGGGTACGGGCGGCAGCGAGGCACGTACCACGCCGGTGCTCACGTCCAGCGTGCCGCCCTCGGCGAGCACCCCGGCGTCCGTCACCTGGGCCAGCGCCACGGAGACACGGCTGGAGCCCGGCCTCTGCGTTTGACTCTCCAGCACCAGCGTGTAGTCCCCCGCGGGGAGCGGCTCGGCGATGGCGCAGTTCCAGTCCGCGCCGTGGTCCGCGCTCTCCACCACCAGTCGCCCCACGGCGTCGAAGACGCGGCAGCGCACGTCCGTGCTGCCACGCGTGGACAGGCGCAGCGTGCCATCCACCGGCAGCACCAGCGAGTAGCGGCCGGGAGCGCTCACGTCCTTGTCCATGGGCGGCGCGAGCATCTCGGTGCGCAGGTACAGCGCGTAGGAGATGGCCACGTCGCCACGGCTGTGCTCCGCCACCAGCTTGTAGCGTCCGGGCTCGAGCGTGAGGGCCTGGCCCTCGGGCGGCGGAGACGCCTTCGTCGGCAACGGCTCCGCGACCGCGGCCGGCGCGCTCTCCTCCTCGGTCGCGGGGGGCGGCGCCTCCTCGGGAGGCGGGGCCTCCTCGTAGGACTCGGAGGGCTGCTCCTCTTCCTCTCCCTCGGAGGACTCCGAGGACTCGGAGGACTCAGAGGGTTCCGTGTACTCGGGCTCTGGCGTCGGCTCCGGCTCCGGTGGAGGAGGTGGCGGCGGGGGCTCGTACGCCGTCTGCGCGGCGATGACGTCCACGGGCTTGAGGGATCCGTCCGTCCCCACGGCGTAGAGCCGGCCCTGCATGCCGTGGGTGAGCGTGAAGAACACGTTCATCCGTGCCGGGGCCTCGAAGGTGAACTCGTCCTTGCCGTCCTTGCCGAGGTCCGCCCGGTACCACTCGTTGAAGCGCACCGGGTGCACCTTGTTGCTCTTGAACACCACCGGAGGCACCACGCGCTCCAGGGCGGTGCGGCGCATGGACTCCACCGTCAGCGGCAGCTGCGTCCAGAGGTACGTGCCCTTGGCCAGCCGCATCGGCTGCTCGCAGGGCGTGGGCACCGGCACCACCGGCCAGCCCTTCGCGTCGTCCAGGCGGCACTGGAGCGTGGCTCCCAGGGCCGCGGAGGAGAGGGTGTAGTCCGCCGCGCGGGGCACCGTGAGCCGCTGCTGGATGAGGTCACCCGCGTCGACACGGAAGAACGCCTCGCCATCGGCGGTGACGTTCGTGGCGGTCCTCACGTCGCGCCGCTCCAGCAGCACGGCCCCCCGGCCCTTGCTCTGCCCCGTGGTGCGCGCGGTGAGCAGATAGCGGCCGGGCCGAAGATAGGTGGACACGAGGCAGTTGCGCCCGCGCCCTCCACCCGAGGCGCTGCCCACCTGCGGCACCACCGGCGTGCGGATGCTGCACTCGGTGGACAGCAGGCCCTGCGTCGTCACGTGGTAGAGGCCCTCCTTCTTGACGTCGAAGGTGAGCGAGTGCGACTCGCCGCGATCGAAGTCGAACCAGGCGGGTTCAGACGGTTGGAGTGCGGGCAGCGGCGGGAAGGTGGGCGAGTACGCGCTCAGCGGCGGCTGGGCCTGGGGAGGTGGCGGGGTCCTGCGCAGCAGCAGGGAGATGGAGCCGCTCCCCGGCTGGGACAGCGTGAGTTTCCCGCCCGAGGCCGGGAGCTGGCAGCGCCCGTCACGCACCTCCACCCGGTTGCCTCCCACGGAGCAGGTGAAGGGCTCGCCGCTGGACGAGCGCACTTCGGTGGTGACGCCCTGGGCCAGCGGCAGCTCGACGGGGCTCGTGCCATCGAGCACCACCGGCAGCGGAGAGGCGGGGTCGATGGGCAGCGGTCGCACGTAGAGGCCGCGCAGGGAGTTGCTCGGACTCCGGTTGGCGACGACGCGATAGGTGTAGTCCTTCCGCAGCTCCGCGCCCTGGATGAGGCACGACGTCTTGGTGGGCGTGTCCGCCTTGGGCTCGCGGCCCTCGGCCGCCAGGGTGAGGCGCTCGATGCCCTGGGTGCCGCCGTACAGCTTCAGCTCGTACAGGCCGGGCGAGGCTGTGTAGGGGATGCGGCACGTCTCCGCCTTCGGGTCCGTCTCGATGAGCCGGGTGCGTTTGGCGCCTTCCACCATGTACAGCTCGCAGCGGTCCCTGCGCTCGCCGCTGGTGGAGAAGACGTAGCGTCCGGAGCGCGTCACGCGGAACCAGAGGGTGGCGGTGGAGCCGTTGTAGTTGAACGCGCGGCGGAACGGGCGGTCCGGGTTCACCTCCAGCACGTCGGACGCGATGGGGACCCAGTCCTTGTTGACCGCCGTCTCCAGCATGCAGCCCAGGGGCGCGCTGTCCGGATCCTGGGGCACCTCGTGCAGCTCCACCAGGAACGTCCCGGAGGAGGGGGCCACGAAGCGCGGCGTCACTCCGCCCTGGCCATAGCTGCTGTCCGCGAAGGTGTCATCCGTTTCGAGGCTGGCCCACTGCAGTGTCAGCCGCGTGCCGGGCTCGCCTCGGAGGAGGGCTACGTGCCGGCCCGAGCTGCCCGCCATCGCGCTGCACTCCGGAACGAGTGCCTTGGATTGGATCTGGCAGCCCGCCTCCGCGCCCGAGGTGACGTCGCTGGCCCCCTCGTTGGAGAGGCCGTGGAGGCTCACGCGGCTGGAGGACTGGCCTCCCTCGCGCGAGAGGAAGACGGCGATGGGCCCCGAGGGCAGCTCCACCGCGCTCATCCCCCAGGGCGGCAGGGTGACGCTCAGCGAGCGCTCCGGAGGCGCCTTCGGGAAGCCGTAGGCCACCGAGAGGGTGTTGTCCTCCTTGCCCTCGGTCCAATCCTTCGGAGCGGTGCCATAGGTGGTGAGCAGGTAGCTGCCCGCCTCGAGCGTGGTCTCCAGCCACCACTCATATTGAGGTTGCCCGGTGCGAGGCTGGGTGGAGGCGTCCTTGACCGCGACGGGCTCCAACCACGCGCCGTTGCGCCACAGCCGCACGTCTCCGGCGGTGCGGCCGGACACCCGCAGGGTGACGGGCTGGCGCTGGTCGAGCTTCAGCCAGAAGGAGGCCTGGTGGCGCGGGGCGAGCACCTGGCGCACCTCGCGGCCCGGCTCCAGCAGCACCGGCTGGGCGTTGTCCTCGGCATAGGGCACGGCTTGGAGGTCCACCTTGCCCTTGGTGCCCTTGCCCTTGGTGTTCGACGCCAGGCGCAGCTTGTAGGTGCCCGCGTCCAGCAGCAGGTCCAACGTGCAGTTGGAGCGGCCGGCGGCGCCGTCGTGGGCGAAGGGGCCGCGCACCTGATCGACCAGCTCGCACGAGGTGCCGGAGGGCGTGCGCGCGGTGATGACCACGCGCGAGGCCGTGTCGAGGGTGACGAGCGTCTCCTGGTTGCCTCGCGCCGGGACGGAGGCGGGAGAGAGGCTGACGGCGTGCAGCACCAGGAGGGAGACCGACAGCGGAGAGAGGAACATGAGGGACTCTGACGGAGGCGCCGCTCGGGGCGAGGCGCTTCGCTGCGTTCCTCTTATCAGCAATAGGCAGGCCACCGCTGGGGGCGGCCTGTACACGGGGAGTGCGGCCACGCGGAGGCGGATTCGCGGCTCGGCTGCCACGATCCCGCCGCGACATCGTCCGCTCGCGCTACCGCGAAAACGCCAGACCCGTGTCTTGCTTGTAGATGTCTACAAGATGAGAGTATTTAATATGTAGGATATCTCTTTCTTCTCTTGTAGACGTCTACAAGCGCGGAGCACGGTGAGCTCGCGGGAGGGAAAGGCCCTCAGCGCCACCCCTCGAGCACGAGCTTGCCCATCATCTTTCCGGACTCGAGCCGGGCGTGCGCCGCGCGGAGGTTGGCGGCGGAGATGGGCGAGAGCTTCTCCGTCAGCGTCGTCTTCAGTCGGCCGGAGTCCATCCACTGGCCCACCTGGTTGAGGATGCGGTGTTGCTCCTCCATGTCCTGCGTCTGGAAGCGGGAGCGGGTGAACATGAGCTCCCAGGAGAAGCTCACGCTCTTGCCCATCAGCCGGCCGAGGTCCACGGGCTGGCCCGCCTCGACGATGGAGACCATGCGCCCGCGGGGCTTGATGACGTCGCACATGACGTTCCAGTAGGCCACCGTGTCGACGGTGTTGAAGAGGTAGTCGACCTCGGGATGGCCTACGTCCTTCAGTTGCTTGGGGATGTCCTCGCGGTGGCTGATGACGTGGTCGGCGCCCATCTCGCGGCACCACTCCTGGGACTCGGGCCGGGAGGCGGTGGCGATGACGCGCAGCCCCGCCAGCTTCGCGAACTGGATGGCGATGGAGCCCACTCCGCCCGCGCCGTTGATGATGAGCAGTGAGCGGCTGGCATTCTGGCCCCCCGGATCAATGGCGCAGCGGTCGAACAGGGCCTCATGGGCGGTGAGGGCCGTGAGGGGCAGGGCGGCCGCCTGCGCGTCATCGAGCGACTTCGGCTTGTGCCCCACGATGCGCTCGTCCACGAGGTGCAGCTCGCTGTCACAGCCCGGACGCAGGATGCTGCCCGCGTAGTAGACGGCATCCCCGCGCTTGAAGAGCTTCACATCCGGTCCCACGGCCTCGACCACGCCCGAGGCGTCCCAGCCGAGCACGCGCGGTGGGGACTCGGTCTTGTCCTTGGGCGAGCGGACCTTCACGTCCACCGGGTTGACGGAGACGGCGTGGACGCGGACGAGGAGGTCTCGTCCTTGTGGCTTGGGGTCGGGCAGCTCCACGTCGAGCAGCGATTCGGGATTCGAGATGGGCAGGTAGTGCGTCAGGGCGACGGCCTTCATGGTTTCTCCATGGGGGGTTCCCGCGGATGGTGGGGAGGGCGGGGAAATGTGACGAGGGGACGTGTGGCTCCGCTGCTTGCCCGCTGGGCAGGGGGAAGAGCGGGCGAGAGGCCTATCGGAGGGTGGGCCCGGGAGACGCGTCCCCCTGTCCCAGGTGGGCCGGCGTCTCCACGTCTTGGCGACGCGCTGCCAGAGTGCGCAGCTTGCTCGGGTGAGGATGCGCGGGCCCAAGGCAATCATCTTCGAGGTGGATGGGACGTTGGTGGACACCAACGTGCTGCGTGCGAGGGCCTGGCAGGATGCCCTGGCGCGGTACGGGCGTCAGGTGCGTCTGCCCCGGGTGCTCGCGCAGATGGCGCGGGAGGGAGACCGGTTCCTCTCCGCCTTCCTCCCGGAGGCGGAGTACGAGCGCTACGCCGAGGAGCTGGCGAGCTACCACCGCGCCATCTTCCACGAGCAGTACCTGGGGCGGGTGAAGCCCTTCCTCGGGGTGCCCGAGCTGCTGCGGCACCTGCGCAACGAGGGGTGGCGCATCGCCCTGGCCTCCACCGCGGACCCCGACGAGCTGGAGCACTACATCGAGCTGCTTGGGGTGGAGGAGCTCATCGACGCGCGCACCACGGACGCCGAGGTGGATCTCTCCCGGCTGAACGAGGAGATTCCCGCGGAGGCCATCCGCCTGCTGGGGCTGGATGGCACGGACGACACGCTGGCGATCGCGGGACTCCCCTATGACGTCGAGGGCTCCGTGCGCCTGGGGGTGAGGTGCATCGGGCTGGTGTGCGGCGGCTTCTCGGAGGAAGACCTGCGCTCGGCCGGAGCACTCGCCGTCTTCGGCACGCCGCAGGATCTGCTCACGCGCTACGCCGAGTCACCCCTCGCCGCGGACGGTTGAGCCGGGCCCCGGGGCGAGGCCCCGAGCAATGCCCGGCTCCCGTCCAGGTCACGCCGCCTTGGAGACCTCTTCGGCCTGCACCGCGCCATCGCCCGAGCCGCCGCTGCGCGTCATGCGGCTGTAGAGCGACAGGGACGGATCGAAGAGGAACTTCAGCCACAGCGCCGTCCACGAGTTGTGGGAGTGCAGCGAGTCATAGAACTCGGGGGCGAGCTGGCGCACCTTGGGCAGGCGCGTCCAGGGCACGCGCATCACGTCGTGGTGCTCGTTGTGGTAGCCGACGTTGAAGGCCACCCAGTTGAGGGGCCCGTAGTACGAGTACGTCTCCTGGGGCGCCTTGACCAGGTAGTGCTCCTGGATCCACCGCGCGCCCAGCGGGTGCAGGCCGATGGCGAAGATGGACGAGAGGAACATGTAGACGAGCGCGCGGGGGCCGAGCAGGGCCCAGCTCGCGCCGATGAAGGCGAGCTGGATCGTCATGTTCGCCACGTACCAGCGGTCGAAGAACGGCACGCGCTTGAGGCGCGGCACGCGCAGCGCCTGGAAGGCCCAGAAGTTGAGCATCCAGAAGGCCTTGCCGAAGAACGTGTTGCCCACCAGCCGCGCCTCGAACGGGGTGGCCAGGTCCGCGTCCAGCTCCGTGTCCCCCTGGAAGCGGTGGTGGATGAGGTGGTACTTGCGGAACGAGGCGGCCGCGGGGAACAGGATGGGCAGGTTGGTGAAGAGCTGCAGCGCGGCGTTGAGGCGCGGGCTGCGGAAGACGAGGTTATGGGTGCACTCGTGGATGAGCACCCAGAGGCCGTGGTCGATGAAGGCGCCGACCAGCCACGCGGTGGCCAGCAGGGCCCACCAGGGCGAATCACGCAGGGCCCAGGCGATCGCCACCTGGCCCCCGACCAGGAGGAGGACGAACAAGGCGGTGATGGGAGTAGGGCCGCACAGCTCCTTGATCTCGGGGTGCGCACGCAGGATGGCGCGGGCTCGCTCGAGGTGGGGCTCTTTCTCCGTGCTACGGGCAAACTCCAGAGGGCGCGACTGACTCAAGACAGCTCCTTACGGTCGTACGAAGCGGGGGGGCGCGCAGCTTGGCACACCCGTCCCGTCCGACGCCATGCGTCATTGCGCCCGCCGTTCTACCATCATTCCAGTGTGAAACTCTGGGCCCCGGCCTGGGTGCGGACGGAGTGGAGGATGGCCTTGTCGAGGGTGTCGCCACCCTCGGCCCCCGGCGCCTTCCGCTGGGCCTCCAGGTACTTCTGCCGCTCCAGGTTCAGCTGCTGGATTCGGTCGCGGATCTCCGTGCGCTCCTTCTCCTTGGCCTCGACGATGGCCCTGCGCTGCTCGGGGCTCTTGCCGCGCAGCTCCGCGGGCAGGTCCTCGTCCTTGAGCTTCTCCAGCTTCACCGCGCCCGTCTTCGTGCCGTCCACCAGGTCCCAGTTCGCGTTGTCGTAGAGCCGCGAGGCCTTGGACACCGCGCGCGTGGTGGCGCTGACCGCGTTGCTGCTGGCGTTGGCGTCCTGGGCGACCTGCCGCTTCTTGGCCTCCTCGCCCCCGCGTCCGTAGCCCAGGTAGGTCTTGTTCATCTCCACGCCCAGCCGGGCGATCTCCGCGTCCTGGGGCGCGGCGACCATGGCCACCGCCCGGTTCTGGTTGATGTTGAAGGACTGGCCGCCCGCGAGGGTGGCTCCGTCCGTCCAGCCGGTGCGGGCGCCTTCCTCGGCCTGGCCGCAGAAGATGGTGTTCACCACGATGCCGCGCTCCTTCGCCGCCGCGACGGAGGTCTGGAACGGCACCGGCCCCTGGGTGAAGGCCTCGTTGCCCGCGATGTAGATGATCTTCAGATCCTTCTTGGACTGACTCCACTCGAGCTGCTGCGTCGCCTTCTGGATGACTTGGCCGCAGAACTCGTCGCCCCCGTTGGTCCTCAGGGAGAAGAGCTGCTCGGACACCCGGTCCAGGTCCGTGGTCAGGGGAAGCACCTGGCGGATGTAGCCTCCCTCGGACGACAGACCGCTGTTGCCGTACTCGTAGAGGGCGATCTCCAATCGCGCCGACTGCCCATCGCGCCGGGCGTTCTGGAAGGCGTTCACCACCGTCCAGAGCTGGCGCTTGGCCTGCTCGATGAGGCCATTCATGCTGCTGCTGGTGTCGAGCAGCAGGGCGATCTGCACCCGAGGCGCGGAGATGGCCGCTTCGAGCGTTCCGGGCGACACGGGGGGTTGGGCCTGGGCCGCGGGTGGGGTAGGGGGATTGGGCTCCGCGGACGCGAGTCCAGGCAGGGCCAGCAGGCCCATGCAGAGAAGAGAGGATTTGAGCATGGACGCTTCAACGAACGTCCCTGGAAAAAGGTTTATGACTTCGAGCCTCACCCTCCTGGCGGGCCCAGACGCGCTGCGACTGATTCGTGAGCGCGGCCTGCGCGCGGACGACATCAATGTGCTCCCCGGAGCCTCCGGCGGACCGAAGTGGTTGGTGCTGGCCGGGCTCGACCGGGTGCTGTTCGGTGAGTTCCTCCAGGGCCGGACCCGCCCGCTCCACCTCATCGGCTCCTCCATTGGAAGCTGGCGGCTGGCGTGTCTCGCCCAGAAGGATCCGGTGGCGGCGCTGGAGCGGTTCGCCGAGTCATATATAGAGCAGCGCTATCCGCCCAAACCGCCTCCCTCGCTGGTGAGCACCACCAGTCGGAGCATCCTGGACGCGCTCCTGGGACCGGACGGCGAGGAGCAGATCCTCTCCCATCCCTGGGCGCGGCTGCATGTCCTCACCACCCGCTGCCGGGGCCTCACCGCCAGCGATCAGCCCCAGGTACAGATGCTCGGGCTCGCGCTCGGCGCCCTGGGCAATCTGGTGAGCCGCCGCACCCTGGGGCTCCAGATGGAGCGGGTCATCTTCCACGGCGCGGGGGATACCAGTCCGTTCACCGGGCTCTCGGACCTGCCCTCCGTCCACCTGCCCCTGACTCGGGAGAACCTGCGCCCGGCCCTGTTGGCCTCCGGGTCCATCCCCCTCGTGTTGAGCGGGGTGAGCATCCCCGGCGCCGGGTCCGGCGTGTACCGGGATGGAGGGGTGCTCGACTACCACCCCGACCTGGAGTTCGGTCCCGGGGAGGGGTTGGTGCTCTATCCGCACTTCTACCCGTATGTGGTGCCCGGGTGGTTCGACAAGTCCCTGCGCTGGCGGCGGGCGGGTCCCGCCAACTTCCGGCGGGCCCTGCTGATCTCCCCGTCTCCCGAGCTCGTCGCGCGCCTGCCGTACGGGAAGATTCCGGACCGGGAGGACTTCGTCCGGCTGCCGGATGCCGAGCGGCTTCGCGCCTGGCGTCAGGTGCTGGCGGAAGGGCAGCGGATGGGGGACGAGCTCCGCGAGTTGCTGGCGAGCGGGAGATTGGCCGAACACATCCGGCCCCTGTGAGCAGTGGGCTTTCTGACGCACTCGCGTGCGCGTCCCCGGGTCCCTAAAGCCACGCGGTGCGTCCGCGCGACCACGCATCGCGGCCCTCGCCTCCGCGCATACCCGCTCGCTCGCCGGGCATCCGTCCTGCATTGGCCTCTCTCCAGAGAGGGCACTCATGAACGAGCAGAAGCAGAACGAAGAGAAGCAGGGCGAGCCGAAGCAGGACGAGCGGAAGCGGGGCGAGGTCCTCGCGAGGATGGTGTCGCTGGCCGGCGAGGCCGCGCGCGGGATGGTCAGCCGGGTCCGGTGGCTCATCTACGCCGAGCGGGGCCGCCGGGTGATGACCGGGCTGGCGGTGACGGGCGTCGTGGCCGGGGTGGTGGTCGCCCAGCCCGTCTGCATGATCGAGCCGGGCGAGGTGGGCATCCGGGTCAACCGGCTCACCGGTACCGTCTCCGAGCTCCACGAGGGCTGGTCCTTGTTGGTGCCCCAGGTGCACCGGCTCAGCCGCTACAGCCTGAAGGACCAGACCTATGCGCCCACCAGGAGCGCCCGTGCCACGGATCCGGCCCCCTTCCAGTCCGTGGAGGGCCTGTCCATCGGCGTCGAGGTCAACATCCGCTACGTGCTCGACCCGGAGCGCATCCAGACCCTGGCCGCCCGGCTCCCGGAGAACGTGGGCCGCGACATCATCGAGCCCGTCATCGACGGCGTGCTGCGCCGCCACTTCGCCCAGCACACCGTCCGGGAGATCTTCTCCACCCAGCGGGTGCAGATCCAGAAGGACATCTCCGCGGAGCTCGCGCCCCTGCTGGCCGCCGATGGCGTCCTCGTCCGCTCCGTCACCCTGGGCAACGTGGACCTGCCCCAACAGTACCGCACCGGCATGGAGGCGCTGCTCGCCGAGGAGCTGAACGCGGAGAAGATGCGCTACACGCTCGACCTCAAGGACAAGCAGGTCAAGCAGTCCGCGCTGGAGGCCGAGGCCGACAAGGTCCGGCGCGAGAAGGCCGCCGAGGCCGCGGGCAACGAGGAGGTCATCGCCGCCAAGGCCAAGGCCGAGGCCATGCGTCACGTCCTTCCCTTCAAGGAGAAGGAGATCGAACAGCGGCGCCTGGAGGCCGAGGCCGCCAAGGTCTCCCGCCTCACCCTGGCCACCGCCGAGGCCGAGGCGCACCGCATCGAGGCCGCTGGCGAGGCCGATGCCCGGCGCAAGCTCGCCGAGTCCGACGCCTACCGCGTGGAGGTCACCGGCAAGGCGGCCTCCGAGCAGCTCGCCCGCGACGCCGAGCTCATCACCCGCAACCCGCTGCTCATCCAGAAGACGCTGGCCGACAAGCTGTCCGACAAGATCCAGGTCATCATCGCGCCGCCGCAGGCGGGCGGGTTCATCGCCGGCAACCTGCTGGGACAGCCTCAGGGCGCGACCCCGGCCAAGGCCCTGGCCAGCTCCGAGCCGTCCATCCAGGAGGAGTAGCGTCATGCTCGCTACGCTCGTCGCCATTGCCCTCGTGGTGCAGGACCAGGCGCCCCTGCGCGCCGCGCCGCAGGACTCCGCTCCCCGCCAGGCCACCCTCTGGCAGGGCGAGTGGCTCGAGGTCCGGGGGGAGAAGCAGGGCTTCATCCAGGTGTATGACCATCGCCGCGAGCGGCCCGGCTACGTGCGCGAGCACCAGGTGCGCATCTACCGCCTGGACGAGGCGAGCGTTCCGAAGCTCCAGGCGGTGGTGGAGTTCCTGAAGGACACGCCGGGCGCGGAGGCGCTGGGCATTGGCTACGCGGCGGCGCTGCTGCGCGCGGCCCCCGCCTCGCAGGTGGGCCCGGAGCTCTTCGATGCGCTGGGCACCCTGGCGGACCGGCTCGCCCGGCGTGCCACCTCCAACAGGACGAACGACGTGGCCCTGGCGGCGCACCTGGACGTGGCGGCCAGTTACGGGGTGAAGCTCGTCAGCTTCGAGCGCGAGGGCCGCACCCGCGTCTGTTACGACGGCGAGGCCTTCCGCCGCGTGCTGGCGCTCGGCGGAAGCCCCGAGGCGCGGCTCCGGGCGGCGCTCTCGCTGACGCGGCCGGAGTGCATCGACCCGGCGCTCAACCCGGTGGCCCGGCTGGCCCTCGACGAGTGGCGCGGCTCGGTGCTGGAGCAGGTGGATGGAGGCCGGCTGCCGGCTTACCTGACCAACCGCCTCCACCTGCGGCGGGCCGAGGTGTACGCGGCACTGTCCTTCCAGCTCGCCCGCCGCGGCGAGGCCCAGCGAGGCGTGAAGGCCAGTGAGCGCGCGGTGGAGGAACTGGCGCGCGTGCTGAAGGCGGAGCTGGCCGAGGAGGACAAGTCGGCCTACGCGATGGCCGCGGTGCGGGTGGGGGCCTCACGCCATGCCTCGGAGCCCGTCCCGGAGAAGCCGGGCTCCGGGCCGGTGCTCGAGCTGGCCCAGGGGCAGCCGGGAGAGACCTGCCTGCGCCTGGTGGACGCGAAGGACCCCAAGGCGCCGCTGTCCGAGCGCTGCACCTACGGGCTGGTGTGGCCCGGCTCCGTGCGGCGCTCCGCCCAGGGCTCGGCGGTGGCTGTGGCGGTGCAGATGCTGGAGGGCTGGACCGAGCTCTGGGTCTTCCACCAGGAGGGCGGCGCGTGGGTGCTGGATGCGCTGGCTCCCGCCGCGACCGAGCCCGTCCTGGGCTACGTGGAGCTCGCGGGCTTCTCCCCGGACGGCTCGCGCGTGCTGGTGGCTCGCGAGGCCCTGGTGGAAGGCAAGGTGAAGTCCTCCTTCCAGGTGCTCAAGCGCGAGACCCTGCTGCCGGAGAAGAGCGCCGAGAGCCCGGACGCCCTGGGCTCCTTCCAGCGGTGGAGCTCCTCCGACTGGCGGGGCCGGACCGTGGCCGTGCGCTGAGGCATGACGCGGCGCGTCGCCTGGGTCTGGTTGCTCCGCCTTTTCTTGGGAAATGATAGGGTGGCGCCCGAACTTTGCAGGAACACTTCATGCGCCCCCCCGCTCCCTGGAAGAACCGAGGTTTCACGCTCATCGAGCTGATGATCGTCGTGGCGATCATCGGCATCCTCGCCGCCGTCGCCATCCCGAACTTCCTCAAGTTCCAGGCGCGCTCCAAGCAGGGCGAGGCCAAGGCCAACCTGAGGTCCTGGTTCGTCAGCCAGCGCGCCTACCTCCAGGAGAAGGGCGTCTACGCGGAGTCCCTCAAGACGATCGGCTTCTCGCCGGAGCGGGGCAACCGCTACGCCTACTACTTCGCCGACACCCAGTCGTGCGAGGAGCGCAAGGGGGACGGTTCCATCGCCTCGCCCGACTTCCCCAACTGCGTCACGGTGGACCAGGGAAGGTTCGGCGGCGTTCCCCCGACGCCGACTCCCGCGGCGGTCAGCTTCACCTGGACGGGCATGGGGGATGATCCGAAGGCCCCGGGCCTGTCGGGGACCTGCCCGGGTTGCAACATCGATGGCTTCGCGGTGGGCAATATCGACAACGAGTCGAGCGGACTGGACACCTGGTACATCTCCACCAAGGACGCGAAGGTGAGCGCGCCTCCTTGCGGCAACGATGAGCTCGTGGCCGTCTCGGGCGTGCCCTACAACGCCTTCAACGACACCGACTGCGATTAGGGGATGAGCGGGCCCAGGCCCGCCCCCCGCCTAGCGCTCCGCCGCCTCCTGGTGGTGCTGGACCACGACGCGCTCGGCCTGCTTGCCCACCAGCTCGGCGTAGTGGTCGTGCCGCGATACGAAGCCGCCCAGGCCGGAGGTGGCCGAGCGCAGCTCGACGATGAAGCCCTGCATCTCCGCCTGGGGCACGTAGGCGGTGAGCACCTCCCAGCCTGGGATGTCCGGGTGGGTGTCGAAGCCCAATATCTGTCCCCGGTGGCCGGTGACGAGCCGTTGCGCACGCGGGATGGCCTCGTGCGGCACGTGGATGTCCACCTGGAGGATGGGCTCGAGCAGCACCGGCTCCAGCTTGGGCAGTATCTCCACCATGGCCAGGCGCCCGGTGGTGCGGAAGGCCTGGTCCGAGCTGTCCACCGAGTGGTACGTGCCGCCGGTGAGGGTGACGGCCACGTCCACCACGGGGAAGCCGAGCGGCCCGCGTCTCAAGCCGTCCTTCACGCCTTCCTCCACCGCGGGGATGTACTGCTTGGGCACCGCTCCGCCCACGACGGCCGAGGTGAAGCGGAAGCCCTGGCCTCGAGGCAGGGGCTCCACGTCGACCACCACGTCACCGAACTGACCGTGCCCGCCGGACTGGCGCTTGAACCGCGCATGGTGCGAGCCCTTGCGGCGGAGCGTCTCCCGGTAGGGGATGGGCAGCGGGCGCGTCACCACGGGGACGCGCATGCGCGCGCGCAGGTGCTCGAGGGCCTCGCGCAGGTGCAGCTCGCCCTGTCCGCCGAGCAGCAGCATCTGCGAGTCCGCCTCCTGGTCCACCGACAGGGAGGGGTCCTCCTCCACCAGCCGGGCCAGGGCGCTCGTCAGCTTCACGTCATCGGTGCGCTTCTCGGCGACGATGGCGACCTGGTGCACCGGAGGCGGAGGCAGGGGCCAGTCCTTGGGGGGATGCGCGCGCGCGGGGTCGGCCAGGTCGCCCGTGCGCATCGCATCCACGCGCCCGACGGACACCACCTCGCCCGCGCGAGCCGTGCCCGCGGCGCTCTGCTTCGTCCCGTGCACCCGCTGCACGCCGCCCACGCGTCCGTTGGCCAGCGTGCCTCCGTCCTGCACCTCACCGCGCCAGACACGCACCATCGACAGCTTGCCCACGTGCGGCAAGTGCTGCGTCTTGAAGGACTGCACCAGCACGGGCGCGTCTCCAGGGAGGCCCAGGCGCTCGCGCGTCTCCTCCACCGTGGGGACCTCGTGCCGCACGCCCTTGAGGAGCCGCTCCAATCCCAGGCCCCGCTCCGCCGAGCCGAGGAACACGGGCACCAGCCTGTCCTCGCGCAGGGCTCGTTCCAGCTGGCCGTAGAGTGCCTCCGGCGGAGGCACCACGTCCTCCAGGAGCTGTTCGAGCAGCTTGTCGTCCAGATCCGCGAGCCGCTCGATGAGCTCGCGCCGCGCTGTCTCCTCGCGTGGGCGGTCCCCGTCGGGCAGGGAGATGAGCGCGGGCTTTCCTTCCTTGCCCTCGCCCCAGGCGCGCTCGCTCACCAGGTCCACCACGCCCATCAGGTGCCCGCCCTGGCGCAGCGGTATCTCGCGCAGCACCAGGGGCCGCGAGGAGACGCCCTGCAATGTCTCCAGCACCTCGCGCACGGACGCGCTTCCTTCCTCGAGCACGTTGAGGAAGAGCAGGTGGGGGATGCGGTGCGCGTCCAGGAAGGAGAAGAGGGGCGCCATTGCCGCCGCGCGCTCGGGCGAGGCGTCACACACCACCAGGGCCGCGTCGCTCACCATGAGGGCGTGACGTGCCTCCTGGGTGAACTCCGAGGCTCCCGGAGTGTCGATGAATGTCCATTGCTCACCGAGGAACCCGGTGTGAGCCACGGACAACTCGATGGTCATGCTCCGTCCGGTGGCCGCACCGGCTCCTCCCGAAGCACGTACTTCCTCCGCCCCCGTGGATCGCAACAGCGATTCGAACAGGGTGGTTTTGCCCACACCCTGGGGTCCCACGAGGGTGACGACTCTCGGCGACGCGGGATGTTTCATCACCTCGCCCTCCTGCAGGCAGGCCTACGCTCCCAGGAAGGTGGGTCTCCCCGCGATGCACGGGAAGCGTGATGACCAGGAGGATCGAGGGCCTTCCTCCATGCTCGCCCTCGACGTTCAGCGTGAGACGGGAGCCTCGTCCTCGAGGGTCGCGCCAGTGACGTGGCACCGGATGCGGGCTCGCGGCCACCAGGGTCATCGGCGGCGCGTCAGGGGGTGCTTGCCTGCCTTGGGGGGAATCAGAACGCTGGCGAGCACGAGGTCGATCAGGGATTCCAGGCGCGCCTCGTCCGAGCTGCCCCGGTGGAGCAACTCGAAGTTGAGGACGGCGCCGAAGAGCACACCATGGATGAGGCGGGGATCGGCGTCTGGCCACAACTCCCCGCGCTCGATGGCACGCTCGTAGATGTGCATCACCTCGGCATCCTTCTCGTCTCGGAGCTCGAGCACGAGCTCTCCGACGGGATCCCCCGGCCTCGCATCGAACAGCAGCCGGAAGAACGCGCGGCGTGAGGGCTCGCGGGCATTTGCGCGCAGCGAGTGGAGCTGCACGAGGAGATCGCCCCGGAGCGTTCCGGTATCTGGCCGGGACGGTGTTTCGTCCGCGACACGCCGCACCGCGGCCCGGATGAGCTCCAGCTTCGTGGGCCAGTGCCTGTAGAGCGTGACCTTGTTCACGCCCGCTCGCGCGGCGACCTGCTCGAAGGCGAGCTTCTCGTGGCCCACACGGTCCAGCTCGCTCAACACGACTTCGAGCACCTTCTCCGTGAGGTTCTCGCCGCGAAGCTGCTTGGGCCGGGGCGGACGCGTGGATTCCCCTGTGCTTCTGCGCCTCATGGACGTGACGGTACCCGGCCCCCGGAGAATAGCAACGGTCCCGTTGCGATTCTTCCGGCCGCCAATTACATGACCAATGCAACGCTGGCGTTGCTTTCACAGGAGACAGGCGCGATGACGTCCCCCACGAAGCTTTCCCATGTCGTTCTGCGGACCGGTCGTTTCCAGCAGATGCGTGACTGGTACCTCGAGGTCCTCGGAGCGACCATGGCCTATGACAATGGCGAGGTGTGCTTCCTCGCCTACGACGACGAGCACCACCGCATCGGCATCGTGAACACGGGGGCAACGGAGCAGCCCGGGCCGAAGACGCGCGGTCTGGAGCACTTCGCCTTCACCTACGCGGACATCACGGCGCTGCTCGACACGTACGAACGCCTCGATCAGGCCGGCATCACTCCGTTCTGGGGTGTCAACCATGGCCCGACCACGTCGTTGTACTACCGCGATCCGGATGGCAATCACATCGAGCTGCAGGTCGACAACTTCGCCCGCAAGGAAGACGCGATGGGCTTCATGCGGTCGGAGGTCTACGGTACCAATCCCATCGGTGTCGACATCGAGCCGCGCGAGCTGCTCCGCCGCCTGCGCGCGGGTGAGCCGTCTTCGGAGCTCGCGAAGGCACACTCGAACGCGGAGCCGCGCGGATTCGAGACCGTGCCCGCGGAGTTCTTCCACTGAATGCCTGCCCGAGCTGCCTTCCCACCGAGCGCCCGCTGGCGTAACGCTTGCTCACCGTGCGGCTTGCCGGGCGATGACGGGGGCATCGGGCAGTGCCCATCCTCTGCGGGAACCAGTTTCCCCCAGAAGGAGCCCCACCATGGCCCCCGCCATTCCCGACAAGATGAAGGCCGCGGCGTTCGACCGTTTCGGCGGCCCGGAAGTCCTCGGCATCAAGACGGTGCCCGTGCCCACCTGCGGGGACGATGAAATCCTCATCCGCGTCGAGGCGGCCGGGGTGGCCGTCTGGGATCCCGTCGAACGAGAAGGGGAGATGGCCGGGATGATGGAGGGGGGCCCGCGATTCCCCTACGTGCCCGGCACCGACGGCGCGGGCGAGGTGATCTCCGTGGGCAGGAACGTGCGGCGCTTCAAGGAGGGGGACCGCGTCTACGCCATGGCCTTCCTGAGCCCCAAGGGGGGCTTCTACGCGGAGTTCGCCGTGGTGAAGGAGAAGCACGCGGCGCGGATTCCCCGGGGAATGAAGGTGGAGCAGGCGGCGACACTCGCGGCGGACGGCATCACCGCGCTGCAAGGACTGGAGGACCACCTGCGGCTTCAGGCGGGGCAACGCCTGCTCATCTTCGGCGCCAGCGGAGGAGTGGGGCACATCGCGCTGCAACTCGCCCGGCGCCTGGGCGCCCGGGTGCTGGCGGTCGCCTCGGGCGAGGACGGGGTGGAGCTGGCCCGCCGGCTCGGCGCGGAGGCGGTCGTCGAGGGCCATCACGGGGACGTGGAGAAGGCCTGCCGCGACTTCGCGCCGGACGGGCTCGACGCGGCGCTGGTGCTGGCGTGCAATGACCGCTGCCAGAGCGTGCTGAAGAAGCACGTGCGCCAGGGCGGACGCATCGCCCACCCGAACGGCGTGGAGCCGCCTCCTCAGGGCCCCGAGGTCATCGCCTATGACGGTGTCCCCAGGCAGAGCACGCTCGAGCGGCTCAACGAGCTCATTGAAGCGGGGCCGTTCCACCTGGAGATCGGCCGTGTCTACGCGATGGAGGAGGCCGCCCGGGCCCAGAAGGAGGTGCTCCAGCACCACCTGGGCAAGCTCGCCCTGCGGATCCACTGAGAGGCGGTGCGGCCTTCTGAATCGTAGGCACGACGGCGCCTGGGCACTCGACCCGGAGTAGCACCGGGCCAGCCCCCTTCGCCTATTTACCCGCCGGAGTTGGAGTCACCTCTTCGACCCGCGCCTTGCCGTCCTTGTCGACCTCGAGCCGCAGGCGCGGGTTGCCCTGGGCGTCGTTGAGCACGACGCTCGCCACACCCTCCACCACGCCGATGGAGATGCGCTCCTGCCAGTTGTCGCGGAAGGTGATGTTGGGCTGTCCCTGGAGGAGGGACATGCACAACGCCTCGTAGCCCTGGGTGCTGTCGAAGCACAGCCCGCGGAAGTCGATGGAATCGAGCATGGCGAGCCCCCCGATTTCCTGCCCGTCCGGGTCCATGAACTGGATGCCGACGGCCTTCACCTTGCGCTTGAGGCCCTTGGGGTCTGGCAGCGGCGCGCCAATGCGGAGGCGCGCCTGGCCACGCTCGTCGACGATGTTCAACTCGCGCACCGTGAGCGACTCGGTGGGCCGGGTGGAGGCGGTGACGCTCGAACAGGCTCCGAGGGCGGACACCGCGCAGGAGCCGAGAACCATCAACATGAGACGGCGAAGGGGATTGGACATGGGCCAGTCTAACGCGTGAGGCGCGTGTCGACGCCGGTGCCCTCATCCGTGCGCAGGGGAATCCACCAGCGCTCGCCCGCGGAGAGCCCCTCGCGAGGGCTGTAGAGGACCGCCACCGCGCGGCCGAGCAGGTTCTCCCGGGGAACGAGGCCCCAGACGCGGCTGTCGGCCGAGTTACCCCGGTGGTCCCCGAGCACCAGGTAGTACCGCGGCGGAATCACCACCTCGTCCATCTCCGGCCCCTGATAGGGCTCCGGATCGAGGGGGTGGAGCGCTCCCGGTAGCAGCTCGAGCCGCACACCCTCCTCGGTGAAGCGCTGCTCCACGGGCTGCCCGTTGAGGACGAGCGACTCGCCATCGAAGAGGATGCGGTCTCCCGGCAGGCCCACCAGCCGCTTCACCATCACCTTGCCGTCGATGGGCGAGTCGAACACGACGACGTCCCCCCGTTGCGGCTCCTTCTCGGTGAGCCACACATGGGTGAGGGGAATGCGCAGCCCGTACGCCCGCTTGTCCACCGCCAGGTGGTCCTTGATGCGCAGCGTCGGCTCCATGGAGCCGGAGGGCACATGGTAGTGGTCGGCGAGGCTGGCTCGGCCGACGAAAAGAACGGCCAGCGCGAGCACCTCGACGAGGTACGTCCTCCACCTGGGTCGACTCGGTGGCATGTCGTGTGTGCGGCCCATCATTCCTCCTCGGTGCCTCCATTGTACGACTGGAGCGCGCGGCCATTGCATTCTCCGTGGCTGCGCGAGCGCGGGGGCTGTGGCATAGAGGAGGGGCCATGTCCGACGCACTGCATCAGGAACTCGAGCGGCTCCAGTCGCTCGGCCGTACGCCCGAGGCCCTCGCCACCGGAGAGGCCCTGGCCGCCGATTGGGCCCGGAAGGGCCAACCGCTGCGTGCCATCGCGGTGTGCAGGGTGCTCCTCCAGCTCGACCCGGGCCATGTGCGCACGCCGCAACTGCTGGCGGATCTGTACGCGCGCCCCAAGGCCCCGGGGGCGACCGCTCCCGCCGCTGACGCCGAGGCGCTGCCGCGCGTGCCCCTCTTCTCACAGCTCGCCCGCGAGCCCTTCGTGGAGCTGGTGGGCTCAGTGGAGCCCCGCTCCTTCCGGCCTGGGCAGAGCCTCATCACCGAGGGTGAGCCGGGCAGGTCCACGTTCGCCCTCGTCGAGGGGCAGGTGGACGTGATGCGCCAGATGGAGGGCGGCGAGCGGCGCACGCTCGCCTCGCTGGGGGAGGGCGAGTTCTTCGGGGAGATCGCCCTCGTCTCCGAGAGCCCGCGCCTGGCCACCGTGGTGGCGACCCGGCCCACCGTGGCGCTCGAGCTGTCGCGCACGCGGGTGGAGCGGCTCGCCCTGAAGCACCCCATGGTCGGCGAGACGGCCCAAGCCTTCTACCGGGAGCGGCTGCTGGCCAACGTGCTGCGCAGCAACCCCGTCTTCTCCGCGCTGGCCCCCCCGCAGCGGCAGGCGCTGTCGCGCATCTTCGAGCTGCGAACGGTGGAGGCCGGGCAGATCATCATCGAGCAGGGGCAGCGGGGCGAGGCCCTGTACCTGCTGTTGACGGGCCAGTGCTCGCCGGTGCTGCGCCAGCCGGACGGGCGGCAGAAGGCGTTCTCCTCGCTGCGGGAAGGGGACGTCTTCGGGGAGATCTCCCTGCTGCTCGGCCGGCCCGCGAGCGCCTCGGTGCGCGCGGACACGCAGTGCCACCTGCTGCGGCTGGGGCGCGAGGCCTTCGAGCAGCACGTCCTCAGCCAGCCGAGCGTTCGCGCGGCGCTCATGCGCCTGGGCACGGAGCGGCTGCTGCACATCTCCAAGCTGCTCTCCGGCCGCGTGGCGCACGAGGGAGATCAGCGCGTCTGACGGCGGTCGCTCCCGCCCTCACTTCAGTGGGCGACGGTGCAGACGCCTCCCCCATTGAGGTGCGCCTGATCCACGATGCTCTGGGTGACGAACTCCTGCAGCGTCTTCACCGTGTAGGCGCCCGGCTCGTAGACGACCGGCTTGCCCTGGCCGTCCCGCAGCTCGGTTCCGTCCGGGCCCCGTAGGTCCAGCAGCTTCTGGGAGGAGAGCCCCTCGGGGGTGATGACCTTCCTCGCGTCCGCGGTGGCCGCGAAGGCGTCGAAGCGCAACTGCACCCCACGGTGCGTCCCCAGCCGGTCGTAGAACATGTGCTCGGCGTGGATGGTCACCTCCGCCTTCCCCACCGAGCCCTCCGGCACCACGATGCCCAGCGTCCCATCCACCCCGTTGACGCAGTCCACCATGCGCGCATCCACCGGGAACCCCATCCGGAAGGTGTAGACGCCCACCCCCTCCTTCACCGCCACTCCCTCCACCCAGTAGCTGTAGCCCCGCTCTCGCATCATCGCGAGATCCTCCGCGGACACGCTCCCGTCCGGCAGCTTCGTGTCTTCCCTCGGCGGGCTCACCCGGAAGCCCACCCCCCAGCGCCCCGCCGTCAGGCCCTTCAGCTCGGTGAGCGGGATGTCTCCCTTCTGCACGTCCACCAGCACGTGCTCACTCGACGCCCGCTGCTCTCCCGCGGCGGAGGTGAGCGTGAAGTCCCCCAGCGATACCAGGTACTTCGTGAACTGCACCGACCAGCCATCCTGGAAAAGGTGGCTCGGGTAGCCGCGCTGCGTGCCGTCCCCTCCACTCATCGTCACCCGCACGTCCCCCTCCGCCACGGGCTCGCATGCCGCCAACCCCAGAGCCAGTGTCACCAGCGCCGCGCGCCACGTCCGCGTTCTCCCACTTCCGATATCCATGCAATCGAGAAGTAGATGCAACATGGTTGCGAGTCAAGGGGAGGGTGGTGTATCTCGCGGTCTCTCATGTGGATCTCCTGTCTGGTGCTCTGCCTGCTGGGCGCCGCGGCCGATGTGCCAGTGACCCCCCCCGTGCCCCTGGAGGCGCCTCCCCCGGTGATGCCCGCGGACTCGCCTCCGCTCGCTGCCCCCGCCACGGTGCTCTTGCGTCTCACCATCGACGAGCAGGGGGAGGTGTCGCGCGTGGAGGTGCGCGAGTCGGCGGGGGTTTCGTTCGACCGGGCCGCCATGGCCGCCGCCGTTCGCTGGCGGTTTCAGCCCGCTCGGCGCGGGGAGGTGAGCCTGGAGGTCCAGGCCGATGTGCCCGTGACTTTTGCGCCTCCTGCTCCGGGGGACACGGTGCCGCCCGGGGAAGACCCTCACCCCAGCCCTCTCCCAGAGGGAGAGGGGGCATCCACGGCGGGGAACACGGGGGCGGATACCCTCACCCCAGCCCTCTCCCAGAGGGAGAGGGAGGTTCCTTCTTTCGCCACCACCGTGCGCGGCCGGACCTCCGCTCCTCCTCCCGCCGCCGTCGGGGACTTCCATATTCCCGTGGGGCAACTCGCGGATGTTCCTCGCAACTCCGCCTCAGACCTCATGTTGTTGGCTCCCGGTGTGATGCTCGCCAACCACGGTGGAGAGGGGCATGCCGACACCATCTTCATCCGCGGCTTTGATGCCGGTGAGGGCAAGGACGTGGAGTTCCGTCTCAATGGTGTGCCCCTCAATGAGGTGTCTCATGCCCATGGTCATGGGTATGCGGACACCTATTTCATCATTCCGGAGTTGGTGGACTCGCTGCGCGTCACCGAGGGGCCCTATGACCCATCCCAGGGTGACTTCGGCGTGGCGGGCACCGTGGAGTACCAGCTCGGCCTGAGGCGCCGCGGCCTCACCGCGTCCGCCAGCTATGGCAGCTTCGCCTCGCGCCGGTTGTCCCTCGTCTGGGGGCCTCCCGAGTCCAATGAGGCCACCTTCGTGGGACTGCTGCTGCGCCAGGGTCATGGTTTCGGACCCAACCGCGCCTACGCCAACGCGGGCGCCATGGCTCAAGTGGAGTTCCGCGTCGGCGAGGAGACGCGGCTGCGTCTGTTCGGCGCCAGTTACGCGGCGCGCTTCTCCTCGGCGGGCGTCGTCCGTGAGACGGACGTGGTGGACGGACGCATGCCCTGCGCGGCCGACCCGGACTCCCAGTTCTTCTGTCTCTATGACCCGAACCAGGGCGGGGCCGGACAGCGCCACCTCCTCTCCGCCGAACTGCAGTCTCGGCTGCGCCGGGGTGGTCGTTTCGTACAGCAGGGTTTCGTCGTGCTGCGGCAGATGCGCATCCGCGACGACTTCACCGGCTTCCTCAATGACCAGCCCCCCGTTGGAGAGTCGCAGCGCGGCGACAACACCGAGCAGTACTACCGGGGCACCACCATGGGCCTGCGCGGGCGCTACACGCCGGGACTCTCCTGGCTGGGGCAGCCGCAACCGCTGGAGCTGGGCTACGTGGCCCGCTTCGACGACGTCCTCACCCGTGCCCGGCGCCTGCGCGACCACGGCGGCGCGCCCTACCGCACCCTCTTCGACAACCAGGTGCGTACCACCAACCTGGGCGCCTACGCCTCTCTCCGGCTCGCTCCGCTGTCCTGGCTCACCCTGCGGGGCGGCCTGCGCCTGGACACCTTCCTCTTCGGCGTGGAGGACCAGAACCGGCCCTCCTCGGACAGGCAGGGCGAGCGCATTCCCGAGGAGTCCGTGGAGGCCTATGGCTTCTTCGCCAGCCCCCGCGCCACCGCCGAGGTGCGGCTCTCCCCCCACCTCACCTGGCTCACCAGCGCGGGCCTGGGCGCGCGCTCCAGCGACGCGGCGGCGCTCTCCGACGCGGAGCTCGCTCCCTATGCCCGCGTGACCGCCGCGGAGACGGGTCTGGGTTGGAAGCTGGGTGGGGAAGGGCGGCCGTACTCGCTGGAAGCTCGCGGGGCCGTGTTCGCCACCCGCGTCTCCCAGGACCTCGTCTTCGACGAGACGGCCGGCCGCAACCAGCCCGTGGGCCCCTCGCAGCGGCTGGGCGCCTTCGCCACCACGCGCTTCACCCTCGAGGAGCGCTTGGACGTCCAGGCCAGCGTCGCCTGGGCCCGCGCCACGTTGCCCCTTCCTGGTGCCTCGCCGTGGAAGCCGTGGGAGGGCACCGTCATGCCCTACATCCCCCAGCTCCTCGGCCGGCTGGATGCCTCCGTGCGCGGCGACGTCTCCATCGCCGGGCTGCCGGTGGGGTGGAACCTGGCCCTGGGACACAGCGCCATCGGACCCAAGCCGCTGCCGCTCGACCGCTACAGCGAGCCCATCTTCCTCTTCGACGTGGCCGCCCGGGCCCGGTGGAACTGGATGGAGCTCGGCGTGTCCGTGTCGAACCTGCTCGACGCGCGCTGGCACGAGGCCGAGTTCAACTACGTCTCCAACTTCCGCGGCCCGGACGCGCCGGCCTCGCTGATGGCCACCCGCCACTTCGCCGCGGGTGCCCCGCGCACCTTCCAGGGCACCCTCACCGTCTACCTGGACTTCCAACAGGAGGAGCCGCAGCCATGACTTCCCCCCTCCGCACCACGCGCCGGGCCTTCACCTCGCTGCTCGGGGCCGCGCTGCTCGGCGGCGTCCAGGCCTGCGGGATGTCCGGCACGGGCGGCCGGAGCATCACCTTCCGCATGGGCCTGCGCACCGCTCGCGCTCCTGGCGAGACGGTCCCCGGCCGCTTCACCACCGATACCGGTTGGCGCGTGGAGCTGACGTCCGCGCGCATGGTGCTCGGCCCCATCTACCTCTTCGAGAACCCCTCGCCCCTTCAGTCGGCCGCCTCGCGCCACTGGCTTCGCCGCATGGGCGAGGTGCTCGTCCCCAGCGCGCACGCGCACGACTCCTTCTTCTCCGGTGGGCGGGTGCTGGGGGAGTGGGATCGCGAGGTGGTGTACGACCTGCTGGCGGAGGGCGGTGGGACGCGGGTGCTCGGCCGCTCACCGGGGATCGCTGGGATGGCGCGCTCCTTCTCTCTGCTGCTCCAGCCTCCCTCGCGAGCCCTGGGCGCGGAGGCGGCATCGCTCGAGGGACGCTCGGTGCTGTTGGAAGGCACTGCCTCGCGCGAGGGGAACACCGTGGCCTTCCGGGCCGCCCTGGACTTTCCTCCGCCGGTGGAGCTGCAGCGGGTGGAGTTCGTCCCCATGGAGGTGGAGCTGGACGACGAGGGGCTCTTCATCGTGGAGCTCCAACCGCACCGCTGGTTCGAGGGCACGCTCTTCGAGCGGCTGGAGGTGCCGGCCAGCGGGGCGGCGGTGACGGTGCCCCCCGAGAGCCAGGTGCACCGCGCACTGCTCGTCAACGTGCGGCGGCACACCGCGTTCTCCGCCACCTGGGAGTGAGCGGGCCCCGGGGGAGGCGGCCCGCCCGTCCTCCTACTTCGCGTACCGCTCCAGGACGAACTCGAGCGTCGTGGC